>SUVB01000036.1 GCA_015062205.1 Desulfovibrio desulfuricans
AGACCACGATGACAGCAATTTCAAAATCGAAGGCGAATGACAATTTTCATGGTTTCTCTGTCCGATGTGTGGCTTCAGCCGCAATCGCCTGCTTTAGCAGTTAAAGGAAGCCACCTGCTTTAGCAGGTGGAGAATTCACTAATGTTGATAGAGATAGTAATTATTGCTACAAACACTAAAAAGGAGATTGAAAATGACCGATGAAGAAATCATCAATGCGTTTCACGCCATGTGGGACAATTTCCCCGAGCCCGTGACCATCACACAAAAAAGCAGGGAAATGATTGCCGTTAACAAGGCTGCTGAAAATGCCGGACTGAAGCCCGGCATAAAATGTTCTTCCATCGGCAAGCCTGAAGACCACAAAGGCTGTCTTTGCAACAAAGCGATTGACAGCGGCCGGGCAATCGGCGTCTCCTATGAAGGGCCGTTCGGCAGAGCGTGCGGATACTGGATTCCCGTGTCCGGCCGCCCTGAATGGATTATCCATTTCAGCGCCGGCAGGGCCTGCAAGTATGAGGCATTGCAACGGTAGGGTGCGGACAGCGGGCGACACAAGGCCGGGGCAGTGCTTTGTCCCGGCCTTCGTGCAGTGCGAAAAAAACGCGCCGGGCAGAGGCCCTGGCGCTGCTGCGCGTCAGCGCGCGCCGTCCCGCGTGGGCGGGGGCAGGGGAAGCCCCCTGAAAATCAGCCGCGTGGCGGCCTCGTCGGCCAGGTCGGCAACATCCATGAGCTTTTCCAGCAGCTCCAGGAGATAGTGACGGTCGTGCTCGCAACCGTCCTTGAAATCCGTCTCAAGTTCGCCGGAGCGGATGTACTGTTCCAGTTCTTCCAGATCCTTCACTGTCAGCATGATGTTTCCTCGGTCAGTGCCGCAAGGCAGCGTTCCGTCAGGTCGCGCACCATGATTTCGACCTGCAGCAGTTCCTCCGGGGTGATGGCGTCGTAGTGGATGCCCGCGCCCACGCAGACGGCGCACTGCAGCGCATCGGACAGCCGGCGCGCCGCCTCCAGAACCAGGGCGTCTTCCCTGTGCCCGGGCAGGGCCAGCAGCCGCGCCTCTCCGCCTGTGCCCGGCGCGGCCAGAGCCACAGCGCCCAGGTGCGCCGCGCCGCCGCTGAACAGGGCGAGCCAGTCGCGCCCCTGCCGCAGGAGGCGCAGCTGCAGGCGCAGGCGGCCATGCCGGGAGCTGAAATGCATATTTGTTTCCTTTTAGGAATTTTCAGCTTATGAAGAACAGTCTGCGGCGTGAACCGGCAGACGCTAGGGGGCGTTTCTCTGCACTACCCGATGTAGGCCGGACTCGCAATACCCCGCAGGGCGGACAGGCCGCGCGCATGCGCCGCAGGAATCCGGCGTGCCTCCGGGCGTTGTTTCCTGTTGACCGGGAAAGGCCCTGTTTCTACACTGGGCCGTGCGCAGCACTTTTGCAGTTCGGCCGAGAACACATGGAACCGGAATTCTCCACCTCTTTCTACCTCGTTGGGAGACGACATGACGCTTGACCCGACCCGGCATCCGGACTGGGAGATTGCTCAGGATGCGGAAAGCCGCATGAAGCCCTTTGAAGCCCTTGCGGAAGAGCTGGGGCTGGAACCTTCCGAGATGCAGCCCTTCGGACGCTATATGGGCAAGATAGAGCAGCAGGCCGTGCTGCGCCGCCTGGAAAACCGCCCTGACTGCAAATATGTGGATGTCACCGCCATCACGCCCACCCCTCTCGGCGAGGGCAAATCCACCACAACCATCGGCCTGGTGCAGGGGCTGGCCCGGCGCGGCCTGCGCTCCTCGGCGGCCATACGCCAGCCTTCGGGCGGTCCCACGATGGGCATGAAGGGCTCCGCCGCAGGCGGCGGCCTTTCGCAGTGCATCCCGCTGACGCCGTATTCCCTCAACTTTACCGGCGACATTCACGCCGTGGGAGCTGCGCACAATCTGGCCATGACCGCGCTCACCGCCCGCATGCAGCATGAGCGCAACTATGACGACGCGAAGCTGCAGCGGCTTTCCGGCACGCGCCGCCTGAACATCGACCCCACAAGGGTGCACATGGGCTGGGTTCTGGATTTCTGCGCCCAGGCTCTGCGCAACGTCATCATAGGCATCGAGGGGGACGGCCGCCGCAACGACGGCTTCATGATGCGCTCGCATTTCGACATCACCGTGGCTTCGGAAGTCATGTCCATCCTCTCGCTCTCGCGCGATTTGCCGGATCTGCGGCGGCGCATGGGGCGCATCGTGCTGGCGCATGACCGCGACGGCAATCCCGTCACCACGGCCGATCTGGAAGTGGACGGCGCCATGACCGCCTGGCTGGTGGAAGCCGTCAAGCCCAACCTCATTCAGACCATTGAGGGACAGCCCGTGCTGGTGCATACCGGCCCCTTCGGCAACATCGCCCTCGGGCAGAGCTCCGTCATCGCGGACAGAGTGGCCCTCAAGCTCAGCGATATCCACGTGACGGAATCCGGCTTCGCCGCCGACATGGGCTTTGAGAAATTCTGGAACCTCAAATGCCATTACAGCGGCCTCGTGCCGAACGCGGTGGTCATTGTGGCCACAGTGCGGGCGCTCAAGCGGCACGGCGGCGCGCCGCAACCCCGCCCCGGCCGGCCCCTGCCGGAAGAATATACGCGCGAGGACGTGGGCCTGGTGGAAGCCGGCTGCGCCAACCTGCTGCACCACATCGGCACGGTGCGCAAGTCCGGGGTGCCTTCCGTGGTCTGCATCAACAAATTCCATACCGATAAACCCGCGGAAATTGCCGCCATTCGGCGCATCTGCGAGGAAGCCGGCGCGCGCGCGGCGGTTTCCGACCACTGGGCGCGCGGCGGCGAGGGGGCGCTGGAACTGGCCGACGCCGTGCTGGACGCCTGCGGGGAGCAGGGAAACTTCCGACCGCTCTATGACTGGACGCTGCCGCTTGCCGAGCGTATTGAATGCGTAGCGCGCCAGGTCTACGGCGCGGACGGCGTGGACTTTGCGCCGCTCGCCATGCAGCGCCTCAGGGAATTGCAGGCCCGTCCCGATGTCGGCGAGTTGGGCGTGTGCATGGTCAAGACACAATACTCGCTTTCGGACAATGCGGCCCTGCTGGGCGCGCCCAGGGGCTGGCGGCTGCATGTGCGCGACATGCTGCTGTTCGGCGGGGCCGGGCTGGTGTGCCCGGTGTCCGGAGACATCAGCCTGATGCCCGGCACGGGTTCCAGCCCCGCATTCCGCAAGATTGACGTGGATGTGGAGACGGGCAGGGTCACAGGCCTGTTCTGACCGACAAGGAGCGCATCCTGCGGTTTTCGCGGCAGCCGCGGCCTGCGGCGCGCCTCCGGAAAAGAGCGAGCAAAACGCCCGCCGGACATGTGCGGCCTGCCGCCATGCCGGGGCGGCGTGCCGTAGGCGTGGGCTGTCGGCGAAAGTGAAGCATCATGTTGCGGGATATAGAAATATTCATTGACCATCTGAACACGGGCACAATGGCACTGCTTGCGGCGCTGTTGTTTTCCGTTTTGAGCCTGATACTCGTCTACACCTATTTCTTCCGCAAGACCTATCCGGGCTTCGGCCTTATGGCGGCGGCGCAGTGCATCTGGCCCGTGGGGCTGTTTTCCCATTTTTACATCATCATTGATGCGCAGCTTTCCCTCCTCCTCGGCGATTACCTGATGACGCTGCACGGCGTGCTGATGTACGCGGGGCTGGCGAAATTTGGAGGAGTGCAGTGCAAGAAAATGAATATGGTAAATATAGTGGCATACGCATGTTATGCTATTGCAATATATTATTTTATTTATATAAATTTTGATGAGCGCATACGCACATCGCTGTATTCCTTCTCTTTGTCGTTCATTGCCTGTATGATAGTAACAATCCCATATATCCATAAAAACTATCAGCGCTATGCGCCTGATACGCTGCTGATGGTTATATATTTCTGGGTAATGTGCATTTTCTTTGTCAGAGGGATGCATTCCGTTGTTGTTGATGATCTCATTTTGCAAAATAATGAATTTATAGACAAATTTCTCCTGATTTCCATCATGATTGTTGGCCCCATTATACTGTTTGCCATTATTTCCATGACGTCATGCCGCATGGAAGGCGAACTGAATGACGCCTATCGGGAGCTGAAAAACCTTTCGCAGACCGACCCCCTGACTCAGGTGGCCAACAGAGGCAGATTTGACGAGGTCTACGGCCTTGAATGGCGGCGGGCCGCCCGCAACGGCAGCCTGCTGGCCGTGGCCATACTGGATGTGGACAATTTCAAGCGCTACAACGATACCAACGGCCATCAGGCCGGGGACGAGTGCCTGCGCCTCGTGGGGCGCGCCCTGAAGCGCTGCATGACCAGGGCGGGCGAACTGGTGGCCCGCTACGGCGGCGAAGAGTTCGCCTTCATCCTGCCCAATCTGGACTGCAATGCGGCACGCACTGTGGCCGAGAGCGTCAGAAAAGCCGTGGAAGAGCTGCGCATTCCGCGTTCCTCCTGTGATACGAAGCACTGCGTGACCGTGAGCATTGGCGTTGCCTCGCGGCAGGTGCATCATGAGGAGTGCAGGGACGCCCTGCTCGGCGAAGCGGACAAGGCCCTGTACCAGGCCAAGGCTTCCGGCAAGAATGCCGTCGTCGTTTTTGAGGGCAGGGCGGCGGACGAAGCATAGCGCAAAAAAATGGGCATATGCAGGAGCACATGCCCATGAATCCGTAAGGCGCGCCCCGCGTCAGATGGCGCAGAGGCGGTCCGAGGGGATGATCACAAAATTTTTGGCGCGCAGCACTTCCACGGCCCTGTCCGCCTTGTCGAAGCGGAAGATCATAATGGCGCTGTCCACATCGCGCTGCACAAGGGCGTACATATATTCCACATTGATGCCGTGTTCGGAAACGGCCTGCAGAACGGAATCCAGACCGCCGGGGTTGTCGGGCACTTCCACGGCCACAACGCTGGTGCGCCCGATGGTGAAGCCCTTTTCCTTGAGCACGGTCTTGGCCTTTTCCGGATCGCAGACGATCATGCGCAGGATGCCGAAGTCGGACGTGTCTGCCAGGGACAGCGCGCGGATGTTGATGCCCGCCTCAGCCAGGGTATGCGTAACTTCAGCCAGGCGACCCGCCCGGTTTTCCAGAAAGACAGAAATCTGTTCCGTTTTCATGGCGTATCCTTTGGTTGACGGCGTTCGGGGCAGGGGCAAGCAGGCGTGTGACGCCCGGCGCTGCGGACCGGTTCGCCGGCGCTAGGCCTTGCGGCCGGTTTCGTCTGCGCCCGAGGGCTGCTTTTGGTCCTTGGGGGTAATGTCTATCTCGTCCGGTTCGGATGAGGCACGACGGAAGTTGCGTATGGCCCTGCCCAAGCCGCCGCCGATTTCGGGCAGTTTTCTGGAGCCGAAAACAAGCAGAACGACCACAAGAACAACCAGCAATTCAGGAACGCCGACGCCGAACATGCAATGAGCCTCCGTTGGGGATGGGCTTGCGCCAAATACAGCAAGAAGATAAGCGTTGGGGCACGCCAGGTCAAGCCGCGCCGCCGTCCGCATCCGCAGGGGGCTATTTGCCCATGGCGTTCATGAAGTCCTTGTTGGATTTGGTGCCGCGCATCTTGTCCAGCAGGAATTCCATGCTGTCGATGGGGGCCATGGGCGCCAGGATCTTGCGCAGTATCCACACGCGGTTGAGCACGTCTTCCGGCAGCAGCAGGTCTTCCTTGCGCGTGCCGGTGCGGTTGATGTCGATAGCGGGGAAGACGCGTTTCTCGGAGAGATGCCTGTCGAGGTATATCTCCATATTGCCGGTGCCCTTGAATTCCTCGAAAATCACCTCGTCCATGCGGGAGCCGGTGTCGATGAGCGCCGTGGCGATGATGGTCAGGCTGCCGCCTTCCTCAATATTGCGGGCCGCGCCGAAGAAGCGCTTGGGCCGCTGCAGGGCGTTGGCGTCCAGACCGCCGGAGAGCACGCGCCCGGAGGAGGGCGTCACGGCGTTGTAGGCGCGCCCCAGCCGCGTGATGGAGTCAAGCAGGATGACCACGTCGCGCTTGCGCTCCACAAGTCGTTTTGCCTTTTCCAGCACCATTTCGCATACCTGCACATGGCGCTGCGGCGGCTCGTCAAAGGTGGAACTGATGACCTCGGCCTTGCGGACCGTGCGCTCCATGTCGGTGACTTCCTCGGGCCGCTCGTCAATGAGCAGCACGATGAGGTAGACATCAGGATTGTTGGCGTTGATGGCATTGGCCAGCGACTGCAGCAGGATGGTCTTGCCCGTGCGCGGCGGCGCGACGATCAGGCCGCGCTGCCCACAGCCGATGGGGGCCATGATGTCGATAACGCGGTTGGAAAGGTTTTTCTCGCCGTTTTCCATGACGAGCTGGCGGTCGGGATAGATGGGGGTGAGGTTGTCGAACAGGACAAGATTCTTGGCGTTTTCGGGCGGTTCAAAGCCGATTTCCGTCACCTTGAGCAGGGCGAAATAGCGTTCGCCCTCCTTGGGCGGGCGAATCTGGCCGGAAACGATGTCGCCCTTGCGCAGGGAGAAGCGCCGTATCTGCGAGGGGGAGACGTAGATGTCATCCGGGCCGGGCATGTAACTGCACAGCGGCGAGCGCAGAAAGCCGAAGCCGTCGGGCAGGATTTCCAGCACGCCATCGCCGTAAATGGCGCCGTTTTGCGAGGCGCAGGCGGAGAGCAGGGCGAAAATGAGCTCCTGTTTGCGCATGGAACTGGCGTTTTCAATTTCATACTGCTCCGCAAGTTCCATGAGTTCCTGCATGCTGCGCGTCTTCAAGTCCGTGAGGCTCAAGGCGCTGTCTGTCAACAGTGGGGATGTGGCTTTCTTTTTGCGCATGGTAATCCGATGTTTTTGCCGTGACGACGGTTACAACAGCAGCAGCGTGGATGCGCTGCCGCACAAGGAATAGATTGGTATTGGATGTTGGAAAGGATGTGTGAATTTGCGTTTAGACCATCTTGCGCCGCATGGCAAGGAAAAAATATGGTATGCCGCTCCGGCGGAAGCGCATGCGGAAAGGCCGGACGCGTCACTCTTCCGCAGCTGCCGGCGGGGGCGCATAGATCGCAAGCAGTTCTTCGCGGATGTCGCCCTCTGCCATGTGCAGCACCTCCGCCAGTTCACCCGCCACAAGCCCCATGGCCTGCTCCTGCAGGCGGCGCTCGCCGAAGGAAAGTTCCTTGTTGCGGCCGATAAGCAGCAACTCCCGCAGCACTTCGGCAACCACGGCCAGGTCGGGGCTTTTGAGGCGCTCGGAATATTCGCGGAAGCGGCGATTCCAGTTCTGGCCTGTAAAGACGGTCCTGTTACAGTCTGTGCGCAGCGAGTCCAGGATGGCGGCGGCCTTGTCCGCGGGGGTCAGCGTGCGCAGCCCCACGGAAGCGGCATTGCCCACGGGCACCATCAGTGTGACGTTATTGGATCGGATGCGCACGATGTACAATTCACAGACCACATCGCCGACGGCCTTGCGGTCGATGCGCTCAATCTTGCCCACGCCCTGGGCCGGATATACAACAAGGTCGTCCGGAGTGAACATTGCCGTCACCACAACACGCGCCTCACCAAAGCGCCGCCTGCAAACCGGAGCGGATCTCGGACGCGAACCTCACAGAAATTCGGGATAAAGTCGGAATCCGACTCTTCAGACAGCTTAGTCCAAGAAAAGTCGGGAGTCCAGTTGAAAACGCGGAATATTTGTTTCTCGCGGCGACATGCGGAACAACCGCGGGCGGCCTGTCCGCCCTGACTTGCGTCAGGCATGCCGGCGCGCGGCGCGGACGGCGCTTTCCAGCCCCTTGTCCGCGAAGATGAACACGATCTCCAGCGCGCGGCTCCGGGCTGCGGCGATATGTTCCGCCTCGGCGGCGTCCGGACGGCCCAGCACCCAGTTGATGACGTCGCCCTTGTGCTGCGGCCTGCCGATGCCGATGCGCAGGCGGTAAAAATCCGGAGTGCCCAGTTGTTCGGTAATGGACTTGAGCCCGTTATGCCCCGCATTGCCGCCGCCTTTTTTGAAGCGCAGTTCGCCCGGGGGAATATCCAGCTCGTCGTGCACGACCAAGAGATTGTCCGGCTTGAGCTTGTGCCAGGCCAGCAGCGGCTGCACGCATCGGCCGCTCAGGTTCATGAAGGTCAGCGGGCGTGCCGCCAGCCACCAGCCCTGCAGTTCGGGCAGGCGCACGCGCCACAGCTCGCAGGCAAACCTGCCGCCGTTGAGCTGGTCGGCATCGCCGTCGGCGCGGGCCAGATCGAGCAGGTCGGCGACAAGGTCGTAGCCGCAGTTGTGGCGGGTGCCTTCGTAGCGGGAACCGGGATTGCCGAGCCCGACGATAACGCCTTTAACATCCATGCTGCGCGTCTCCGTATGCAAGCCGCAGGGGAAGGCCCGATCCGGCGCAGACGGCGGCCGTCGTACGGGCGATGAAGCGGCAGAGCGGGGGATTCATGGCGGCCAGATGCCCGCCGCCGGGCAGCCAGACCAGCCGTTTGGACGGCGCTTCCAGCCGCGCAAATGTGGCCTGCGTGATTTCGGGGGTGAACAGGGCGTCGTCCCGCGCGCTGAAAAAACAGAGCGGGCAGTGCAGCCGTGGAGGGACTTCCGTGCGGAACAGGCTGTCCAGAAAGGCCAGAGGGTACGTCAGGCGCATCCTGCGGCGGCTGATGACCGTACGACGCGCCCCGGCGGAAATTCTGCGCATGGAAAGGTAGAACTGCACCGGCATGGGCAGGCGCGGCAGGATGCGGGCCAGCGCGGCGACGCTGCCCGCAATGGCCTCCCGGCGCGCGGCCGGCCCGGCAAAACGGGTCAGGCTGAAGGCCTCGGGCGTCTGCGGCAGAACCCCCGTGATGGGAAAGGCCGCGGCCGCAGTTCCGGATGCGGCGGCATGGGCCAGCGTGAGTATGCCGCCCTGGCTGTGCCCGCAGACGGCAACCGTACCATAGCCTTCACGCCGCAGCCAGTTCTCGGCGTACAGACCGTCCTCCAGCAGGGTCGCAAACCGGAAGCCGACATTGTGGCGGTTCCTCCCGTGCCCCGTCAGGTGCAGGGCCGCCGTGGCCAGGCCCGCCTCACGCAGGGCGGCGAGCAGGGGGCGGTACTGGTAGGGCGAGAGCAGGGTCCCCGGGTAGAACAGCATGATCGCTGCACCGGCATTGGGCCGGAACTCCAGATACAGAGGCCGTCTTCCGGCGCGGATCTTGCGGGTGATGACCGTGTGGCTGCACATAGGCGGAAACAATGAGGCCGGTTCCTTGCGGAACCGGCCGGAAAGGCAGTGATGCAGCGCCCGGAAGGCGGGCGCGGGTTCCGAACTACTCCGCAGCGGCGGCCGTATCGGCTGCAGCCTCTTCCCCTTCGCCTTCGGGGGCGTCGTCGGTCTTGGTCAGCACGCTGACCAGGGCGAAGTTCTGATCAAAGACGGCCTTGACGTTCTCGGGCAGCTTGAGGTCAGCCACGCCGACGGTGTCGTTGATGTTCATGTCGGTCACATCAACCGTGACCTTCTTGGGCATATCCAGGGGCTTGCTGGTGAGGCGCACGAATTCGCGGTAGGTTTCCATCACGCCGCCCTGCTTCACGCCGCGCGCGACGCCGGTGAACTCCAGAGGCACTTCCACGGTGACGGGCTTGTTCAGGTCCACGCCGTAGAAATCAATATGCGTGAAGGCCTTCTTGTAGGGGTGGTACTGCACCTGCCAGATGAGCACGGGATGGACGCTTTTTTTGCCGTTGTCGTCAATCTCGAGATTGAACACGCTGGTGCGGCCCATTTCTTCATAGATTTTTTCCAGCGGCAGGGCGGGGGCCTGCACGGCGATGTTCTCCCCCTCGCTGGTGTAGAACACGCCGGGGATCAGCTTCTGCACGCGGAGCCGGCCGCTGGGGCCCTTGCCGCAACCTTCGCGTTTCTGTACGCTCAATGTCTTTTCAATATTCATGTCCTGCTCCTTGACTTGCCGCCGCCTGAAACGTGCGGAAAATTTCTGCTACACAAACAACACGCTGACCGACGAGCCGGTATGAATGTTGTGTATGGTCTTGCCCAGAAGGGCAGCCACGGAAACAACCTGCAGCTTGGGGCAGCGTTCAAGCTTGTCGCCAAGGGGGATGGTATCCGTGACAAATACCTGTGAAAGCGCTTCCGTGCTGTTGATGCGGTCAATGGCCGGGCCGGAGAGCACGGCGTGGCTGGCGCAGGCCACAATCTTGGTGGCGCCGTTTTTCAGAAGCACTTCCGCGCCGGCGCACAGCGTGCCGGCCGTGTCGATCATGTCGTCCACAATGATGGCCAGACGCCCCTTGACGTCGCCGATGACGTGCATGGCCTGCGCCTGATTGGGCTTGTCGCGCCGTTTGTCCACAATGGCCAGGGGCGCGTTGAGGCGCTTGGCGTAGGAGCGGGCCCGCTCCACGCCGCCGGCGTCGGGCGACACGATGACCATGTTGTCCTCGTGCAGTTGCCGCAGGGCTTCCAGCATGACGGGCACGGCAAAAAGATTGTCCACCGGGCAGTCGAAATAGCCCTGAATCTGCCCCGCGTGCAGGTCAATGGTGACCACGCGTTCCGCCCCGGCCACGCTGATGAAGTCGGCCACCATCTTGGCGCTGATGGGCGCGCGCGGGCTGACCTTCCTGTCTTGTCGGGCATAGCCGTAATAGGGAATGACGGCGGTAATGCGGGCCGCGCTGGCGCGCTTGAGGGCGTCCAGCATGAGGCAGAGCTGCACCAGATTGCGGTTGACCGCCGGCGGACAGGTGGGCTGCACCACAAACACGTCGTCACCGCGCACATTGTCGCCGATTTCGATGCGCAACTCGCCGTCGCTGAATGTGGTGGCCAGCGTGGGCGTGAGCTGACAGCCCAGGTGATTGCAGATTGCCTTGGCCAGTTCCGGATTGGAAGATCCGGTGACGATCTTCAGATCACTGTACATGAAGCGTCCTGCCTTGCGCGCCGAAATGCACGTGCGGTTATGTTTCCGCCGCCGGAAGATGGGCGACGCCGCGCTTCCCCGCCGTCGGGCCTGCCGCCGAAAAGCGCTCCCTGACGCCACGGCGCGCAGGGGCATGCGGTGGCTGGGATGGAAGGGTTCGAACCTTCGAATGACGGAGCCAAAACCCGTTGCCTTACCACTTGGCTACATCCCAGTACGTCACAGCGCATGCGTGTAAACACGCCGGTTCTCTCTCTGCAGAGCCCTTGCCGCCGCGCATGCCGCTGCGCCGTCTTCAGGCGCGAACAGCGCGACAATGGCGGAGCCGCTGCCGCTCATGGCGGCGGCTGCGGCCCCGAGGCGCAACAACTCCGCCTTGATGGCGGCAAGTTGCGGATGCCGGGAAAAGACGACGGCCTCAAGGTCGTTGTGCAGATCGGGCATGGACCGCGCCGTGGAGAGAAAAGTTCCATTAGCCTTGACATCGGACTTTGTCAAGACATTTCGGCCGCCCGCAGCTGCGGCGGGGGTCGCGTCATAGGCCGCATAGGCCTGCGGGGTGGAAGAATGGACGGGAGGGCAGACCAGCACAAGATGCGCGCCCGCCGGCAGCGCGGCGTCCGCCGGTTCAAGAATGTCGCCGATGCCGCGCACGCGGCAGGGCGACGCCTGGAGAAAGAAGGGAGTGTCCGCGCCCGCGCGCAGGGCGACAGCGGAGAGCGCCGCCGCGTCGAGCGGGCGGGCAAGGCGTTTGTTCAGCGCGCGCAGCAGGGCCGCCGCGTCGCTGCTGCCGCCGCCCAGGCCCGCGCCGGAAGGAATCCCCTTGTGCAGCGCGACCTCCACGCCGGGGAGGTCCCCGGCGGCATCGGCCAGGGCTGCATAGGCCATTGTCAGCGTGTTCCTGCGCGGGTCCACCTCGGGCGCGTCGCAGCGCACGGTAAGCCCCGGCCCTGCGCCGGGGCGCAGTTCCAGCGTGTCGTGCGGCTCGGACAGCGGCCAGAACAGGGAATCCAGTTCATGGTACCCGTCCGCGCGTCTGCCCGTGATGCGCAGGCCGAGATTGACCTTGCAGCCGGCGATGATGGTGTCCATGCGGCGTGTCCTCCCTTGGGCGGGGGGTGCCCCGGCGCGCTCCTACAGGGTCTCCAGCGTGAGATGATCGTTGGTGTAGACGCAGATTTCGGCGGCGATGCGCATGGCTTCGCGGGCGATGGTTTCGGCGTCCATGTCGCTGTGGCGGGCCAGCGCCCGCGCCGCCGCCAGCGCGTAGGGGCCGCCGCTGCCGATGGCCGCCACGGCGTCGTCCGGCTCAATGACGTCGCCCGTGCCCGAAAGCAGGAGGATGTGCTCCTTGTCCGCCAGCAGCAGCATGGCTTCCAGCTTGCGCAGATACTTGTCCTTGCGCCATTCCTTGGTCATTTCCACGGCGGCGCGCACGAGGTTGCCCCGCAGTTCCTTGAGCCTGGCCTCAAACAGTTCAAACAGCGTGAAGGCGTCGGCCGTGGCGCCGGCGAAACCCGCCAGAATGCGGCCCTCATACAGGCGGCGCACTTTCTGCGCTCCGTGCTTCATGATCATGTTCTGGCCCAGGGTCACCTGCCCGTCCCCCGCCAGGGCCACCCGGCCGTTCTTGCGCACGGCCAGAATGGTGGTGGCGTGCGTGGGCATCAGTTCTTGTCCCATATTTCCTTGCGCTCCTTGTAGGCCGTTTCCAGCCGCTGGAAAGCGCGCCTGTCGCCGGCGCGCCCGGCAAGGGCCTTGGCCTGGTTGAAATGGCGCTCGGCCTGCTTTCTGTTGTTGGAGTACAGCGCGCCGTAGGTCATGTGTATGTAGGCGTTGAGCGTGTCGCCCGCCTTGCCGAGGGAGCGGGCGTAGGCCTCATGCACTTCGGCGTCTTCGGGCACATGGCGCAGCACTTCCTTGTAATAGCGGGGCGCCTGCCCCTGCCTGCCGGTTTCGTCCAGCATGCGGGCATAGAAAAAGGCGGCCATATAGTCGCGCGCATCGCGCCGCATGGCCTCAAGCAGCAGCCCCTCGGCGCGGCTCATGTCGCCCTTGCGGTAGTGAAAGATGCCCGCCTCGCGCAACACCAGCGGATCTGCCGGCGCTGCGGCCAGGGCTTCGTCAAAGGCCTTGGTCGCTTCGTTGACGCGGTTAAGCCGGGCCAGCACCATGCCGCGTCCCATGAGGGACAGCGCATCCTTGCGGGAAAAGCGCTGCAGCGCGGCCTGGCTGTCGCCGTAGCGGGCCCAGAGCAGCGTCTGCACGCGGATGAACTGCGTATTGTCCTGCCTGCGGTCCAGCACGGCCTTGCCCATGCCCTGAATGCGGGCCGTCAGGCCGTTGATGCGGTCGCCGATGGCGGGGTGGGTGGAAAGATAGGTAGGCACGCTGGTGCCGCTCATCCAGCTTTTCTGGCGCAGCACCTTGAAGCCGCCCACCATGCCCATGGGCGGGTAGCCGGAGGCCGTCAGATACTGCAGGCCTATCTGGTCGGCTTCCGTTTCGTCCATGCGGCTGTAGTTGAGCATGGCCGACTGCCCGGCCCCGATGGCCCCCGCCGCGATGGCGCCGCCGCCGGAGCCGCCCGCCGCCACGCCCGCAATGGCCAGCAGCAGTGAGCCCAGCGTGACGTACTGGGCGCGTTCCAGTCGCGAGGCCACATGGCGCTGCGTGACATGGGCCAGCTCGTGGGCCAGCACGCCCGCCAGCTCTTCCTCTCTGTTCAGGTTCATGATCAGGCCGGTGAAGACGTAGACGTAGCCGCCGGGCACGGCAAAGGCGTTCAGCGAGTTGTGCAGGATGACCGCAGCCTTGAATTCGAAGGGCTGGGGCGGGGCGGCCTTGACAAGGCGCTGCAGGATCCGCGTAACGTACTGGCGCACTTCGGGATCGTCCACAATGCCCATGTTGGAGCGGATCATGACGTCGAACTTGCGCCCCATCTCCTTTTCGTCCTTGATGGTGACGCCGCCGAACAGGAATGCCCGCGCCGCAGGCGGCGCGACAAGCTGCGCAGCCAGAAAGAGTGGCAGGAGCAGCAGCGCCGCAACGCGGCGCAAGCGGGAATGAAGCGGCATAAATCCTCCGGCGAGGCAAAAAGGACAAGGGCGGCAGTGCGCGCGCCGTTTGCAGCGAGCTCTGCCCGGACGGACGGGGGGCGCTATTCCAGGTCCCAGGTCTGGCCCTCCGGCGTGTCGCGCACACAGACGCCGAGAGCCGCAAGTTCCTGCCGCAGGGCGTCAGAACGGGGAAAATCCCTGGCGGCGCGGGCCTGCGCGCGCTCGCCCAGCAGGCCGTTCACGCGGGACATGTCCAGCTTGCGGCGCTCCGCGCGCCGGGCGCGCAGTTCTTCCAGAAAGGCCTGCGGGTCGCGGCCAAACAGGCCGAGACGCTCATGCCACTCCCGGGCGCGCTCCAGGAAGGACGCCAGCACGTCACGGCAGCCCTCGCCGGCGCGCAGGCCCTTGTCTTCCAGCAGGCGGTTCACCAGCCGCACCTGGGCGAAAATCTGCCCAAGGGCCTGGGCCGTGTTGATATCGTCGTTCATGGCCTCGTCGAAGGCCTGGGGCAAGCCCTCCCATTCCTTGCGCAGGTCCGGGGGCAGGGCGGTCCTTTTCCAGTTTTCGCGGCCGAGGGCCTTGCGGGCCTCGAGCAGGGCCGCGTACACGCGCTGCTGGCCCTTTTCGGCCTCGTCCATGCCCTCCCATGTGAAATCAATGGGGCTGCGGTAGTGCTTGCCCAGCAGGAAGAAGCGCAGCGTCTCGGGGAGATAGCCTTCCAGAATGTCGCGGATGGTCTTGAAGTTGCCCAGCGATTTGGACATCTTTTCCGCATTGACCTGCACAAAGCCGTTGTGCACCCAGTAGCGGGCCAGGGTGCAGCCGCAGGCGGCCTCACTCTGGGCGATTTCATTTTCGTGATGGGGGAAGATGAGGTCCTGACCGCCGCCGTGAATGTCCAAAGGCAAATAGGGGCGGCTCATGGCCGAGCACTCGATATGCCATCCGGGCCGCCCCTTGCCCCAAGGGCTTTCCCAGAAGGGCTCGCCGGGTTTGGCGGCCTTCCACAGGGCGAAATCCAGGGGGTCTTCCTTTTCCTCGCCGGGGGCCACGCGCGCGCCGGCCATCATTTCGTCCAGGCTGCGCCCGGCCAGTTTTCCATAGGGCGCGTATGCGCGCACGCGGAAATACACGTCGCCGGAGGGGGTGGCGTAGGCCTTGCGCGCCTCAATCAGCCGGGCGCACATATCCTGTATCTGCGGAATGTACTCCGTGGCCCGCGGCTCCTCGTCGGCGCGGAGTACGCCCAGACGGTCCATATCCTCATGGAAGGCGTCAATATAGGTTTGGGCAACCTCGCGCCAGTCGCGGTTTTCCCTGTTGGCGCGGTTGATGATTTTGTCGTCCACGTCGGTGAAATTGCGCACGAAGCGCACTTCAAGCCCCAGATGGCGCAGTTGGCGCGCCAGCACGTCAAACACCAGGGCGGAACGGGCGTGGCCGATATGGCAGAGGTCATAGGCCGTGATGCCGCAGACATACATGGTGGCCTTGCCCTCGCGGGCAGGCGTGAATGTTTCCTTTTTCCGGCCCAGCGTATTGAAAATCTGCATGAGAATCCCTTGCAAGCGTTGCGGTGTGAGACCGGGGTCAGCCCGGCAGGTTCAGCATGTCGATGCGGCGCTGGTGCCTGCCGCCTTCAAACGTTCCGGCGAGGAAAGCCTCCGCAATGGCCTGCGCCAGCTCGAAGCCGATGATGCGCGCCCCGAGGCAGAGCACATTGGCGTCATTGTGCCGCCGCGCCATGACGGCCTGCAGTTCCGTGTTGCAAAGGGCCGCGCGGATGCCGGGATGGCGGTTGGCCGCCATGGACATGCCGATGCCCGTGCCGCAGATGAGGATGCCGAGGCTGCCCTCCCGCTCCACGGCTTCGCAAAGCTTGTGCGCGAAGACGGGGTAGTCGCAGCTTTCGGCCGTGTGCGTGCCTTCGTCTTCCACGGCAAAGCCCCTGTCGGCAAGGAGGCGGGCCAGATGTGACTTCAGGGCAAGGCCGGCATGATCCGAGGCCAGATGGATGCAGCGCATGGAATCTCCTTTTGCAGTGCATATGCCGCGCTGCGGCACAGTTTTTCTCCGCGTCGGGCGACAGGCCGCCGCCCGCCTCACTGTTGCTTGAATTTGGAGAGCGGCAGCAGCGGGGCGGTTTCAGGGACGGACAGGGCAAGCTGCTCCCTGGAGAAGGGCTTGGCGGGCTTTTCCCGCTCCTTGACGAGCACAACGGCGCGCTTGCCGTTGCTGTGCGTAAGGTTCAGACGGCGCGGCAGGGGCGCGCCGTCATCAGTATAAAGGATTTCCATGGTCCACCCCTTGCCGTTGGCGTGTTCCCGCCAGGCCACGGGCAGGCCTTGCCCGTTGAGCGTCACGCTGCCGCCGGGCCGGCCTTCCATGTCGTACCGGGCCGTGCCGTCGGCATTGAGTGCGGCGGCGACATGTCTGCCGCCGAGGGCTTCGGCGTAGCGCCCGTTGAGCAGGTCGGCCAGCTGTTCAAGATTGAAGGGCACGGGCACGCCGACCTGCAGAAGGGGCTTGTTGGCGCCCTGGTGAAAATAGGCCTTGTTGTCACCAGGGCTGTAGACAAGAAAATGCTGCCCGTCTTCAAGGATTTTGGCCACCACGGCGCCCACGCCGGCCATGACGTCAAGCCGCAGTTCCCTGCTGCTGTTGCCCCAGAAAACGGCGGTGACGCGCCGCGTGTCGCCCTCCGTGCCAAAGCGCAGGCTCATCTGCAGGCGGTAGGGGGCCGGGGCCGCAGTCCGTGCCGCGTAGCGCTGCCAGCGGGCGTCAAGCTCCGCCTGCTGTTCCGGGAGGGGCTGCACGGCGGGCTGTTTGGCGCAGGCGCAGAGCAGGATCATGCCGAGGAGGAGAAGGCAGTTTTTCTTCATAACTGTGACAGACGCTGCCGCAATGCCTCTGCATTGTCGGGTTTATGTTCCAGGGCCTTCCGGTAGGCGCGGCGCGCCTCTTCGGTGAGGCCCTTGCGCGCGGCGATATCGCCGTAATGCTCCCAGATGGAGGGGTCGGACTGTTCGTCAAGCTTGACCGCCCGGCGTATTTCCCTGAGGGCTTCGTCCAGCTTGCCGGATTTGAAGTAGGCCCAGGCCAGGGAATCCACAATGTAGGCCTGGTTGGGGGCCAGCCTGTCGGCCTTGATGAGCAGGGTTACGGCGCGGTCCAGTTCGCGTTCCTCTTCGGCCAGGGTGTAGCCCACATAGTTCAGGGCCTGGTAATGGTCCGGGTGGAGCGTCAGCAGCCGCTCCATGGTCGTGAAGGCGGCCTTCTTGTCGCCGGTTTCATCCTGCAGGGAACCCAGCAGGAACAGCATGTCCGCATTGTCCTGCCAGCGGTCTACGGCCTTGCGCGCGGTTTCCAGCGCCTGCGGTTTTTGCTGCAGCCGCGCCAGCAGGCGAATTTCGGCTTCGGCCGGCTCCGGCGCGTCGGGGTAGGCGGCGCCGGCCTTGCGCGCGGCATCCAGCGCCTCGGAATCCTTCCCCGCGCGCGCCAGCAGCTGCACGCGCTGCAGCGCGCCGCGCACGGCCATTTTGCTGCGGGGGGGAATTTTGTCCAGCCAGGAAAAAGCCATGTTCAGGTCACGGCGCTGTTCGTAGGCCAGTTCCGACAGCATGAGGAAGGCTTCGGCAGGGGCCGCGCTCTGGTCAGCCAGGCGCTTGAGCAGCGTCTCCGCCTGGAGATAGTGGCGCGACTCCATGAACATGCCTGCCGCGGCGAGGGTGAATGCGGGGGAGTCCGGTCCCTGGTGCAGGTATTTGAGCGCGCGTTCGGGCTGGTTCAGGCGCAGGGAAATGCTGATGAGCCTGAGCAGCACGTCCTGCGTGGAGAAGTTGAGCCGCAGCAGGCGCTCATAAACGGCGCGGGCAGCCTTGAGGTCGCCCTTGCGCTCGTGAACGAAGGCCAGCTCGACCAGGGCTTCCACAAAGTCGGGCATTTCCTTGGCGGCACGCTGCAAATGGGGCAGGGCCTCGTTGCCCCTGTCCATGCCGATGAGCGCCCGGGCGTGATAATAGTCCACCAGGGGGGTGCGCTGCTTGCCGGTGATGCCGTTAAGCAGGTTTTCCGCCTCGGGGAACTGCTTGGTTTTCACCAGCAGCAGGGCCAGCTCCAGCCGGGCTTCGACGGAGTCAGGGCGCCGTTTGAGGTAGTCGCGCATGAGGGCGATGCCGCGTTCCGGCATGCCCTTTTCCAGCAGGGTTTCCGCATAGAGCAGATTGATGGAGATATCGTCCGGCCAGGCTTTCAGTGCCTCCTCCATGACCACGGCGGCATAGGAAGACTTGCGCCCCATCAGCCACACGCCGCCCTCAAGCCAGACGTTGGCGGGCAGATGCGCCCTAGACAGCAGGGGAACGCTGGCGGCCAGCCCCTGTTCGTCCTCATGGGTGATGGCCTGGGTAAAGACGAGATAGGCGAAGGTGTTCAAGGCATCCGGCGTCAGGTCCTTTTCCATGGGGCGCAGGGGAATGCCGTGCAGTTCAGTGGGGGCGGGTTTGGCCGGTTTCTGCGTATCCGGTACGGAGAGGTCTTCCGACTGCTCGACCTTGCGGCTGGTGCCCGCGCAGCCGCCGCAGCCCAGCAGGGAAAAAGCAAAGACCGCGCCCAGCGCAAGGGCGCACAGCAGCGTAACGTGGGGGCGTCTCATAGTCAGGAATGTATCCATGTCTCTGAAAAATCTTTGATATCCACGGCGAGATGCCGTCGTATCTTTTCCAGCAGCCGCGCCTCAAGCTGGCGAACCCGCTCCCGCGTGACGTTATACCGTTCGCCTATCTCGCGCAAGGTGACGGGTTCGTCGGTGAGCAGGCGGTTGTGCAGGATATACAGCTCTTTTTCATTGAGTTTGGGCAGGATGGTCTTCAGGCGCGAGCGCACAAGGTCGGCAATTTCGTTTCGGGCAAGGCTGTCTTCAATGCCGGGGCCGAGAGCGGGCAGAAAATCCATGCGCGTGGCGCCGCCGTTTTCTTCTCCCACCTGCGCATTGAGGGAGAGATCCGTGGCAGCCAGGCGCTGGTCCATTTCGGCAATCTGCTCCTTGCTGACGCCGAGCCGTTCGGAAAGCATGGCGGCGTCGGGGTCAAAGCCCTGCATGATGAGCTTCTGCCGTTCGCGGTTCAGGTTGTAGAACAGCTTGCGCTGCACCTGTGTGGTGCCGATCTTGACCATGCGCCAGTTGTCCATGATGAACTTGAGAATGTAGGCCTTGATCCAGAACGAGGCATAGTAGGAAAACTTGATGCCCTTGTCCGGGTCGAACTTGTTCACCGCCCGCATCAGCCCCACATTGCCCTCCTGCACGAGGTCGAGCACGTTCTGCATCCAGCGGCGCTGGAAGTCCATGGCGATGCGCACCACGAGCCGCAGATGCGAGGAGACGAGGCGGAAGGCGGCGTCAGCGTCGTTGTGGTCGCGCACGCGCACAGCCAGTTCGTGCTCCTCTTCCGGTTTGAGCAGGGGAAAGCGGCTCACTTCGCGCAGGTACAGGCGCAGGCTGTCGTGCCCGCCGCCCACGGCGGGCAGACGCGAGGACGAGGGGGCGGGCAGATCCTGTTCATGCTCTTCTTCAGGAGCAGGCAGGGCGGCGGGGGCATCGGCGTCTTCGACCGCGGCCAGGACGTCCATGTCCTCTTCATCAAGCAGCTCGGCGTCCGCATCCTCGGGCGCGTCCGGAGAAGTCACCGCGGGCGTCTCCAAGGCGGGGGCGCCAAGAATTTCCACTTCCGGCGCGGGCGTCGCGCCGTCGCCTGTTGCGGAATCCTGCAGGGTGGAAGGAGGAATGCTGTTTTTTTTCATGGCTCGGGAGTATGGAGAGGCCGCCCGTCAGAGGCGACCATGAAAAAATATGGTATAGTTTTGGTTTGTTCTTTTCAATGTTTTTCAGTAGTAAAAAGGGCAGCCGCGCGCAGCGGCGCGGGACCGGAGCGCCGCGCGGCGTCAGTCCCGACCGCAGCCGTCACGGCGGCCGCGGCGCAGGCGATGAATTTTCACTATACAGGCAATGCGGACGGAAGGCAAAGCCGCATTCCGTCCTATCCCCAAGGCTGCAACAGAGCGAGACGGACATGACATTTCGACAGGCCTTGCATCTCGGCAGACCGCTTCTGCTTGACGGGGCCATGGGAACCATGCTCCAGGCCTCCGGCATGCCTGCGGGCGTCAGCCCGGATGAATTCTGCATGGCAAACCCCGACGCCCTGCGCGGCATCCACCAGGCGTATGCGGATGCCGGGGCGGACGTGCTGACCACCTGCACCTTCGGCGGAAACCGCTTCAAGCTGCCGCAGAGTCTGGACGTCTTCGCCTTCAACAGGCGCATGGCCGAGGTTGCCCGCTCCGTGGCCTCCCGGGCCGGACGCCCGGTGTTCACGGCGGGCAATGTGGGGCCCACCGGGCTGTTCGCCAAGCCGCTTGGCCCGCTGGAACCGGCGGAGCTCATTGATGCTTTTGCCCTGCAGATTCGCGGTCTTGCGGCGGGCGGGGTCGACCTTATCTTCATTGAGACCCAGTTTGACCTGGCCGAGGCCCGCGCGGCGGTGGCGGCGGCCCGCAGGGAGTGCAACCTGCCTGTCATGGTCTCCATGACCTATGAGCAGGGCGTCAGCCTGACGGGGTCCAGCCCCTCCGTGTTCGCCGAAACCATGCAGAACATGGGTGTGGACGTGGTGGGCACCAACTGCAGCCTCGGGCCGGACCAGATGCGCCCGGTGGTGGAGGAGCTGCTCCATGTCTGCGCCTGCCCTGTCATGGCCGAACCCAATGCCGGGCTGCCGGAACTGCGGGGCAATGTGACCGTCTTTCCTCTGGGGCCGGAAGCCTTCGCGCAGAAGACTGCCGCCTTTGCAGGCATGGGCGTGAGGGTGCTGGGCGGCTGCTGCGGCACAACGCCCGCGCATATCGCCGCCCTGGCGCAGGCCGTGCGGGGCATGGAAACCATCGCGCCCCCCCCGGTCACGCGCGAGGGCGTCTGCCTGACCAGCCGCTCGCGGCTGGTGCGCATCGCCGCAGGGCGGCCCCTGGCCGTCATCGGCGAGCGCATCAACCCCACGGGCAAGAAGGCCCTGACACAGGAATTGCAGGAAGGGCGCTTTGACGCGGCCCTGCATCTGGCCGACGCGCAGGCGGACGCGGGCGCGGCTGTGCTGGACGTGAACGTGGGCGCGCCCCTGGTGGATGAAACCCGTCTCCTGCCCGAACTGACGCAACGCCTGGCAGGGCGGCTGGAACTGCCGCTCTCGCTGGATTCGCCCAATGCGCAGGCCGTGGCCAACGCCCTGCCGTACTGCCCCGGTTCCGCCCTGGTCAATTCCATCAACGGGGAGGCCGGGCGTATGGAACTGCTCGGCCCCCTGTGCCGGGATTACGGCGCGCCCTTCATCCTCCTGCCCATTCTGGGCGCACAGCTGCCCGCAACCGCCGCGGAACGCATCCGCATTGTGGAGATGCTGCTGGAAAAGGCGGAGGGGCTGGGCATTTCACGGCGGCTGGTCCTGGTGGACATTCTGGCCCTCTCCGTCTCCTCTAGCCCGGACAGCGCGCGTCAGTGCCTGGAAGTGATACGCTGGTGCGCCGCGCAGGGGCTGCCCACCACGCTGGGCCTGTCCAACCTGTCCTTCGGCCTGCCGGCCCGCGACCTGCTCAACGCCACATTTCTCTCCCTGGCGGCGGGCGCAGGCCTGACCGCGTGCATCGCCAATCCTTCCGCGCAGCGGCTGCACGAGGTGACCGACGCTCTCGCCGTGCTGCGCGGGCATGATGCGCAGGCCGCATCCTTCATTGCCGCCTATGCGGGCTGGAAACCCGGCGAGGGCGCTGCAGCCCCGCGGCAGGGGGGGCGCAATGCGGCGGCGACCGTGGGGGAGGCCGTCATGAACGGCGACAAGGAAAACGTGCTGCCCCTGCTGGATGCCGAACTGGCCGCCGGGGCCGATCCTTTCGCCCTGGTGCAGGAAACGCTGATTCCCGCCATTACGGAAGTGGGCGCGCGCTATGAGCGGCGCGAATATTTTTTGCCGCAGCTCATCCGCGCGGCCGAAACCATGCAGACGGCCTTCGCGCATCTCAAACCCCTGCTTGAGGCCCGGCGCGGGGCCGAGACGCGCCCTGTGGTCGTCATGGCCACCGTGGAGGGCGATATACATGATATCGGCAAGAATATCGTGTCGTTATTGCTGGGCAATCACGGCTTTGACGTGGTGGACGCGGGCAAGGATGTGCCTGCGGAGACCATTGTGGCTTGCGCCCTTGAGCATAAGGCGCGTATCATCGGGCTGTCGGCGCTGATGACCACCACCATGGTGCGGATGGAAGACACCATCCGCATCATCCGCGAGCGCGGGCTGCCCATCAAGGTCATGGTGGGCGGGGCCGCCGTTACCCAGGCCTTTGCCGACGCCATCGGCGCGGACGCCTACAGCGCCGACGCCGTAGGAGCCGTCAAGGCCGCGAAATCGTTTGTGTAGCCGCGCGCGGCGCGGATTGTCGTTACCATTGCTACCCGGGACTGTTCATGAAAAAAGTTCTTTTGCTCTTTCTGGCCTGCTTCATGCTGGCGTGTGCCGCGCCTGTCGCGGCTTCCTCCGTGCCGTCTCTGGACATGGCGGGGCTGACGAACCTGCTGATGAACAACAAGGGCAAGGCGGTGCTGCTCAATTTCTTTGCCACATGGTGCCCGCCGTGCCGCATGGAAATCCCCGAGTTGGTGAACATTCGCAGGAAGTACAAGGAGAAGGACGTGCTTGTGGTCAGCCTTTCCGTGGATGAAGACGCCGCGGCCGTGCCGCCCTTTGCGCAAAAGATGCAGATGGACTATCCCGTGTTCATGGCCGGGAAGGATATCGCCAGGGCCTTCCGCATCACGAGCATTCCGCACAATGCCCTGTACGACAGAACGGGGAAACGGGTGTTCTCGCAAGAAGGCATGCTGGATGCCGAAACTCTGAGTGAAATGCTGGACGAATTGCTGAAGAAGTGACAACGCGCGCCGGGGCCTCCCCCGGCCTCCGGCCGCGCGCCTGCCCGATTCCCGTTTTCTGAAACCGATGTCGCCGCATACGCAGGAGAACAGCATGCCCAAGGGCAACGAGATCAGGGTCAAGGAACTGAAGCCGGTTTTCACGCAGGAGCAGATCGCCGCCCGCGTGCGCGAACTTGCCGCCGAAATTGACGCCATGTACGGCGACGAGCCGCTGGTGGTGGTCTGTGTGCTCAAGGGCGCGGTCATGTTTTTCAGCGATCTGGTGCGCTCCTTGCATAACAGGAATCTGGAACTGGATTTTGTCCGCCTGTCCAGTTACGGGCGCGCGACCTCCTCTTCCAAGCACGTCATCTTCAACAAGGATCTGGAGATTGACATTTGCGACAAGCATGTGCTGATTGTTGAAGACATTGTGGACAGCGGACACAGCATGCGCTTTCTGCTGGGGCAGTTCGCGGCGCGCAGGGCGCGCAGCCTGCGCCTGGCCACAATGGTGGACAAGGGCGAACGTCGGGAGATTGACGTCCCCCTTGATTTTGTCGGATTCACGCTGAAGCAGGGCTTCATTGTGGGCTATGGTCTGGATTATGCCGAACGGTATCGCATGCTGCCCGGCATTTACGAGATAGTTCCCGAGTAGCCTTTTGCTCTCGCGGTCAGACTGGTTTTCGGAGTAACCGGCATGGAAATAAAATGTCCCAACTGCTCAAGCCGCTTCAATCTGCCGGATCAGCTTGCCAAGCCGGGCGTCAAGCTGCGTTGTTCGGTGTGCAAGAAGGTTTTTGCCTACACGCCGGAAAAGCCTGTGTCCGAGCCTTTGCCCGACCTGCCGGTGAAGAAAAAGCTCCCGCTCGTCAAGATTGCCGTGGCGCTGCTGGCGCTGCTGGCCTGCGCCGGGGGCGGATGGTGGTATTTCGCCTCGGGCGAGACGAAGGAAAAGCCGAGAAGCGAACAGGAGACAGCCAAAAACGTCGAACTGCTGACCATGCGCAATGTGCGGCAGTACTACGTTGACAATGAAAAGGTGGGCAAGGTTTTTGTCATTGAGGGCAAAGTGGTCAATGAGTTCCCGCAGCCCAAGGAACTTATGGCGGTCGAGGCCGCCATTTACGACAGGGACAAGAAGCCCGTCGCCGTCAAGAAGCAGCTGTGCGGCGTGCAGCTCTCGCTGTTCCAGTTGCAGGTGCTGAGCGAGAAGGAGATGGAGTCTTTTCTCAACAACAAGGTGGAGATACTGACCAACAACACCAACGTGCCGCACGGCGGCGACGTGCCCTTCATGGTGCTGTTCTATGCCCCGCCCGAGGGCGTTGCCGAGTTCGGCGTGCGCATTGTGGACGCCAGGGACGTGCCGGGGCAGGGCGGCAGGAAGGACTAGAAAAGAGGGAACAGGCGCCGCCGGGCAGCGCGGAGTGGGCGGAAATTGCGGCCGCCCCGCCATGCGCGCTCCCGGCGGCTTTGTTGCGCAACAGCCGCCGGAAGCATCATGGAAGACACATCGCGGAACTTGAAACGGGGGTTGAAGAATCGCCATATCCAGCTCATCGCCCTGGGAGGGGCCATCGGCACCGGGCTCTTTCTCGGCGCGGCAGGCACCATCCAAATGGCCGGGCCGGCGGTGCTCATCAGTTATGCGCTGGGCGGCTTCATCGCCTTTCTGATCATGCGCCAGCTCGGCGAAATGATGGCGCAGGAGCCGGTGGCCGGTTCCTTCAGCAATCTCGCCTACAAGTACTGGGGGGATTTCCCCGGTCTGCTTTCGGGCTGGAACTACTGGATTCTGTATGTGCTGGTGGGCATGTCGGAACTCACCGCCGTGGCCGTGTACGTGCAGTACTGGTTCCCCTCCGTGCAGCCGTGGCAGACCACGGCCTTTTTCTTTCTGCTCATCAACGCCATCAATCTGGCGCATGTGCGCTTTTTCGGCGAAATGGAATTCTGGTTCGCCTTCATCAAGGTGGCGGCCATCATCTCCATGATTGTGCTGGGGCTCTTCCTCCTGCTGGGCGACCACGGCGGGGAGGGCGCCGCCGTCAGCAACCTCTGGACGCACGGCGGCTTTCTGCCCCACGGCTGGGAGGGCGTCATCACGGCGCTGGCCGTGGTGGCCTTCTCTTTCGGCGGGCTGGAGCTGGTGGGCATCGCCGCGGCGGAGACGGACAACCCCCGCGTCACCATTCCCAAGGCCGTCAATCAGATCATCTACCGCATCCTCATCTTTTACATCGGCGCGCTGTTCGTGCTGCTGACCCTGCACCCTTGGGACCAGTTGGGCGCCTCTGTGGACAAGAGCCACTGGGCGGAAGCCATGGTGGCCAGCCCCTTTGTGCAGATTTTCGACCTCATGGGCATCCCCGCCGCCGCCCATGTGCTGAATTTTGTGGTGCTCACGGCGGCGCTTTCCGTGTACAACAGCGGCGTGTACTGCAACAGCCGCATGCTGTACGGCCTGGCCCTGCAGGGCAACGCCCCGCGCGTGCTGGGCACAGTCAATGCGCGCGGCGTGCCGGTATTCGCCCTGCTCATTTCCTCCGGGGCCACGCTTGTCTGCGTGTTCCTCAACTATTTCATGCCCGCCAAGGCCCTGGGCATGCTCATGTCCCTGGTGGTGACGGCGCTCGTCATCAACTGGGCCATGATCAGCCTGACGCATTTGAAGTTCCGCGCCGCCAAGGCGCGCGCCGGGGAGCAGCTATACTTCAAGGCCTTCTGGTGTCCGTTCAGCAACTGGCTGTGCCTTGGCGTCATGGCGCTCATTCTGGTCGTGCTGGTGAAGATCGGCGAAGGGCTCTCCGTGGTCCTGGCCCCGTTCTGGATCGGCTTTGTCTGGTTGGGCTACGCCATGAAGAAGCACGCGAGCAAATTGCCGCCCCTTGAACGGCGATAGGCGGCCGCGCAGCTCGTGCGCCGCGTCGCGTCGCTGTGAGCAAGCCCCCGCAGGACGGGGGCTTTTTGTTTTGGAGCGGACGCCCCACGGGGATAATGCCGGACGGGGCGCGTCTTGCCGGGTTTTTGGGGAATTTCCCGTTCAATGCGCATGGCGTCGCCGAGTTTCGCAAGGATTTTCAGGGGAAGCGGCAAGGCGCCGCAGGGTGAGAACTTGCACGCAACCGCATGGCGCGGGCGGCAGGCCTATCCGGCGAATGCCGCCCACCATGCGGCAGGGGGAAGCAGCAGCGCGGCCGCGGCTGCCGGAAGCTGACGCAGGCGGGCGCGGCGGCGGCGCCACGCCTCAATGAGGCCGAGCGCGAGTCCGCACAGAAGGCCGGAGCAGTGCGCTGCATAGTCCGTGTGCTCCCCTTCCGTGCCCAGCATGGCCAGCAGCGCGGCGCCTGCGGCGATGGGCAGCACGGCCTTGCGGCGGTGCTGCTCCTGACCGGCCATGAAACCCGCCAGAGCCCCCACGCAGGCGAAGAGCGCCGTGGAAAAGCCCATGCTCAGCGCCTCTGCGGGGCGCAGCAGCAGGGAAAGTCCGTTGCCCAGCACGCCGCCCGACACGGTCAGCCACAGGGTTCTACCGACTCCGATCAGGCGGGCCAGCAGCGTGAGAAACAGGGCTCCAAAGGCCACATTGCCCCAGAGGTGCGCCGGGTCGGCATGCAGGGTCAGGCTGCAGACAAGGCGATGCCATTCATGGAAAATACGGATGCGGATGCTGTCCAGCATGCCGAGGTCCGCCCAGGTGGACGGGGCGGGCAGCAGTTGCGGCGCAGCCCACCAGCCGACCCGCCAGCCATGCCAGAGAATAAGGGGCAGCAGGGCCAGAAGCGCCAGATAGGCGTGGGGAAAGGTTCGAAGCGGCGTGACAGCGGGGGCGGGGCGGGCGCGCTCCCGCGTGTATTCGTTGAGCTCATGCCGGGCGCACTGCTCCAGCAGCGGAGGGACATAAATATACGCCCGTCCGCCGAGCGTGATGGTTTTGCAGGGAATGCCGCACGCATTGAGCACGAGCAGCTGATCGCGGAAGCGGAGGTAGCCCTGCCGTTCGGGACTGTCGGCCACGGCGCGCCAGAACAGGGGCAGGCTGTTGGGCCTGCGCCGGATATTCCGGTACAGTGGGGGAGGATAGCCGGGCACAGCTGCGCGCATATACTGAAAAGCCCCGGCAGGGAACTGTCGGGGCCGGGACATGCAGAAAGAAAACGCCCGCTAGGCCTGCTTGGCGCGTGCGGCGGGCTTTTTCACCACGCCGGAACGGAGGCAGCGCGTGCAGACGGTGAGCGTGCGCACGCTGCCATCGGGGAACTGGTGACGCACACGCTGCAGGTTGGGGCTGAAGCGGCGCTTGGTCTTGATGTTGGAGTGGCTCACGTAGTTGCCGACCTGGGGCCGTTTACCGCAAAAAGCGCATTCCTTGCTCATATATCCCTCCGTATATCCGAAAAAACAGTTCACTTCCTGCGGCAGAAACAAAGCCCGTGCCGGAGAAAACCGCACAGCAGGCGGGCATAACCGCGCAAGTGCGTTATGTAGCCCATGCCGGGAAGGAATGCAAGATTTTTTCTCAATCCGGGCAGTCGCGCCTGCGCATGCCGGGATGCGCGGCGTGTGCTGCCCCCCCGGCTGCAGTTCCTGCTGTTTTCAGGAATGCCTGCCCCCTGCGCCACAGCGCATGCGGCCTTGCGGTTGCGAACCCCAAACAGCGGCCTGCCCTGCGGCTGCAGAAAAAAAGGGGGGGCCTGCGCCCCCCCCGGGAAGTATCGCCCTGTTGTCGCCTAGGCCTGCGCAGCAGGCTTGGGCTGTTCCGGCGCGGAACCGGCGGGAATGGCCTTGGCCGCCTGCTTGGGCTGCTCGGCATTGGGGCCGATGCTCGAGGCCTTGGAGGTCGCCATCAGGTATATCTCGTGCGGGTCCAGAATGAGGATGACCGAACCGTCGCCCAGAATGGTAGCCCCGGAAATGCCCTTGAGATCGCCAAGGTAGGAACCCAGCGGCTTGATGACGATTTCCTGGCGTTCCAGCAGGCGATCCACAACAAGGCCGAGACGGCGCTCGTTGTCATGGATGACCACCATGGAGAGCACCTCCGGCAGCGTTCCCGCGCGAGGCAGATCCAGCATTTCGGAGAGTTCCACGATGCCCAGCACTTCGCCGCGCAGGGTGACGGCCTTGCGGCCCTTCACGTCCGTAAGGCGTTCCGACTCTATCTTGGTGGTTTCAGAAACGGCATCCAGCGGGATGGCGTACATCTGGCCGGAAACATTGACCATGAGCGCGTCAATGATGGCCAGAGTCAGGGGCAGGCTCAAGGTGAAGCGCGTGCCCTTGCCCACTTCGGAGTAGGTGCTGACGCTGCCCTTGAGGTTCTTGATGTTGGTGCGCACCACGTCCATGCCCACGCCGCGGCCGGAAATGTCTGTGATCTTTTCTGCCGAGGAGAAGCCGGGCGCGAAAATGAGCTCCAGCGATTCGCGGTCATCCAGCTGGGCGGCCTCTTCCTGGGTGATGATGCCCTTGCGGATGGCCACTTCGCGCATCTTGGCCGGGTCAATGCCCTTGCCGTCGTCCTCGATTTCAATGGCCACGGAGTTGCCCTTGTGGAAGGCGCGCAGGGTCACTGTGCCCTTGGGCGGCTTGCCCGCCGCCTTGCGGTCTTCCTCCGATTCAATGCCGTGGTCGACGGAGTTTCGGATGAGGTGCACCAGCGGGTCGCCGATGACTTCGACCACGCTCTTGTCCAGTTCCGTTTCCTCACCTTCCATAATCAGTTCCACTTCCTTGCCGCTTTTGCGCGAGAGGTCTCGCACCAGGCGGGGGAAGCGGGAAAACACCGACGACACGGGCACCATGCGCACCTTCATGATGGTGTCCTGCAGATCATCGGAAATGCGGGCCATAGCGTAGGTGGTTTCTGAAAGATCCTGGGCCACGCGGGAAACATCCACATCATGGCTGGTGTCTTCCAGCGACCGCGCAATCAGGGTGTAGCGGTTGCGGTTGATGATCAGCTCGCCGATGAGGTTCATGAGGTGGTCAAGGCGCTCATGGTCCACACGTATGGTGGAAGAACTCTTGTGCGCCTCGGGCTGCCCGGCGGGCTTTGCTGCCGCAGCCGCGGGCTTCGCCGCCGGGGCTGCGGGCTTTGCCGCCGGGGCTGCGGGCTTTGCCGCCGGGGCTGCGGGCTTTGCCGCGGGGGCTGCGGGCTTTGCCGCCGGGGCTGCGGGCTTTGCTGCGGGAGTTGCGGGCTTCGCTGCGGGAGCTGCAGGCTTTGCCGCGGGAGCGGGAGTCGGCTGCGCCGCAGGGCCAGCCTTGGGTGCGGCTTCGCTTGCATCTGCGGGCGTTGCCGCAGCTGCCTGCGCAGGCTCTGCCTTGCCGCCTTCGGCCAGCACCTTGTCCACCATGTCCTTGATGATGCCCGTTTCCTGCTCCAGCAGATCAACCATCAGGCCGAAATCTATGCCGCTGTTGCGGCCCTGGTCCACAATGCCCGCCGTGCGGTCGGCATAGACCTTGATTTCATCAAAGCCCATGAACCCGCAGGAATTCTTGACGGCGATGAGGCAGCGGTGGATGGCGTCCACGGAATCCTTGTGCGAGCTGTCCTTCTTGAGCGTCTCCAGCCCGGCGTGGATGATCTCGAACTGCTGTTGCACGGTGACCCTGAAGGCTTCCGTGTCGTCATTTTCCGCCCCCACCGGGATGATGGTCGGGGTGACGACGTCCACCGTTTCGGCGGGGGCCGCCTCTTTCGCGGCGGGGGCGGCTCCGGGCTGCCCCTGCTGGGTGGAGAGCAGTTCCTCCGGAAGGGAGATGGGGCCGCCGGCCAGCGCCGCCTTGAGCTGCTTGATGACGCTGCCGGTCTCAAAGGGGGTGGCCTGCCCGCTCGACACGTTGATGTTCTGGACAAGAGCCTCCATCATGTCGACCACGAGCAGCAGCAAATCAATGAGTTCGTGCGAAGGCGTGAGTTTGCCCTGGCGCACATTGTTGAGCAGGGTTTCCGCTTCGTGGGTCAGGGCGTTCAGTTCATTGTAGCCGATGATGCCGCTGTTGCCCTTCATGTTGTGGAAGAAGCGGAACAGATCGTTGACCAGTTCATCCCTGCCCACCGGGTTCTCTTCAAGATCCAGCAGGCCGTTGGTGAGGTTTTCAATGAGTTCGTTGGACTCGTCCACGAAGTCCTTGAGGTGGTCCTCGCCGAAAGCCGTCAGCGCATAGGCGGGCAGGGCGGGCAGTGTGCGTACCCATTCCTTGCCGCTCATGCCGGAACCTGCCGCCGCAGGAGCGCTTTCGGCCTGGGGGGCTTCTTCGGCCGGCTCGGCTGCCGGGGCTTCCTCGGGCTGCGCGGGAGCTTGCGCCTCCTCGGCCTCCGGCGCGGCGTCCTGAGCGGTTTCCGCTGCGGCGGTTTCCGCTGCGGCGGTTTCCGTTGCGGGGGCTTCCGCTTCAGGAACTTCAGCTTCAGGGGCCGCATCGGCCGACGCGGCGGTCTCGCCGGCCATGATGGCGTCAATCTGCGCCATGATGTGCTCGGTCCTGACATCGCCTTCCGAGTTGGTGGACTCGAGGTTGTCAATCATCTGGCGCAGGGCGTCCGTGGACGCAAGGATGACATCCATGATCTCCGAGGTGACGACCATGGTGCCCTTGCGCAATTCGTCCAGAATGTTCTCGGACTTGTGCGCGAGCTGGTTGATTCTGTTCAGCCCCAGAAAGCCGGATGCTCCCTTGAGGGAGTGCATCGGACGGAAAATGTCATTCAATAAGGCCAGATTGTCCGGGGTCTTTTCAAGCTCCAGCAGATTGGGTTCGATAGTCTCAAGATGCTCTTTGGCTTCCGCGATAAAGTCTGCGAAAAGTTCCGGATCAAAAAATTCCTGGCTCATAGTCCATACCTTTACATGGCTGAAGGCGTATCATTCCGAAGTGGGTTCGGATACTACTGCCTTGCTTATCGGCTAGCCTAAAAGCATCTTTATATTGCGGACCATTTTTTCAGGCTGCGCGGGCTTGACCATGTAAAGATTAGCGCCGAGACTCATGCCGTACTGGATGTCTTTCTCCTGGCCTTCCGTGGAAAGCACGATGATGGGGATATCCTTGTACGCATCCTGTGAACGGAGATTCTTGATAAAGGTGAAGCCGTCCATACGCGGCATGTTGACGTCGGAGACGATGAGATCCACGGCCTCGATGGTCGAAAGCTTTTCAATGGCGTCAAGGCCGTCTTCCGCGGTGCTGACCTTGAAACCCTCACCCTTGAGAACAAAAGCCACGAGGTTGCGGATTGTCTTGGAGTCGTCAACGACCAGGATATGTTTTTTCATGATGTATGATCCTGTCTTCTGTTGTTGGCTGCCGCCCAAAAGATTAATAAATATTCTAGATGGTCTTTAGGTTGTTGGCAAGGTTGCCGTCCGCCGTTTGGAGCGGATTGCCCCGAAAAGTTTGTCTGCTCTGTCCCCCGGTCGGGCTTCCGGTCGGCGGCCGATGACGGCGGCAGCGTCGGCTGCACGCTGCGCCGCCCGGCTGCCGCCGCTGTCCGCTGGTTGCCTTGCCGCAGCGGCGGGAACGGCGAGGGCGGAGTATGTTTGACCTGCTGTCAGACCGCCGGGGGCGTTGCCCCGATTGCGACGCATCATTCTTCCAGCAGCTTGTTCACGATCAGACCCGGGTCCACAATGGCGTACAGATGGTCATTGATGTCGGCCATGCCGCACAGGAATTCGGCCCCGGCACCGAGATAGGTTTCTACATTCCAGCTGATCCTGTTCCTATCTACAAGATACATGGTGTGCAGTTTGTCGAAAATGAGCCCCAGCTGCATGTCGGCCGCGCCGCAGATGATGATGCAGCTTTGTGCGTTGTATCTGACCAGACGCTCGGTGGTAAGCAGCGCGTCAAGATGCAGCAGCGGCGTCACCTTGCCGCGCAGATTGATGACGCCCGCCATGAAGCGCGGGGCCATGGGCAGCCGCGTCAGCGGCATGTAGCGCAGCACCTCCACAATCACGACTACCGGCAGCAGGTAAATCTGCCCCCGCACATAGAAGGAGACCATCTGCAGCTGCTCCATCTCGGCGAGACGGGCACGCAGATTCTGCGCCGCGTCGCCGGGCGACCGGTCGTCCGCTTCCGTTGCGGGGCCGACGTCGGGCGTCATCTGTTCCGGTTCCAGCCGGGGCAGGTTCCGCAGGGCGTCGCTGCCTAGGTATTTCTGCACAAAGGCCTGCTCCGCGGGGCTCAAAGCGGCGGAGATGTCGGGCGACGCCTCAAGGCTTTGTTCGGCAAAATATTCTTCGGGCGTTTTCACCATAGCTGCACCACTTCATTCGCCAGCTGGGCGTATGCGAGTGCGCCCCGCGAGCGCGCGTCAATATCATAAATGGTGCCCCCAAGCGCGCTTGCCTCGCGGAAGTGCGTATCCACGCCGATGATCGTGGAAAACATGGAACGGCCCATTTTTCGCCGCATCAGGTCCAGTACGCGCGTGCAGGCCTTGGCCCTTTTGTCGTACATGGTGGGCACGGCCCGGTAGCAGATGGGCCTGCCCAACGCTTTGTTCAGCGTGTGCAGCGTGTCAAACAGCAGTTTCAGCCCGTGCAGGGCCAGAAAGTCCGTCTGGATGGGGATAACCAGCAGATCCGCCGCCACAAGCGCGTTGACCAGCAGAATGCCCACATGCGGCGGGCAATCCAGAATGACATAGTCATAGTCGTCCCGAACAGGCCCAAGGCTGCGGGCGAGCACGCTGCCCTTGGCGCGGCGTTCCCGAAAATCCACTTCCAGTTCGGAAAGCCGGATGCTCCCCGGCGCCACATCCACCCCCGAAAGTGCGGCGGGGCGAATAAGGGCAGGCCAGAGCCCGGGCCATTCCGTTTCCTCTGCCAGAAAAATGTCATGCAGGCTGCGCTGCACGCTTTCCGGATAGATGCGCGCATGCAGCGTGGCGCAGGCATGCGGATCCAGATCCAGCAACAAAACCTTCTTGTCCAGCCTGACCAGGGCGCTGCCCAGCGTGATGGAGGTGGTGGTTTTGCCGACACCGCCTTTCTGATTGGCCACAGCCAGGATTTTCGCGCCCATGTGCCGCGTCAGTTCGCCTTGCGGTACACAATGGTGCCCGTATGGTGCTCCAGCTGAAATGCGCGGCTGATGTTGTGCAAGGTTTCCGAGTGGCCGATGAGCAGCACGCCCTGCGGCTCGAGATTGTCGTAAAACGCGTTGATGACCCGCCGTTTCATGGCGTCGTCAAAATAGATGATGACATTGCGGCAGAACACGATCTGCGACTTCTCCACCTTTTTGCACTGTTCCTTGTCGTTCAGGTTGATGGGGTTGAAACGGACAAGTTTTTTCATTTCGGGCTTGACGGTGTACTGGTTGCCGTCCTGCGTGAAGTAGCGGGCCACAATCTCCGGGGGCGTCGTGCGCAGGGAGTAGGCGTTGTAGACGCCGCGCCGGGCCGCGGCCAGCACCGCCTCGGAAAGGTCGTAGGCGTTGATGGCGACATCCCAGCTGGACAGTTCGCCCTTGAGCACCTCGCTGATGATGATGGCCAGGGTGTACGGCTCCTCGCCGGTGGAGCAGCCGGCCGACCAGATGCGCAGGCGTTTGCTGCCGGACTTGCGCTGGCGGTCCAGCACCTCCGGCAGCACGATGTTCTGGAACACCTCCAGCTGCGGGGGGTTGCGGAAGAAGCTGGTCTCATTGGTGGTGATGACCTCGAAGAGATGGGGCAGTTCCTTCTGGCGGTTGGCGTCGTAGCGCAGGAACTTGTAGTACTCGTTGAAGCTCTTGAGGTTCAGTTCCTTGATGCGGTTGGAGAGGCGGTTCTCCACGAGGTATTTGCGGTTTTCCGCGATGAAGATGCCGCACTGCTCGTAGATGAAGTCGCGCAGATGCAGAAATTCCTCATTGGTGATCTGCATTTCCTTGCGGAAGGGGTTGCCGGACGAAGGCGCGGCAGCAGCGGAGCGGAAGGAGGATGCCGGCGTGCGCAGCGTGGAGGGCGCGGCAGGCGTCGTCGTGCCGGGGCGGGGGGAAACTGCCGAGCCCGCACGGGCAAGACCGGAGCCGGCCTGGCCTGCAAGGCCCGCGGTGCGCGTCGCGCCCGCGCCCAGGGGGGATTGCCCGGTGAGGCCTGAAGCGCGCGTCGCGCCGAAGGGGGATTGCCCGGCCGGCCTTGCGGCGGTGCGGGCCGTCGCGCCTGTCCCGGCGGCGGTTTGCCCTGCGAGGCCTGCGGCGCGCGTCGCGCCCGCGCCCGGAAGAGATTGCCCGGTGAGGCCTGAAGCGCGCGTCGCGCCGAAGGAGGATTGCCCGGTCAGCCCCGCAGCGCGCGTCGCGGGCTGCGCATTCAGCCCGGCGCGGACCGCGCCCTGTGAAGCCGCATCATCGGAGGTCGCCGCGCTGTTCCTGTGGGCGGCGCCGAGAGGACTCTTGGGAAAAGACAAGGGAGGCTGAGACATATCTACTCCTGTTCCGCCTGGATCGCAGCTACCGCGTCAGCCGCCGCATGCTGGATGTCGGGGTCTTCATGGTCCATCATGCCCAGCAGGACGCTGAACGCCACATTGCCGCCGATATTGCCCAAGGCCTCGATGATTTTTTGCGCCACCATAGGGCTTGCCCCCTCGAACAACTCCGCCAGTTGCGGAACGGCATCCGTGACCCTGTGCGTGCCGAGCGCCTCCACGGCACGGATTCGCACCCACTCGTTCTCGTCGTGAAGCGCTTCAAGAATGTGCGGCAGCACGGCCGGAGAGTCCATCTGCCCCAGAAGCTCCACCACGGCCAGGCGGACGTCCTTGTTTTCGTCGTTCAGACGGGGCAGCAGACGGGGCAGGTATTCCTCGGCCTGCGGACCGAGGTTCTGAAAAGCCTCCACGGCAACCTGGCGCGTACGGGGCGATTCGTCGTCCAGCGCTGCGGATATTTCCTCCAGATTTTCCGTGACGCTGTAGCGGCCCAGAGCGTACACGGCCATCATGCGCTGCATGGGGTCTTCGCTCATGGCGCGCTCCTTGAAGCGCTTGTTGAGATTGGCGCTGTGCAGATTGATGCAGGCCTCGAGGGCCATTTCCTTCACATCCACATAGCGGTGGTCCAGCTGGGCGAAGACGAGGTCGTCCACATCGGCGCAGCTGTTCTGGTTGCCGAAAAAGACCAGCGCGCACTTGAGCAACTCGGCGTCGTCAGCGTCGTTCATGACGGTGACGAAGAAGGGCACGTCGGCGCAACCGCCCAGCCGGGCCAGTTCATTGATGGCCATGCGCTGGAGCTCGGGGCTGAGCTGCCAGAAAATTTCCTTGAGGTCGTTCACGATGCGCCCGTCGTCCATCAGGCGGCAGGCTTCCAGGGCCGGGATGATGCATTTTTCGTCGCCGCTGTGCAGTGCGTCATGCAGGGCGCCGGTATAGCCGATGGCGGCGATGGTGCGCACGACTTCCTCATACAGTTCGGCGTCGCGCTCCCTGTCGATGCCTGCGGCCATATCCAAGACGGGTTTGCCGCAGCTCTCGCCGCCGATGGCCGAGAGGCCCTGCAGCGTGGCCGTGAGCACGTCTTCATCCGTGTCGGTGAGGGCTTCCAGCAGGTAGTCGCGCAGACGGTCCTTGGATTTGGCGGCCAGCAGGGAAAGCCCGCGACCGCCCAGAATCTGCACGATGGCCCTGACAATCTTGTGCCGCAGGGCCTCCTTGACGTTCTCCAGCGAACTGAACAGCAGGGGGATGGACTTGACGTCGCCCAGGTCGCCCAGGGCGTCCACAATGGCGGAACTGACGAGCGGCGAGGCCTGCGAGAGCAGCTTCACCATGGCGCTGACGGCGGAATAGTCCTTGATTTTCGCCAGGGCCTCCACCACGGCGAACTGCACCCATTCCTCGTCGTACATGGCCTGGCAAAGAGCGCTGACCGCCTCAGGAAAGGCCTGCGTGCCCAGGCTCACGGCCGCCTGATAGCGCACATTGATTTCCGGATCCTTGAGCAGGGCGCGGCAGAGCATCTGGCAGGCCTGCGGCGTGCGGCAGTAGCCCAGAATGTCGGTGACGAAGATGCGCAGGTCGGCATCCTCATGCTGCATGTAGGGCTGCATGCTCTCGATGCTGTCAGTGCCGATTTCGCGCAGGATGTCCATGGCCACGTTGCGCACAGGGGCGTCGTCGCTGCTCAGCAGGGGCAGCAGCGCGTCCACCACCTGGGGGCCGCGGATTTTGCGCAGGGCGTACTCGGCGGCTTCCTGCACGCCGACATTGGGACTTTTGACGTGCTCGCAGAGCAGGGGAACGGCATCCTGCAGCCCGAGATCGCCGGCGCTGAATGCCGCGTCACGAATATCCGAACTGTCGTCGGAGCTCAAGGCGTCGAGAATTTGCTGTGGATTTTCGCTCATAATAGTATCCCGCTGCAGGGGTCAGCCTTTGACCGTTTTAATGATGGCGTCGGCGATGTCGTCGGCGTCAAGGATGAGGTTGGCGAGCTTGGCGTCCACGACGGCCTTGGGCATGCCGTAGACCACGCAGGAGGCCTCGCTCTGCGCAATAAGGCAGCCGCCCTTTTCACGCAGCACCTTTGCGCCTTCGCAGCCGTCCGCGCCCATGCCGGTGAGCATAACGCCCAGCGTGCGCGGCCCCATGGCCTTGCCCGCCGTTTCCATGAGCACGTTGACCGTGGGCTTGTAGAGCGCGTCGCGCGGCTCCTCGGTGACGGCGATTTCAGGCAGCGGGCCGCGCATGCGGATGCCGATGTGCTTGCCCCCCGGGCACACGTAGGCATGCCCGGTCTTGAACTTGTCGCCGTCCACCGCTTCCGTGACGGTGATCTTACAGACTTTGTCCAGCCGTTTGGCGAAGGGGCCGGTAAAGGAGGCGGGCATGTGCTGCGCCACGAGGATGCAGGCCGGAATCTTTTCCGGCAGCGCGGAAAGCACGCTCTGCACCACCGGCGGACCGCCCGTGGAAACGCCGATGACCACGAGGTCGCGCGGCCCCTTGCAGGGCGTCTGCACATAGTCGGGCGGCTGCGTCGCATGGGGGACGGCAAGCGTGGGCTTGGGCTCCACAATGCGGTTGATGCGCCGGTACTTGAGCCTGACAATGCTTTTGCGCCGGGAGAGCGCCTTGACCTTGCGGCGGATTTCCGCTCCGAACTGCTCCCGGTCCTGGCTCATGGTCTTGGGCATGAAGTCGAGCGCGCCCAGTTCCAGCGCCTTGAGGGTCGTTTCCGCCCCCTCGGCCGTCAGGGAACTGATCATGATCACCGGCAGGGGATTGGTCTGCATGAGCTGCTTGAGCATTTCCAGACCGTTGAGCCGGGGCATCTCCACATCAAGCGTGATGACGTCCGGATCCAGTTCCTTGGCTTTTTCCAGGGCTTCCAGACCGTCGCGGGCCGTGCCGGCCACCTTGATTTCCGGATCCTTTTCCAGCTGCGAGACGAGCGACGCCCGCATGAAGGAGGAATCATCCACTACGAGAACGTGAATCATAAGCTCTTGTCACTCCGCAAAGAACCTGCATCAGCGATGCTATATCAAAGAAGACGAAGCATGGTACGCCAGCCTATGTAAATTTACAAATAAAAAATTATTGCTTGCCAAATGAGAGCGTCTCGCTTATTTTACTGTCTCGACGGGATGTGGCTCAGCTTGGCTAGAGCGCAGCGTTCGGGACGCTGAGGCCGCGCGTTCAAATCGCGCCATCCCGACCAGAAGGCAACGGGGCTGCGCAATGCGCAGCCTCTTTTTGTTGCATTCAGCGCCGACGCCGCAGGCAGAGCCCAAACCGGCCTGCTGCACAGGCTGCTGCGGTCGGCTCCGCCCATTCCCCGCGACTTCTTTACCCAGATTCCCCAATGGCGGCATCGCGGCGCGACCATGCTGTCAATGTGCAAGGCAATCCCCTCTCAGCGCAAAGGAGAACGGTCATGGATGTCTTTGAAGCCCTGCTTACGCGGCGCAGCATTCGCAAATATACGCAGGAACCGGTGAGCGACGAGGATCTGGAGCTCGTTCTGCGGGCGGCCATGAGCGCGCCCAGCGCGCACAACAGCCGTCCCTGGCATTTTGTGGTCGTGCGTGACGCGGCGCAGCGCCGGGCCATTGCCGAACGCCATCCCTACGCCAAGATGGCGGCCGACGCCCCGGTGGTCATCGTGGTTTGCGCCGACCCCGGCGAAATGAAGGAATCCGGCTTCTGGCAGCAGGATTGCGCCGCCGCGCTGGAAAATATCCTGCTGGCGGCGCGCGGTCTGAATCTGGGCACCGTGTGGTGCGGCATGCACCCCGTGGAAGAGCGCGTCGAACCCGTCCGCGCGCTGCTCGGCATTCCGGCGCGCATCCATATTCTGGGGCTGGCAGTCATGGGGCATCCGGCCCAGCCCTTTGCCGAGGCAGACCGCTATACGGAGACAAAAATTCACCGCGACTGCTGGTAGCCGCCGCGCAGCAGGGCAGCACTGGACGGCTGCCGCCCTGCGGTATATTTTTAGATAAGAGACAGATTGGGCGGCACGTGCTGCGCTTCCGCATCCGGGGAGGGCCGGTCCGCCGCGCGCGTGCCGCACGGGGCGCGGCAGGCGGTTCTGTCTGCTGTGTTTTCATGCGGTGTTGCCGTGAACCGTATTGTCAGCCTATGCCCGAAAAATGCCACAGCTCCTGCCACTCCTGAAAATTCTCTGCAGCGCGGCGTTGCTTGCGGCGTTCCTGCTGTGGCGGCCGGTCTGCGATCTGCCCTGCGGCCCTGCGCCCGCGCGGGCGCAGGAACCCGCCGTGATCGCCCCCGGCCGAACCATCGGAGATGACGCTGTTTCCGAACGGCCGCAGCTGGGCGACGGCGCGGAGCAGGCCTCTCCCGACGCTGTGCGGCAGGCCGAAGGGCAGGCGGGCGCTCCCCCGGCGGACGCCGCGCCCGTCCCCGCCGAAGCCTCCGAACCTTCCAATGCCCCCACAAACGCGGCCGATGATGCCGCCGCATCCCGTTCCGCAACGGCATCCGCGTCTTCCGCCTCCCCTGCGCAGGGCGATAAGGTGCAGCTCTTCGGCACGGTGGAGTTCAAGCGGCCGTTATCTTCCCTGCCCGGCTGGCTGGATCTGCTCAAGCGCAACGGCCAGGCCCCCATTTTTATTCCGGACAAGGCGTTCAGGCGCGACGTCACCTGGGGCAGCTTCAAGGCCCGGGCCCCCAAGGGGCGCATGGAGCTTTTGCGGTACGTCAACGCCTTCTGGAACACCTGGCCGTACAAGGAAGACATCGCCAACTGGCATCAGCAGGACTACTGGGCCATCCCGGCGGAATTTCTGAAAAAATCCGGAGACTGCGAGGATTACTGCATCGTCAAGTACTTTACCCTCAAGGAATTGGGGGTTCCGCCCGAAAACATGCGTATAGTCGTCGTGCGGGATACCGTGCGCAATTTTGCGCATGCCGTACTCGCCGTGTATGACAACGGCGACGCCTTTATTCTGGATAATCTGAGTAACGCCGTGCTGTCCCATTCGCGGCTGCGCCAGTATCTGCCGCAGTATTCCGTCAATGAGTTCAGCCGGTGGGCCCATCTCAAGGGCCGCAAGATCAGGTAGGATGCCTCATGGATATGCAGGAACCGAACGAACGCGCCGATGTGGGGCGCTACCGCCTGAAAAAGGCCGTCGTACTCGCGGTGGGCCTGTGCCTTCTGGCCGTGGCTGCGGCGGTGGCCTACGGGCTGTGCTCCCTGCAGCTGAAAAACGTCACGCAGGAAATCGAGAGCAGCCAGCGCGAGCTCCAGCAGTCATGGGTGGACAAGTCGCTGGAGGCCGTCCACGCATGGAACGCGGGCCTGACCGAAAATCTGCGCCTGGTGAGCGGGGCAGAGATATTCCGCCTGTTCGCCATGGATGTGCGCGGGCTCGGCCCTGACGGGCTGCGGCGCCTCTCCGCCCCGGACGCCCTCCAGAGCGGCGACGAGAGCGTCGTTTCCCTCGCCGAGCAGATGGACTACATGCAGGACCTGCTGCAGGACTTTGTGCGCGGCAAGGGCTGGATATCGGCGCGCATCGTCACGCAGGAGGGCATGCCGCTGCTCGTTCGCCGGGGGGCGGCTCCCCTCGGCGAGGCTGAAATCTCCCTTGTGCGCGAGGCCGTGCGCACGAAAACCGTCGCCTACGGCCCGGTGCGCATGCTCAACGGCATGCCGGTCATGTCTGTGGCCGATCCCATGCACGAAGTTCTGGGTCGCGGCGGCGACGCCCCTGTGGCCGCGTTGCTGGCCGTCATTCCCGTGGGCAAGGCCCTGACGGGGTTCCTGTCCCTGCGGCAGGAGCATGCCGGCCTCACGCCCTGCATTCTGCAGCAGGGCGTCTCCGGCGCGGAGGCCATTGTGCTGCGCGGCAACGCGCCCGTTGTGGAAACGGCCAGGCTGGAGCATTTCGACGGCAGTCTGCCCTTCAAGCTCCGGCCCGCTTTGACGGGCGAGGGCACGGCGTATTCGCTGGGCAGCCGTTTTTCAGGTCTGGGCTGGCTGGTGGCCGTGGAAGCTCCGGCGGTCATGGTGGAAGAACTCGTGCAGGGACAGGCGCGGCAGATTTACGGACTGGGCATTCTCGGCAGTCTCGGCGCGGCTCTGCTGCTGGCCTTCATCTGGGCCACGCTGGTCAGCCGTTCGCACAGGGCCACGGCCATGCGCTTCCAGCGTCTGTACAAACTCATACGTCGGCAGAAGATGCTGCTCGACAGCGTCAATGCCTCGCTGCAGGCCGGGCTCATGCTCATGGACGGGGAAGGCCGTGTGCAGATGTGCAACCCGGCCTTCGGCCAGATGGCGGGCCGGCCGGAAGGCGACATTGTGGGCGCGGCCATTGACGCCGCGCTGCCCGCCGAGGCCGCCGCAAGCCTGCGCGCGGGCATGGAGCGGGTCAGCGGCAGCGACAGCTCGGGCAGCCTTGAGATATCCGTGCCGCAGGGCGGCGACATGCGCCTCTATCGCGTCACGCTCTTTCCCTTTGAGGAAAAGCAGGACGGGCAGGCCGACGCCGAAGTGCGCGGCGGCTGCGTGGGCATCTTCCAGGACATCACGGAGTTCCGCCGCCGCGCCCGGGAGGCCCGCCGCCAGAAGGCGCTGCTCGACAGCGTCAACGCCTCGCTGCAGGCCGGGCTCATGCTCATGGACGGGGAAGGCCGTGTGCAGATGTGCAACCCGGCCTTCG
>SUVB01000037.1 GCA_015062205.1 Desulfovibrio desulfuricans
AGCCCGCCGCTGGAACGCGCCCAGGGAGTTCCGCCGCACCGCCGCAGATACCGGCAGGGCGGAAGACCGCTACGAAATCCAGAGCGATCTTTACCGCGCCTGCAACGCGGCCCTGTCCGCCGCCGTGGCCGCCCTCTGCGCGTCCGCCGAAGTGGGTGAGTGGGCGTAGGGGCTTGACTTCGGAGCGGTATGCCGTACCGTGAATATGACAGGGAGGCCGTATGACCGCCATCACATTTGATACGTTGGAATACAGCAAGACATTGCAGGACGCGGGTATTGCCGCCGCTCAGGCGGATGCCTTGGCCAAGGCTCAGAAAAAGGCTCTTGACCAGATGGTCGCCGCCAAGGAACTGGCCACGAAGATGGATTTGCTTCAGGCGAAGATGGAACTTGCTGAAAAGATGGATGCCATCAAGCATGACACAATCCGCTGGCTTATTGGCATAGCCTTTGCCCAAACCGCCCTCATCGTGGCCGTGCTGGCCTATGTGAAGTAGCACAGGCCCATCCTGACACCTTTATCAACAAGGCCGTCCTTCGGGGCGGCCTTTTTCATTGGAGGAGAATATGTCCATCCCCATACCCGCCGTGCAGCGCACCAAGGCGCTGTGGGCGCTCACGCTCCTTGGCGCGCTGCTGGAGGTTTTCAGCGACGTTGCCGTCACAAAGGGCACTGTCGGCACGCAGATGCAGAAGGTCATGCGCTGGCACAAAGCCTGTCAGGCATCGGTTCAGGAACCGGGCTCGGCCTTCTCTTCCGGGGCAAAGCGCGACCTGGACAGGCGGTTTGCCATCGCGGGCCCCTACATGGAAACGGAACACATGCCGCCGGAACAACGCGCGGAACGCTATGCCGCGCTGTGGTGGGCGGCGCTGACGGAAATCGTTTCCGCGCGCGTCATGTGCCCGGAGTTCTGCCGGGCGCGTGCGTGGGCATGGCTGGAACAGACCACGGCCACGGTGGCCGAAAAGATTTTTCTTCCCATGTTCCCCGGCTGCGACGAGGCCGGAACGAAAATCGCATTGGAGTTGCCGTGATGACTGACGACCAGCTTGACGACCTTGAGGCGAAGGCCAAGGGCGCGACGCCGGGGCCGTGGGAAACGGATTATCGCCAACGATATGTTTTTGCTGAAAACGGTGTGAATGTTTGCGAAATCCGTGGATATGGAGACCTCATCCACATGGTTCCTGAATGTGAAGTTATTGAGCAGATGCGTAGCAACGGCACTTACATCGCTGCCGCCAACCCCGCCGCCATCCTCGAACTCATTGCCGAGTTGCGGCAGGCAAAAGAAGAATGTTTGCATCACGAGGACTACATTGCAGAACTTGAACAGTCATCACGGGTGTATGACAAAAGACTAGCAGACATATCAAAATTGCTGGACATCGAACATGAGGATGGCAGCTACGCGGAATTGTCCTATATCTACCATTCTGTGAAACGGCTGCAAGAGGAGCTGGAGCAGGTCCGTGCGGAACGGGATTGGCTGGAGTAGCAGCTTGAAGAGTCTCGATGAAGCTGTCGAGGGAGGCACTAATGACTGATGAACAACTTAATACTTTAGAGTTAGAGATTGCGGAGGGTGACTATATAGCTGTCTCTCGCCCGCGACGCATTCTTGGCCTCATTGCCGAACTGCGGCAGGCGCGGGCGGAGCGGGATTGGTTGGCAAAGGAAAATCGATATGCTCCCTGTGAGCTTGGCAGGAAATGTTTGCATCCCGACGGCCGCTTCATTTGTGACTCGGCTAAATGTTGGCTCGAACTCGCCGCCAAGGAGGCCACATGTCAGAAGAATTGAAACCTTGCCCTTACTGCAAGGGGACGTATACTTGCATACAAAATGTCCAGACTGGGGGACATCAATCCACATGCTGTTGCGGCATGACTGGGCCGATAATGGCAACGGAACAAGAAGCCGCGGAATCTTGGAACGCCCTGCCGCGCCACGCCGACATTGAGCGCGTGGAGCGGGAAAGGGATTGGTTGGCTGCAATGTTGTCCGAGGCTTGCGCTCGAAACGGTAGCTGCCCGTTCACGCATTGGCATTGTGGAATTAAGCAACTCTCGTGTTCCAGTGCTTGCGTACAAGATTGGCTCGCCGCCGCCAAGGAGGCCACATGTCAGAAGAATTGAAGCTGCTGCCGTGCCCAAATGATTGCAAGCACGGGTTGGTCAATGTGTTTGAATATCCATCTGGAAATCCTGAAGAAAGCCGCGACCTCTATCAGGTTGCCTGCGCTTGTGGCGTGCGCGGCCCCATGAAAGATTCACGAAAGGCCGCCGTCGCTGCCTGGAACGCCCTGCCGCGCCGCCTGCGCTGGACGAAGGAGAAGCCTACGGAGCCGGGGTGGTATCTATACAGGTCAAAAGAATCACGCAGCATATGTGAAATTCACACCACCTATGGTATTCCGGGGTTATTCTGCTCCATTCTTTTTGGTGAGGAAGCTGTACCTTTATCAAAAGTGAATGGCGAATGGGCAGGCCCCATTCCGGAGCCGGAGGAAGCTCATGCTGAATGATGTTGTCACCTTCGGAGAGATGTGCGAAATTCTCCAAATAAAGAAGGCCACCGCCCGCAAGTATTGGCGGGGCTGGCCTCACTTCTTTGTCATGGGTGGTCGGGACGCACGTTCCGCCCGTTTTGTCGCGCGTGAGGTCATCGAATACTTGGAGCGTGAGAGTGGGAGTATCGGCGTACAGAGCGGGCGGAGAAAGGCGGTACAAGGCAATCCTGTATGCGGACGGGGCCGCCGTCGCCAGCAAGCGGGGGTTCACGACCAAGAAGGCAGCGCAACTGTGGATGCAGGAAGCGCGAGCGAACTTGCAGGCGCCTTCGCCAGAGAAGGAAACACGCACGGTCTTCTCATCCGTGGCGCATGCCTACCTCAATGACACCGAGGTGCGCCGCCAGCACAACACCTATGTTTACAAACGCGCAACCGCAAACCGCCTCCTTGCTTTCATGGGCGGCGACTTCCCCTTGGACGATCTCACTCCTTACACCATCGACGCATATATGGCCGAACAGCTCCGCAAGCGCGGGGCGAAGTCTGCGAACCGAGACGCGCGCGAGCTGAAGTCCATCCTGAATTGGGGGATGCGCAAGGGGCTGTGCGCATCAAATCCTTTCCAGCTTACAGAACGCTTTGCGGAAGAAAAGTTCCAGCGATACGTCCCCCCGGCGGAGGACATTCGGAAGGTCTTTGCCGTCGCTGAAGGCCAGGAGCGGGATTTCCTCCTGCTCCTCTATTTCACCGGCGCACGGCTTTCAGAAGTGTGCAATCTCCGCTGGGAGGACGTGAATTTTCAGGACAAGACACTCCGCCTGTGGACACGCAAGCGCCAGGGCGGCGGGCATGAGGCAAGGACAATGGCAATGGTTCCGGCCCTTGAACGCATGCTCGCTGACAGGGTAAAAGCCGAGGACTGTCATCCTGCACTTGTTTTCACGAACCCCACCAGGGGGGGGCTCATGTCCAAGCAAACCCCGTGGGTATACCGGCTCCTGCCAGCCCTTTGCGACCGCGCCGGGGTGCGCCGATTCACCTTCCATTGCATCCGTCATTTTGTGGCAACGCGCCTCAAGGACAGCAGACAGGCGACGCCTTTTCAGATCCAGGCGTTCCTGGGACACAAGAACCTGTCCACGACCGAGCGGTACCTTCACGATCTGGATGTGGACAGGGGCGTCGCCACCCTCCTCGAAAACCCCATCCGCGACAAAATCGAACCACAAATCGAACCACAAGCCGACGGGCCAAAGGAAAGGGGCCTTTCGGTATTTCCCGAAAAGCCCCGTGTTTCATAGGCTGGCGGAGAGGGAGGGATTTGAACCCTCGATACAGGTTTAAGCCCGTATACTCGCTTAGCAGGCGAGCTCCTTCGGCCGACTCGGACACCTCTCCGCAGAGTTCCGCACTACAGGCGGCCGGATACAGGGTTGCATGCTATGCCAGAACCGGGCGGCTGTCAAGTGTGGTGCGCATTTCACCGGGAAAAGGCCTGCTGCGGCGCGTGGCTTCGGACTGTCGGCGGCCTGCAGCGCGGCGTGCCGTGCAGGAAGCTGCGCGCCGGCCCGGTTTGCGCCGCCCTGCCGGGCGCCGCCGGGAAGCGTGCGGCGCATTGCATTGATTCTTGCGGCAGCTTGACGTAGGCTGACCACCCACGACAACAACGAAGAAGGGAGCGCGTCATGACCTCTGAACAGACCAGCAATCCTGCCGTTCCAGCCGCGCAGGGCGTTGCGGACGAAGCCGCCAAGGCGGGGCCGGACTTCATCCGCGTCCGCATCATGGAAGACCGGGCCGCCGGTCGTTTCGACGGCAGGGTGCATACGCGCTTCCCTCCGGAGCCCAACGGCTACCTGCATCTGGGGCATGCCAAGTCCATCTGTCTCAATTTCGGCGTGGCGCGCGAATTCGGCGGCCGGTGCAATCTGCGTTTTGACGACACCAACCCCACCAAGGAAGAGACGGAATATGTGGAGTCCATCCGCGAGGATGTGCGCTGGCTGGGCGGCGAGTGGGACGACCGCGAATTTTACGCCTCCAACTATTTTGAGCGGCTCTACGAGTATGCCGAGCAGCTCATCAGGATGGGCAAGGCCTATGTGGACGATCTCTCGGCGGACGAGATCCGCGAATACCGCGGCACGTTGACGCAGCCCGGCCGCGAGAGCCCCTGGCGCAACCGCAGCGTGGAGGAGAATCTCGACCTTTTCCGGCGCATGCGCGCTGGCGAGTTCGCTGACGGGGAAAAGGTGCTGCGCGCCAAGATAGACATGGCCTCGCCCAACATGGTCATGCGCGATCCCACGCTGTACCGCATCCGCCATGCGGAACACCATCGCACGGGCAGGGCGTGGTGCATCTATCCCATGTATGACTACACGCACTGCCTTTCGGATTCCATTGAGGGCATCACGCATTCGCTCTGCACGCTGGAATTTGTCAACAACCGCGAGCTGTACGACTGGGTGCTGGACACGCTGGGCGTGTACCATCCGCAGCAGATCGAGTTTGCGCGGCTGAATGTCACCTACACGGTGCTTTCCAAGCGCAAGCTTATCCAGCTGGTGCGGGAGGGCTATGTCTCCGGCTGGGACGACCCGCGCATGCCCACGCTGAGCGGCATGCGCCGCCGGGGCATCCCGCCCGAGGCCCTGCGCGAATTCTGCGCCCGCATCGGTCTGGCCCGTGCCGACTCCACCGTGGAATACTCCATGCTGGAATTCTGCGTGCGTGAATGGCTCAACGACCACACGCCGCGCCTCATGGCCGTGCTGGACCCCATCAAGGTGGTCATCGAGAACTATCCCGAAGGGCAGGTGGAGGAGTTCGACATGCCCTGCCACCCGGAGGACCCCTCCTACGGCAGCCGCAAGGTCCCCTTCTCGCGCGAGCTCTACATTGAGCGTGACGACTTCCGGCCGGACCCGCCCAAAAAGTATCACCGCCTTTCCCCCGGCGCCGAGGTGCGCCTGCGCTACGCCTACTTCATCACCTGCCGCGAGGCCGTGCTGGACGAGGAGGGCAGGGTGCGCGAGCTGCGTTGCGTCTATGACCCGGAAAGCCGGGGCGGCCAGAGCCCGGACGGGCGCAAGGTCAAGGGCACCATCCACTGGGTTTCGGCGGCGCGCGCCGTGCCCGTCGAGGTGCGCCTGTACGGTCGGCTTTTTGCTGTGGAGAACCCTGACGACGCGCCCGAGGGCAAGACCTTTCTGGACAATCTGGCTCCGGATTCGCTCAAGGTCGTGCGCGGCCTGATGGAACCGGCTCTGGCCGCCCTGAAGCCCGGCGACAGGGTGCAGTTCGAGCGTCTGGGCTATTTCTGCAAGGACAGGGACAGTTCGGACGTGCTGCCCGTATTCAATCGCACGGTCACGTTGCGCGACACCTGGGCCAAGCTGGAGAAGAAGGGCGAGTAGGGCGCGCCGCAGCGCCTGCGGGCAAGCGGCGGCCGGGGATGACCCCCTGCCCGCGCGGCATGCGCAGGGCGTGCGCCGACGGCAGGCCTGCACGAAAAACAGCGGCGCTCCGACCGGAAAGGCCGGAAGCGCCGTTTTTGCAGTGTTTCCGTCCCGAAACGGCGGGAGCGGGCTACCGCCGCGTCATCCGCGGCGTTTGGCGGAACGTCGCGCGTGCGTCAGCCCTACTTGTTGACCACCGTGCCGAGCGGCGCATCGTCCAGCAGATAGCGGCGCAGGCTTGAGGGCGCGCGCCCGTCCAGAATCAGGGCATGTCGGCACCCCGCGCCCAGAGCGTGCAGGCAGGCCTCCACCTTGGGGATCATGCCGCCGGTGATGACGCCGTCCCGGCGCAGGTTTTCGATTTCCGCGCGGGTCAGGGCGGTGATGAGCCTGCCCTCGGCGTCGAGCACGCCCGGCACGTCGGAAATGAGCACAAAGTATTCCGCCTCCAGCGCTCCGGCCAGCGCGCCCGCCGCCGTGTCGGCGTTGATGTTCAGGGCCTGGCCGTCCGGGCCGGAGGCCACCGGCGCCACCACGGGCACAAAGCCCGCGTCCAGCAGGCTGCGCGGCAGGGCCGGGTCCACGCTGTCCACAGCGCCCACCAGCCCCAGGGCCGGATCCTTGACGTGGGCCCGCAGCAGTCCCCCATCCCTGCCGGAAATGCCCGCGGCGCGCGCGCCCTGTTGGGCCAGCTCACCGACGACGGCCTTGTTGACCTGCCCGCAGAGCACCATTTCCACGGCTTCCATGGTGGCCGCGTCGGTGATGCGCAGGCCGTCCGCAAAGCGGCTTTCGATGTTCAGGCGCTGCAGCAGGGTCGAGATTTGCGGGCCGCCGCCGTGCACGATGACAAAGCGCATGCCCTGCCTGCCGAGTTGCGCCAGATCGGCGGCGAAGGCCGCGCTGAGTTCGGGCTTGTCCATGGCGTGGCCGCCGTACTTGATGACGACTGTCGTATGTTGCATCCGGGAGATCCTTTGAAAAAACGCGCGGCAACCGTCCGGGCTGCAGCCGGGACGCCGCACGGAACTGTTTGCAGCAGGCAGAAAGGCTACCATGCCCCACGGCGGCGCGCAAGCCGGCGATGCGGACGCGCGGGGCAGGCGCGGCATGCCGCGTGTTGCCGATATGGGGAAAAACGCCTATCCTCCATGATACGGCAGCACAGCGGAGCGCTTGACAGCGGCGCGCCCATGCGCCACCTTCCCCCCAACGCCATTTTTCGCAAGGACAGCATCATGACGCACGTGGTTACCCGTTTCGCTCCCAGCCCCACGGGGCATCTGCACATCGGCGGCGCGCGCACCGCCATTTTCTGCTGGCTGCTGGCCCGTCACTACGGCGGGCAGTTTCATCTGCGCATTGAGGATACGGATCTGCTCCGTTCCAAGCAGGAATACACGGATTCCATCCTCGCCTCCATGCGCTGGCTCGGGCTGGACTGGGACGGCGAGCTCACCTACCAGACGCAGCGCGCCGATGTGTACAGCCGCTATGTGGACAAGCTGCTGGAAAGCGGCCATGCCTACTGGTGCGACTGCACGCCGGAAGAAGTGGAGGCCATGCGCGAGGCGGCCCGGCAGCAGGGCCTCAAGCCGCGCTACAACGGGCGCTGCCGCGAGCGCGGCCTCGGTCCCGGCGAGGGGCGCTGCGTGCGCCTCAAGACGCCGCCGGCGGGCAAGGTGGTCTTTGACGACATGGTCAAGGGGCGCATCGCCGTGGATGTCTCCGAGCTGGACGACATGGTCATCCGCCGGGCCGACGGCATGCCCACCTACAACATGGCCGTTGTGGTGGACGATTACGAGATGGGCATCACCCACGTCATCCGCGGCGACGACCATGTTTCCAACACGCCGCGCCAGATTCTCATCTACGAGGCTCTGGGCCTGCCCGTGCCCACGTTCGGCCATGTGCCCATGATTCTCGGGCCGGACAAGCAGAAGCTCTCCAAGCGGCACGGCGCGCGGGCGGTCATTGAATACCAGCGCGACGGCCTGCTGCCGCAGGCGCTCGTCAATTATCTGGTGCGCCTGGGCTGGTCCCACGGCAACCAGGAGCTGTTCAGCAGGGAAGAACTCATCGAATTTTTTGACGGCAAGAACCTCAACCCGGCGTCCGCCGCCTTTGACCCCGCCAAGCTGGAGTGGTGCAACGCCCACTATATGCGCGAGATGCCGCTGGAAGAGCTGGCCGGGCTCGCGGCCCCCTTCGTGCGGGAGGCCGGGCTGGGCGATTTGCCGCAGGAGCGGCTCCTGCCGCTGTGCGTCATGTTCCGCGAGCGGGCCAACAACCTCAAGGCTCTGGCCGAGGCCTTCCGCCCGCTGGTGATCCCCGCCGCCGAGCTGGCCTATGCGGAAAAGGACGCCAACAAGCACTTCACCGACGCGGGCAGGGAACACCTGCGCCGGCTCGCGGCCGTCTTCGCCGCCTGCGAGCCCTTCACGGCCGAGGCGCTGGATGCCGCGCTCAACGCCTATGTGGCCGACAACGGCCTGAAATTCAAGGAAGTGGCCCCGCCCCTGCGCACGGCCCTCATGGGCTTCATGGGCGGCTCGCACCTCAAGGACATCATGGCCTTTCTGGGCCGGGAGGAAACCCTTGCGCGGCTGAAGCGGGCGGCCGGGTAGGACGGGAAAAGGGAATTGCCGCCCAAAATACTTGCAGGGACTTGGACATTGTGCCCGTGAAAGATATTCATGGTTCGGACTCTGCACATATAACATGTTGAAAGTAACCTGTTCCAGGGGAGCAGGACGGATGAAAAAAGCTCTCATCACCGGCATCACCGGGCAGGACGGCGCGTACCTTGCCGAATTCCTGCTGCGCAAAGGCTATGAGGTGCACGGCATCAAGCGCCGCAGTTCCCTGTTCAATACGGATCGCATCGACCACCTCTATCAGGATCCCCATGCCGACGGGCGGCGCTTTATCCTGCATTACGGCGACCTGACCGACTCCAGCAGCCTCGTGCGCATCATGCAGGAGGTGCGGCCGGACGAGGTGTACAATCTGGCGGCCCAGAGCCATGTGCAGGTCTCCTTCGAATCGCCGGAATACACGGCGGATGTGGATGCGCTGGGCACGCTGCGCCTGCTGGAGGCCATCCGCATCACCGGGCTTTCCGCGCGGACGCGCTTTTATCAGGCGTCCACCTCCGAGCTCTTCGGGCAGGTGCGGGAAACGCCGCAGACGGAGAACACGCCCTTCTATCCCCGTTCGCCCTATGCCTGCGCCAAGCTGTACGCCTACTGGATCACGGTCAACTACCGCGAGGCCTACGGCATGTACGCCTGCAACGGCATCTTGTTCAATCACGAGTCGCCGGTGCGCGGCGAAACCTTCGTGACGCGCAAAATCACCCGGGCCTTGGCGCGCATAACGCTGGGCCTGCAGGACTGTCTCTGGCTCGGCAACCTCAACGCCAAGCGTGACTGGGGCCATGCCCGCGACTATGTGCGCATGCAGTGGCTCATGCTCCAGCAGGAACAGCCGGAGGATTTCGTCATCGCCACGGGGCGGCAGTTTTCCGTGCGCGACTTCGTCAACGCGGCGGCGGCGGAACTGGGGCTGACGCTCGACTGGCAGGGCGAGGGCGTGGGGGAGACCGGGAGCGTCACGGCCGTCGATGCGGACCGCCTGCGGCAGGCCGCAGGAACCCGCTCCGGCCTCGACTGCCATGCCAAGGAGGGCGACGTCATCGTGCGGGTGGACCCCCGCTACTTCCGGCCTGCGGAAGTGGAAACCCTGCTCGGAAACCCCGCCAGAGCCAGGGAAAAGCTGGGCTGGGAGCCGTCCACATCCTTTGAGGACATGGTGGCCGAAATGACGCGCGAGGATCTCGCCCTGAGCATGCGCGACGCCGTGTGCAAGGTGGCGGGCTTCAAAACGTTCAGCCATAACGGCGAGTAGGACATGGACAGAACGTGGCGCATCTTTGCGGCGGGGCACCGGGGGCTGGTGGGCAGCGCCCTGTGCCGGGCTCTGCGGCGGGCGGGATACGACAATTTGCTCACCCGCGCCCACGCGGAACTGGATTTGTGCGAGCAGGCGGCCGTGCGCGCCTTTTTCGCCGCCGAGCGGCCGGATGCCGTCATCCTTGCGGCCGCCAGGGTGGGGGGCATCCACGCCAACGCGACCTACCCCGCAGAGTTCATTTATCAAAATTTGCAGATACAGAACAACGTCATCGACAGCGCCTGGCGCGCCGGCGTGAAAAAGTTCCTTTTCCTGGGCTCTTCCTGCATCTACCCGCGGCTCTGCCCCCAGCCCATCAAGGAGGAATACCTGCTCACCGGGCCGCTGGAGCCCACCAACGAGCCTTATGCGCTGGCCAAAATCGCCGGCATCAGGATGTGCCAGGCCTACCGGCGGCAGTACGGCTTTGACGCCGTCAGCGCCATGCCCACCAACCTGTACGGGCCCGGCGACAACTACCACCCCGAAAACAGCCACGTGGTTCCGGCGCTGATCCGCAAGTTCCATGAGGCGAAGGCGTCGGGCGCGCCCGCGGTGACCATCTGGGGCACGGGCACGGCCCTGCGCGAGTTCCTGCACGTGGACGACATGGCCGATGCCTGCGTGTTCCTGCTGGAAAACTATTCGGATTTTGAACACGTCAACGTGGGCTGCGGCAAGGAATGCTCCATCATGGAGCTGGCGCGACGCATCGCGCGCATTATCGGCTTCGAGGGGGAGATTGTGACGGACCCCTCCAGACCCGACGGCACGCCGCGCAAGCTGATGGATTCCGGCAGGCTTTTCGACATGGGCTGGCGGCCCCGCATCAGCCTGGATGACGGGCTGCGCGACGCCTATGCGGATTTCCTGCGCAACCGGCGCGGTGTTTGACGTCTGAAGACATGGTGTAAAGCAGAAGAAAATGAAAACACACTGCGGTGTACGAAAATTGTGCGTCGGCAGGTATCTATGCATAAAACACTTACAACTCTCAAAAGAGAAAGAATCTCCAGCATAATAACATAACATTTATACAGGATATATGGATATGAATATTTGTTTTGTTACTCATGATATGGATAGTGGCGGTGCTGGGAGAAGCTTGTCAATACTTATCACACAACTCGCAAAAAAATATAATATTAAAATTTTATCATTGATTCCACCAAATCCCAAAAAAAATATCGGTAAATTGTATCATGATCTTGGTGTGCAAGTGTTTTGTATCCATTGGGGATGGACGCCAGTTAGCTATATCAATTGCCCTGTTGATATAGAAGCTCAATATGAAGTTATCAATAACTGCAAAAAATTAATACCTGATATAAAAAAATTTTTTTCAGGTGTAGATATAGTTTGCTTTAACAGCTATCCAAGCTTGGGATTAGCCGCATTTGTTCCTAAAACTGTGTCAGTTTATTTAATAGCCAGAGATGTTATTGATGAGACATCTCCTGGTCTGCATAAGTTGGAATTATTTGCGCGAAATCATGTTCGCAAGGCTGTGGCTATAGGTCCAGTGGAAGCTGATTTGCTTGAAAGATGGCGCATACCGCATACGATCGTATACAATACCGGCCCGCAGCACCCCAAATTTCTTCCTCTGCCGACAAGTGACATCGTGCATGTAGGATGCTTTGGGCAACTGTATCCCCTAAAAGGGCAGGAAGCCCTCATCGCGTCCTGTGCCATGTCGGCAGACACACTTCGTGCGGCCAGGGTTTGCCTTCACGTTTATGGGGGAGGCACGCAAGGCATGATGCATCCGTACGAAGCCAAATTGCGGCTATACGTTGAGCACAAAGGACTTCAGGATATTGTGCGTATGGAAGGCTGGGTGAATGATGTTGAGAGGGCCATGGAAGGCATGCATGTAGTTGTGCGTCCCGACAAGACCGGCTGTCCTTGGGGACGGGACGTTATTGAGGCCATGAGCCTCGGCAGGGCAGTCATAGCTACAGGAACCTGCGATGTGTTCGTCAAGCCTGATGTGACCGGGTGGCTGCTGCCTGTGGATAAGCCTGAAACATGGGGTAGGACCTTGGCGGTATTAGCAAGAAATGCCGATATTGCGGCGTGGGGAAAAAATGCTTATAAATTTGCTTGCACAAATTTTGATCCTGTGAAGAATGCAAAACGCATTGAAAGCACTCTTCTGGGTGAGGACATAGAAGCGATAGATGTAGAGGATTAGGGATGATTCCATATATCCAATGTGCTTCCTCGTTTCTTAAAATGGAAAAGGATTCTGAGGATGTTGTTAATAATTTTATGTATAATGAAGTCAACATATGGCAATACTTAAGATTTTTGTATAACCAACAATTTTTGAATGGGTGTGCGCATGCTCATCCATATATTGTAAAAAATGAAAGAGATTATTATCTTGATAAAGATATCGAATTATTGCCGCAATACTATAAGATATTTAGATTGCTTCCCAAAAATGCGATACTTATATGGACGGATAACGCATGTCATAATCAAAGAATAAACGGTAAAAGGTATAATCCGTATCTTGACTATATTATTGAAGCGTCAAAAATGAAGGGGGAAGCAACAATAAAACTTGTTAATGATTATGTTGAGTCTGGTGAAGAATTATTATATCCAGGTATAGGTTTATGTTTTTTTCAGTCGAGAGAACGTATAAATAAAATTGGAAACTATGAAGAGGGAATGTTGCAGCGATATTATGATCGTTGCCGTGCATATAAAACACCATGTTTATCTTTTTCAGATGTCGTCGATTATTATTATGAAATTAATGCTTTTTGTAGGTTGTTTCAACGAATACTTGATATTGTTAGACCTAAGGTTGTTTTTTTAGAAAACTATTATGCGATAAAGAATTTGGCAATATGCCATGCCTGTAGAATAAAGGGAATTACATGTGTTGACTATCAACATGGATTGCAGGAATGGCCACATATGGCATACCATTTGCCTATTCTTCGCAACGATGGGTGGGAAATATTGCCGAAATATTTTTTTACATGGGGTAAACCTGCTGCTGAAAATTTAAAAAAATTTTTTATCAAGCAATGTTTTCATAAAGTTGTGATAGCTGGGAAACCGGATTATTTTGCATGGAAATTAGGTCTTATTCAGGATGCTGAAAATATAGAAAAATTAAAGAAAATTATAGACGGGAGAGTTCCAATCTGCGTTGCGTTGCCTATAAATTTATCAGGAGAAACTGGTGAGAATGCTACAAATGATGTGATTTCGGCAATAAAAAAATCCCATTCTGATTTTTTCTGGCTAATTCGAAAGCACCCGTTGTATGATGATGGAACAATAGAGGCGTATAGAAAATTGGGCGGTAAAGTTGAAATTAATTTTTCTTCAGTAATTAATTGTCATGATATTTTCAATCTTTCACATCATATGGTGATAGGAAAATCAACAACGGCATATGAAGCAATATATTTACATAAGCAGCATGTTACCACGCTTTTTAAAAGCGCAAGACAGCCTTTTTTTAGAGAGTTCATGAGCAAATCCATGCATTTTGCGGGGAATAGTGATGAACTTCTAGAAGATATAAAAAATGGATTGGACGGATATCCTTGGGAGGCTACCTGCCTCCCATATATAGATACCAGTATGGAAAAATTTAACAATGCATTAAAATTGGTATGTGATGCTTAATGAAAATTTGTTGTTATATATTCCATAAGTGAAGGTGCTCCTGTATGAATGTTAAATACAAGATTTGAACAGCATCAGCACTATTTCTTTTTCAGGAAAAAAGTGTGTTATTGCAAAAATTCTTTTATCCAAGGACGACGGCATGAACAGCTCATATCAAGATTATGTGATCCGAGATGGAAAATTTATTGGTGATTTTGAAACAATGTATCAAAATTTCGAGGACCCTTGGGAACAATCCAAAGCGCCATTACAGACAGAAAAAATTATTGCATTACATCTGTTAAAGAAATATAAATGTAAAACAGTTATTGAATTTGGATGCGGTTTGGGACATTTTACAAGTATGATAAAATCTAATGATATCGATGTGATCGGGGTTGATACTGCAGAATCGGCGATAAAAAAGGCGAGATTGTCTTATCCGCATGTCCATTTTGAAGTCGGAGATATTCTCGATTTTGATATTTACAAAAAATATAAACCTCAATGTATTGTTATGGCTGAAATCACATGGTACATCTTGGATAAGCTAAAAGAATTTTTGCATTTTTATGGTAGGCTTAAAAATGTGTATCTTCTTCATTTGCTTACATTTTATGCCCCTGGTGTACAAAAATACGGTAGAGACTATTTTTCGAATTTTGAAGAGCTGCTCCATTTTTTTGACCTTTATTATGAGGAATATGGACAAATTTTTAGTGCATCAAATATGAATTCGCATTCATATTTTTTAGCACATGCTCACAATTTCACAAAGTAGTGCATTATCTACATCGTCTCCATCCCGTCTTCCCCTTCACTCCGGCATGTCTTCAAGCTTGGCGTCGTTATCCAGCAGGTGGTTGGCGGAGGCTTCCATGAATGCGCGCGCCTTGGGGGCCACCCTGGCGAACAGCGTGCGCAGGCGTTCCTCCAGCAATGTGCAGTTGCCGGAATCGCTGCTGATGCCGTCCATTTCCATATAGCTGACGATGACCGGGATGCGCGCCAGATTGCCGCCGGTGAGCACGCGGGCGACCATTTCATAGTCCCCGGCTATCTTGAAGCGGGCGTCGAAGCCCTCCCGCCGCAGCAGGGGCACGCGCGTGAATGTGGCCGGGAAGGGCACGCCCATGTCCGTCAGCATGGTGTGGTACGCGTGGGACAGCGTGCGGGTCAGCAGGCTCTCGGCCTTGCCGTTGCGCCCCAGCAGCAGCGCGCCGAAGGCTATGTCGATGTCCGGCGGCAATCGCCGCAGGTGGCGGTGGCATTGTGCAATGGTGTGCGGGCTGACCAGAAAATCATCCGCCCCCAGAAAAATGGCCCAGTCGCCTGTTGCCCGGGCAACGGCCTTGTTCCATGCGTCATAGACGCCGGTGTCCGGCTCTGAAACCAGCCGTATTCGCTCTTCATACGGGCGCAGCAGTTCCAGCGTGCCGTCGGTGGAACCGCCATCCTGCACAATCCATTCCACATATGGGTAGGACTGCTTGAGTACGGAACTGATCAAACGGGAGAGGTATTTTGCCCCGTTATAGACAGCTGTGATGATGGAATATTTCATGCGTGTGTTCTTTGTTTGTCTATTAGCGTCCTTATACTAGGGAATAAAAAGTTTAAGCGCAACAGGCTACCCCCCCCGCGGGCGCATGCCCTGGAGCAGGTTGCCGAACAGCGCGTCGATGCCCTGGATGAAGTCCGCGATGCGGTCGGCCATGATGCTCATGAGCAGGCCGAGGAAGAAGAAGCCCACGCCGATCTTGAGCGGGAAGCCGAACTCCATGATGTGGATCTGCGGCGAGGTGCGCGCCATCAGGCCCAGCGTCACTTCCACCAGGAAAAGCGCCACCATGACCGGGGCCGCGATCTGCAGCGCCAGCACGAACATCTGCGCCGCCAGATACAGCACCTGGTCGAGCACCACCCTCCCGAGAAAAAGCCCGCCGGGCGGCACCAGCGCAAAGGAGGTCGCAAAGCCCTTGATCATGTGCAAATGCCCGTCCAGCGTCAGGAACACCAGGGCCGAGACCATCCACAGGAAGAAGGCCGAGGCGCCCGTCTGGTTGCCGGAGAGCGGGTCGGCGAAGTTGATCATGGTGAAGCCCATCTGGTAACCGAGCAGCTCGCCGCCGGACTGGATGCCCATGAACAGAAAATTGACGGCCATGCCCAGCACGAGCCCCATGACAGCTTCCCCCAGCACCATGAGGCCCACGTCAAAGGGGTGGGCGGGCATGGCCGACGCGCTGAGCGAAAGGTGCGGCCAGACGCCCAGGGACAGCACCAGCGAGGCCGCGGCCTTGACCTGCACGGGGATGTTGTTGGTGGAGAAGATGGGCAGCATGAACATGACGATGCTCACCCGCATGATGGTGAGCAGCAGGCTCAACACGTCGGCCGGGTTGTAGTTGAAGATGTCCATGCGCGCAAGCTCTGCAAAATTGTTGCCGGGGGCGGAAACGGCGCAGCGCTATGCCGCGCAACGAGCGCGCAGCAGGCGGCGCAGGCCGGTTCGGCGCGCTTCAGCGGCGGGTGCCGGCCCTCTATCGGTTATCGGACGGCGGGGCGGCGTCGCGGGGAAGCGGCGTGGGGGAAAATACCTTTGCCTTGCTGCAAAAGCAAACGGAACCTGTGCTATTTGTGCAGCTTTTCGGCGATGAGCTCGCGGATGATGTTGTTCAGCCCCGGCAGGTCCGGCTTGGAGACCTGCCTGTCCGCCCCGGCCTTGAGTCCCTGGTCGAACAGGGTGTTGGTGATGAGCGAGGAGAAGAGGATGATGGGCAGCCTGCTGAGGCGCGGCGTCTCGCGTATCCTGGCCGTGAGCGTGTGGCCGTCCATTTCCGGCATTTCGATGTCGGAAATGAGCAGGTGCACAATGTCGGTGATTTCCTTGCCCTCGGCCTCGGCCTCCCTGTCGGTCTTGATCAGGTACTCCCACGCCTCACGGCCGTTGCCCGCCTCCGTCACGCTGAAGCCGGACTTCTCCAGCGCCGACCTGACGATATGCCGCAGGGAGTTGGAGTCGTCGGCCAGCAGCAGATGGAATTGCTCCGCGTCCTGCACGGGCGTGGTGTCCACTTCCACATGGCTCATGTCCAGCGTGGCGTCCAGACCGGCGAGGATTTTCTCCATGTCCAGAATGAAGAGCACGCGGTTGTTGATGCGCAGGATGCCGGTGATGCTGTCGCGCGAGTAGGTCTGCACGAACTTGTCGGGGGGCTCTATGCGATCCCAGGTGATGCGGTGGATGCTCGTGACCGAGGAGACCATGAATGCCGACTGCACCCCGCTGAACTGGGTGACGATGACCTTGGTGTTTTCTTCCGAGGCCATCTCCTTGCCCAGCCATGTGGCCAGATTGAGCAGGGGCAGCACCTTGCCGCGCAGATTGAAGGTGCCCAGCACGCAGGGGTCGCTCTTGGTGGGCACGCTGGTGATGCCGGGCAGGCGGATGATTTCCAGCACCTTGGCCACATTGATGCCGTAGTGCCCGCTGTAGATCGTGCCGTCGGGCTGCTTTTCGTCAATGATGAATTCGATGATCTCAAGCTCATTATGCGTAACGTCAAGCACGCTGACTTGCGACATGGCATTCCATCCTGTGCCGGCGGAGGTCCGGCCTTCCGTCCCCGGCCCCTGCCGGGGGACGATTCACTACAGGCTCATCGACAGAAGCGGCATATCCTTAAGGGGCGCGCGACGCGCATGCGCAGGCGTCATCCGGCGCGCCCGCGCCCTGGCCGCGTCCCGGGCGGTTCCCGGCGGGGGCAGAAGGCGGCCATTTCACACATGGCGCAACGGGGCTTGCGGGCGTCACAGACATCGCGGCCGAACCAGACCATGCGGTGGTTCACGTCGCCCCATTCCTCGCGGGGAAACAGCTGCATGAGGTCGCGCTCGATGGGGATGGGGTCGGTCTCTTCCGTGAGTCCCAGACGGTAGCTGATGCGCTTGACGTGCGTGTCCACGGCCAGGCCCTCATTGATGCCGTACGCGCCGAACAGCACCACATTGGCCGTTTTGCGGGCCACGCCGGGCAGGCTGGTCAGTTCCGCGATGGTTCTGGGCACGACGCCGCCGAAGGCGTCGCGCAGGCGGCGGGCGGCCCCCAGCAGGTTTTTGGCCTTGTTGCGGTAGAAGCCTGTGGGGCGGATGACCTCCTCCAGCTCCTCCTGCGTCGCGCCGGCCAGCTCTGCGGGGCCGGGCCAGCGGCGGAAAAGCCCGGGGGTGACGGTGTTCACCCTGGCGTCTGTGCACTGGGCGGCCAGCACCGTGGCCACCAGCAGTTCCCAGGCGTCGGCGTACACAAGCTGGGCGCGGGGGTGGGGATAGCGGGACTGCAGTGCCGCAAGCACCTTGCGGGCCTGTTCCCGGCGGGAAAAGCGGGCGTTCATGGGCGGCACTATGCCATAGCCTGACCGTGCCCGCAAGCAATCCCGGCGCGACGGCCGGGCAGGCGGCAGCGGCGCGGGCGGCGAACCGGGGGCGGTGCCCGGCGCCTGCCCGGGGACTTTGTTTTTTGCGCGTCAACGTGTACCATGCGGGCATGCATGCCGTTCGGAACAATGCCGCATATCTGGCGTACGTCACCGCGCCCGCGCAGGAGGAGGCGCTGGCGCTGGCCCGCGCGCTGGTGGAGGAGAAGCTTGCCGCCGGCGTCAACGTGATTCCCGGCGCGCGTTCCGTCTACCGCTGGCGGGGCGCGGTGCGCGAAGCCGGGGAATGCCTGCTGCTGGCCCAGGTGAGCGGGGCGGCCCTGCCGGCCTTCACGCGGGCCGTGCGCGAACGGCACGGCTATGAAGTTCCCTGCATTGTGGCCCTGACCATTGCGGACGGGCACGAACCCTTTTTGCGCTGGATCGCGGAAAACAGTCTGCCCCCGTCGCGTTGAGGCCCTTCGTTCGCCGCAACCCGCCCGACGGCCGTCACGCGGCTCCGGCGCGCCGGCACCCAACCCATTCCAAGAGGAAGCCATGTCCATCTACATCTCCGGTTCACTGGCCTTTGACCGCATCATGACCTTTCCCGGCAACTTTCAGGATCACATCCTCATGGACAAGCTGCACATGATCAACGTGAGCTTCATGGTGGACGGCATGGACGAACGGCGCGGCGGCTGCGCGGGCAACATCGCCTGGTCGCTGGCCCTGCTGGGCGAGAAACCCGTCATCGTCTCGGCCGCCGGGCGCGACTTCGGGCCGTATGCCGAAGCCCTGAGGGCCAGGGGGCTGCCGCTGGAGGGCATTCGCCGCGCGGAAAACATCTTCACCGCGCTCTGCTACATCACCACCGACCTCAACAGCAACCAGATTACCGGCTTCTACCCCGGCGCCATGGGGCTTGCCGCCGACTACGCCTTCCCCGGGCTGGACGCCGAGACGGACATGGCCATCGTCTCGCCCGGCAATGTGGACGACATGCGCCGCCTGCCCGCCTTCTACCGGGAAAAGGGCGTGCCCTACATTTTCGATCCCGGGCAGCAGCTGCCCGTGTTGAGCGGGGAGGATCTGCTGGCGGCCATCGAAGGGTCCTTTGCCTGCATCACCAATGACTACGAGCTGAACATGATCTGCAGGGCCACGGGCAAGAGCGAGGAGGAACTGGTGGGACGCACGCTCTGGCTGGTGACCACGCTGGGCGCGGACGGAGCGGTGGTGCGCGGCGCGGACGGCACGGAGGAACGCATCCCCGCCGTGCCCGTCATGAAGGTGGTCGATCCCACCGGCGCGGGCGACGCCCACCGGGCGGGCCTGCTCAAGGGGCTCATGCACGGTCTTCCCATGCCTGAAGCGGCGAAGCTGGGTGCGGTCAGCGCCAGCTTCTGCCTGGAGAAAATGGGCACGCAGGAGCACAACTACACGCCGGAGATCTTTGCGCAGCGGTATGCACAAACTTTCGGCGCCCTGCCCGAAGGGCTTTTTTAGCGCCGCCCCCGCCGCGGATGGACGCGGCCCGGCGGCAACGCGCCGCAACGCCGTAACGACGGAGGCGCCATGACCTACATCGCGCTGGTCTTTCTGGCAGGCTGCATGGCGGCTCTGCAACCGCCCATCAACGCGGCCCTGGGCCGCACGGTGGGCGTGCTGGAGAGCGGGCTTATCTCCTTTGCCGGCGGCACGGCCGCGCTGGCCCTGCTTGTGCTCTGGCGCGGGCAGGGCAGCCTGGCCCGCGTTGCGGACACGCCCGCGTGGCAATGGGTCGGCGGGCTGCTGGGGGCCTGCATGGTGGTCAGCGCCATCGTGGCGGTGCCGCGCGTGGGCGCGACGGTCACGCTGCTGGGCATGATTCTCGGCAATCTTGTCATGGCCGCCCTTATTGATCATTACGGTTGGTTCGGCCTGGAACGGCTGCCCCTGGACTGGCGCAGGCTGCTGGGCCTCCTGCTGGTATTGGCCGGCGCGGCTCTGGCGGCGCGCCGTTGAGGAAGGGCGGCCTTCTTCCGGGCGGCGGGGCTTGCCTTGCACGCCGCTGTGCTTATCATAAAACAGATGCGGATGTCCGGGCGGACTGCCCCGAAAGGCGCACCGCCTGAAGCGGACGCCGGGCAGCGGGGAGGCCCCGGGCATGACGCGTTTTTTGCAACATCAATGCGGCCTGCGCGTGACATTGCATGCAACGTTGCGCAAAGCTGCCCCAATGGCGCTGCGGCAGGAGCATCTCCGCCGCGCCCCTGGAAAAGGACAAGAACATGAGTGACTGCAACCACCAGTGCGGTTCCTGCGGCGAGCACTGCGCCGAGCGTACCGAAGGCGAGCCGGATTTTCGCGTCAAACCCCACCCCGGGAGCCGCATCGGCAAGGTCATAGCCGTGGTCAGCGGCAAGGGCGGAGTGGGCAAGTCGCTGGTCACGTCGCTGCTGGCCGTGGCCATGAGCCGGAAGGGGCATCACTGCGCCATTCTTGACGCGGATATCACCGGTCCCTCCATTCCGCGCGTCTTCGGCCTGGCGGGCAAGGCGCACGGGGATGAGGACGGCATCCTGCCCGAGCGCAGCAAGGGCGGGGTGGACGTCATGTCCATGAATCTGCTGCTGCCGAGCGACGGCGACGCCGTCATCTGGCGCGGCCCCATCATTGCCGGCGCTGTCAAGCAGTTCTGGTCCGAGGTCGTCTGGCGCGATGTGGACTATATGTTTGTGGACATGCCTCCGGGAACGGGCGACGTGCCGCTGACGGTGTTCCAGTCGCTGCCGGTGGACGGCATCGTGGTTGTCACCTCGCCGCAGGAGCTGGTGGGCATGATAGTGCGCAAGGCCATCGACATGGCCCGGCAGATGGATGTGCCCATTCTCGGGCTGGTGGAAAACTACGCCTATTTCCTGTGCCCGGACAACGGCAAGAAATACAAACTGTTCGGCGAGAGCCACATTGACGCCGAGGCGGCGCGGCACGGCCTGAAGGTGCTGGCGCAGCTGCCCATTGACCCGGCCCTGGCTGCAGCCTGCGACCACGGGGACATCGAAGGACTGGAGGAGCTTTCCATGGACGGCGCGGTCGCCGTGCTGGAGCGCCTGTAACAACAAATGGCAAGCCCCCGGCTTTGCCGGGGGGGGCCGGCGGCAGGGCGGCGCGCCCGGCGCTGGACACGGCGGCGACGCCGCGCTTCCCCGGAAGGAAGGCGCGGCGTCGCCTTTACCTGCGGGCGGCCGGAACCGCCCCCAGTCCTGTCCGGCGGCCTGTGCCGCGCAGGCTTATTTCGCCCTGTCCGTGAACAGGATGAGGGCCACCATCTTGAGGTCCGCAGAGCCGGTGTTCAAGAGGCCGTGCCCCTCGCCGTCGTTACAGACGGTCACATCCCCGGCCCTGACGGTCGTCTCCCTGCCGTTGTCGTTGTACAGGCCCTCGCCTTCCAGGATGTAATAGATTTCCAGTTCTCCCTTGTGCGTATGGTAGCCCACGGCGTTGCCCGGCTTGAGCACGCCGATGTTGAACAGACGGCCGTTGCCCGCCAGCGCGGGCGCGTCCACAATCTTGGTGAACGTGATGACGCCGGGGCCGCCGAAGATTTCCTTGTCAAACACGTCCAACGCATCGGCACGGGTGATCATGAGGGGTTCTCCTTGTGGTTGTGGCCGCGCGTCGCCTGGCGTGCGGCGCTGTTGTCGGGGGCGTCTGCCGCCGTCGTCCGCCCGGCGGGCAGCACGCGGTGCGGACGCCGCGGCGCGCGTCTTGGCGACCGCTTGCCGGGGGGCAGGGGCGCGCCTGTTTTGGCGGGCACATCCCTGATGTGCACGTCCATCTGCGGGAAGGCCACTTCAATGCCCTGTTCGCGGAAGGCTTTTTCAATGGCCAGCCGCAGATCCGAGGATGTGCCCACAGCCACGTCGTAGTCCCGCACCCAGAAGCGCAGGAGGAAGTCCAGCGTGCTGTCCCCGAAATTGTTGAACAGGGCGGTGGGCGGGGGATATTTGAGCACATTGCTGTGCGCGTTGGCCACGGCCGTCAGTATCTGCATCACCTTGGGCACATCCGAGCCGTAGGCCACGCCCACCGCGATTTCCCGGCGCACGGTGCGGCTGTTGCGCGTCCAGTTGATCAGGCGGTTGGACATGAATTCCGAATTGGGCACGATAATCAGGGCGTTGTCGTAGGTTTCCACCATGGTGGCGCGCACGCTGATCTTGCGTACGCGGCCCTGCGTGCCGCCCACTTCCACCACGTCCCCCGCCTGAAGCGTACGGCTGAAAATGAGGATGAGGCCAGAAAGGAAGTTGTTGACGATGTTCTGCATGCCGAAGCCGATGCCCACAGAAAGGCCGCCGGCCACCATGGCGAGGTTGCTCAGTTCCATGCCCAGGGCGCGCAGGGTGAACAGGCCGAAGCAGCACCACAGGGCATAGGTGAAAGCCGTCTGCATGGGCGGGATGAGCGTGGCGTCGATGGCAAAGCCCTGCTTGGGCAGGCGGGCCAGAAAGCGCGAGCCCATGCCCACGGCGGTGCGCGTGAGGTAGAACAGGGTGATGATCAGCAGCAGGTGCAGGATGGTGAACTGCGTGGCGCCTACGTTGACGCCGCGCAGCACGTAGTACTGCAGAAGGTACATGCCGCCGGGCAGGGTGCCCACCCACTGCGAGACGCCCAGCACCGCAGCCACCAGCACGAGGGGCGCGGCCAGGGCGATGCCCAGATGGCCCAGCGCGGCCCGCGCGCCCTCTTCGGGCAGTCTGTCGTTGAGCCGGCTGACCAGCGACATGCCGCCGAGGCAGAGTTGCAGCGCCAGTGAGCAGGAGACAAAGAGCAGGTACAGCACCATGCTGTAGATGTGCAGCCCGGCCAGGGTCAGCAGCAGGCAGATCCAGAGCGCCGGCGCTTCGCATTCCAGCACGGTGGTTTCCACATGCAGGGGGCCGAGGTCCAGCTTGGGGCGGCGGTGCTGCCGCACGATGGAGGCAATGACGATGCCCAGCCAGATGAGCAGCACCAGGGCCTGCGTCAGCGGCAGATAGAGCAGCGCGTAGGAACAGAGGGTGGGCTGGATGAGCGTGCCGAACGGCGGTTTTTGCGCGGGCGTCTCTGGATATTTGAGCAGGCGCAGATCCCATGCCAAATGTATCTGGGCCACGATGAGGCAGAGGTTGCCCAGGGCCAGGAAGAGACGGAACACCTCGCCCGTGGCGGAGACGGAACTGCCCAGCAGCGCCAGGCCCACGTACAGCCAGGGCAGGCTGACGCGGAAAATGTGGCGCACGGCGGGGTTCAGCTCCTGTGCGGACAGGCGGCGATAGAGCAGGGTGAAGAGCACGCCCGCCACCGCCAGGGCGATGCAGAAACGCAGCAGCGCCGTGCCCCAGTGCTGCAGGGTGACGGGAATCTCCACGGGCAGGCGCAGGCTCATGCCTTGCAGGGAATAGCGCATGCGCCGTCCGAAGTCGGCCCAGGTGTCGGGGCTGAGCCAGGGAAGGGGCTTTTGCAGGTAATAGTCCTTCCAGAGCAGGGGCAGTTGCTCGCCGATGTCGGCCCGAAGCTTTTCCAGGCGCGTAATGAGCGCCAGCGAGGGGGCGAGGGCGAGGTCAAACTGCGTCTGCACGGCGATGAGCCGCAGGCGGGTGAGGGTCAGCTTGCGGGCAAAGTCCCGCATTTCCTGGCTCTGGCTGCCGTCGCCCAGGTCATCGGGCAGGCTGTCGGCCATGTAGCCCACACGCTCCAGCAGGGCCTGCGCTTCGTTGCGGGCGCGCATGCCGGGCGCGAGCACCTTGCGGATATGCTGCACCGTTGCCGTAATGCGGCGGGTGACGGCTTCCATGGGGTTGGGCCAGTCCTTGTATGTGGTGGCCAGCACCATGAGCCGCCGGGCCTCTTCCGTGTAGGGCTGTATTTTTTCGCTCAGGTTGGCGTTTTGGGCGGAAAAGGCCTCGCCCATGGCCTCGGCCCTGGCGCTGATTTCGTTCAGCCGGACGGTCTGGCCGCTCCAGGCGGCATCCCATGTTTCGTCGTCCAGGGGAACAGGGGCCGATGCCGCCTGCGGGGCGTCGCCGCTTTTTTCGGCATTGGCCTTGCTGGCGTTGTTGTCTGCCGTCGGCGTCGCTGCGGCGCGGGTGTCCGCCGCCAGTGCGGCGGGAGCCGCGCTGAGGCAGCTCAGGGCCAGCAGGATGGCGGCAGTGAGATGCAGGAAGGTGCGCATGCTGTCCTCAAGGGCTGATTGACCGGAGCATGGCGGCTCGCGGGCGGCTGCGGGGCGCGGGAAGGCTGTTGTGACAGGCCGGACGCAGGGGGCGAAGGCGTGCGGAGTCGCTCCCGAACTGCTCTTCCATACGCCAGGAGCCGCCGTTTGAAAAGGGCGTCGCTTTACAAGGCGGCGATGGGGCGGCATAGTACGCATATGGAAGAGACTGTCAACGACAATGCCGGGATGCGGCGCGCGAAGGGCGGCGCGCCCCTGCCCGTGGCCCTGCTGCGGCAGGGGAGCTACGCCGATGTGCGGCGTGCCGTGGGAGAGGTGCTGGAGGCTGCCCGCCTGGCGGATTTTGTGCCGTTGCGGCCCGGCTGTCATGTGCTGGTCAAGCCCAATCTGCTCATGCCAAAGCCCCTGGCCTGCTCTTCGCCGGAGATTGTGGCCGCCGCTTGCGCCTGGCTGCTGGACAACAATGCGCGGGTGCGGGTGGCCGATTCTCCGGGGTTCGGCCGGGCGTGCAGCGTTGCGCGCAGCGTGGGCCTTGCGGACGCCCTGCGCCCGCTGGGGCTGGCTGTGGAGAGCATGGGCGCTGCGGATGCCGTGCCCCTGCCTCTTGATGCGCCGCACGCTGCACTGCCGCGTTTCCGTGTGGCGCGTCCGGCGCTGGAAAGCGATTTTCTGCTGTCCGTGCCGCGCGTCAAGGCGCACAGCCAGATGCTGCTGACGCTGTCCGTGAAAAACTGCTTCGGCTGCGTTCCCGGCCTGCACAAGGCCGTGGCGCACGCCCGCGAGGGGCGCGATCCGCGGCTGTTTGCCGACTGCCTGGCCGCTCTCTGGGCCGTGTTGCCCCCTGTGGCCGCGCTGGCGGACGGCATTACGGCCATGCATGGTACAGGCCCCGGCAGGGGAGAGCCCTTTGCCCTTGGCCTGCTGGGGGCCTGCGCTTCGGCCGTGGCTCTGGACGAGGCCCTGTATGCCGTGCTCGGCCGCGCGCCCGGGGACGTGCCTCTGGGCGCGGCGCTGGCGCGCCGCAAGGCCTGGGGCTGCGCGGCGGCGGGAACGGACGTGGTTTTTCCTCTGCGCCGTCCGGAGGATTTTGACGCCGCGGGTTTCCGGCTCCCGGCGAAACTGGCGCACACGTCCTTCCATCCCGCGCGTTTCATGCAAAGCTGCCTGCGCCGTATCATGGCGGCGTTGCGGCGCTAATGTTCAAGAGGATGACATGGGAAGAATCCTTCCAGGAGAGACGGATCTGTACGCGCTGACCGACGCCGGGCTTTCGCTGGGGCGTTCGCTGGAGGAAGTGGCCTCGGCCCTGCTGGGCGCCGGGGTGCGCATTCTCCAATACCGCGAAAAAAAGCTCAAGGGCGGGGCCATGCTGGAAGAATGCCGCCTGCTGCGCCGCCTGACCGCTGAGGCCGGGGCCTGCTTCATTGTGGACGACCATGTGGATCTGGCCCTGATGGCGCATGCCGACGGCGTGCATGTGGGGCAGGAGGATTTTCCCGTCCCCGACGTGCGGGCGCTGGTGGGGACGGAGATGATCATCGGTCTCTCCACGCACGAGCCTGCGCAGGCGCGGGCAGCGCGGGCCGCCGGGGCGGACTACATCGGCGTGGGCCCTGTTTTCGCCACGAAAACCAAGGAGGACGTGGTGGCCCCCGTGGGCTATGCGTATCTTGACTGGGTGGCGGCAAACATGGAGATGCCCTTTGTGGCCATAGGCGGCATCAAGGCGCGCAATATCGCGGAAGTGGCGCGCCACGGCGCGCGCTGCTGCGCGCTGGTCAGCGAACTGGTGAGTGCGCCCGACATCCGCGCGCGCGTGGAAGAAGTGCGCCGGGCCATGCATTCCGGCATGGCGTAGTGCGGCAGCCGTCGCATGCGCGTATGGCGCATGCCGTTGCGCAAAAAAAAACGGGGGCGGTTTGAAACCGCCCCCGTGAGTTTCCGGTGTTGCCGCGTTACTGCAGGGCCTGCCCTACGGATTTGTGATAGCCCTGCATCCGGCGGCGCTCCACGCGGGTGCGCTGGAGATGCGCCTTGATGTCGTTGTAGGCCCTGCTTGCGAGTTCCGTCAGATAACGCTGCATGCGGGCAAGTTCCGTCAGATGCGCCATGTACTGTTCGGACTCGCTGTCGTCAAACAGTTTCCAGGCCATGCCGGTTACGGCATTGCGCCGTTCGGCAAGCTCCACGGCCCTGTCGTATGCGCCGTCTTCCAGTGCCGTCGCTTCCTGCCGGGCCAGATCCAACGCTTCACCCAAAAGGCACATTCCCTGACTCATAGCAGCTCCGCGTGTTACTGGGCCAACAGGCCGCTGACCTGCACATGCAGATTTTCACTGATGGTCCGCCAATCCTCGCACTGAGGAATGAATTCGTATTCCAGCAGGTCGGCCAGCAGAATCCAGTCCTCATTCTCCAGCACGTCACCCATTTCGGAAAGCAGGTCGGAGAATTTTTCAGTCTTTTCCGCGAAGTCTCCCAGGCCGCTCACGGCGTACCTGTTGCGCAACTCGCCCAGCAGGCCCATGAAGTCGCGGGTGACATCCAGCAGATCCTGAAAGAGTTCCAGCGCATCCGTATCCGCCGCCTGGCGGAACAGGCGGGAAACCTGGCGGGCGCCGTGTTCCATCATCTGTGCCACCTTGCCCATCTCGGCGGACATCTCCACGGCCATCTCCGAAATCGGCATGGAGCGCACTTCAACCGAAGTGATGTCCGAACTGTCGATATCTTCCGCCTGGTGCGGATAGATTTCGGAAAAGGCCTCGTTGTTGACCAGCACGTCCGTCACGACGCGATTTTCCATTTTTTCGTCCTGCATGACATCCTTCAGGATCTCTTCCAGATTGGCGAATGCGGAAATGTTCTTTTCACTCCGGGCGCCGTCTACGATAATCATGTGTATTCCCTCCTCATCCCCACGGGGAAAGTTTTGCCGTTATGTAACCTGCACACGGTTAAGCAAGCTGCGTGCCATTTTTGAAAAAGGCTCGCCAAAGGCCGATATGCCGCCCAAGCAGCGCCGTGAGCGCCAAAAGATCGTCCATGCGGCCGCCGCGTTCCTGACGCAGTTCACGCCAGAATCCGCCCAGGGCGCGGAGTTCCGGGCAGGCTTCCAGCACGGCCTGCAGCCGTTCGCAGTTACGCAGAAAAAGCTGTCCGGCCAAGGGACTCCTGCCCACCAGGCGACCCTGTTCCGTCAGCATGCCGAAGAAACGTTCCGCCTGCGCCAGAGCGTCGCCCATACGCCGTACAAAGCCGTCGGAATAGTCCCCGGGCAGTGTTTCCCCGTCTGTCGGGCCGGCGTTGTTCGGCGTCGCGGCAGAGGGCGTCCCGGACATCTCGTCAAGTAATTGACGCCAGAAAAAGCGCTGCTGTGCGAGCCACAGGCTCCGGTCATCAGGCGGCAGCGCCGTCAGACGGCGCACAAGGGCGAACCCCCGGTCGTCCTGACCCGTCAGCCAGATTCTGGCCTCCTGTTCTATGTCGGCAAGCGGCGCGGCGTCCCATGTTCCGTGAACCAGCCGGGCCAGCGCGAGGTCGCCCGCACGTTGCGGGCTGATGCGCGTCACGCAGGCCAGTTCATGGGGGCAGGGCCGGTTGTACGGGCAGGGGTGGCAGGGCAGGGCAGGTTCCAGACAGCAGCAGCCGGGCAGGTACGGCCCGGTGTCGCAGGGCTGCGCCGTGGCCAGAAAGATGGCCAGACATGCCGTGCCGAGGCCCGCCGCCAGATGCATGGTGCCTGTGTCGTTGGTAATAAGCAGCCGCGAGCGGCAGACCAGGGCCGCCAGCGTTCTGAGATCGGTTTTGCCGATGGCGTTGACGCAGGGGGCCTGCGCGGCTTCCTCGTAGGCCCGGCCCAGCCCTGCTTCGGCGGGCGAACCCAGCAGCACCGGACACAACCTGAGCTCCCGCCACAGCCTGTCGCCCACGGCGGCAAAGAAGCGCGCCGGCCACTGCCGCCGAGCTTCGCTGGCGCCCGGCTGCAGGCAGACATAGCCCTGCGCTCCGGCGGGCGCGGCGGATAGCAGAGCGTCGGCCCGGGCCAGCGCCGTCGGCGACGGGGCGGCCAGCCGCAGGCGTGGGGGGCGCGCCGGGTCGTGGGCGCCGTCGGGATTGCCCACCATGCGGAACATGTCCACAATATTGAAGGGGGCGCTCAGGCGGTTGGCCGTAGTGCCGTTGAGGAAGGAGGCCCAGACGCCGTTATTGCGTCCGAAGCCCTCGCGGTCCAGGCAGAAACCGCGGATGCGGGAAACATCGTCGCAGATCAGGCCCGCCAGCAGACGGGCGGGCAGGGTGGTCGTGAGGTTGATGACGGACGCGGGGCGGGCCTCCGCGCGGATACGGCGCGCCATGCCCAGCAGGCGGGCGGCGGCCGTGCGCCAGTCCTTGTCCATGTCGGAGAGGAGACGCGCTCCGGGCAGCGGCCAGGCGCGTTCCACATGGCGCAGCAGGGGCAGCGCGCCGGAGAAGTTTTCCAGGCAGAGCAGATGCACGCGGCGACCCTGGCAGTGCAGTTCCTCAATGAGGGGCTGACTCTGCAGGAGGTCGCCGAAGCGTGTCAGGTTGATGAGCAGGGTCGCCCCCGCTTCCTGTGCCGGCGTCGCCATGGCCGCGCTACGCCAGAGTGGAGGTTCTGGCTCCGTCCAGCATGTTCAGGGCGATGGCCTTCTCCTGCCTGAAACGGTTGGCCACGGCGGCCTGCACGCTGCTGGTGGAGGAGCCGAACTGCGTCACACGGATCTTGTAGACATTGGAGATGAGGTTGCGCTCGTAGGCCGGGTCCGTGGGCTTGCCGCTCATGGCGTCGGCCCGCGCGAAGATGCGCGCCGCGCCCGCCGGGCCGTGCTGCACGGCCGTGCTCCAGATGACTTCGCGCATGGCGGTGGACAGCATGCCCTCCGTCAGGCCGGTGCGCTGCATGATGGATTCCAGCGCGGGCTTGTAGTGGCTCTGGTGCACAAAGGCCTCCTGCAACTGCTCGAAGCGTTCGGGCTGCTCGCTGGCAATGGCGCGCCATGTGTCGGGCATGGCGCCCTTGCGGCTGCCCGTGTTGCCGGGACCGGACGCGCGCAGACGCTTGGAGATGTCGGGCGCTTCGGTGTCCAGAAACTTCAGGAAATCCCCAAGGCTGCCCGCGCGGGACGAAACCTGATACTTGCCGTAGGAGGTGCCGCCGTTGCGGTCATAACCTACGGCCGCAACGCCGTCGCTGCCGGATTCAAAGCGGGCTGAAAGCTGGCCGAGGCCCATATCCTCAACCTTGTGCGAAGGCTTGGTGCGGGGTGCGGGCGGGTTGGCTCTGCCTGCGTTTGCGCGCGAATGGACGAAATCCCCCGCGTTCAGTCCGCGAAGGCGGTTGTCAAATGCGCCGGTGATGGCGCCGAGATGCCGGGCCGCGCCCATACTGCGGGCCAGATCCAGCGTGGAGCCGTTGCCGGCGAGGCTCTGCATGAGGCCTTCCATGGCCTTGCTCCGGCGCAGGTCGGCCTCGGCCTTGTTGAAGGCATGCGCGCGCATGAGGTCGCTGGGCGTGCGCCCGGCCAGCACGAGATTACGCTGTCCGGCGGCAAGGGGCATGACCGAATGCCGCGGCCCGGCGGAACCGGCGTTTTCCGTATTCGCGTTCTGTCCGCTCATGAGTGCGGCAAAGGCCGAGGGCGCGGCTGTCTGCGCCGCAACGGGGCGGCGGGGCGTGCCGGTCTGGGCCTGGGGCGTTTCTGACGGCGGGCGGATGAGAAAATTGGAAAGTGCCATAGTCTCCTCCTGTGGGGCGAGAGCCTCCGCAGGCTGGATACAGCAAATCGGATGCCAGAAACAAATAGATGAGTAAATACGAAGGATTAAAACAGGTGTTCCGGCGTTCTGCCGGAAAGCCGACGCCCGGCGGGTGGCGGCATGCGGTCGTACGGCGGCGCGGCGTTCAGGGGCGCGCCTTTCCCGGCGCGTCGCCCTCGCCGGCCTTGTGCAGGGAGATGGAAAGTTCCCTGGCCAGGGTATCCATCAAGAAGGAGGTCAGCCCCCCCTCAAGGTTGACTTCCTTGTGGGCGAGCAGCGCAATGCGCATCTGGCTGTTGGCCACGGCGTTGCGACGGGAAATGTTCTTGAGCTTGACCCGGCTGGGACGCTTGGCACTGGGCACCTGACGCTGCACCAGCAGCACGTCGGCCACCAGCGCTGTGCCGCCGCTGCCGGAGAGGGACGAGGGCGCGCCGTATCCGGCGGCAACCACGGCCCGCGCGTTTTCCGGAGAGGCCGTGCCGGCCGCCAGCACCACCACCTGCAGAATGTACCCGGCCTCGCTGGGGTTGGTCACGACAGCATAGCCCATGCGGCGCAGGCTCGCCTCCGTCTGGGCGCTCAGCCCCGCAGCGCGACGATTGGTGTTGTCGCGTACGTTGACGTAGACCACAGGGGCTATATCCACATCACGCTGCGGCGCTTCCAGACGGCCCTGGCGCAGCACTTCCGTATCGACCGCGTTGGATTTCTGGCGTATGCAGGCAGGCAGCAGCAGGAGAAACAGGCAGAGCAGAACAGGGAGAGAGCGGAATGCCGACATGCTATCCTCACAAACAACGTTGACGCGTTCGCGCCCTGCGGATACGCCCGCAGGGACGAGGCGGTCCGGGCCGGAGCGCGGCAACGGAGCCGTCAGGACCCGAAGGCGTCGATGATCGCGCGGCACAGGGCGTCTTCCAGCGCCGGCAGGATGTCCTTCCTGTCCATGCGTTCGCCCTCGGCGCGGACGGCAAGGCGGTGCATGTCGCCGGTCGCCGGTTCCCGGCCGCTTCTGCCGGCGCCCACCAGCGCCTTCATGCCCCAGACGGAAGTTTTGCCCGAGCTGTCCCACAAGGCCGCGCCCAGGCCCAGCAGCGCGCCGCCCCCGGCGCCCCAGCCCAAGCCGCTGCGGCCGCCCACGGCGCCGCCCAGCAGCGCGCCGAGCATGGTCCCCGTAGCGGTGGAGCCCAGCGCGGTTCCGGCCTTGAGGGGCGCGTTGCGCGAACCCAGGGAGTAGATATCCTCCACGGTGACGCGCAGCACAATATCGGCTTCCCTGGCTGTTTCGGCCGGCACGAGATTGCGCTCGCTCTGCAGGTAGCCGGTGAGCATGGATTCCAGATCGCTGTTGAAGGCCGCGTCGCCGCCGCTGACAGCCACATGCACGCTCTGGCCGGATTCCGCGCGCATACGGGGCAGGGAGCTTTCCACCGGCAGGCCGTCGGCCGAGTTGCCCCCGGAGGGGCGGGCGGACGGCCCGCTTCCCTGCGGGGCGCAGCCTGCCGCCATGCAGACGGCTGCAAGAACAAGCGCTGTCAGGATGCGACGGAAGCGGGAATGTGCGCGCATATCCATATACCTTTTTGTCTGATACGATACCGCTTACCGCAGTTTGCCGCCGCTGTCCAGCCGCGCTCGGCCTCCGCCTGCGGGACCCGTCGGCGGAAGAGGACTTGACAAATGCTTCGCACTTGACGCTATTGGGGGTGTCGCCCGCGCCGCACGGCGCGGCGGAGAAGGCCGCCGTTCCTGCCGCCCCTTGCAGGAAGGGGTCCGTCAGGCGGTGCGGATATTCCGGGGGAATTGAGGACAGCATGGGCAAACAGCTTATTATCGTCGAATCGCCGGCCAAGGTGAAGACCATCAGGAAGTTTCTGGGACCGCAGTACATGGTGCAGGCCAGTGTGGGCCATGTGCGCGACCTGCCGTCCAGCTCTCTCGGTGTGGACGAAGAGAACAATTTTACGCCGCACTATGAGGTGATAGAGAACAAAAAGAACGTGGTCAGCGACCTGCGGGCGGCCGCGGCTAAGGCCGAGACCGTCTATCTCGCGCCGGACCCGGACCGTGAGGGCGAGGCCATCGCCTGGCACGTGGCCGAGCTCATCCGTGACAAGGCCAAGGACATCAAGCGCATCCAGTTCAACGAAATCACTTCCAGGGCCGTGAAGGAGGCGCTGGCGCATCCGCGCGAACTCAACGCCCATTTGTTTGACGCCCAGCAGGCCCGGCGCGTGCTGGACCGCCTGGTGGGGTACAAGATCTCGCCCCTGCTCTGGAAAACCATCAAACGCGGCATTTCCGCCGGGCGCGTGCAGTCTGTGGCGCTGCGTCTCATCGTGGAGCGCGAGGAGGCCCGCGAAGTCTTCAGGCCGGAAGAATACTGGCTGTTCCGCGCGCAGCTGGCGGGGGACGTGCCCCCTCCCTTCCGGGTGGAACTGGTCCGGGTGGGCGGCAGGAAGGCGTCCATAGGCAATGCGGCGCAGGCCAAAAATGTTGAGGACGCCATTGCAGGCAAGCCCTTCGTGGTGGAAAGCGTGGAGGAGAAGGAGCGCGAGCGCGCGCCCCTGCCCCCCTTCATCACGTCCACGCTCCAGCAGGCGGCCAACCAGCGTCTTTCCTACACTGCCAAGCGCACCATGAATATCGCCCAGCGCCTGTATGAGGGCGTGGAGTTGGGCGAACGCGGTCTGACGGCGCTCATCACCTATATGCGCACGGACTCCACCCGCATAGCCGACGAGGCGCGCGCGGCCGCCAAAGATTTTATTGAAGCGGCCTTCGGCAAGGAATATCTGCCCGGGCGGGCCCGCATCTACAAGGCGCGCGGCGGCGCGCAGGACGCCCATGAAGCCGTTCGCCCGGTGGATGTGAACATCACGCCCGACGATGTGAAGCCGTATCTGCCGCCGGAGCAGTACAATCTTTACCGGCTCATCTGGTCGCGTTTCGTGGCCTCGCAGATGGCCGGCGCGCGCTTCCACGACACCACGGTCTCCGTGTCCTGCGGCTCCACGCTCTGGCGGGGCAAGGGCGAGCGCCTGCTTTTTCCCGGCTTTCTGGCGGTCATGCCGCGCGCCCGCGACGAGGAGGACGCGCAGCTGCCGCCGCTGTCGGCGGGGCAGACGCTCAGGACGGAAAAGGTGGAAAAAGAGCAGAAATTCACGCAGCCCCCGGCCCGCTACAGCGAAGCCGGGCTGGTGCGCGAACTGGAGGAACTGGGCATCGGCCGCCCTTCCACCTATGCTGCCATTATCTCCACACTGCAGGATCGCGAATATGTGCGCCTGACCGAACGGCATTTTGTGCCCACCGATCTGGGGCGCGTGGTCTGCCGTCAACTGCTGGAGCACTTCCCCAGACTCATGGATGTGGGCTTCACCGCCCAGATGGAGGAGAATCTGGATCAGGTGGCCGAGGGACGGGAAGAATGGGTGCAGCTGCTGCGGCATTTCACTGAAGATTTCAATCCCACCCTGGCCGCCGCCGCCAAAAACATGAAGAGTCTCAAGGGGGGGCTGCCCGCCGGCCTGCCCTGCCCGGACTGCGGCAAGCCGTTGCTCATCAAGTTCGGCAAGGCCGGTCCTTTTCTGGCCTGTTCCGGCTATCCCGAATGCCGCTTCACCAGCAACTTCGAGCGCGCCGAGGACGGCAGCGTTTCTCTGGTCGCGCCGGAAAAGCCGCACTATGAGAAGGTCGGCCAGTGCCCGCAGTGCGGCCGGGATCTGGTCATCAAGAAGTCGCGCACAGGCAGCAGCTTCATCGCCTGCACGGGCTATCCGGAGTGCAGGTATGCCGCCCCGCTGTCCACGGGAGTGCCCTGCCCGCGTTGCGGCAAGGGCGCGCTGGTGGAGAAGAGCACCAAACGGGGCAAGATTTTTTATTCCTGCGACCAGTACCCCCAGTGCGACTTCGCCCTGTGGGACAGGCCCGTGCCCGGCCCCTGCCCGCGCTGCGGCTCGCCTTATCTGGTGGAAAAGAAGGGCCGCGGCGGCGTGAGAGTGCTGTGCCCGGTCAAGGGGTGCGGCTATGTGAAGGAGGACGGGGATGGCTAGAAAACATACGGGCGCGGCAGCGCATGACCAGCCCCGGCCCGGGGGCGGCTCCCCGGAACGGCTTGTGGACGCGCCCTGGGAAGAAACCCTGGAGGCCCGTGCGGCCGAACTTCTGCAGGCGGGGGAAGCCGTCGTGCTGGTGACTGTCGTGGCCCGTACCGGTTCCGCCCCGCGTGACGCCGGGACCCGCGCTCTCCAGACCCGCCGCGGCTTCGAGGGCACGGTGGGCGGCGGCGCGCTGGAGGCCCGCGCCATGGAAGCGGCCCGGCAGCGCCTTGCAGACGGCGGCTTTTCGCTGTCCTCCTTTGACCTGAGCGGCACTTCGCCCGAGAACGACATGATTTGCGGCGGCGGCATGCAGGTGCTGTGCGAGACGTTGCGGCCGGAACAGGCCGGGCTGTTCGCCCTTGCGGCCGAGACCCTGCGGCAGGGGGGGCGCGGCGTCTGGGTGGCGGAGCTGCGCGGCGTTTCGTCGTCTGCCGTGACGGTACGGCGGCGACTCTATGTGGAGTCCCTGTTTCAAGAAGATGGCCTGCCCGTGCCGGAGGGCGTCACGGTGGGGCTGGAACCCGCGCTGCCGCTTCTGGAAGAGCGGAAGAACCGCCCCGGGCTGCTGGCCTTCGAGAATGACACGCTCCTGTATGTGGAGCCGCTGGACGCGCCGCCGGTGCTTCTGCTTTGCGGCGGCGGCCACGTCTCGCTGGAAGTGGCCCGCCTTGCCCACGCCAGCGGGTTTGTGGTGGATGTGGCCGACGACAGGGAGGATTTTGCCAACGCCGAGCGTTTCCCCATGGCCCGCCGCTGCTTGGTTCTGCCAGGGTTCGACAATCTGGTGGAGCGTTGCGGCATCGGGCGCAGGCATTATGTGGCCATTGTTACGCGGGGGCACAGCTTTGACCGCGAGGCCCTGGCCCAGGCCCTGACCAGCCACGCCCAGTATATCGGCATGATAGGCAGCAGGGGCAAGCGCGAACAGGTGTACGCGGCCCTGCGGGCCGCAGGCGTGCCGGATGCGGAGCTGGCCGCCGTGTGCTGCCCCATCGGCCTGAGCATAGGGGCGCAGACTCCGCAGCAGATCGCGGTCGCCGTGGTGGCGGAGCTGCTCGCAGCCCGGGCCGGAACGCTGACGCGGCTGCGTTTTGACAACTGAGGTCTTTCACGTTGAGGCATCCTGGGCCGCGTCGTCGGGCGCGCGCAACCTTGACTCGGGAGCGTGCATATGAATACAGCCATTGTCGTTGTGTTGACGGCCGTGCTGATCGGCATTTTTCTGGATGCCCGTCGGAGAACGAGGCGGCATGCGCGCCGCATTGCCGAGGAAAAGGCGGCTATCGTCTCGGAATCCGGCGCGACGGCCAGCATCGGCGTGTTCCATTCCGCCGGGGACACGGCGGTGATTCTGGCCGCGTCGGAAGAGCAGGGAGCATTTTACTATCGCGTGCTGCGCAAGGGCAAGGTTTTCAACCGCAGCCGGGTGAATCTTGCCAACCTTGTGAAGGCGGAGTTGCTTGTTGATTTCGGCGTCAGGGATGTGGGGCCGTACTCCAGGCAGCATCCCGGCGCCCAGACGGCCACGGAGGTGGCCTCCCGCGAGGCTGCCAAGCTCTCCCCCGCCGAGTTGCGCGCCCTGCGCCGCGTGGGCCTTCGCGTCGTCTTTCTGGATGAGGGCGGTCAGACGAGGGCGCTGGAAACGACGATCATGCGGTCGGATAACGATCAGCATCGTTTCCGGCGCGTCGAACTGTTCAAGGATGCCGTGTGGTGGACGGTCTTTTTGAACTGCGCCTGCGCCAAGGCCCGGACGCAGCGTGACCGGATGCAGAACAGCGGGAAGGAATAAAAATATATTCAATAAATTCATCATGTTACAATGATTGAATACGAGTAGGTAACATAAGGAAATAATTGAATATTTTCAACATTTGCAAAGGCCCCTCCGCCGGCCCTGCACATTGCCTTTTGCGGCAATCTGTGTTTTTTTCTGCGGTGGCGCTGCGCTGTTTTCATCGGGATGCTTTTCCGACGATGGCGGCGTTTCCTGCGTCCATGCGATTGGGCGGCCCCTGTCTGCGTCGGTCTTGTCGTCCGCCCGCAATTCACCGTGAATTTTCGCGCTGCCCGTCCGGCCGTGCCGGAGCGGCGAAAGCGCGTCCCCGGCGCGACGTGTTGCCGCGCTCTAATGGAGTTATGCATGACAATCAGACAGTTTGTGACTCCCCTTATGGCGTTGGGGCTGTGTTTCGGCCTCGCCGCCTGCGAAAGCGAGAAAAAAACTGCCGAGGGCATGGCCCTGCCCGTTTCGGTTGTGGAGGTGAAGGCCGAGGACACGCCCTGGCCGGCGGCGTTTCAGGCCCAGGCTTCGGGCTCGCGTTCCGTCGAGGTGCGGGCGCGCGTGCAGGGCATCATTGAGAAGCGGCTCTACAACGAGGGAGATTTCGTGAAGGAAGGGCAGGTGCTCTTCGAGATCGAGCGCGATACCTACGAGGCGCAGGTGCAGCAGGCGCAGGCCCAGTTCAACAACGCTGAACGCGAGTGGCGGCGCGTACGCCCCCTGTATGAAAAGAACGCCGTCTCCCAGAAGGAGCGGGACGCCGCGCGCGCGGCCTACGACAGCTCCCGCGCGGCCCTGCGCACGGCCAAGATCAATCTGGACTACTGTCAGGTTGTGTCCCCGGTTTCCGGCTACAGCAGCAAGGAAAATTTCACCGTGGGCAATCTGGTGAGCAACAACTCCCTGCTGACCTACGTCAACCAGACCGATCCCATGCATATTGATTTCTCCATCGCCGCGCCCGAACGCATGCGCCGCCAGCAGCTGGCGGCGGCGGGGCGGCTGCGCCAGCCTGAGGGGGGGCGCTACAAGGCCCGCCTGCGCCTGCTGGACGGCAGCATGTATCAGGGCGAGGGAGAGGTGACCTTCATTGACAGCCAGGTGCAGCCCACCACGGGCGTCATCAAGGCGCGCGCCGTCTTTGACAACAGCGACGGCCGGATCATGCCCGGCCAGTATGTGCGTCTCTTTATGGACGGCGACGTGCTCGTCAACGCCGTACTTATTCCGCAGAAGTGCGTCATGCTCACCCAGCAGGGCGCCATGGTCATGGGCGTGGACAAGGACAACAAGGTTTATCCCATCCCCGTGAAAGTGAGCGAAACCGTGGGCGACAAGTACCTGGTGGATTCCGGCCTCAAGGGCGGCGAGCGCATTGTGCTGGAGGGGCTGGTCAAGGCCCGTCCCGGCGCGCCGGTGAGCATCCAGCCTTCCATGGACGAGCAGGCCAAGGCCAGAGCGGCCAAGGCCGCGCAGGACGCGGACAAAAAATCCGGCTCCGACAACAAGTAGGGATAGTGCATGGCCGCCTCCACAAAACCGAATTTCTTTCTGCGCCGGCCGGTGCTTTCGGCCGTCATTTCCATTGTCATCACCCTGGTGGGGGCTCTGGCGCTGGTGGCTCTGCCCATCGCCCAGTACCCCGATCTCGTGCCGCCCACGGTCAACGTGCAGGTGGCCTACCCCGGCGCCTCGGCCGAGACCATCGCCTCCACGGTGCTGGCGCCCATCGAGGTGAACATCAACGGCGTGGAGAACATGCTCTACATGAACTCCACAGCCTCCTCCGGCTCCGGCTCGGGCAGCATCAACGTCTACTTCGCCCTGGGCACCAATCCGGACATGGCGCTGGTCAACGTCAACAACAAGGTCAATCTGGCCCAGACGCTCCTGCCGGAGACGGTGCGCCGCCAGGGCGTCACCGTGGTCAAGCGTTCGCCCTCCATGCTGCAGGCCTTCGCCTTCATGTCGCCCGACGGCCGTTACGACGCCGTGTACATCCATAACTGGATGAACGTGAACGTGGTGGACGAGCTCAAGCGCGTGCCCGGCGTGGGCGACTGCTCGGTGTTCGGCCAGATGGACTACTCCATGCGCATCTGGCTCAAGCCGGACGTGCTGGCAAAGTACAGGCTCTCGCCCGAAGAGATTGCCGCCGCCATTCAGGAGCAGAACTCCCAGTTCGCGCCCGGACGCCTGGGCGACAACCCCGTCGGCAGCGAGGCGCAGCTCTCGTGGCAGATCGACACCCAGGGCCGTTTGCTGACCCCGGAACAGTTCGGCAACATCATTGTGCGCGTCGGCGAGGACAGCGCCATGCTGCGCCTCAAGGATGTGGCCCGCATCGAGTTGGGCGGCAAGGACTATTCCGTCGAATCCACCTACAACGGCAAGATCGCGCGTATGGGCGCCGTGTATCTGCTGCCCGGCGCCAACGCCATCGAAACCGGCGAGCGCGTCACCAAACGCCTGCAGGAAATCGCCAAAACCATGCCCGACGGCATGACCTACCAGCTTGTGGTGGACACCAACGATTTCGTCATGGAGTCCATCAAGGAGGTCATCCATACGCTCATCGAGGCCATGGCGCTCGTGTTCATCGTGGTCTTCGTCTTTCTGCAGAACTGGCGGGCCACGCTTATTCCCTGCATTGCCGTGCCCGTCTCGGTGATCGGCACGTTTGCGGGCATGTATGCCCTGGGCTATTCCATCAACACCCTGACGCTGTTCGGTCTGGTGCTGGCCATCGGCATTGTGGTGGACGACGCCATCGTGGTGCTGGAAAATGTGGAACGCCTCATGAGTTCCGAGCATCTGCCGCCCAAGGAGGCCACAGCCAAGGCCATGAACGAGGTCACGGCCCCGGTCATCGCCATTGTGCTGGTGCTCTGCGCCGTGTTCATTCCCGTGTCCTTCATGGGCGGGCTGGCCGGGCAGATGTACAAGCAGTTCGCCATCACCATTTCCGTCTCCGTGGTGCTCTCGGGCATTGTGGCCCTGACGCTCACCCCCGCGCTCTGCGCCCTGCTGCTCAAGCCGCACCACCACGGCCATGTGCCGCCGCAGATCTTCATCCGCTTCAACTACATGTTCGGCCGCATTACCCACGGCTATCTGCGCACGGTGCGCTTTATCAAGAATTCGGCCCTGCGGGCCCTGACGCTCTTCGCCCTCATGGCGGTGGTCATCGTCTTCCTTATCGGGCGCGTGCCCTCGGGCCTGGTGCCCAACGAAGACCAGGGCTACACCATCGGCATGGCCATCCTGGGCGACGGCGCGTCGCTGCCCCGCACCAAGGCCGTGGGCGACATCATCACCAACTATTCGCTCTCCCTGCCCGGCGTGAAGGATGTGGCCGTCATTGACGGACTGGACATTACGTCCATTTCCATCAAGAGCAACTACGCCACCTTCTTCACGTCGCTCAAACCCTGGAGCGAGCGCACCACTGACGAGCAGAGCGATGTCGAGGTCACCAAAAAAACCATGGCCATCAGCGCCATGCAGCCTGAAGCCTTCGTGCTCTCCTTCTCGCCGCCGCCGATTCAGGGCATGAGCACCACGGGCGGTTTCGAGGGCTTTGTCCAGATGCGCGGCGACGGCACGCTGTACGATCTGGAAAAATACGCCAATGCCGTGGTGGCCGAAGCCACATCCAGGAATCCGGACGGCACGCCCAAGTACCCGGCCGTGGGTATGGTGCGCAACCTCTTCACCACCGGCGCGCCGCAGCTCTACGCCAACCTGGACCGTGAGCGCTGCAAGGATATGGGCATCAATATCAGTGACGTCTACTCGGCCATGGGCGCAGCTTTTGGCCAGACCTACGTCAACGACTTCAACTACCTGGGCCGCACCTTCCAGGTGCGTATGCAGGCCGAGGCCGACTACCGCATCCTGCCGGAATCGCTCAATGACGTGTATGTCAAGAACAACAAGGGCGAGATGATTCCCCTCACGGCCGTCATGACTCTGGAACGCCGCACGGCCCCGCAGGTGGTGGAACGCTACAACGCCTTTCCGGCCGCGCACCTCATGGGATCGCCCACGCCGGGCTTTGCCTCGGGCGACGCCCTGAGCCAGATGGAAGCCGCTGCGGCCGCCGTGCTGCCTTCGGACTATTCCCTGGGCTGGGTGGGCTCCTCCCTGCAGGAAAAGCTGGCCAGCGCGGATTCACTGATGATTTTCGTGCTGGCGCTGGTGATGGTCTTCCTCATTCTGGCGGCGCAGTACGAATCGTGGTCGCTGCCACTGGCCGTGCTCACTGCAGTGCCCTTCGGCGTGTTCGGCGCGCTGGCGGCCACCTGGCTGCGCGATCTCTCCAACGACGTCTACTTTCAGGTGGCCCTGGTCACGCTCATCGGGCTGGCGGCCAAGAACGCCATTCTGATTGTGGAGTTCGCCGTTGAGTCCTGGCGCGGCGGCCGCAGCCTCGACGCGGCGGCCATGCGGGCTTCAAGGCTGCGTTTCAGGCCCATCGTCATGACGAGCCTTGCGTTCATCCTGGGCGTGCTGCCCCTGGCCGTCAGCACGGGCGCGGGCGCCAACAGCCGCCACGCCATCGGCACGGCGGTCATCGGCGGCATGCTGGCCGCCACCTGCATCGCCACCCTGTTTGTTCCCTTTTTCTTCAAAGCCATCATGACGCTTTCGCTCAAACTGCAAGGCAAAACTGATCCCAACGCCGGCAAGGACTTCCTTGCGGATGAACAGGAGGAAATATGAGCGCATACCGCAGGTTGTCCGTCCCTTCCCTTGCGGGTTTTCTTCCTGCGCTGCTGCTGGCCGCGCTGCTGTCCGCCTGCTCGCTCGCCCCGCGCTACGAGCGGCCGGAGATGGATTTGCCCAAGGCGTGGCGCGCTGTGGATATGGGGCCCGCGCCGTTGAATACGGACTGGTGGACCCGCTTCAACGATCCGGTGCTGACGGCGCTGATAGAGGAAGCCCTGAAGAACAATCAGGATCTGGCCGAATCCATGGCCAAGATCGAGTCCGCCGCCGCCAAGGCGGGCGTGGGCACAGCGGCTCTGGCCCCGGTGCTCAACGGCACGGCTGGGGCCATGTCGGAAAGCTCTTCCGAACGCGCGCCCAACCTGCAGGCCCCCTACGACGTGAGCGGCATGGCCCGCGCCCCGTCCGTCTACCAGGCGGCGCTCAGCGCCTCGTGGGAACTGGATTTCTGGGGCAAGCTGCGCAACCAGTACACCATGCTCACTGACTTGCTCATGAATACGGTCATCGGGCATGAGGCCCTGCGCCTCTCGGTGGCCGGGCAGACGGCCCAGGCCTACTTCTCCCTGCTGGCGCTGGACATGCAGCTGGATACGGCCCGGCGCACGCTGAAATCCCGTGAGGAATCCTTCAGAATTTACTCGGCCCGCTATAAGCAGGGCGACATCACCGAGCTGGACTGGCAGCGCGCCCGGGCCGAGGTGGAAACCGCCCGCGCCCAGGTGCACACCAGCACCATCAGCGTGGACAGGGCCGAGGCCGCGCTGGCCGTGTTGCTGGGTCGCTCCCCGCGCGACATCATTGAGCGCGGCATGGCACGGGGCAAGGCCATCGCCTCCCTGCCCGCGCCGCCCGTGCTGCCCGAGGGCCTGCCTTCGGAGTTGTTGCTGCGTCGGCCCGACATCCGCGCCGCCGAGTTCGGCATCATGGCGTACAATGCCAACATAGGCGTGGCCCGCGCCCAGTTCTTCCCGTCCATTTCGTTGACGGGCACGCTCGGCACGCTGGCCACATCCGTGGGCAGTCTGTTCACCAGCGCTTCCGGCACGTGGAGCTACGGGGCCGGCGTCTCGCTGCCCATCCTCGACTTCGGGCGCAACTGGTATAATCTCAAGGACGCCGAGGCGCAGAAAAAGGCCGCCATTGCCGTGTACCGCAAAACCGTGCAATCCGCCTTTGAGGATATCCGCACGTCGCTTACCGCACAGCGCGAGGCGGACAGCGTGGTGCGCAGCATGCAGGTGCAGGTGGAAAGCCTGCGCCGCTCCACGGAAATTGCCCGTTTGCAGTATGATAACGGGTATACGGACTATCTGACAGTGCTGGACTCGGAACGGCAGCTTTTTGCCGCCGAGCTGCAACTGGCCACGGCCCTGCAGAACCGGCTGAACAGTGTTGTCAGCGTGTGCATGGCCCTGGGCGGCGGCTGGCGCGACACGGGCGCGAGCCCGAGCATCCCCGTGATCAACAAGGAAAAGCTGCTGCACGAGGCCACCAGCGACAAGACCGGCACGTTTGACTGACCGGCTTGCGGGCAGAGGCAGCGTATTTTTATAACAGGCAAACCATACGCCGCTGTTTCGCGGGAACACTGCGGTTTTCCGTCCTGTTACGCGCGGGCGACGATGCTCACTGCCGCCCGCGCAATTTCCAAAACGTATGTTCTGAGGGCTCCCCGCGGGGAGCCCTTTGCGTATGGGCCGCATGGGGCGTCGATTTCCCGCGCCCGCCGGAAATCCCGGCGATTCTGCTTCCGACGGGAAAAAGAGGCTGCGTCGGGCGCGACGGGGAGTGCAAAGAACGGTCTTCCGCAAGCGTCCCACGCAGTCGCCGCTGCCTGCCGGGCTTTACAGAATGGCGTCTTTTGCCGTACACAAGAGCATGCGGCTAACATTCCTCCCCGGTCTTTTTCTCCTTGGTGTTTTGGTGGCGGGTTTCCCGCAGAAACTGTATGCCTCCCCGGACCGTCCGCCCGTGACGGAGCGGAACGCGCGGGCGGAGAAAACGCCGGCGGCACAGTGCAAGGAACAGGGGGGGGCAGCAGCGCACGCTCCTGCGGCGTCGCGCGCAGCCGCACAGCGGCCAAAGCCGCGACAGGGGCACGAGGCGCGCAGCCGGAGGGGCGTGCATGCCGACAGCTGGGCATTCAGCCGGGGGCCGTCCAGCAGGGACGAATGGCGTGACGGCATGCCCATGGAGACCCTGCAACGCCGGGCGGTGGAAGGTGCGGTCGGACAGGGCAAGGGGATGAATACCGCGTCGGGCATCAATTCCGCGCTGGACGCCACCGACAAGCGCAAACATGCCGGAGGGGACGTGGGCGTGAGCATTCGGGAGGAGGCTTCTTCCTGGCGCGAAGAGCACGGCCCCGGCGTTGTGCCGGACGAGAACCTGCCTATGGAGAGTCGGCATGTGGTGGGGGCCTATGCCGGCGTGAAGACTGAGGATGACCTCAGCGTTAAGGTGGGGCCCGAACTGATCCTCAAGAATGAGCAGCGTGAGAACCCCCATGCTGACAACAGGCAGCCCGACTCCTCGCTGGGCGTGGGCATGCAGTTCAAGCTCGATTTCTAGAGCAGATCAGCAATAGGTAAAAATTTATTGAAGAGCCTGCGGCGCCCGGAGGGTTCCGGCGTGAGCAGGGATAGCCGCCGGCGAACGGCGATCCCTACGGCGGCAGACAGCAAGGCTGCTGCCCGAAGGCGCAGTGCATGGGGCCGGGGCGGACGGCGCTGCGTACGGAATTGCGGCCTATTCTGCGGCCTGCGCCAGAATCAGATCGACCTCGTCGACGCTCAGGCCGGCATTTTTGGCGATTTGGCGGCTGCTGAGACCCTTGCGGCGGCCGTTGAGAATCAGTTCCCGCAGGAATTGCGGCGAGCGGCTGATGCCTTCAGCCTGTTCCAGCAGGCGGCGCAGTTCCTGCGCCTTTTCTTCCAGTTTTTCGTCCAGATTGCGCAGTTCCGCCTGGCGCTGGGCAAAGGTCGCCACAATTTCCCGTTCCAGCCGGGCATTCATTTCAATGCGCTGGAGCAGGCTGTCCTGATTTCCCTGCAGGGTGTTGAGCAGCGTCTCGGAGCGGCGCAGGCGCAGATAAAACACCAGCACGCCGCCGAGAATGGCGAGCTCGAACAGGGAGAATATCCCGACCAGCACAAAAAGCAGGGTATCGTTCATATCTTCAGGTTCAGCAGATTCCCCACCAGGGGGGAAGCCGCCTGGGTGTCGCTTTCTTCCGGTCCGGGCGGGGGGCGTCGCCGCCGACGGCTGCCGAACTGCGGCGCATTGTGATGTTCGGCGTCTGCCGTCAGGGACATCTTGTTGCCCTGTTCCGACTTGGTGATCTGCTGCTGTTCCTGCCGGGCCATTTCGGCGGCCAGCACGCGCGACATGGCCGCCGAAGCCTGGGGGGCCACGGCGGCGGCATTGGCCATGGATGTGGCCATGCCGGTTTGGGCATACAGTACGGCCATGGTGGCGTCAATGCTCATGGCGACCTCCTGACCCTTTGTGGCTATCTCCGCAGTATGTCGCGCTATTCGTTCAAATAGCTTTCAAACAGAACGTCTTCGATTTTTCCATGCGTGATGTAGTCGTTCACTACTCCGGTGAGGTCATGCTTGACTTTGGCGGCATTGCCGGGGTTGAGCAAAAATTCGTCGGGCTTGCTGCTCAAATAGTAATACAGGGCGTCGCGCAAGGGAATGAGCTTGTGGTCGATTTCCGCATCAATGGCGGGATCCTTGCTGAGCGTGGAGAATTTGCAGACCAGAAAGCGCGTGCCCTGCGGACTTTGGCGCGGAATGACAAAGGCCGCAAGCTCCTTCACGGATTCGGCAGGGGCCGTCGACGCGGCGGGAGCCCCCGGCACGACAATGACTTCCGGTTCCACCGGCGCTGCCGGGGGGGGCGGCGGCGGGGGAGGCGTGCGCAGCACGAACCACCAGACCGCCGCAGCAGCCAGCAGCAAAATGACGCCTGCGACAGCTGCGAGAAGCAGAAGTTTCTTTTTCTTTGTGGTCGCGGCAGGCGCATCTTCCGGGGCGGCGCTCTCTTCCTTTGTCGCCGGCTCCTTGGAGGCTTCGGCGGGAGCAGGCTCATCCTCCTTGAGGAAGGGCGCGTCGTCCAGGTCCAACTCCACCTTGCGGACGGCATCCTGCCCGCCTACGGCGACAGACAGTTCCTCCCTAGGGGGGGCTTCCTTGACCTCTTGCTGTTCTGCCACAGCTTACTCCTGCCGAGTCTTCCCGCCCTGCCCGCGCCGGACCCGGCCGGAAGGCACGGCGTCGTGCGGAATGCGACGCACTGTCAGGCCGTGCGGCATATCCAGCCCCTGGCCGGCTGCAGCACAAACGCTTCAACCGGCGCGGGGCGTCCTGGAATGGGAATCCGCTCCGGCGGCTGCAAGCACAGCGGTCCGCGTCGCGTGCGAACGGGAAAAACCGCGTGTCTCCCGCGAAACAAGGGCGGTGTAAGCCGGCTTCTGCACAAAAGCCGGGCACATCCGCTCTAGGGGAATATCTTGTCAATCTTCTGCTTCAGCGTGTCGGCCGTGAAGGGTTTGACAATATAGTTGGAAACCTTGGCCTGCACGGCTTCAATGATGTTTTCCTGCTGGGCCTCGGCGGTGACCATCAAAAAGGGAATGCTGGCGAACTGTTCGCTGGCGCGCACCTTGCGCAGCAGTTCGATGCCGGTCATCTGGGGCATGTTCCAGTCGGAAACGATGAAGTCGATTTTTTCGCGGTTCAGGGTTTCCCAGGCGGTGGTGCCGTCATCGGCCTCCACCACGTTCTGGAAGCCGAGCTGCCGCAGAATGTTGCGCACGATGCGGCGCATGGTGGAAAAATCGTCCACAATAAGAACACGCATATTCGGATTGTAAGGCATTGGAGAACTCCTTCTGGCATCGGCCGGCAGAACCGCGGGCGGCTGGGGGCCGCTCCGGCGCGGCGGCGCTACAGTTCGGAACCTTCGCCGTACTGGTTCATAAACTCCCTGCGAAGGCGGTTCAGCGCCTGCGAATGCAGCTGCGAGACGCGCCCTTCGGTGATGCCCATGACTTCGGCGGTTTCACGCATGTTCAACTCATCGGTATAATAGAGGGACAGTACCAACTTTTCTCTTGGCGTCAAGCTGTCTATGAGCGGGGCCAGGCGCTCGACGAGTTCCTGCATGGCCGTGTCGCGGTAGGGTTCGCCGCCTCCGCCCGGCACTTCGCCCGCCAGGGTGTCCTGGATGGCGTCCAGCGAGACCCAGAGCTGATTCTGCAGGGCCTCGAGACCCTGGCGCACTTCGCGCATTTCCAGCCCGGTGAGTTGCTGCAGTTCCTCTTCCGTGGCCTGGCGGCCGTGTTCGTGTTCCACCTTGCGCATGGCGTCGTCCAGCACGCGCACGCGCTGGCGCAATGAGCGGGGGAACCAGTCAAGCCTGCGCAAATCATCCAGCATGGCGCCCTTGATGCGGCTTTCGGCATAGGTTTCAAAACGGATGCCAAGCTGCGGCCGAAATTTTCCCAGGGCTTCCATGAGGCCCAATGTGCCGGAGCTGATCAGTTCGCCGATTTCCACGCTGCGGGGCAGCTTGGCCTTCAGGCGCAGGGCCAGAAAGCGGATCTTGGGGGCGTAATGCCGCACCACGGCTTCCTGTTCTGCCGGTGAGAAGTTTTCCCAGGAGGTTGCTCCGGTTTCGAGCGCCTCCCAGGGGCATGGAGCTTGCGCTTGCGCTGTGCCGGTCTTCATAGTGTCTTCCTTTCGGATCTGCCTCTTCCACCCCGTGGCGCCGCAGCGCCGGTTGTGCGTAAACCTTCGTGCCCGCCGGCCCGAAAGGCGACGCGTTCATTCCACGTTGAGGTTGCTGTTCGTTGTCTCTGACGCCGGGGGAGTTCTGCATATTCCGGAAAGGAGGCTTGCGCGCCCGGCCGTTCCCCCGCAGGGCAAGGCGCGACGGGTTTAGCGGAAGAGCAGTTTCTTCCAGAAAAACTTGATGTTGCCGTCCAGATTCTCGGGCACTTCCCACGTCGTGATGGTCTTGGCCAGAGCCTGCACGGCCCGCGAGGCCGGGCCCTGCGTGCTGACGCAGAAGGGCTGCTGCTCCACCACGGCCTTGCGCACGTTCGTGTCTCTGGGCACGACGCCCACCAACTCAAGGGATACGCCGCTCAGAAAATGGTCGCAGGCCTGGTGCAGCCGCAGGAACATCTCCTTGGCGGTCTTCAGATCCGGCGCCATGTTGACGCAGATCTTGAACCGTTCCACCCCGTGGCTGGTCTTGAGCACCTTGATGAGGGCATAGGCGTCCGTCAGCGAGGTGGGTTCCGGGGTCAGCACCACCAGCCGTTCCTGCGCGGCCATGTTGAAATACAGCACGTTGTCGCTGATGCCCGCGCCTGTATCCACAATGAGGTAATCCAGGTCATCTTCCATTTCGTCCACGGCTTCCAGCAGTTCCAGCTTCTGCCCCGTGGAAAGGGTGAGCATTTCGCTCATGCCCGAGGAGGCCGGCAGGATGGAGAAGCCGTAGGGCGTGGGAAAGAGGATGTCGTTCAGTGTGGCGCCCTCGTGGAAGAGATGGAAGATGTTTTTTTGCGGCGTGAGGCCGAGCACCACATCCACATTGGCCAGACCGAGGTCGGCATCCAAAAGCACCACCTGTTTGCCGAGCTTTGCCAGGCTGATGGCGAGGTTGACCGAAATGTTGGTCTTGCCGACGCCGCCCTTGCCTGAAGTGACGGAAAACACCAGGGGAAAAGAGCCGCTCATCTGTATCTCCAATGGTATGGCCAAACGCCGTCAGGCTGCCTGGCCGGGAAGTTGCCGTTTGAAAATAAGGCGCCACACCAGGGGCTCCGTGGCCGGGGCGAGGCTTTCCTTGAGTTCCGCGCCGTAGGAGAGCGCCGAAACGGGCAGGCCCGCGGCGCAGGCCACATTGACAATGCTGCCGAAGCTCACGGCTTCGTCGAGCTTGGTCCAGACGATGGAGCCGGGCCCTTCCGTTTTGTATCGTTGCAGAAAGGCCTGCGTCTGGAGCGCATCGAAAAACGGCGAGAGCGTCAGATGTGTGGCGGCTTCCACGGCATCCAGGCCCATGTCGGCGCGCCACTGTTCAAGCGTGCCGTCACGGCCGAGCCCGGGCACGTCCACAAAAACGGCGTCAGCCTCCTGAACGGCCGTCAACGCCCGTTCCATGGCGGCCTTGTCCGGCGCTTCCATGTAGGTAAAATTGGAAAGCTCGGCCCAGTGGCGCAGCACCAGCCTGCCGTTGCCGCGCAGGCAGTCGGCGTTGATGAAGGCGATGCGCGCTTCCGGTTCATGGCGGCGCAAATGCAGGGCGAAGCGCAGGGCCGTTGTGGTCTTGCCGAAGCCGAAGGGGCCCACCATCAGGTGGATGCGCTGCCCCCAGTTTTCCGTGCCCCAGGCCTTCACCGGTACCATGCCGCACAGGCATTCCAGCACGGACGAGCCCGGCTCCGCCAGCAGGCGCTGGTACAGGCCTACGGCCACCGCGTCGGAAACGCCCTCCCGCTGCAGATATTCCAGGGCCACGCGCTGGCGCGGCGTGAGACGCTCGAGCTGAATGGCGGGCTTCATCAGGGCGAAAATCTGTCCCTTGATCTGCATCCATTCCTTGTGCCATTCACCCCATTCGGAAGAGGACGCGCCTGCAGGCGCGGCGGCCTCCGCCCCCGGACGTTCGAGCCCGGCGGTGATCTCGTGACAGACCGTTCCGTTCTTGCGGTAGGTGCGGTTGCCCAGGATAACGGCTTCAGGCCCCATTTCGGCCTTGATTCTGGCCAGTATTTCCTGTGAGGAAGCTCCGGTGAACGTCTTGACCTGCATGACCCGATCCTTTGCCGCGGCGCATGCCGCGTGTTACAACTCCGTATGTCGTTCAAATGACGACGCCATGAAAGATGCAAATTCGGGGCCAACCATGAAACACAGGGGAATGCGGCGGAGGAGCAGGGCAAGCCGGTCGTCGCTCCCCGCAGGCGGGAGCGCGTCTGCCGCCGTTCAGTGTAACGGCAACGCGCCGCAGGCGCAAACCGCGCAACGGTAAAGGTTTTCAAATAAAAAACCCCCGTCAGTTGTCTGACGGGGGCTCGCGGTCAGGCGGCGGAAACGACGCCCACGGACTGCAACCGGATATCGGGCGGAATTTCCGCCTGGGAGATGACGGGCACCGTGGGCAGGAAGCGGGTGACAATCTGGGCCAGATGCGGGCGGATGAGCGGCGTGACCAGCAGCACGGGCTGGCCGTCGGTATTGAGCGCGTTGTCCACGGCAGTGCTGAGGTTGTTCACCAGGCGCTGGGCCGCCGCGGGATTGAGGGAGAGGAATGTCACGCCGTTGTCGGCCTGGCGTATGCCCTCCTGCACCATGCGTTCGGCGTCGGGGGCGAGCGTCAGCACGGGCAGCGTGCCCTGGCTGTCCAGATAGGGGCGCACGATGGAGCGCGCCAGCTTTTCGCGCACATATTCGGCCAGTGTTTCTGGATTTTTGACGGTGGCGCCGAAATCGCCCAGCGTCTCCACGATGGTCAGCATGTCGCGGATGCCCACGTTCTCGCGCACGAGAATCTGCAGCACTTTCTGGATGACGCCCAGGGGCAGCACGCCGGGCACCAGGTCTTCCACGGCCTTGGGCGCGTGCTTGCCCAGCGTGTCCAGCAGGCCTTGCACGGCCTGCCTGTCCAGGAAGTCGGATAAATGACGCTTGAATACTTCCGTCAGATGCGTGGCGATGACCGTGGCCGGATCCACCACGGTGTAGCCTGCCAGCATGGCTTCCTCGCGCTGGCTGTCGGGTATCCACAGGGCCGGCAGGTTGAAGGCCGGCTCGCGCGTTTCGATGCCGTTGATTCTGGTGGTCACGTTGCCGGGGTCCATGGCCAGGAAGTGGTCCACCAGAATTTCCGCCGAGGCCACCTGGTTGCCCTTGATGAGCAGGGAATACTGGCCGGGCTTGAGCTGGAGGTTGTCGCGCAGGTGCAGGGAGGGGATGACCACGCCCATATCCAGGGCGAACTGCCGGCGTATGGAGCGGATGCGGGCCAGCAGGTTGCCGCTCTGTTCCTCATCCACGAGGGGGATGAGGCCGTAGCCCACTTCCAGCTCCAGCGTGTCCAAGGGCAGCAGGGCCTGCACTTCCTCTGGGCTGTCGGCCGTGCCGGAAGAGGACTTGCCGCCCCCACCGCCCTTCTTTGGGGAGGTTCCGCCCTTGCCGTCCGCATTTTCTTCCTCATTCCTGGCCGTCAGGCGGGAGGCGGTGAAGATGGCCGCCGCCAGCAGCAGGAAGGGGATGGTGGGCAGGCCGGGCACCAGGGCAAAGAGCAGCAGCACGGCCGAAACCATGCGCAGCGCGCGGGTGTTGAACGTGAGCTGGGCCAGAAATTCCTCGCCCATCTTGGCTTCGGCGGCGGCGCGCGAAACCAGCAGGCCCGTGCCCGTGGAGACGATGATGGACGGGATGGTGGAAACGAGCCCGTCGCCGATGGTCAGCAGCGAGTACGTGGTCAGGGCGGAGTTCCAGTCCATGTCCTTCTGCACCACGCCGATGATGATGCCGCCCACCAGGTTCACCAGCGTGATGAACATGCCGGCGTTCACGTCGCCCGAGACGAATTTGCACGCGCCGTCCATGGCTCCGTAGAAGTCGGCCTCCTTGCGCAGGCCGGCACGGCGGGCGTTGGCCTCTTCCTCGTCGATGAGGCCCGCGTTGAGATCCGCCTCAATGGCCATCTGCTTGCCCGGCATGGCGTCCAGGGTGAAGCGGGCGGCCACTTCGGCGATGCGCGTGGTGCCCGCCGTGATAACGACCTTGTTCAGGATGAACAGGATCATGAAAATGACGCCGCCCACCACATAGCTGCCGCCCACGACGAACTGGCCGAAGGCCATGATGACGTCGCCCGCAGCGGCGGGCCCGGCGCTGCCGTTGAGCAGGATAAGGCGCGTGGAGGCCACGTTGAGGGCCAGGCGCAGCAATGTTGTCACCAGCAGCAGGGAGGGAAAGATGGTGAATTCCAGCGGCGAGGTCATGAACATGGTGGTGATGAGCACCATGAGGGAAATGGAGATGCTCACGCAGAGCATGGTGTCCATGAAAAAGGTGGGCAGGGGCACCAGCATGACGAACAGGATGATGACCACGCCCGCGGCGAGGAAGGCGTCGCCGTGCCTGGCGAAACGGCCATAGTCCAGTTTGGGTATTACTGCGCCTGCCATTGTTGCGACACCTCGTTGCGTTGATCCTCGCGCCGTGGAGAGGACGAAGGGGCGCGGGCTTCAGGCCCGCGCGCCGTCCGCCCCGTCAGCGGGCCGCGTTGGCCCTGGGCTTGAGCTTCCAGATGCTGGCCAGTACGGCTGCAACTGCTTTGTACAGTTCTTCGGGAATCATGTCACCCACTTCCGTAGACTTGTACAGGGCTCGCGCCAGGGGCACGTTTTCGCGGATGGGCACACGGTTTTCGCGGGCGATTTCCTTGATCTTTTCGGCCAGATGGTCCGCGCCCTTGGCCAGCACCACCGGGGCCGGGGCCTCTGTGGCGTTGTAGCGCAGGGCCACGGCAATATGCGTGGGGTTGGTGACCACCACGTCCGCCTTGGGCACGTCGGCCAGCATGCGCTTGGCCATGATCTGCATCATCTTCTGCTTCTGCTGGCCCTTGATTACGGGGTCGCCTTCGGCGTTTTTGCGTTCGTCCTTGACCTCGTCCTTGGTCATCTTCATGCCTTCCTTGTAGGCATAGCGCGATTGCCAGACGTCAAAGGCGGCGATGGCCAGCAGGGGCATGAGCGCGTAGCAGACCAGCCTGAAGCCCGCCTGCAGCATGTAAGCGGCCACGCCTTCGGTGGTGGCGTAGTACATGGGCAGGAAGTTTTCGTGCTGCTGGTAGATGAACCAGCCGGGCACAACGGCCAGAATGATGGAGAAAAGCAGGCTCTTGATGACGCGCAGGACGGTCATGGGCGAGAACATCATCTGCTTGATGCCCTTGATGATGTTGAAGCGCTGCAGCTTGGGCTTGAACACCTTGGTCGTCCACAGCTTGCCCACCTGCAGGCGCTGCGCCAGCCAGCCCAGAAAGGCCAGGAGCAGCAGGATGGGCATGATGATGCGGCAGAGCTCCCATGTCAGGTCGATGCTCAGGCTGTAGACGTTCTGCGGGTTGGGCTCAAATTCCCACGAATGGCTGAGGAAGTGGCGGAAAATCTGCTTGATGTCCTCGCTCATGGGGCCGATCCAGGCGTAGAGAATGGACATGCCGCCCAACAGGCTGACGGCCTTGCCCAATTCCTGCGACTTGGGAACGTTGCCTTCCTGGCGCTGCTTGTTGACCTGCTTCGGAGTGGCTTCTTCCGTTCTGCTGGGATCCTGCTGCTTGCCGAACATCTGTTCCCCGCCGTTGGTTATTTGGCGCGGTCGTGCGCCTGCGGGAGATAAAGCAAGAATCGTGCCTCACAGGAGAATCGTCGGCCGCAGCGGTGGAACAGGACTGTTCCGCGGCTGCGCCGGATCAGCTATTGCCGCCTTCGTCTTCCCACCACCAGCGGGCAAGCCGGCAGAGCAGGTCGATATCGCCCGCGGCGGCCAGGGAGAGCATCCGGCGGTAGCGGCGCACAGCTGCGGCGCTGTGGGGATTGGCCTCGAACAGCCCGGCAAACATGCGCGCGTCTTCGGTGAGCATCTTTCGGGACGCGTCCAGGCGGCGGCGAAACGAGGGCGTGAGAAAGGGCAGCAGCTCTTTGTGCCCGGCCAGCAGGGCGAAGTAGGCCAGACTGGTGATGAAATTCATGTTCTGGATGCAGGCCATCGCCTTGTCGTGTTCTTCGGCGTCGGCAAAAAACACGCGGCAGCCCAGGGCCGTGAAAAAGCCCGTCGCAAGGGCGGTGTGGCGCGGCCCTGCCCGTCTGCCGGGCACGATGGTCACGGGCTGGTCCGCCTGCGGGTCCGGGTTGGGGCCGAACAGGGGATGCGTGCCCACTACCGGGCCGGGCCAGAGTTCCTCCATCTGCCGCAGGGGGATTTCCTTCACTGAGGTGATGTCGGCCAGCACCGCCGCGGCGGGCAGATGCGCGCAGACCTTGGCTGTGACCTCGCGGAACACGGCGGCGGGCACGCAGACAAGGGCCAGTTCGGCGTCGGCGCAGGCCGGGGCCAGCGTTTGCGCCGTGAGGGGCGTGTCGACGCCAGCCACGGCAAGCCCTGCATTGCGGGCGCGGCCCAGCAGCATGGAGCCCATGCGCCCGCGCGCGCCCACAATGACGGTCTTGACGGGGCGCAGCGGCGTCTGTGCCGCCTCGCCGCTGCAGGCGTCGGCGGCTGTGTCCTGCCGTTGGCGTCGCGCGCTCATGCCAGCCGCTCCCAGACCTGCCAGAACTGCGGGAAGGATTTGGCCACCACGGCATTGTCATCCAGCCGTTCCCGCACATGCAGGCCCGGCTGGCGCAACTCCAGCAGCGCCAGCGACATGGCGATGCGGTGATCGTTATGGGCGCAGAGCTGCACGCCGTCGGGCAGGCGGGGGCGGTCAGGCTTGCCGCTGCCGCGTCCGGCCAGGCCGTTGACAAGCAGGCCGTCGGACAGCCGGTCCACGGTGACGCCCGCCTTGGCCAGTTCCGTGGCCGGGGCGTCGATGCGGTCCGATTCCTTGTAGCGCAGATGCGCCACATTGCGGATGTGCGTGGAACCCTGCGCCGAGGCGGCCAGCACGGCCACGGTGGGCACGAGGTCGGGGCAGCCGCCCATGTCCAGTTCCACGCCGTGCAGGGCGGAGGGATACACGGTGACATTGTCGGCCTGCACGTCCACGCGCGCTCCCATGCGTTCCAGAATGTTCAGGATGGCGCGGTCCCCCTGCAGGGAATCGGCCCGCAGCCCCCGCACGCAGACCGGCCGCCGCCCCAGCGCGCCCGCCGCCAGCAGGTATGAGGCTCCGGACCAGTCGCCCTCCACCGTGTAGTCGCCTGCGCGGTACACGCCGGGATGCACGCGCACGCGCAGGCAGCCGGGAGCGGCCTCGCGCAGCTCGCGCCAGCCGCCGAGCGGCAGGAGAGTCCAGGGGGCGCTTTCGTGCGGGCGCGTCAGCACATCAAAGCCGATGCCGAAATCCGTGAGGCATTGCAGGGTCAGCCCCACATAGGGCCAGGAGACGGCCTTCCTGCCGCACAGGGTGGCGGTGAGCGGCGCGCGCCCCAGGGGGGCGGCCAGCAGCAGGCCGGAAAAATACTGGCTTGAGATATCCATGCCCAGTTGCACTTCGCCGCCGCAGCGCGTGGGGTCCAGCCCCTCTGTCCGCAGCAGCAGGGGGGGGCAGCCGGGTCGGCCCTCAAAGGTCACGGCGGCGCCGAGCCGGGCCAGGGCGTCCGTCAGTTCGCCGATGGGGCGTTCGTGCATGCGGCCTGCCCCGTGGATGCGGAACACGCCTTCCCCCGCGGCCAGCACGGCGGTGAGCAGGCGGCAGGTGGTGCCTGACTCGCCCACGTCGCAGGCGAGGGGGGCTGCAACCGTGCCGCCGCGCGGTCTGCCGTTCATGCCGACAACGCGCCATGCGCCGGATTCCGGCGTGCTTTGCGGCAGGGCTTCCAGCGTCGCCCCGGCGGCGGTCAGCACGGCGCGGGTGCGCGCGAGGTCGGCGCTTTCCAGCGTGTGGCGCACTGTGGAAACGCCCTGCGCCAGGGCCGCGCCCATAAGATAGCGGTGGGAGACGGACTTGGAGGCGGGCGCCGTGACCACGGCCGCCGGGCGCGCCTCAACGGAAATGTCGCTGCTGTTCATGCGTCGTTGGACTCCGTGTCTTGCAAATCAAGTCGATCGAGCTGCGGCCCGGTGGGATAGCTGCCCAGAATGCGGAAGCTTGTACAGACCTCGCGCAGTTCCTCCATCAGGGGTTCGTAGCGCGCGTCTTCCAGGTCGCTCTCCACATCGGCGAAGAAGACGTACTTCCAGCACTGCCCGCGCATGGGGCGGGATTCCAGCTTGCGCATGTTGACGCCGTTGTCCGCCAGCAGGTCCAGCACGCGGGAGAGCGCGCCTGCCTTGTCCGCCGTGGTGAACAGCAGCGAGGTTTTGTCCGCCCCCGTATGCCCGGGCCTGGGACCGGGCTGCGGTCCCGCGGCCCTGGCGCTGCGGGAACTGCCCGGGCCGATGATGACGAAGCGCGTCCAGTTGCCCGGCTCATCCTCAATGCGGCGGGCCAGCACGGAGAGCCCGGCGATGTCGGCCAGCCGGCTGTGGCCGATGGCTGCCGCATCCTCCTGCCCGGCGGCGCGCCGGGCGGCGGCCGCTGTGGATTCCACGGGGATGAGGGCCGCGCCGGGCAGATGCGTGCGCAGCCAGCCGCCGCACTGGGCCAGGGGCTGCGGATGCGAATAGACGGTGCGCACATGGGCCAGCGAGGGGGCGTTGCTCAGCAGGCAGTGCGAGATGCGCGAGAAGAGTTCCGCCTGGATGTAGACATCGTGCCTGAGAAAGAGGTCAAAGCTCACGCCTACGGTGCCCTGCAGGGAATTTTCCAGCGGAACCACGCCCAGTTCGCACTGGCCTCCGGCCACTTCCTCGAAAACTCGGGCGATGTCGCTGCAGGGGCGGAAGTGCGCCGCGTGCCCCAGGTATTCCACGCCCGCGAAATAGGAGAAGGTGCCCTCCGGGCCGAGGTAGGCCACATTCTGCGGGCGTTGCAGAGCGCGGGAGGAGGAGAGGATTTCACGCCAGACGGCGCGCAGGTGCTCCTCCGGCAGGGGGCCGGGATTGCGGGCCACGAGGTTGTCCAGCACTTCCTTCTCGCGCAGGGGCTTGAAAATGATGCCCGGCTCGCCCACCTTGATGCGGCCCACCTCCAGGCTCAGGGCCGCGCGGCGGTTGAGGATGCCGAGCAGCTCCGTGTCCGTGGCGTCGATTTCGCGGCGGATGGCGGCCAGGCGTTCGGCAGGGCCGGACGGCGCGGCGTCCGGGTGCGATGGCGTGCGTGCGTCCATGCTCAGTTCTCCCGAATGTCTTCCTTGATGCGCATGCCGAAGTGGCGTCCGGCCTCGTCCAGGCGGCAGAGCACCGTATCGCCGGGCTTGAGGGTCACCACGCTCAACGGCTCGCCGCCGGGCGCGGTCAGGCGGATGGTTTCGGCGTTCTGCAAAAAGACCGCGCCGGTCTTCAGGCCTTCCTCCGTCTCCGCCTGCGCCTCAATGAGCAGCATGGGGCGCACCTCGATTTTCACGCGGCCCAGCGTGGCCACGCTTGCCTGCCCGTCGGCGTCCACGATGAGCACTTCCTGCCCGGCCCTGAACTCGCCGAGGTAGGTCGTCTTGTCGCCGGGCAGGCGCGCATAGGCGTGCACGGCCCCGGCATTGACGCGGAAGGGGCGGGCGGCCACATATTCATTGCGCTCGGTTTCGGCGTGCACCAGAAAGGTGAAGGCGCTGGAATTGCCCACCAGCATGCCCTGCCCCCTGTGCAGCAGGGAGAGCGTGTCGGCGCAGACGCGGTGCCCGAGCCCCACAGGCTCCACGCGGGTGACCACGGCGGGCGTGAGTTCCTCATGTGCCCGCGCCACCTTGCACTGGGCCACAATCTGCTTGAGTCCGGCCACGGCGGCGCGGGGAACCACGATGCCCGCCACGCCGGTTTCAAGGATGCCGGCAGCCAGCCGGGCCTCGTCCAGCGTGCCCGCTTCGGCCAGCACATTGTCGCTCTGGGCCAGCAGGTTCTCCACGGGGATGACCTCCCAGCCGCGCGCCAGCACCACGTGTTCGCCGCCGCGCAGCCGTTCCAGCACATGGGCCTCGTCCTCCTTGGCGCGCAGCGCCATGAAGATCACGTCCTCGTCCGCCAGCACCGGGCAGCGGGAAAGCCCGGCCACCTGCGCCACATGTTCGCGCGGCACAATGACGCCGTCCACCCCGGACTCCAGCGCCAGCGTCACCTCGCCCTTGTCGAAGGGCACGCAGTGGAAATAGATGCGCGACATGCGTCTATTCCCCCACGATGCTCAGGGCTTCGTCCACCGTGGCGTTGCCGTGCACGATGGCGCGCAGGGCCTTGACCAGCTCCACCCGGCGGGGATGCTGGAACACGTTGCGGCCGATGGAAATGCCCGCGCCGCCCGCCTGGAGGGAATCGTAGACCATCTGCAGGATGTCGCGGGTGGAATCCATGCGCGGACCGCCGGCAATGACCACGGGCACGCAGCAGCAGGCCGTCACGTCGTTGAAGCTTTCCGGGTCGCCGGTGTAGGAAACCTTGACGATGTCCGCGCCCAGTTCCGCGCCCACGCGGGCGCAGTGGGCCACCATGTCCTTGGCGTAGCTGTCTTTGACCTGCGGGCCGCGCGCGTACATCATGGCCAGCAGCGGCACGCCCCAGTCGTCGCAGGAGGCGGCCACGCGCCCCAGATCGGCCAGCATGTGGCGCTCGTCCGGGTCGCCCAGGTTGACATGCACCGAGACGCAGTCCGCGCCGTGCTTGAGGGCCTCTTCCACCGTGCCCACCAGGGTCTTGGCGTTGCCGTTGGGCGTCAGGGCCGTGGAGGCCGAGAGGTGGATGATCAGGCCCACGTCGCTGCCCGCGCTGCGGTGGCCGCAACGCACAAGGCCCTTGTGCATGAGCACGGCGTCCGCGCCGCCCTTGGCCATGTCGTTGACGGTCTCGCGCATGTCCATGAGGCCGTCCACCAGGCCCATGGTCACGCCGTGATCCATGGGCACGATGATGGTGCGGCCGTTTTCGCGGTTGATGATGCGTTCCAGACGGATTTGTTTGCCGAGGTACATGGGGGCGCTCCTTTGGTCTTGCGGTATGGCTGTTTCCTGTCGGGCGGGGGGCGTCCCGGCGACCCGTACAAAAAAAGGGCCGCCGGCGTGTCTGCCTGCGGCCCTTGAACTCCCGACGCTTGACGTCAGCGCAGTTCCCGACCACAGGCTCCGCTAAAATACGCAAAATAGAACCAGCTGCAAAAGCCGGCGGCGCAGGAGGAGGTGTGGTTGGAAAATATGCGTTGCATGACGTTTCCCTTTTCTGTGCTGCTGACGCTACGCAACTCCGCACAGCCTGTCAATGGGGAAAATACGTTTTTTTGAAATTATCCCGTAACGTGCCGGAATGGCTGCATGCGCGATTTCCTGCCGCCGTCGCGTCAACCGCCCGAAAGTTCAGGCAATGCGCCCCGCGCCTGCCTGACCGGCGGAGCCTGCGGGTTTGGGCGCGTCACCCGCCAGACGCGGGCGCAGTTTGCGCGTTTCCAGGCGCTTGCGGATGAATTCGCCGGGGCTGTTCCCCGCAGGCACGGCGGCAAGGGGAAATTCCGCCCTTCCCAGGTTGCGGTGGCCCCCGGCCTCCCCCACGTCATAGAAACAGGCGTCGGCTAGGCGGCCGATGTCGCGGCTGCCGTCGCCGCGGAAGATGACGATCACGGTCTTGCCCACCACGCCGCTGACGGCAATCCACTTGAGTCCGTGCACCTTGGTGAAAAAGTCGGCCACGGCCACCAGCAGATCGGCGCTGTCCACCTCCTTGAGGGAGACATGCGCGCCGCCTCCCCGGCAGTCGGCCAGGGAGCGGAAGGCGCGGGCGAAGAGCGGCAGCCAGCCCCGCAGATATTCGCTGCGGGTGATGCGGCGCATGAGGCTTGTGTCCGCATGGCGCGAAAGCCACTGATAGGCGCGGAAGTCGTCTTCCCCGCCGGAACGCTCAAAGGCCCCGGTGTCCGTGCGGATGCCGTAGAGCAGGGCCGTGGCCAGGCGCGGGCCGGGGCGCAGGCGCAGGGCCTGGAGGTAGCGGGTCATCATGGTGCTGGTGGCCCCCATGCCGGGGCGCACATCACAGAAGGCCGCGGCCTGCGGCTGCGGCCCCGCCTCTTCCGCCGTCGGCGGCAGGGGGTGGTGGTCGATGATGCAGTCAAAGTGCAGGCCCTGGAAGGCCTTGCTGTGGTGCGGCTGGGAATCGACCACGGCAAAGCGCGCGTAGGCGCAGGCCCTGTCGGGCTGCCAAGGTTTCACGGGGATGTTCAGATAGCGGATCATGGCCAGGTTGTCCGGCCGGGTCACGTTGTTGACGCGGGCAATGTCCACGCCGCGCGTCTTCTGCTGCATGATGCGCTTGAGCGCCAGCGCCGAGGCCAGGGCGTCAGGATCTGCCGTGATGAGGATGCACCAGCGTTCGTCCCTGCTGAGCGTCGCCCGCCACTGCTTCATGCGCGTGACGTATTCCGAAATGGCCGCCATCCTTCTCTCCTCGCATTCGGTTCCGTTCCCTGTGGCCTTCTGACGGCCGCGCCGTGCGGCAGGCGCGGAAGCCGTCAGGGGCGGGCTGCGGCCAGCTGCGCCAGCACGGGCAGGGAGGCCGTATAGCCGCTCCAGCTGAATACTTCGATCAGATGCGTGACTGCGCGCGGCAGGCGCGCCGCCAGCGCGGCCGCCGTGCGCCGCTGGGGCGGGGTCAGGGCCGTGAGGGGCAGGTGCCGGTCACGCTCGCCGGGGGCGCTCCAGTGCAGCAGGGCGGCCCGTTCCGGCAGCTCGGATGCCAGTAACCGCCCCTGACCATAGCCCAGGAGATGCCCCACGTCCAGACACAGCCCCGCGCCGATGTCCTGCAGAAAACCGTCGCCAAGGGAAATGACGTCGCAGTGCTCCACGTTTTCCAGCAGCAGGGGCGTCCTGACGGCTGTGTGCCAGAACGCGGCGAAATCCGCCAGCAGGCGGCGTTGCGCGGCGATGGCGCCTGCCGGCGGGTGCAGCACGGCGCAGCGCGGCCGCAGAAAGGCAACTCTGTGCAGCACCCCGAGGGCCGCGCGCGCGGCGGCGCGCGCCGGACGCGTCGCAGGGCCGGGGCTGTCGGGCCAGGGCAGGTCCACGGGCAGGTGCGCGTGCCGTCGCAGGGGCAGGGCCGCGAGATCCGGCGGCAGGTCGGCCGGTCCGTAGGCGAGGCAGGCCCGCGTTTCAAAGAGGCAGAGCCCTATCTCATCCGTCTTCCCGGCCAGGAAGCGGGCATTTTCCGCCACGCCCGCCGGGATGACAAAGGAAGGCGCGGCCAGCCGCCCGGCCAGAGGATGCCCCGCGTCGGGCCGTTCGGCGGCTTCCGTCATGCCGCTGTGCCGGAATCGCCCGCAGCCGGCGGGGGCAGGCGGCGGAGGCGGGCCAGCCACTGCCCGGTCAGACGGGTCGCGGCGGGGCTGTCCGGGGAGAGGGGGGCCGTGTCGTCCGCGCACAGCCCGGCATGGATGTCCCGCGCCAGCGTGGCGTAGGGGCCGTTGCCGGCGGACGCGTCCCCTTTGTCCGGCCGGTGGTGGCAGAGGGCGCTGTCCAGAAAGTCCGTGAGAAAGGTTTGCCGTTCGGCGGCGTCGGCCGCAAGATGCAGCGCCGCCCCCAGTCTGTCCAGCTGGGCCGCCGGTTCCCGCAGCAGGGCCTCATAGGCGACGCAGCAGCGCGGCAGGCCTGCGCTGCCCGTGAGCGCGCCCAGCGTGTGGGCGGCCCACAGGGCGCAGCTCGTCTCGGCGGGCAGGCCGTCGCGCCGCGCCAGGGAGTGCGCCACGCTGTCCGGCGCGCGCAGGCAGATGACGCACTGCGGCGCAACCCCGGCGGCGGCCAGCACGGGCCGCCAGAACGGCAGGAGTATGCTGATGCGCGGATCTTTGAGGCCGAAGAGCGGATGGCCGGCAGTTTTCTCGTGCAGCAGGGCCAGGGCGTCCGCGCCCCATTCGCCCGTGGTCAGGGCGCGCTGTTCCTGCGCGCCGGGCGGGGGAACATCGCGCCACGTCCGCCCCAGATGGGCCAGCAGGGCCTTGTTGAAGGCGTAGACCTGCCCGTCTTCAAAAAAGCCTTTGGGATTGCAGGGATGCGCGGGCAGCAGGTCTTCCCCCAGCGCCGCGCCGAACACCTGCAGGGCGCGGGCAAAGGCGCTCGTGCCGCTGCGGTGCATGCCCAGCACTAGGATGAGCCGCGCATCCCCGCCCATGCTACATCACCCGCCGTGTCGCCCAGCCGTGCGCGGCGGCGGCCGCCTCGGCCTTCGGGCCGCCCAGCACGCACACCGCCCCGGCGCGGGCGGCGGCCGCCAGCACTTCCGCAAAGTCGCGGAAGTGCTTTTCCGTCGTGCCCAGGATTTCCTCGCGCATGCGGGCGCGCTGTTCCTCCGCATCCCGCGAGAGCCAGCGCGCGAGGGAGCGCGCCCCCTTGGCGTCGGGCAGCAGGTAGGCGTCAAGGTCGCCCACGGCGCCCACGATGGCCTGCGTGAGCTGGGCCCTGTCCGGATTGAAGGTACGCAGGAAGTCGGCCATGCCGTCGAAGGAGGCCAGCGTCTCGTCCACATTGGGGTCACGGTACGAGGCGCAGGTCAGCGTGCCGCCCAGCCTGTCCAGCGTGCAGAACGCGCCGTACGCGCCGCCGCGCACGCGCACATGCTCCCACAGGTAGCCCATGCGCAGATAGCGCAGAATGACGGCGGCCGAACCGTGGTAGGCATAACCAAGATCATAGAGATTGGCGGCCTTGCCCACGTAGTTGATCTGCGCCGGGGCAATGAGGGCTTCGCCCGCGGGCAGGCTGAGCGGCGTCGCGTCCGGGCCTGCGGCTGCGCTGGGCCGCGCGGCGGGCAGGTCGGCCAGCAGCTGCCGGGCAAGCTCTGTGGCGCGCGTGAGCCCGTCGGCCTCGGCCGTGCAGTCGAAGACCGCGCCGGGTCCGGCCACGATGGCTGCCCGCAGGGTTTCCAGATCGGCCAGCATGGAGGGCGCGTCCTGTTCCAGGCGGGTCAGCAGGTCGCGCACGCTCGTGAGATAACTCAGGCCCGTGGTGCGTTCGGCCAGCGCGTCCGCGCCGTTGAAACGCGCGCGCAGACGGGCGGAGACGGTGGCGTGCCCCGCGGCCTGCAGGCCGTGCTCCAGCCGGGCCTTGTCCTCCAGCAGCATCTGGCGCAGGCGTTCGGTCAGGACGTCCGCGTCTCTCTGCGGTTCCAGCAGGATTTCCCGCGTCAGGGCCATGAGGTCGGGCAGCTTGTCGTACACGGCCTTGCCGGAGACGCCAAGCCAGGCAAAGGGGGCGCGGCTGCCGTATGTCGTGCCCAGCAGCGGATCGGCGGCGAGCCCGCCGGTTTTGGCTGCCAGAGCCGCGCCCAGCGCCGTGAAGTCGCGCCGTGCCGTGCCCGTCTCGGTGAGGGTGCGGGCGAAGAGCGGCAGCAGGGGCACGAGCGCGTCGGGCACGTTGTCGAGCGGCAGCAGCAGGGTGGCGTAGGCGATGCCGCGCGTGGGCAGCTCGTGCGTGATCACCGTCTGCGGCCCTTCCTCCACCTCGCGGGGGATGACGGCGTTTTCGCGCGGCAGGTCGGCGAGGCCCAGCGCGGGAATGGTCGCCAGGGCCTCCGGGCTGTCCGGCGCGGTCTGGGCCGCGCGCAGGCGGGCGGTATCCGCAACCAGGGCCGCGCGCGCCGCCGCGTCGCAGCCTGCCTGCACCTTGTCCGCCCGGGCCTGTTCGGCCGCGTCGCGGGCTGCGTCCAGGGCGGCGTCCGGCAGCAGAATGACCGTGGCGCGATGGTTGTTGTTCAGAAAGCACTCGCGGATGGCCTGCTCAAAAACGGGTTCCCCGGCGGCCACGCGGGCCTTGAGCTCGTTGAGCGGTTCCTCCCATGCCAGCGGGGCCAGCGGGTCGCCATCGTACAGCCAGGTGGAGAGTGCCTGCACCATGGCCGCCAGCCCGCGCGGGAAGCGGCCGGAGTTGTTCTCGCGGTAGGAGAACTCCACCGTGTTCAGCGCGGCCTCCACGGCCTCGCGGGGGATGCCCTCCTCCGCCAGTTGCGCCAGCGTGTCGAAGATGAGCAGCTCGGCCTTCTGCACGTCGCCGGGAGCCACGCCCTTGAGCCCGGTGGAATAGTACATCTGGCGCAGGTCCGTCTCCAGTCCGCAGCCCGTGACGTCCTCGCCGAGGCCGGAGGTGATGAGCGCCTTGCGCAGGGGCGAGCCGGGCAATCCCTCAAGGATGTGCTCCAGCATTTCCATGAGCAGGGCCCGGCGCACGTCGCCGCGTTCGCCCAGCAGCCAGTTGACCGTGAACAGGGCGCGCTTTTCGTCCTTGGCGGCGGCGTAGGGAACCTCAATCTGCCGGGGCGTGTCCAGGCGCGCCTGCAGGGGCACGGCGGAATCCACAGGGCGGGCCGAATAGCCCCTGAGGGCTTCGGCCGTCAGGCGCAGGCGCTCGTCCTCCGGGTCGTCGCCCCAGAAAAAGAAGCGCGCATTGCTGGGGTGGTAGTAGCGGCTGTGGAATTCGTGAAAGGCTTCATACGTGAGGTCGGGGATGCGTTCCGGGTTGCCGCCGGAATCCAGGCTGTACAGCGTGTCCGGAAAGAGCGCCTGCTGGCTCTGCTCGGCCAGCACGGAGTCGGGCGAGGAATAGGCCCCCTTCATCTCATTGTAGACCACGCCCTTGTATGACCACGGCCCGTCGGGCGTTTCGGCCTCCACATGCCAGCCTTCCTGCCTGAAGATGTCTTCCGAGATGCGCGGGTGGAACACGGCGTCGATGTAGACGTCGATGAGGTTGTAGAAATCGCGCAGATTGCAGCTGGCCACGGGGTAGCAGGTTTTGTCCGGAAAGGTGAAGGCGTTGAGAAAGGTTTGCAGCGAGCCCTTGAGCAACTCCACAAAGGGTTCCTTCACGGGGTACTTGTCCGAGCCGCAGAGTACGGAATGCTCCAGAATGTGGGCCACGCCCGTGGAGTCTGCGGGCGGCGTGCGGAAGTTCACGCCGAAGCATTTGTTTTCATCACTGTTGCAGACGGAGAGCAGCTGCGCGCCCGTGGTGTCGTGCTTCCACAGGCGGGCCGTGCCGCCCAGTTCGCGCAGGCTGCGCTCGGTGAGGAGGGTGAATCCGTGTAGTTGCATGATGTTTCCTGAATATGGTTGGCGTCGCGATGTGGATGCATGAATATTCAGTATACGAATTGGCGCGCGATTTGAAAAGAGGCCCCGGCCGCCTTGCCTTTCGGTCCGGGATGGTGTACAGACTGCACTTCCATCAAGCACACTCCGGCAGCGGCCCGGGGTGCCCGGTGGGGCGGCGCGCGGCGCGCTGTCCGTTTTTTGCGTCCCGCAGGCGGGGCGCGGACCGGGTTGCAGGGTCAGGGCCGGTGTGGAAGCGACAACCCTTTGGAGGATGTTCTCATGGCCTATGTCAGCATGAAGCAGATGCTGGAAACCGGCGTGCATTTCGGGCATCAGACCCGCCGCTGGAATCCCAAGATGCGCCCCTACATCTTCGGCGCGCGCAACGGCATCCATATTATTGACCTGCAGCAGACCGTGAAGCTGTTCCGCGTGGCCTACGACAAGGTGGTGGACACCGTGGCCAGGGGCGGCAAGGTTCTGTTCATCGGCACCAAGCGTCAGGCGCAGGAAGCCGTGGCTGCCGAGGCCGGGCGCGCCGGGCAGTTCCATGTGACCAACCGCTGGATGGGCGGCACGCTCACCAACTTTGTCACCATCCAGAAGAGCATCGAGCGCCTGAAGAAGCTGGAAGGCATGTTCGCCGACGGCTCCATCAACCGCTACCAGAAGAAGGAAGTGCTGCTGCTGGAGCGCGAGATGCACAAGCTGGAAGACACGCTGGGCGGCATCAAGGGCATGGATCGCCTGCCGCAACTCGCCTTCATCATCGACCCGCACCGCGAGGACATCGCCGTGAAGGAATGCCGCAAGCTGGGCATCCCCATCGTGGCCGTGACCGATACCAACTGCGACCCGGACGTCATCGATTTCATCATCCCCGGCAATGACGACGCCATTCGCGCCATCAAGCTCTTTGTGGCCGCCTTTGCCGAGGCCTGCCTGGAAGGCGAGGCCATGCGCAAGGACGGCAGGGGCGAGGCCGCCGACGCCGAGGAAGCCATGCAGGCGGGCGCGGAAGAGGCTGCTCCCGCGCAGGAAGCCGCCCCGGCGGAGTAGTCCCCGGTATCTTCTCGCGTTTTCTGGGGGCGGCGCACGCTTGTTCGGCTGCGCCGCCCCCTGTCGAACTGCGGGCCCGCCGCGGCGCGCCCGCAACGCTGCCTGAATATTTGCAACTCCGGCTTCGGACCGGACCGTGTGGAGCATACAATGGCTATCACTGCTTCGATGGTGAAGGAACTGCGCGAAAAGACCGGCGCGGGCATGATGGACTGCAAGAAAGCCTTGGTGGAAGTGGACGGCGACATGGAAAAGGCCGTGGACTGGCTGCGCCAGAAGGGCATGGCCAAGGCCGCCAAAAAATCCGGCCGCGCCACCAGTGAAGGCCTTGTGACCGTGGCCGTGAGCGCCGACGGCAAGGACATCGCCATGGCCTCCCTGCGCTGCGAAACGGACTTTGTGGCCCGCGGCGAGCAGTTTCAGACGCTCGCCGCCAATGTGGCCAAGGCCGTGCTGGACAAGGCTCCCGCCGACGCTGACGCGCTGCAGGCCGTCATCGGTGAGGAAGTTACCCAGCTCATCGCCTCCGTGGGCGAGAACATGCAGCTCGGCGCTTTCGCCCGCCACAGCAGGAAGAGCGACAGCGAGGTGGTGGGCCGGTACATCCACGCCAATGGCAAGATCGGCGTGATGGTATTTCTGGAATGCGGCACGCCCGCCGGCGCCGGCAACGCTGCGGTGCAGGAACTGGCCAAGAACCTGGCCATGCAGGTGGCCGCCACCAATCCCATGGCGCTGGACGCCGCCGGTCTGGATCAGGCCGCCGTGGCGCGCGAGCGCGAGGTGTACCGCCAGAAGGCCTTGGAAGAGGGCAAGCCCGCGCAGATCGTGGAGAAGATCGCCGACGGCGCGGTGAAGAAGTTCCAGAAGGAAGTCTGCCTTATGGAACAGCCCTATATCCGCGACGACAAGAAGAGCATCGCCGATGTGGTGCGCGAAGCGGCCAAGGCTGCGGGCGACGACATCAAGGTTACGGGTTTCGAGCGCATCCAGCTGGCCGCCGCCGAATAGGCGCGGCAGCGCAGAGCTCATGCCGCCGCGTGCCGGCGGCATGCAAGGGGAGGCGGGAGCCTCCCTTTTTTATTCGCGGGTTGGGCTCCGGCAGGAAGGGAACTGACGGCGCAGAAAATACGAAGCCTTCCGCGCAGGCAGACCTGCCGGTGCGGAAGGCTTCTATTCCACGTTGGGGAAGTAGGAGCGTATTTACCCCACCGCCTTGCGGGCGTAGGCCCGCACAAAATCCACAGCGGAGGTTCTGTCGCTCACTTCGCCCGCGATTTGCGCCTGCAGCAGGGCGTCGCGGATCACGCCCACCAGCGGGCCGGGGGCAAGTTTGGTCTCGCTCATGATCTCGTTGCCGTTGAGCAGGGGTTCCAGCATCTGTTCCGGCGTTTCAGCGCGGTCCAGGTATTTCATATTGTGGTTGAAGGAGGTGGGAATGCCGCCGCGCGCCTTGAGGTCGGCACGGGCCATGGCAATGAGGCGGGGGTAGTCGTCCAGCGCCTTGAAGCGGCGGATGCCCCTGTCCGTCATCATGAAGTGGAAGCGCATGTGGTGCAGCACCAGGTGGCAGAGCAGGTCGATATCCACTTGCGTGAAGTGCAGGCGGCGGAGAATCTTGCGCGTTACCTTGGCCCCCACGCGGTGGTGCTGGTAATAGGTCCATTCATCGTCCACGAACTCGCCCGTGTACAGCTTGCCCACATCGTGGAAGAGCATGGCCATGGTGCCCAGCCAGTCGTAATGAAAGTCCTCTTCCGGATAGTGCTTCATGCACTCCAGCGTGTGGTCAAAGATGCTTTCGGTTTCGCCGTCCTTGTCGCGCTTGTGGGTCACGCAGACGAGCGCCGCCACTTCGGGGATGAGGCCCTGCAGAATATGCGCGTCGAAGAGCAGGCGCACAAAACGGTACATGGATTCGGCCGCCACCTTGCGCCACTCGTCCATGATGTCCTTGGTGGGCACATAGTCCAGCACGCGGCTGGAAGCGCGCACGATGGCAAGCCAAGTGTTGGGCTCGATGGGCAGGTCAAAATTGGCGGCGAAGCGCAGGGCGCGCACGGCCAGCAGGTAGTCATGCCGCAGGGTCTCGTCCGGCAGGCCGGTCAGACAGATGGCGCCCTCCTTCATGTCTGCGAAGCCTTCGTAGGCATCGCCGGAAGGCTCCGGGCTGCCGAAGCCTGTGAGGCGCAGCTGCATGCGCTCCTCACGCGGCATGCGCTCCATGATGGAGGGCGTGATGCGCAGCAGGGAAAGCTCCGGGTGACCGGCGGAGGCCATCTCAAGCGGGTAGAAGTTGAAGCGGCAGCCGCTTTCTTCCAGAACGGCCAACGAGCGCTGGTCGTGCCGGGCCTCCGCCCTGGGGAACAGCTTGACGAGCGTTTCCGCATCCGGCTCGCAGGCAATGTCCACGACAGGCTGTGCAGCCTTTTCCAACAGGCGCTCCTGCAGGGGCGCATTGATCACATGCGCGTCATAGCCGTTGCGCATCAGGGTCTTGCATATGGCTATGGCGTCTTTGAGCGCTTGATGCATGCATGGCTCCTTGCAAAAAAGATAACATGTTCCGGCAGATACTATGCCCGCCTCACTGCCCGGCGTCAAGCGCGGAAGGCGTGGGGGGCCGCAGAAATGCACGCCCCGGCCGTGCGGCACTGCCTGCAGGTCGCGCAGTTTTGCTGTGCATCTGCGGCGCGGCATACGGGACGGCCCGAAGCATGCATTGTACGGTGATGGTCGGCGGTGGGACAGCGCATGTGTTGTGGGGGATGCCGGAGGGGCAGGGCATCCGGGCGTTCGGCAAAAAGCCCCCGCGCCTTCGGCGCGGGGGCTTCCAGTCGCAACGGGCGCGGGGTACGGTCAGTCGCTGAAGTGCCCGGTTTCCTTCTTGATGCCCAATGCCACGCGCCAGAGCAGGGAGAGCACCAGCGCGCCCACGGCGTACACGCCGAGCGCCACCGCAATTTCGCGGCAGGTGGGCAGATAGGGCGTGACGGTTTCATACATGTTGGGCGTGAAACCGCCGATGAGCAGGCCGAGGCCCTTGTCGATCCAGGACGCCGCCACCAGCATGATCAGGGCGATGGGCAGGAGCGTCGGGTGCGTGCGCGTCTGCGGCGGGATGAGAATGCAGAGGCAGCCCACGGCCATGATGACGGCGGCCCACATCCAGTAACTCACCCACAGCAGATGTCCCTCATGGCCGAAGAAGAGCACGCGGATGGGTTCCGCATGGCCGGGGATGCCGCTGTAGAAGGCGGTGAACAGTTCCAGCAGGTAGAAGAACACGTTGACGCACATGGCATAGACGATGATGGTCGCCAGCGTCTTCTTGGCCTCCTGGCCGATGTCGAAGCCGGTCAGGCGGCGCAGCAGCAGCATGAGCAGCAGCAGGATGGCGGGGCCGGAGCAGAAGGCGGAGGCCAGGAAGCGGCCGGCCATGATGGCGGTGAGCCAGTAATGGCGGCCGGGAATGCCCGCATACAGGAAGGCCGTGACCGTGTGGATGGAAAAGGCCCACAGGATGGAGAGGTAGATGAGGGGCTTGATCCACTTGGGAGGATTCACCTCGTGGCGTTCGGCTTCCAGCGTCACCCAGCCGATGACGATGTTGAGGCAGAGGTAGCCGATGAGCACGATCATGTCGTAGAACATGACCGAGTTGGGCGTGGGATGCACCATGACGTTGAGCATGCGCTGCGGCTGCCCCAGGTCCACCACGATGAAGAGCGCGCACATGACCACGGCCGCCACGGCCATGAATTCGCCGAAAATGATCATGCGCTTGAATTTCTTGTAGTGGTGGAAGTAGGTGGGCAGCACCAGCATGACGGCGGAGGCCGCCACGCCCACGAAGTAGGTGAACTGCGAGATGTAGAGGCCCCACGACACGTCGCGGCTCATGCCGGTGATGGAGAGGCCTTCCTGCAGCTGGGTCAGGTACACCAGGCCGCACCCCGCTATGCAGAGGAGCAGGAAGAGCAGCCACACATAGTAGGTCTTGGGACCTTCGAGCAATTTTTCAAGCATGGCCTGTTCCCCCTAAATAAGGTAGTAGACGCCGGGTTGCGTGCCCAGGCTGGGCTTGCGGCGGATGCTGTAGTTTTCGGCCAGCGCCTTGCGCACCGTGGAATTGGGGTCGGCCAGGTCGCCGAACAGTATCTTGCCGCCGGAAGCCTCCACGCAGGCGGGCAGCTGGCCCACGGCCAGGCGCTCGGCGCAGAAGGTGCATTTTTCCACCACGCCGATCATGCGCGTGGGGAAGGCGGGATTGGGCACGGGATCGGGCAGGAACTTGCGCGGATCCTTGAAGTTGAACGAGCGCGCGCCGTAGGGACAGCCGGCCATGCAGAAACGGCAGCCGATGCAGCGGTGGTAGTCCATGGCCACAATGCCGTCTTCCATCTTGTAGGTGGCCTGCGTGGGGCACACGCGCACGCAGGGCGGATTGGTGCAGTGGTTGCACAGCAGAGGGTAGACGGCCAGCTTGCGCTTGCGGTCGAGGAACTCGTTCATTTCGTCCGGAAAGGCGTGGTCAAACGAGTCCAGCCAGAACCATTTGACGTTCTGGTCGTCGGGGATGTCCGGCACATTGTGGGCCTTGTGGCAGGCCGCAATAAGGGGCTTGTAGTCGTTGGGCGAAAGGAAGCGCCGGGTGTCGATGACCATGGCCCAGCGTTTGGCGTGCAGGGCCTGCGCGCCCTTTTCATAGCTGCCGGGCGCCACCTTGGCCTGCGCCGCGCCGGACAGCGCGTGCAGGCCGGCCACACCGCCGCTCAGGGCAAAGGCGGAAATGCCCGCCACTTTCAGAAAGCTTCTTCTGCTCTTGTTCATTTCGTGCTCCCCTGAGGAATGAGGTGGCAGGTCCAGCAATAGGGATCGACGCTGTTGGCCGTGTGGCATTTGTCGCAGAAATCCTTGTAGTCGGTATGGCATTTCAGACAGGTGTTCTGCAGGCTGATGGTCCACTTCTTGCCGTTGGACGCCACGTACACGCGGTTCTCATTGCGCAGGGCCTCGTCACGCCACTCGTTGAGCAGCTGCATGTGCTTGTTGCGCATGAAGTCCGTGGTTTCCACGCACTCCTTTTCATTCCTGGGCAGGGTGACGCCGGTTTCCTTGTAGCTCTTGCCCAGCAGGCTCGCCCAGAACGGGGAAGTGAACAGGATCACGAAGATGATGATCCCGATGGTGACAGCTTTGGCGTTGTACATTTATTCACCCTCCCCCTGCGCCGCGGCGGCGTCATCGTCGTCCGTCACGTTGGGTAGGTCTTCCTGCCTGAGGTCCATGGTGCGCTTGGGCTCGCCCTTCATGACCAGGGCGTTGCCCACCAGTTCGTGCAGGCCGCTCACCGTGACGCCCGGAGCCCAGTAGTTGGCCAGCGGGGGCAGGGTTGCGCGGTCGATGGCGCACACGCAGGCCATGTGGTTGACGCCGTATTTCTGCTGCACATAGCGCAGGGCGTTGCCGCGCGGCATGCCGGAGCGCATGCGCAGCTCCATGATTTCTTCCGTGTTCAGGCCCGAGCCCGCGCCGCAGCAGAAGGTCTGCTCGCGGATGGTGTTTTCGGGCATTTCCACGAAGTTGTTGCACACGGCCTTGAGCACGTAGCGCGGCTCGTCCAGCAGGCCCATGGCGCGGGCCGGGTTGCACGAGTCGTGGAACGTGGTGATGATGTGGTCGTTGCGGCTGGGATCAAGATTGAGTTTGCCGTGCTTGATGAGATCGGCCGTGAATTCGGCGATGTGCACCATCTTGGTGGAGGCGGCGTTCTTGAACACCGTGCCCGTGTAGGGCGAGACCGGCGTTTCCATATTGGAGGGCGCCGGGCCGTTGTAGGTGCCCATGTACTGGTTGATCACGCGCCACATGTGCCCGCACTCGCCGCCCAGAATCCACTTGACGCCCAGGCGTTCGGCCTCGGCGTACATCTTGGCGTTGAGCTTCTTGGCCATGTTGAAAGTGGTGAAGGAGCCGAAGTTGCCGCCCTCGGAGGCGTAGGTGGAGAAGGTGTAGTCGAGATCCAGTTCGTGGAAGAGCAGGAGGTAGCCCATGAAGGTGTAGATGCCGGGGTCGGCGAACACGTCGCCCGAGGGCGTGATGAACAGGATCTCGTGCCCCTTTTCATTGAAGGGCGTCTTGGGGCGGATGCCGGTGACGGTCTCACAGTCGTCCGCCAGCATTTCCACGATTTCCTTGAAGGAATGGGGCTGGATGCCCAGATGGTTGCCGGTGAAGCTGCAGTTTTTGACCGGATCCATGATCCAGTGGATGCCCAAGCCAACCTCGTGCAGCAGCTCGCGCACGATGGCCGTGATTTCCGCCGTGTCGATGCCGTAGGGGCAGAAAAGCGAGCAGCGGCGGCATTCGGTACACTGGTAGGCGTAGTAGAAGAGTTCCTTCACCACGTCCTTGTCCCAGCTGCGCGCGCCCACCTTCTTGCCGAGCAGCTTGCCGAGCATGGCGTGGTCGCGCCGGTAGAGGGAGCGCAGGAGTTCGGCGCGCAGCACGGGCATGTTCTTGGGGTCGTTGGTGCCGAGGAAGAAGTGGCACTTGTCGGCGCAGGCGCCGCACCGCACGCAGATATCCATGAACAGCTTGAGCGAGCGGTGTTTTTCCAGACGCTCCTCAAAGGCGTCGCAGAGAATTTTCTCCCAGTTTTCCGGCAGATTCCAGTCTTCCGCAGCCGGGTCCCAGTCGTGGGGATTGGGCATGTGCAGAAGTTCCATGGTTTCTTTCTTGGCGGGGTAGCAGTAGCTGCCCGGCGCGAATTCGGGCTTGGTGTCAAGCCATGCCTTGTCGGGGAAGGCCGGCCGGCTGGACACAAGCATTTGCGGCGTGGGTAATTTTGCCATCGGGAAACTCCTTACTCGGCGGCCTTTTCAGGTTGCTTTTCCAGCGGCAGCCCGGCCTCGGCCATGGCGTCGCGGTAGGTATCCTCATACTCGGCGTAGGTGAAGTACTGCTTGGGCGGGTTCCATGGGTTGACGTGCCGCACGGCGCGGGAGTTGTTGGGCAGGTTGCGCGTGGGGCTGAAGAACACGCCGGGCATGTGCATGAGCTTGGAGAAGGGGAAGTAGATCAGCAGCACGCAGACCAGAGTAAGGTGCGTAAAGAACAGGGCGTTGATGCCGGCCGTGCTCACGGGCGAGAAATGCGTGAGCCCCATGATGAACACCTTGACCTGGGCGATTTCGGTCTTGTCGAAGTAGCGCAGGCAGATTCCGGTGCCCACAATGGCAAGGAGCAGGAACAGCGGGAAATAGTCGTTCATCAGCGAGATGTAGCGCAGCCGCTGGTTGAAGATGCGGCGGCCCAGCAGGAAGAGCAGGGCGACGAGCAGCAGCCCGCCTGTCCAGAAGAAGCGCGGCGAGCCGATCTGCATGATGCCGTCGACGCTTTCAAGGAAGCTGATACAGGAGGGCACCGGCTCCATAAAGAAGCGGAAGTGGCGGAGAAAGACCAGCAGAAAGCAGTAGTGGAACACCAGGGCGAAGGCCCACAGCCATTTGGAGGAATAGTAGATGGTGCGGGGCCCCTTGTTCACGGGGTCGTCAGCGCGGACTTCGCCCAGCGTGTTGCGGAACAGCGAGCGGAAGCAGAAGACTTCCAGAAACATGCGCTGCACCACGCCCCATGTGGTGTTGGGGCAGTCGTATTTGGCCTGTTTGATGAAGTCCAGCGACGCTTCCTGACCGCCGGTGGTGGGGATGCGGAAGGGCACGGGAGATTTTGCCCAGTACACCATGCGCCAGACGACGCCGGCCACAAAAACAACTACTGCCACATAAGGCAAGACCACGCCAAACAGGCCCGCGAGCCCTATGGCCGCTCCACCCCAGGCGATGGCGCCTATGAGCAGCACCAGCAGTAATGAATTGAACATTCCTACCTCACTTCCACTAAAGTTATCTCAACGTCCCACAACGGGAGCGTGAGCATGGCAACGCGGCGCGCGCCGCGGGAGGCGTATGCGGCATTCACTGCCCGTCGACCGCGAGGGGCGAGCCCGCGTTCAACCTCTGCGCCCAGCGCGCCAGCTGGGCATATTGGTTGCGTATTTCGCTGATGCGCGACTCTGCCAGCACTTCGCGGTCTTTCACGTACATGTCGAAGGCCAGCAGCGTCAGGCTGTCAAGGCGTGACTCGGTTTCCAGGTAGTCCGTCAGTTTCTTTTTGGCAACCAGTTCCGGCATGACGTGTTTGCGCAGGAGGGGCTTCATGAGACTGAACACTCCCAGCCCCTGGCTCGGCGTGAATTTTTGCACGGCACGCAGCTTGATGAAGCGGTCCAGCGCGTCGCGCGTGTGTTCAATATCCACGCTTTCTCCGACGGCGGCATCGTACAGAGCCCCGGCGGCCTCCCGTGTCATATGGGCCACAGGATTGCCGAAAGGGTCTTCTTTTGTGCGCAAAAAACCAGTTGTTTCAAATGGATAGGTGTTAAAAACGGCTTCTGTCCAAAGCCGCACCACTTCGTCCTTGTGGTTGCGAAAGACCTCGATAGCCTTCATGCCGTCCCCATGCAAAATTTTTCCGCAAAGTCTTTTTCATATAAATGGGAAGCGCAAATGGCGTCAAGCCCCTTTGCGCTTTTATCAGCATGGCCGGTCGTCAGGCAGCCCCGGTGTTGCCGGGGACGTCCGGCGTCTGATGGTTCCGAAAAGAACAGGAGCCGCCTTGTGAAAAGCCTGGCGCCCGGCGACGACGGCGCTTCACGGGGGAACGCTCTGCGATTGCAGGCGCGCCGCAGCGGGGGCGGGGCAACCGGAGCCGCAACTCCACGCACGGCTGAAAAAGAAGGTTATGGACAGGGGGCGGTTCCGGAGCACTGCCCGGCGATTTGCGGATCCAGCGGCAAATCCGCGCTGCTTCCGGCGGGCGCGGGCGGCGTCGCGGGGCGGGGAAGCGGGGCGGAGTTTCCGCGTTCCGACCGGCTTTTGCCCTGGTTCCGCAGCATGGCGGGCAGCCCCTGGTATTCAAAGAAAGGAACGGCCTGCGAACCGGCCAGAAACACATGCGCCTTGTTGCGCAGCATGCGCAAGCGCAGGAGGAGCAGATCCGGGGAAAAGGCCTCCAGGCCGGAACGTTCAGGCACGGATTGCGCGCCCTCCAGGGCTTCGGCCATGCTTGAACCTTCGTGCAGCAGGCGCAGCATGCGCGCGGTCTTGTACACGTCCGCGTCATGTTCCGCCACGGGGTAGAAGGCCACGTCCACATGCCCGGAAAGCAGGGTCACGCCCTCCTTGCAGCTGGGGCAGGAGGGGGAGAAAAACATGCGCACGGAGGCTTCCATGCCGTTGTCGGTGATGTCCCACACGTCGATATGGGTGCGCGCCGCTGCGCCGACATTGATGACAAACAGCAGGCCCCACACCAGCAGCAGCACGGATCGGCCGGGCCCGGAGCCGGGTTTGGGGTTGCGCCGACGGAAGGCGGCCTGACGGAAGCCCGCGTAGAGCAGGGCGAACAGCACGGCGACCAGCAGGCAACTCACGCAGGGGGCCGTGATCGCCATGAGCAGCAGGAGCCCAGTGTCGCCCAGCAGCGCCAGCCCTGCCAGCAGGCTGCCCCACCAAGCCGCGCCCAGCAGCGCCGCCAGCGCCAGCGCGGCAAAGGCGCCCGCCCCGAACCACCAGAGCGACAGGCCTGCTATGGTCGCGTCCTGAAAAAGCGTGCATCCGGCGGTGACGCAGATATTGACTTCATTGCCGGAGGCGCTCCAGATGCAGAAGGCCGCCGCCAGCGCCGCAAGGCAAAGCAGACCGGGAAGCGTTTCGTGGGGTCGGTTCATGAAGTTCCTGTCGTGAATAGCCTTGGCGCGTCCGTGGGTGGGGGCGTCAAGGGCATGGGCGTCGGTTCGCGTTCCAGTGGATTGCGGGAAACCACGCTATTCGGATAAGCATAGGCCGTTTTTGTCGCTTCGTAAAGCGCGCTGTCGCAGTGGAGCGTTTCAGGCTTTTGCCGGCGCATGGCGCCGTTCTTCGCTTCTGAAGAAGGATGTTTTTGAAAATCATCGGGGAGACAAACATGTTGCAGCCGCAGGGCGCATCCGGAGTCGGGCTTTGCGTCCCCTGCCTTTGCCGGCGGATGACCGCGTTTCTTTTCGACTCCGGGCAGGGGTGCCATAAAAAAGGACGCCCTTGCGGGCGTCCTTTGCACACATCGGAGGGGATTGCGCCTATTTCATGGAGGAACCGGAAGCGGCGCGCTGCATCTTGATTTCGACCTTTTCGGTCAGGCCTTCATAGTAGGCGCGCAGGATGGTGAGCACTTCCTCACGCCCGAAGTGATCCGGCACTTCCGCGCCTTCGGAGAGCATCTTGCGCAGCTTGGTGCCGGAAAGGATGACGCGGTCTTCCTTGCTGTGGGGGCAGGTGCGCATGCTGGCCATGCCGTCACACTTCTTGCAGTAGAAGGTCCAGTCGATCTTCATGGGTTCACAGAGCAGACGCTTGCCGGGATCGGCGGGCTGGGGAATCTTGTCAAAGATTTCCTGCGCCTCAAACATGCCGTAGAAGTCGCCCACACCGGCGTGGTCGCGGCCCACCAGCTGGCGGTTGATGCCGTAGTTCTGGCGGAAGGTGGCGTGCAGCAGGGCCTCGCGGGGGCCGGCATAGCGCATGTCCAGAGGATAGCCGGCCTGGATGACATGGTCTTTCACAAAGTATTTTTCAACCAGGGTGTCGATGCACTTCACGCGCACGTCAGCCGGGATGTCGCCGGGCTTCAGGGCGCCCACGAGGGAGTGGATCACCACGCCGTCGCACACCTCAACGCCCAGTTTGGCCAGGTATTCGTGCGAGCGGTGCATGGGGTTGCGCAGCTGCAGGGCGGCCACGTTCTTCCAGCCGCGTTCGTCCATCTTGGCGCGCAGCTGGGCGGGGGTCATGTAGACGCCGGGGAATTTCTCGGGGAATTCGCCCTGGGAGAGCACCTTCACGGGGCCGCCGATGTTGTATTCCTTCTGGCCCAGCACCATTTTGACGCCGGGGTGGTCATTGGGGGCCACTTCCCAGAACTTTTCGGAGTCGGGGCCGCAGCCCTTGAACACCAGTTCGCACTCCCATTTCTTGTCGGCTTCGGTCATCTCGTAGATGTCTTCAACCTTCATGGTGGCCATGATTTCGCCCTTGCGGACCAGGGCCACTTCCTCGCCCGTCTTGATGGCCTTGGCGTCGGCGGCGGAGACGTCCAGCGTCACCGGCACGGGCCAGAAGGTGCCGTCGGAAAGGAGCATCTTTTCGCAGACGCTCTTCCAGTCAGCCTTGTTCATGAAGCCGTTCAGGGGCGAAAAACCGCCAATGCCCATCATGATCAGGTCGCCCTTGGCGCGGGAGGAGATCTCGATCTGCTTCAGGCCTGCGGCTTTTTTCTTTTCGTCTTCCAGGGCCTTCCCTTCCAGCAGGCAGCAAACCAGACCCTTGCCGCCGTGAGGAGCTACCAGTTTGGACATTGCGAAATCCTCCGTGTTTGGGTTATGGGGCCTCCCCACCGCGTCGCGTTGCCGGAGCGGGAGGACTGCGTTCACAGCCCATCTTGTGAATAATCTAACAAAAAGTCAACCACCGTCCTGAAGTTTTTTCGCATCTGCGCGCAAAATTCTGCATCTGCACGAAGCCGGCCGCCGCGGCAAGGCTGCCTCGCGAGCGGTCTTCCCGTTGCAGGGTGTGGTTGCCGGTCCTGAAATGTGCGGTGCGCTTTTTTTCGCAAGGTTCACGCCGCCGGTGTGAAGCAGGGGCAACCGATGCGCGGGCCGCGCGAAACGGGATGTCGTCAAAAAAGGCGCGGCGCAAGAAACATTGCGCCGCGCCCTGATGCGGAATACTGCCGGGCAGGCAGGCTGCGACAGGCACTAGAACGGCACGTCATCCATGTTGGAAGCTTCGGAGGGGAAGGCCGGGCCGAGATCCTCTTCCTGCGGCTGCTGCTGCCGCGGGGGGCGGCGTTCGCCGCCGTGCGCGGCCTGCCCGCGCGGGGCATTGCCCTGACCGTAGCCGCCCTGTCCGCCGCGCGGCGCATTGCCGCGGGGGGCGGACTGGTTGCCGTACTCCTCGTCATAGCCCCGGCCGCCGCTCTCGCGGTCGCCCTTGCGGTCGAGGAACTGCACGCGCTGGGCCTTGATTTCGGTGGTGTAGCGGTCCTGCCCCTGCTGGTCCTGCCATTTGCGGGTCTGCAGGCTGCCCTCCACATAGACAAGGCTGCCCTTGGTCAGGTAGTTGGCGCAGTTCTCGGCCTGCCGCTGGAACACGGAAACCCGGTGCCATTCGGTGCGTTCCACCTTGTTGCCGTCGCGGTCCGTATACGATTCGTCGGTGGCCACATTGAGGGTGGCGACGGGGGCTCCGCTCTGGGTGTAGCGCAACTCCGGGTCGCGGCCCAGACGGCCGATGATCATGACTTTGTTCAGCATGGTATTCTCCTGAAAAAATGTGTGCGGTCCCCGGGGCTGCGCCGCGGCGAGGGGTCAGCCGACAAAGGCGCGTTCAAGCCGGTCGAGCGTGTCCTCAAGCTCGTCGCTCAGTCTGTTGGCCTCGCCGGGCTGCCAGTCGGCCAGCGCGGCGTCCAGCGCGGCCTTGAGGCGGGCCGCTTCGCGGATGCCGGGCCCCATGACCGCGCGTCGCTCCTCGGACCAGGGCAGGAACTGCAGCCCCTCGTCCAGTGCGCGGACCATTTCCAGCACACCGCGCCGTTCGTGCCGGACGGGCACGCTGAAGGCCAGTTCCGTGAGACGCGGCCAGAGTTCCTCCAGCAGATCCTCGTTCCAAGTGACGGCGGCGACGCGAATTTGCAGCGCTTTGCCCATGACGTTCCTCGCGGTTGTGCCGTTGCGGGAGACGAGAGCTCAGTCCCGTTCCGTCCATTCCGTCTGCACGCGCATGATGACGTCCTGAATGGCGGGCAGCTGGTTCTGCGGGCAGACGCCGATGAGGGGCGCGCCCGCGTCGATGTTTTCGTTATATGTGAAGTAGACGGCGTAGATGACGCCGGAGGGGCCGGAATAGTGCAGGGGCACCTCGCGCTTCATGCGCGACATGATGAGCAGTTCCATGCCTTCCCGCACGGCCACGGAGTGCGCGTCCGAGGCGCGGATTTTTTTGTCCACGTCGGGGGTGAAATAGTATTTGGCCCGCTCGGGCGCGGGAAAGAGGTGCAGGGCCTTGCGCAGAATGATGCTTTCCACTTCTGCGCGGGTAAGCGGATGGCGCAGCACGGCCAAGGGCGTGCCCGCCTCCACGAACTGTCCTTCGAGTTCGGCGTGGATGAGGCTGATTTCCCCTTTCTCGGCCGCGCAGATGGGTTTGGGGTTGCGTTCGCGTTCCAGCGTGGCGATGAGCGTGCCGGGTTTTTCCTTCCACTGGCCCTGCGGGCCGAGCGCCTTGTCGCCTTGGCGGATGTCCGCAAAGGTCACCGTGCCCGTGTGGGGCGTCGCGATGACGATCTCGCGGAAAGGCTGCGCTTTTATTTCGTCCAGCAATGCGGAAATGTCGATCATGGGCTGTCCCGTGGCGGCGGGGGAAGGGCGGCTGATAACGTTCCCGCCCCGTGCCCCGTCCCCAAAAACTTTTATGCGTATCGTGCCGTATGGAGCGCCGCACGGATTCAGGACGGGGCGCTCCGGGGCGGGCTCCTACCGGTAATACAGATTGCGGCCGCCGATGGTCAGCAGGGCCTGCTTGAGGTTGGCGCGGATTTCCCGCCTGTCCCAGATGCCCTGGATGTGCCCGCGCGAGAGGGCGCGGTACGAGCGGTGGTACTTGGGCGGAATGTCCATGCCCGTGGTCTCCTTGATGACGCCCGGTCCGGCGAAGCCGATATTGGACGAGCGCACCGCGAACTGATAGGGCGAGCACCCGAGGAAGCTGGCCACCGGTCCGGCGAAGGAATTGGTGTCGTAGAGCACCATGTACAGGCCGCCGGATTCTATGTAGCGCCGTACGGCCACGGTGCAGCGGGGCATCTGGATGACGCCGTGCGTGCCCTCCTGGATGCGGATGCCCGCCGTGCCGTGCACATAGGCCAGGAAGGGGTAGCGTTTTTTCTCGGCGCGCTGGGCGGCCTCCACAAACTTGCAGCCCTCGGCCGCGCCCACGGAGCCCCCGCGGAAGGTGCCCATGAGCATGGCCACCACCAGCTTGATGTTGTCGATGCGCGCCTCAAAGGTCATGCAGCCGCTCTTGGCCCCGGTCTTTTTTTGCGCGGCGGCCACCCGTTCGTCCATGCCCGGGAAGTCCAGCGGGTTGCCCGCCTCGATTTCGCTGTTGAATTCAAAGACCGAGCCGAGGTCGAAGACGTTTTTCACGTACCATTCCGGCTCCATGGGGAAATGGTAGCCGCAGTGGCTGCACACGCCCGCGAATTCGGCAAAGAGATCCGGGCCCCAGAGGTCCATGCAGCCGTAGGCGGCGCTGTTGGGGCAGGTAACGGCGCGGTCGATCTTGTAGCGGGGCGAGAGGTAGTTCCAGCGTTTGCGCTGCCCTTCGCCCGTCCAGGTGGAGAGGGCCGTCAGTTCCCTGGTCTTGCCGGCGTCAGCCTTGGGGCCGGGCAGCTTGCGGGTGAGCCTGCGCCAGGGCGAGAACAGGCGGCCCTTGAACACCTCCCATTCATTGCCCAGTTCCTCCACAAAGGTGCGGATGCGCCGCTGGTGCTTGCGGTAGAAATCATACTTGAAGCTGACCCACGGCTTGCTGGCCCAGTCCCAGGCGGCCACGGCCATCTTGGTGAAGAACGGCCGGCGGTCGCGCGCGGCCTGGCGCGAGAGGCGCAGGAACTTCTGCTGACGGTGCGCCAGCAGGCGGTCCTTGGCCGCAGCGGAGAGGCCCCAGCGGGTGTACATTTCGTCCAGGTTGGCGTCCGGCTTGCGCACGCGGGCCAGGGCCAGCCCCTTGAGCACGGGCAGCGTGCGCGTGGAAATGACCACTTCGTCCGTGGCGCGCAGCACTTCCTGCCGCAAATGACGGAAGAAGTCGAAATGCCAGGGGCGCGCGCCCAGCGGCGGCTCCTGCACCACCCGGTCGATATAGCCGAACTTCAGGTTGTCCTGCGCCGTAATCTTGAGATTGCGGGCGCACTGTTCGATAAGTTCGGGCGTGGCGCGCTGCCCGGCCTTGAGATGCCCCTCGATGGCGGCGGCCCCTTCGGGCGAGATGACCGAGTAGTAGCCGTGCGAGAGCATGAGGCGCCTGTCGGCCAGGCCGATGGCCTCGGCCCCGCCGGAGCCGCCCTCCGAAATGATGGTGATGACGGGCACGCGCAGCCCGGCCATGCAGTAGATGTTGCGGGCGATCTGCTGCGCTGCGCCGGGATAGTCCTCAATGGGGTAGGAGCCGGGCGTGAAAATATAGGTGTGGATGGGGATGCCCTCGGTTTCCGCCACACGCATATACTGCCGCGCCTTGGCGTTGCCCCAGGGCTTGACCGAGCCGCCGTTGCGGAATTCCGCCCCGTGGCCCTTTTCCTGCCCTATGACCATCACGGACTGCGTATAGGTTTTCTTGCCGCGGCGACGGGTGATGACGGCGCGCGCGATGAGCATGGCCGGGTCCTGGCTGTATTCGTCCTGCCCGCCCACTTCCGTGAAGTTGTCGTAGACGTTCTCCAGAATGTCGCGCAGGCAGATGCGCTGGGGGTGGCGGACAATGCGCACCTTGTCCATGGCGGTGATGTTGTCTTCCAGGCGGCGTTCCACATAGCTGAAGAGATCTTCGACCGAGGCCAGATCCTTGTAGGGGTCGGCAAGAGCCCCCGAGCGGGCGCGATCCTCGTAGGCGTCGAGCTTGTCTTCCAGCATCTCCGCGTCGCTTGTGTGCTTGCCCGCAAAAATGTCCGTCATGTAAATGAGGCGGTCGCGCAGGCTCTGGAGGCGTTTTTCGATATTATTGTCCATGACTCGTCAATGCCGTTCGTGCGTTGTGGGGGGATGGCCGGGGCCGACGGGCATGCCCGCGTCAGAAACGCAGGATGCGCTCCGTGCTGTTTTTGAGGAAATCCACATTGGATCTGAGCGGCTCGCCCGCGTTGTTGCGCCCGGTGAGCCGCAAATCGCGCAGAAATTCCATGCCGCGCGCCTTGGCCTCTTCCAGATCCTTGCCCCAGACGATGGCCAGCGCCAGGTTGGGGTCGAATTCCGTGGGGATTTCGTACGGTTCATCCGCGGGCACGTGGGTCAGCATGGTCAGCCAGGGTTGCGGCTTCCATGAGAACTGCTCAATGCGTCCCACCCACGGGGTGAAGTTGTTGTTGGGGTCTTCGGCGATAAGGCGGTACTCGATGCCCAGGCCGTCAAAGGTGATGTCGGCCTGGCCGTAGCCCAGCGGTTCGCCCAGGCCGATGCGGATCTGTTCGGCGATGAGGTCGATGTCGCCCCGGCCGCGCAGCCGGGCGATGCGCGCCGAGACGCCGTTCTCCACCTGGATGCGGGTGTTCACTTCCATGAGGAAGGGCTCGCCCTTGCGCGTGACGATCCACTCCCACGTGCCCACATTGTCGTAGCCCACCTTGCGGGCCATGGTCAGGGAATAGTCCACGATGTCGCGCAGTACCTTGTCAGCGTCGAAGGTGTAGGAGAGGGCGTCCGGGGCGAAACCGGGGGCCACCTCAAGGCGTTTCTGGCGGCCCGTGGACTGGATGGAGCAGTTGCGCGTGCCGAAATGCACGGGGCTGCGCCCGCTGCGGTCGGAAACGATCTGCACTTCCAGATGGTTGAAATCGGTGATGCGCTGCTCGATGAGCACGCCCTCGTCCTTGAACTGCCGGAGGGCATAACTGCGGACGCGCCGGTAGACGGAGCGGAACTGGTCCGGGTCATAGACTTCCTCAATGCCCATGCCGCCGCCGCCCGCCGAGGCCTTGACCAGCACCAGCGGGCGCTCGATGCCCTGCTGTTCCTGAAATTCAAAGACGGTCTTGGCGATGCGTTCGGCTTCCAACTCGTCATAGATGGGCCTGTCGGAGCCGGGCACCGTGGGCACGTCAAGGCTGCGCGCCAGGCGCTTGGTGTTGATCTTGTCGCCCAGCTCGCGGATGATTTTCCACGAGGGGCCGATGAAGATGAGCTTGCGGTCGCGCTTGGTCACGCGCCGGGCAAAGCGGAAATCCTCGGCAAAGAAGCCGTAGCCCGGATGCACGGCGGTGCAGCCCGCCGCGTCGGCCACGGACATGAGCTCGTTGGCGTCATGGTAGGAGGAGACGCGGTAAAGGCTTTTTTCCCCGCCCTGTTCGCGCGCCATGCGCACATGGCCGGAGGCCGCGTCCTCGGCCGTGTAGACGGCGGTGAAGGCCACGCCCAGCTTGCGGCAGGCCCGCATGATGCGCATGGCGATTTCGCCCCGGTTGGCCACCAGAATCTTGTGTTCGTGCAGGGAAATGTGTTCCTGAGCGTCGTCCACGCCTGTCTCCCTTGTCTAGGCCAAAATCGTGCGGCACGGCGGCTGTACAGAGTCCGCGCCTGTCTGGTATACGCAACTTCGGCACGAAAATCCACCCGCAAGGCCTGCCCTGCGGGAATGCCTGCCCGTGACGGGGCGATGCGGCGCGGCCGGGCGTCCGGCGCGCAATTTCAGGAGGCGATTGTATGCAAAATTTTCAGGATGTCCAGCGCGCCGCCGCGGCGCTGCGCGAGGCGCTGGGCGCGCCGCCGCTCCGGCAGCCTGCGGCTGACGACGCGCCGCCGCTCGGCATCGTGCTGGGCACGGGCCTTTCCTGCCTGGCAGACAGGCTTGCCGACAGCGTGACGGTGCCCTACGCCGCCGTGCCGGGCTTCCCCCTTTCCGGCGTGGAAGGGCATGCCGGGGCTTTTGTGTGGGGCCGCATGCCGCGGCACTGCGGGGAGGAGGACGCCCCGGGCCGTCGGGTGCTCATCCAGCAGGGGCGCTGCCACCTCTATGAGGGGCGCAGCCCGGCCGAGGTCTGTATGGGCGTGCGCGTCATGGCGGCGCTGGGCGTGAAGACGCTGATCGTCACCAATGCCGCGGGCGCGCTGAACCCGCAGTTTGACGCCGGGGGCCTCATGTGCATGACCGACATCATCAACCATACGGGCGTATCGCCCCTGACGGGTCCCAACTGCGAGGCGTGGGGGCCGCGTTTCCCGGACATGAGCGCGCCGCTGGACGCGCAGTTGCGCGGCCTTGCCGTGGAGGCGGCGCAGCAGCTGGGCCTGCGCCTTGAGCGCGGCGTGTACATCGGCGTGCACGGGCCGGAGATGGAAACCCCAGCCGAGACGCGCATGTACCGGCAGTGGGGGGCCGACGCCATCGGCATGAGCAGCGTGCTGGAGATCATCGCCGCGCGCCATCTGGGCATGGCGGTGCTGGGGCTCTCCTGCCTGACCAACAAGAATCTGCCGGACTGCATGGCGCCCGTGGAGCTTCCGGAAATTCTGGCCGCGGCGGAAAAAACGGGCAAAAATCTGGCCCGGCTCATCCGCGCCTTGGTGACAAAACTCTGAATTTTGCGTACAACCGCCGCCCGTACGACGTTCAGATACCGCAGGAAGCAGCCATGCAGCACAATGAATCTCTCCGCAATGTGGCCATTATCGCGCATGTCGATCACGGCAAGACCACTCTGGTGGACGGCCTGTTCAGGCAGGGCGGCGTGTTCCGCGCCGACCAGCAGGTGGACGACCGCGTCATGGACAACATGGACCTGGAGCGCGAGCGCGGCATCACCATTGCCGCCAAGAACTGCGCCGTCACCTGGAAAGGCGTCAAGATCAACATCATTGACACGCCCGGCCACGCCGACTTCGGCGGCGAGGTGGAGCGCTCCCTGTCCATGGCCACCGGGGCCATTCTGCTGGTGGACGCCTCCGAAGGCCCGCTGCCGCAGACGCGTTTTGTGCTGCGCAAGACGCTGGAAGCCAAGCTGCCCGTGGTGGTGGTCATCAACAAGATTGACCGCAAGGACGCCCGGCCGCAGGAAGTGCTCAACGAGATTTACGACCTCTTTATCGACCTCGACGCCGGCGACGAGCAGCTGGAATTCCCCGTGCTCTACGCCATCGGCCGCGAGGGCGTGGCCATGAACAACCTCGACGACGAACGCAAGGACCTCGCCCCGCTGTTCGAGGCCATCCTCAAGCACATTCCCGGCCCGGTACACGATCCGGACCAGCCCTTCCAGATGCTGGTGGCTGATCTGGACTATTCCGACTATCTGGGGCGGCTGGCCGTGGGGCGCGTCATGCACGGCACGGTGCACGCGAAAGAGGCCTTGGCCTGCATCGGCGAGGACGGGCAGCCCCGTCCCCTGCGCGCCACCCGGCTGCAGGTGTACGACGGCCTTCAGGTGGTGGAGGTGGAGCAGGCCAACCCCGGCGATATCGTGGTCATGGCCGGCATTGAGGATGTGACCATCGGCGACACCATCTGCACCCGCGAGAATCCCCGGGCATTGCCGCGCATCCGCGTGGACGAGCCCACGGTCTCCATGCGCTTCGGCATAAACACCTCGCCGCTGGCCGGGCGCGAGGGCAAGATTGTGCAGAGCCGCGCCATCTGGGACCGCCTCGTCAAGGAAACCTTGCGCAACGTGGCCGTGCGCGTGGAGCACACCAGCGATAACGACGCCTTTCTCGTCAAGGGACGCGGCGAATTTCAGATGGCCATCCTCATCGAAACCATGCGCCGCGAGGGCTTTGAGCTTTCCGTGGGACGCCCCGAGGTCATCCTCAAGAAGGACGAAAACGGCAAGACCCTGGAGCCGATCGAACGCCTCTACGTGGACTGCGACGAGGTCTTCATGGGCGTGGTCACGGACAAGCTGGCCCAGCGCAAGGGGCGCATGCTCAACTGCGTCAACAACGGCACGGGGCGCGTGCGCCTGGAATTTTCCGTGCCCTCGCGCGGGCTCATCGGCTACCGCGATGAATTCCTCACCGACACCAAGGGCACGGGCATCATGAATTCCTACCTTGAAGGCTACGAGGAATGGCGGGGCGATTTCCCCACGCGCTACACCGGCTCCATCGTGGCAGACCGCGCGGGTTCCGCCGTGGCCTACGCCCTCTTCAACCTGGAGCCGCGCGGCGTGCTCTTTGTGGAGCCGGGCGACCCCGTGTACGAGGGCATGATTGTGGGCGAGCACAACCGCGACAACGACATCGACGTCAACGCCACCAAGGAAAAGAAACTCACCAATCTGCGCGCGGCGGGCAAGGACGAGAACGTCATTCTCACCCCTGTGAAGAAGATGACCCTGGAGCATGCCCTGCATTTTGTGCGTGAGGACGAGCAGGTGGAAGTGACGCCCGTCTCCATCCGTCTGCGCAAGACCGAGCTTTCGGCCCTCAAGCGCTACCAGACGGCCGGGAAGAAGGCCATGGGCAAGCTGTAGTTCCGGCCCGGAAGCGGGGAACGCCGCACGGCTGTTCCCTGCGCCCCCCCGCAAGATGCAAGAGCGCCCGGCATGCGGAACATGCCGGGCGCTCTCAGTATGCCCGCGCTTGCGCGGCGAGCCGCAGGTCTACTGCCCGCGCAGCATCTTGACGGAGCAGAACTTGCCGCACATGGCGCAAACCTCTTCGCTCTTGTGCTCTTCGCGGCGCTTGGCGAGCATGCCGGGGTCTAGGGCGGCCCTGGCCATGCCTTCCCAGTCCAGGGCCTTGCGCGCCGTGTTCATGGCCTTCTCACGCGCGACGGCGGCAGGACGGCCCAGGGCCACCTCGCCCACATGGGCAGCCACGCGCGATGCCATGACGCCCGCGCGCACGTCCTCTTCCTCGGGCAGGGTCAGGTGCTCGGCGGGCGTGAGGTAGCAGAGGAAGTCCACCCCGGCCTCCACGCCCAGCGCCCCGCCGATGGCCCCGGCGATGTGGTCGTAGCCGGGCGCGCTGTCGCAGCACAGGGGGCCCAGCACGTAGAGCGGGGCGTTGTTGGTGAGGCGTTTTATGCCCTGAATCTGCGTGCGCACCTGATGGAGCGGCACATGCCCCGGCCCTTCAATCATGCACTGCACGCCGCGCTCCAGGGCGTGACGGGCCAGCTGCCCGAGATTGATGACCTCCTCCCACTGCGCGGCGTCGCCCGCATCCGCGCCCGCGCCGGGGCGCAGGCCGTCGCCCAGCGAGAGGGTGACGTTGTACGGGCGGCAGATGTCCAGCAGGCGGTCGAAGTCCTCCAGCAGGGGATTTTCGCGGCCGTTTTCCAGCATCCAGCGGGCCAGCATGGAGCCGCCGCGCGAGACGATGCCCAGCGCGCGCCTGTCCCTGACGGCCAGTTCCGCGCCGCGCCGGGAGAGGCCGCAGTGCACGGTGATGAAATCCACGCCCTGTTCCGCCTGCCTGGCGATTTCGTCAAAGAGTTCGTCGGGCCGCAGCGTGGCGATGTCGCGCTCCGCGTCGAGAATGCGCTGGCCCACGGCGTAGAGGGGCACTGTGCCCAGCGGCCTGGGGCAGTTTTTGAGCATGCCGGTGCGGATGGCGTCCAGATCGCCCGCGATGGAGAGATCCATGACGGTGTCGGCCCCGGCCTCAAGCGCGGCCCTGAGCTTGCGCTCTTCCGTGGCCGGGCAGTTGCGCAGGGGCGATGTGCCGATGTTGGCATTGACCTTGACCGACGCGGGCTGCCCCACAAGAATGGGGTCAAGCCCCCGGTGGGCGGGATTGCCCAGCAGCACCATGCTGCCTGCGTCCAAGGCGGCGGCGATGGCGTCGGCGTCGAGCTGCTCAAGCCCGGCCAGGCGCGTGAGGTGCGTGTCCAGCAGGCCGCGCAGGGCGGCGTTTTGTGAAAGAAGCGATGAAGACATGAATGCCTCGCAGGGTTGCGACGCAGGGCGCAAAAAAAGCCACATGCGCCGGAAACGGCGGTGTGGCCGCGGCTTCCCTCCGGCAGTGCGAACTGCGTCAGGTTCACGGGGTCTGGGCTGTGCCCACTCTCAGCCGCCCGGCATGCGCCCGCGGCTCCCCCAGCACTGGCGGCACTCTAGCCGGAACTCCCGTTTCTGTAAAGCCGGCGGGATTGCCGGGCCGGCGCGCTCTTGCCTTTGCCGCCCGCGACTGGCATAAGGCAGCTATGCCGCGCAAACGTTTTTTGAGTCCTTTCACCTGGCCGGTGCTGTCGTTCGCGGCGGTCATCGTCATAGGCGCGCTGTTGCTGTGCCTGCCCGCGAGTTGCCGGGGCGGCGCGGAACTCAGCCTGATTGACGCCTGTTTTCTCGCCACGTCGGCCGTCTGCGTCACCGGGCTGACTCCGGTGGATATCAGCGCCGTGCTCAGCCCTTTCGGCAAGGCCGTGCTGCTCTGCCTGTTCCAGACGGGCGGGCTTGGGGTGATGACGTACACCAGCCTTATTTTTCTGCTCTGGCGCAACCATGTGCCCTTCAACAACCGCGAGGCCGTGGGGCAGGCGCTGTTGTGGGGCGATTTCAGCCTTGCCGCCTTTCTGCGGCAGGTGCTGGGGCTGGTGCTGGGCATTGAGGCCGTGACCGCCGTGGCCCTGTGGCTGTATGACCCGGTGTTTTTTTACCCTTTCAGCGCCGTGTTCCATGCGGTGTCGGCCTTCTGCAACGCGGGTTTTTCTCTCTGTTCCGGCAACCTGACGCCCTTCCGCGACGATGTGGCCGTGAACTGCATTGTGGCGGGCTGCGTCTTTCTGGGCGCCATCGGCTTCGGGGTGCTGCGCGAGTTGCTGGGCATCTGCACCGGAGGGCGCATGGGCGCGCGGGTGCGGCGGCTGAGCCGTTTCAGCCGCATCGTCATCAAGACAAGCCTGCTGCTTGTGCTGCTGGGCTGGGGGCTCATGTTCTGCATGGAATATTTCCGCGAGGGCACGGTGCAGCAGTTCGGCAGCCCGTGGAAGCTGGCCGGGTCGCTGCTGTTCCATGCGGCGGCGGCGCGCACGTCGGGCTTCAACACCATCGACGTGAGTCTGCTCAGTCAGGCCTCGCTGCTGGTGCTCATGGCGCTCATGTTCATCGGCGGCGGGCCGGGCTCCTGCGCGGGCGGCATCAAGGTGGTGGCCTTCCGCGTGCTGGCGGGCTATATTGCCTCCCAGTTCCGGGGCGACAGGCAGATCGTGCTGGAGGGGCGGGGCGTGCCCGCCGAAAACGTGGCGCGCGCGCTGACCCTGTTTTTTCTGTACGCCATCACCATTGCGCTTTCCCTGCTGCTGCTGAACATCACGGAAAGCGACATCGCCGACGCCCATGCCGGGTCCGGCCTGCCCCTGGGCGGGCTGCTGTTTGAGGCCGTGTCCGCCCTGGGCACGGTGGGGCTTTCCCTGAACATGACGGCCGAGTTGAGCGGGCCGGGCAAGGGAATACTCATGTTCTGCATGTTTGCCGGACGCATGGGCATGCTGAGCCTGCTCATGGCCGTGCAGAGCCTGCAGGCCAGAAAGGCCTATTCCGTGGCCGAAGCGCAGCTGCCCATCGGATAGCGGCGTCTGACGGGGGAACCATGCCGGAAAAGAAACTGGAAATAGGCATCATCGGGTTGGGCAAGTTCGGCCTGCGCATGGCCTCCACCCTTGTGTCGCTGGGGCACACCGTGGTGGGCATCGACATGTCCGAGGCCCATGTGCAGCGCGCCGAGGAGGTGCTGGAATCCGTCTACAAGGCGGACGCCACCAATATCGCGGCGCTGCGTTCCCTGCATGTGCAGGATCTGGACTGGGTGGTCATCAGCGTGGGGCAGAGCGTGGAGCAGTCGCTCAACATCACGCTCAATGTGCAGGAACTGGGCGGGCCCAAGATCTGGGTCAAGGCCTCCAACGAGGAACACCGCAAGATACTGCAGCGCCTGCGCGTGCATCGCGCCACCGTGCCGGAAACCGAAGCCGCCGTCATGGCCGCGCACCAACTTACGTACCCCGGCATGCTTGACCTCATTCCCAAATACGGCGGCATCGCCATTCAGGAACTGCGCGTGGAGGCCTGGGACGGCAAGACCCTGGTGGACCTCAACCTCATGAAGCGCTTCAATGTCATGGTCATGGGCATCCGTCCGGCCGGGCAGAAGTCCTTTATTTTTGTGCCGCCGGCCATGACGGTGCTGCACAGGGGCGATACCGTGGTGGTGGCGGGCCGGGCGGACGCCGTGGCCGACCTGGAGCCGTAGCGCAAGCCTTTTGTTCCGTCGCGCCGCAGCCGGGGCAGCCGGTTGCCGCCCTGCAGCGGCCTACCGCGCGACCCTGCCTTCCCGTTGCAGCCGGGCAAATTCCTCCCTGGCCTTGTGCAGCTGCGCCTGAAAACCGGCGTCGGCGTGCAGAAAGGCCACGGCGGCCGCGCCCACAAGGCGGCCCGCATCCACATCGCTCTGCCAGTGGTAGCCGCAGATCACGCGGCTTTGACCGAATTCATAGCCGCGGCGCATGATCTGCTCCCTGCGCTGCGGGTTGATCTCGGCCAGCACCAGCGCCGTGGCCCAGCCTTTTGTGCTGTGCCCCGAGGGGTAGGAGGCTCCGGCGCGCTTGCGTTTTTCCTGTCCGGGAAGGCAGGTTGCGGCGTTGTAGAACACGTAGGGCCGGACGCGCGCGTATTTTTTTTTGGCCTCCTTCACGGAAAGTCCGCCGGCTTTGCCCCGCAGGCGGGCGAGAAGCGCGAGGATTTCCGGTGTGTTCTCTTCACTGAGGACGCAGCCGAAAGCCTCGGAAAAAACTTCCGGCATTCCGGCCGTGGCGTCCCGCGCGGCCTGTCTGCCGCGTTCGGTGTCGCGCAGGGAGAGCCCTTCCCTGTACATGGCTTCGTCATACAGAAAATGCGGGCTGCCGGTTTCGGGCGGCGGCGGCAGAAAGGCGGTGTTGTCCCGGGAGGCCGACGCATCGGCGCTGAGGGCCTCGGCCAGGGCCGGCGCATCCTGGTGCGGAGCCGTGTCTGCCGGTGCATTTCCGGCAGCAAGCAGCGGGGCAAGGGCGAGAGCCAGAGCAAGAGCAACATGTCGCAGCATGGCGTTCTCCTGTGCGGAAAGTGTGCCCGACGCGCGTCAGGGCGTCGCACCGTCTTCCGGCCCGACGGGCGACGCGTCCTCCTCCGGCAGCGCCCACCAGGGCAGCCCGCGCCACGCGGCGTTCAAGGCTTTTTCCCGTTCAGGCCAGCGCGGGGAGTGGCGGGCCAGTTCCGCACGGTAGGCGGGGGAGTGGTTCATGTGGCGCAGATGGCAGAGTTCGTGCCAGCAGAGGTGTTCCAGCAAGGGGGCGGGCAGGAGCAGCGCCCGCCAGTTAAGGCTGATATGGCCGGTCGGCAGCGGGGCAGGGGTGCAGGGAGCTTCCGTGCGGCCTTCCGCCGCACTTCGGGGGGCGGGCCGTCGGGAGCAGCTCCCCCAGCGGCTGCGCTGGTCGCGCACAGTCACCCCGCAAAGGTCGAAGCCCCCTTGCGCCGCCAGTTTTTCGAGGTAGGGCGGCAACAGGCGTGCGGCCCTGGCGCGGCACCAGCGTCGCAACGCCCGCGCGCAGAGGGCCGTGTCGGCCACAGCCCCGAAAAGACGCAGAAGGGCGGGCTGTTCCACCACCAGCAGGCGCTGCGCGCCCGCGCCGCGCAGCAGCAGCGCAGCCTGCGTGTTCGTTTCGGCGGAAGCCCGCCTGCCCGCGAGCATGTCGTCGTCCGTTTCCACACGGAATGCCTCGCCCGTCAGCGGCAACAGGATTCTGTCCGGCAGCGCCGCTTCCGGCGCGCGTTCGCGATAGGCTCTCCACGCGCGTTCAAGCCAGGGCAGAAAGCGGACAAGATGCGCTTCCAGCAGCTGGGGCGGCATGCGCCGGGGAACGGTAAGCTGCAGGCCGCCGCGCATGTCCAGTGTGAGGCGCGCCCCGCGCGCCCGTGCGGAAAGGCGCACGCCCGCGGTCAGCCGCGTGCCGTCCGTCAGCGTGAAGTTCACGACGGGGGGCAGGGAGCGGAGCGCGGCAACGACGGCGGCTGTGGTGGGCATAGGGAACAACTGCCACAGCCTCCCGTCACTGTAAAGATGTCGGCCGCGGCAGTTCTCTGCGCGGTCTGGACGGCTCTACTTGACATAGTAGGAATTACTAATTAGCTTTGCAAAAGAATATACGCGATGAATATCTCTCCGGAGGCGCGTTGCGCTCCGGGGTCCGTATTGTCACAGACATGAACGTAAGGAGCAATATCATGAAATCGCTGAAGGGCACGCAGACGGAAAAGAATCTTCTCACCGCCTTTGCGGGTGAATCGCAGGCCCGCAACCGCTATGACTTCTTTTCCGGCCGGGCCAAGAAGGACGGCTTTGTGCTGGTGCAGGAGATTTTTACGGAAACGGCCCTGCAGGAAAAGGAGCACGCCAAGCGCCTGTTCAAGTTTCTTGAGGGCGGCGAGGTGGAAATCACGGGAGGTTTCCCCGCCGGGGTCATCGGCGACAGCGAGGCGAACCTGATAGCCTCCGCTGACGGCGAGAATCACGAACACACGGTCATGTATCCTTCGTTTGCGGCCACCGCCGAGAAGGAGGGCTTTCCCGAAATCGCCGCCGTCATGCGCAATATCGCCGTGGCCGAAGCCTATCATGAAAAACGCTTCCTTGCGCTGGCTAAAGACATCAGGGAAGGGCGCATGTTCATGCGCTCCAAGCCCACGGTGTGGCGTTGCCTGAACTGCGGCTGTCTTGTGGAGGGCGAACAGGCCCCCGAGGTGTGCCCGGCCTGTGCGCATCCCAAGGCCTATTTCGCCGAATTGAATTACGCGTTCTAGCCCGCCTGCGGGGAGTTCGCGAAATCAGCAGAAAATGGGGGGAGCGATCTTCGGGATCGCTCCCCGTTTTTTTATTGTCTTTTCCATGTATTCTGTTCAAAATGGCGTAGGCCGCAGGCCCCCGGTTGCGGCCGGCCCGCGGTGCGCGGCGGGGCAGGGAATGCTGCCCTCCCGGGAGGGAAAAGGCCTTGCAGCGTCGGGCGGAATCGGTTAGCAGCGTGTTGCGGCGCGCCACCGGGCTGCGCCACAGGAAGTTTTTGCGAAACCTCCGGCGCCATGCCGGACGTCTGCCGCGCGTGTGCGGACAGCGTGCGCCGCGGTGTCTGACAGTCGGTGGATCCTGTCCGGACCGAAGGGGGTAAGGACTTGATATGAAAAATATTTTAATTGCCCTGGTGGCCCTTGTGGCGCAGTGCGCGCCCTCTGTGTGGGCCGCTGAGGCCGCCTGGCCGCCCCCGCCTCCGCCGGGGCAGGCAATCTCTGTCGAAGATACCGTGTACGGGGTGTTGCGCACACACCGCAACCTCAGGGGCATGCAGGAAAACCGGGAGGTGCTGGAGCATGAGGTGCGCCGCGCTCAGGCGGGCTTCGGCCCCCGTGTGGACGTGACCGGCCGGGGCGGCCTGAGCCGGTACAGCGATGCCAGCACCCGCGCCCAGGATCTCGATGACCGCATGTACGGCCTGGTGGGCGTCAGCGCGCAGCTGGTGCAGCCCATCTGGGACGGCTTCGCCACCCGCTCGCGCGTGCGTTCCGCCAAGTCCACGCTGGAATCGCAGAAATACCGCGTGTTCGACACGGCCACCTCGCTTTCTCTGGACGGCATCATCGCGCATATAGATTTGCTGCGCCGCCGGGCCATCTATGGGCTGGCTGAAACCAATGTGGCGCATCACAAGGAACTGGTGGCCCAGGCCGAAGACCGCGCGGCCCTCGGCGCGGACACCGCCGCCGACGTGACGCAGGCGCAGTCCCGTCTGCAGCGCGCGCTCTCCAGCCTTTCCGAGGCCAGGGCCGCGCTGCTGGTGGCCGAGGAAACCTATGCGCGGCTCACCGGGCTGCCTGCCGACGGCAAGCTGCGCCCCGTGACCATGCCGCCGCAGCTCTTTCCCAACCCCAAGGCCGTCATGGACCTGGCCGAGAAGTGCAATCCCAAGCTGGCCGCCTACCTGCAGGACATCCGCGCCGCACGGGCCCAGCGCGAACTGGCCGATTCCGCCTTCTATCCCACGCTGAACCTTGAGGCCGGCCCCAACTATACCAACAGGGGCGGCGCCGACGACCGCTGGATCTACAGTTTCGACGTGCTCGGCGTCGTGCGCTGGAACATTTTCAACAGCGGGGCGGATGTGGCCGAACGGCGGGCGGCCTCGGCGCGCATGCGCCAGGCCCGCCAGATGATGCACAACTACGCGGACGACCTCAGGCTGGACGTGGAAAGCACCTGGACCAACTATCAGGCCGCGCAGGAGCAGTACACGCACTACTCCAAGGCCATAGAGTACAACAAATACACCTGTGCCGCCTACATTGAGCAGTTCCAGATCGGCAAGCGCAGCATTCTGGACGTGCTTGACGCGCAGAACGAACTGTACAATTCCTCCACGCAGGCGGAGACGGCGCGCGGCAACATTCTGGTGGGCGCGTACAGGCTGTCGGCCCTTACGGGCAACATGCTGCCGGAGATGTCCATCAACACCCGGCCGCTGGGCAACAGGCCTCCGAGGGATCCGCATGATCCCCGCGAGGAATTTGCCCCCGGCTGGTTTGACTAGGCGCGACTTCTCCGGGCGCTGACGGTTCGGCAGCCGGGTGGGGCCGGGCGCGACCGGCCGCCGAATGCCTGTCGGTTTGCGGGATATGTCATTTCCTCGTTTCGTCCGGTTCTGTTTTCAGCAACGGGATGCACATGGACACTTCTTCCTCCAGCAGTCAGGGCGACCGCTTCTTCACCACAGGCGCGCCGGCGGACGGCACGGCACAGGGGGCGGACGCCGCGCCCGCCCGGCCCTCTCCGGCGCGGGCCGGAAACGCGGCCCCCGCCATGGGGCCGCTGCGTCCTTCGGATGTGGATTTCATGCCCGGCCTTTTGCGCAGTCTGGCGGTGCTGTTGCGTCTGCGCGGGCGGGCGGTTTCGCCGCAGGCGCTCATGGCCGGGCTTTCCGGCAGCAAGGTGACGCCCCAGGCCTGCCTGCGCGCCGCACGCAAGGCCGGGCTGACCGGCCGCATCGCCTACCGGCCGACCCTTGGGGACATCCCCGGCCTAGTGCTGCCCTGCATCCTGCTGCTGACGCATGACCGCTCGTGCGTACTCACGGCGCTGGACGGCGATACTGCGGAGGTCATCTTCCCCGAAACCGGCGAGAGCACGCAGCCCGTGCCCGTGGACGCCCTGCAGGACGAGTATTCCGGCTACGCGCTGTTTGCCGCTGTGGAGTCCGTGCCCGACGACAGGGCGGAACGGCTCGCCCTGGGCAAGGGCAAGCGCTGGTTCTGGGATGTGCTGCGCTACTACGCGCCCATTTACCGCCATGTGGCGCTGGCCAGCGTGGTCATCAACCTCATCGCCGTCGCGAGCCCGCTGTTCGTGATGAACGTCTATGACCGCGTGGTGCCCAACAACGCCGTGGAGACGCTGTGGGTGCTGGCCGTGGGCATCTGCATCATTTACGGTTTCAATTTTCTGCTTTCGGCCCTGCGCACGCATTTTGTGGATGTGGCCGGGCGCAACGCGGATGTTGTGCTTTCCAGCGCCCTGGTGGAGAAGGTGCTCTCCATGCGCATGGACGCCAAACCCGAATCCACGGGCGCGCTGGTGAACAATCTGCGCGAATTTGAACAATTGCGTGAATTTTTTAGTTCTTCCAGTCTGCTGGCCTGCATCGACCTGCCCTTTCTGGTCGTCTTTCTGCTGCTGACGGCCTTCATCGGCGGGCCGCTGGTGGTGCTGTCCATAGGGGCCATACCCGTCATGCTGGGCCTGGGCCTTTTGCTGCAGAACCGCTCCCGCCGCATTGCCGAGGCGGGCTACAAGCAGAACATGCAGAAGAATGCCCTGCTGGTGGAGATCGTCAACGGGCTGGAGACGCTCAAGGCCTGCATGGCCGAAAGCCGCATGCAGAAACTGTGGGAGTCTGTGGTGGGGCTCTCCGCCAAGTCCAACAGCGAGGCGCGTAGGTACAACAGCCTGGCGGTCACGTCGGCCATGCTCATCACGCAGCTGGTGACGGTGGCCATGATCGTCTGGGGCGTGTACCGCATCGCTGATGGGGAAATGACCATGGGCGCGCTTATCGGCTGCAACATTCTGGTGGGGCGCACCATGGCCCCGCTGCTGCAGATGGCCTCCCTGTTCACGCGCCTGCAGAATTCGCGTGTGGCGCTTAAGGCGCTGGACATTCTCATGATGCTGCCCTCCGAAAACCAGGCGGAAAAGACCTGCATGGATTTCGGGATGCTGCGCCCTTCCTTCACCATGGAAAATGTTTCCTTCGCCTATCCGCATCAGGAGCGGCTGGCGCTGGATCGCGTCTCCCTGCGCATTGAGCCGGGCGAGCGGGTGGGCATTATCGGCCCCATGGGATCGGGCAAGAGCACGCTTTCCAAGCTGTTGCTCGGCCTGTACCAGCCCAAGGAGGGGGCCGTGAAGTTCGGCGATGTGGACATCCGCCAGCTTCCCGCCTCGGAACTGCGCGGGCGCGTGGGCGTGCTGCCGCAGGATGTGGTGCTCTTCTACGGCAGTATTCGCGAGAATATCGCCCTGGGCGACCCGACCGTCAATGACCATCTCATCCTGCGCGCGTCTTCGCTGGCGGGGGTGACGGATTTTGTGCGCAACAACCCCGCCGGGTTTGCCGCCCAGGTGGGCGAGCAGGGCAAGGCGCTTTCCGGCGGGCAGCGGCAGGCCGTGGCGCTGGCCCGCGCGCTGGTGCGCGACCCCGAGGTGCTCATTCTGGATGAACCCACCAGCAACATGGACACGGATTCCGAACTGCTGCTGCAGAAACGCCTGCAGTCCATCATGGCCGGGCGTACGCTGGTGCTGGTGACGCATCGCCTTTCCATGCTGCGCATCGTCAACCGGCTCATCGTCATGGAGAACGGCCAGATCAAGCTGGACGGCCCGCGCGACGCTGTGCTGCAGCGCCTGCGTGACCAGTCCCGCCGCAATATGACCCGTGTCGCGGAGGGCGCCGCGACACCGGCGCAGAACGGCTAGCGCGGCCCCTGGAGAACTGGAATCATGCACAAGTCACAGACAGAAACGGAGGCTGCGGGCGTCGGGTCCGGCTCCGGCAATCCCGTTGGCCCGGAAGGGCCGGAAGAAGCCCGCGTCGTGACGCCCGGCGCGGAGTCCGCCCCTGCTGCGGGCGCGGAAGGCGTGCCGGCAGACGCGGCGCATTCCGGCGGTGCGGGCTCCGACAGCGCGCGGCAGGCGAATCCGACATCTTTCGGCATCTTGTGGGGCGGCCTGTCGGACGGCATGGCCTTTCCCCCGCCCCTTCCGGCGGACGCGCCCCTGCCGCCCATGCCCGGCGACAGCGCCCCGGCCATGCCCGAGGCCTCCCTGTCGGAAACGGCGGGTCGGCTTCTGACGGACGACATGCTGCAACCTCTGGGGCTGGAGCGTCCCGCGCCGCAGGAGAAGGAGGCGAGCGGCCCCGCATCCTTCCTGCGTCAGGTCGTTCTGGGCGGCGGGGAGGAGCAGCGGCCGGACACGGGCCTTGCCGTCTCGCTGCGGGAGACGTTCAGGCGTTTGTGTTCCCTTGTGTCCGGCAGGGCGGCGGAGCAGCCGCAGGTCAATCCCGGCCTGTTCGCCGCCATGGACGCCCCGCTGCACGGGCTGACGCCCGACGACATTCTTTACGCCAACGAGGTGGACGCCGCGCTGGCGCGGCGTCCGCGTTTCGGCGTGCGCGCGCTTTCCGTCTGCGTGGCCGTCATGTTCGCCTGCCTGACGCTCTGGGCGGCGTTTGCCAGCGTGGACGAAGTGACCCATGCCGAGGGGCAGGTGGTGGGCTCGCAGCGCACCCAGACCATCCAGAACCTGGAGGGCGGCATCCTGCGCGCCGTGCTGGTGCACGAGGGCCAGATCGTGGACAAGGACGCGGTGCTGGCCCAGCTGGACAACGAGATGGCCGAAAGCGCCTACCGTGACGCCGTGAACAAGGCCATGGAAAACAGCCTGGCCATCGTGCGCCTTGAGGCGGAGATCAAGGGCGAGCAGCCGGTGTTTCCGGAACATCTTGAGGCCTGGGCCTCGCAGCTCATCGGCCGGCGGGTCGAGGAATTTGCCGTGGCCCGCGCCCGGCAGATCATCCGGGACCAGACCAATCTCTGGCGCAGCCGCATGGAGCAGCTGAACGCCGAGATTGAGGTGCTCCAGTCGCAGTATACGCAGCGCATGCACGAAGTGGAGGAGCAGACCGCCCGCAAGAAGCAGCTGGACGGCAGCCTCGCGCTCTCCATTGAACAGCGCAACACCGCCTACGCCCTGGTGCAGCGCAACAATTTTTCCAAGCTGGAATATTTGGGCATGCAGCAGAAGGTGGTGGAACTGCAGGGGCAGATTGACGCCCTGGCTGCGGGCATCCCCAAGGCGCAGGCGGCCGCGGAGGAATCACGGCAGCGCATCGCCTCGCGCCGCGCGGAGCAGGCCGCAACCGTCACCGATGAAATCAACAAGCGGCGGCTGGAGCTGAACTCCGTGCGCGAAAGCCTCGCAGCCGGGCGGGACCGCGTGACCCGCACGGAACTGCGCGCCCCGGTGCGCAGCACGGTGAAACAGATCTACATCAGCACCGTGGGCGGCGTGGTCAAGCCGGGCGAGCCCATCATGGATCTGGTGCCGCTGGACGACACCCTGCTGGTGGAAGCCAGGGTCAAGCCGCAGGATGTGGCCTTTCTGCGCCCCGGGCAGGATGTCATGGTCAAGATTTCGGCGTATGACTTCTCCATCTACGGCGGCCTTGAGGGCAAGCTGGAATCCATCAGCGCGGACACCATAGAGGACAAGAAGGGCGAACACCACTATGTGGTCAAGGTGCGCACCCGCAAGAACGCCATTGTCCACCACAATGAGCAACTGCCCATCATCCCGGGCATGGTGGTCACGGCGGATATCCTGATCGGCAAGAAGACCGTGCTCGACTATCTGCTCAAGCCCATCCTCAAGGCCAAGCAGAACGCCCTGCGCGAACGTTGAGCGCTGTGTGAACAAGGAAGGCATTATGGCACCACAGGATTCTCCGCTCCCGGGCGCGGACCGGCGCAACCGTCGTGCGGCGCTGCTTCTGGCGGCGCTGTTCGCCCTGGCGGCCTGCCTGGTTTTCTTCTGCGCGCGCTGGTACCTGCACAACGCGCGTGCCCAGCTTCTGCACGAAACCGCGCAGTCCATGGAGGCGCAGGCCGGCAGCAAGGCGGCCCTGCTGACAGTTTGGGCCGGAGCCGTTGTGGACCAGATCAACGTCTTCGTCTCGCAGGACATGCTGCGCCTGTTCGCGGCAGAGGCGCACGACGCGCACATCCCGGCCGAAAGCCTGCTGCGCCTGGCGCGGGAGCTGGAACAGGCGGCAGCCGACGGCAAGGCCGGGCAGCTGCCGCCGGACGGGCCGGACGATGACGTGGACCCGTTGCGCAGGCTGGCGCCGCGCCTGCCCCTGATGCGCGGCCTGCTCAAGGACTTTGTCGACAGGACCGGCTTCTGGGAGGCGTGCCTGCTGGATACGGACCTGCAGGTCTACCTGACGCCGGGGGCCGGGCCGATCATTGACGCGGAGCGCAAGCGCTTCCTGACGGAGGCCCTGCGCGGCAGGAAGTCCGTCTTCATGCCGGTGCGGCGCGTCAATGACGATCTGGTCATGGACATGGCCATCCCCATTTTCGCCCCCCTGTATGTGGACGCCAGCGGTGAGCGCGTGGTCGCCCTGCTGCTGACGACCTGCAATGTGCTGCCCGTGGCCAGGGCGGCGACCAGGCATACAGATGACGCCTCGTTTGATACCGCCATATTGCAGCATTTCGGCAAGGCCCTGCAGCGCATCGACCCCGCCGCGCCTTCCGGCGTGGTGGATCTGCCCGGCTGGAACACGGAAGAGGGCAGGCTCGCGCCGGATGCGCGCGTTGATCCCGCCCTGCCCGACAAGGGGAAGGCCTACTGCCTCGCCCTTCCCGTGCCGTATCTGCCCTGGCTGGTGGAGCAGAGCGTCTCCATGGGGCAGCTTGAGGCCCGCGACGCGGAGTTGCGCAAGAACGTCATTCTTTTCGCGCTGCTCACCGTGGCCCTGGCCGGCGTCATCCTCGCGGCCCTGTGGTGGGCGCTGCTGGGGCGCAATGAGCGCGCCGTGGCAGAGCAGATGCGCCGCCTCTATCTTGTTGTTAACCAGCAGAAGCAGATTCTGGACGGCGTAAACGCGGCCCTCTCCGCGGGCGTGGTGCTCAATGACATGAACGGCGTCATCTTTTACGCCAACCAGAGTTTCGCCGCCATGGCCGGGCGCTCTGTGGAGGAACTGCGCGGCCTGCAGCACACGGAACTGGGGCGCGATCTGGCGCGCAGCCTGGTGACGCACACGCGTGCGGTGCATGACAGCGGCGGGCATGCCGATTTTACCGAAACGCTGCCGGTGGGCGGTGACGCGCGCTGGTTCCTCGCATCCTGCACGCCCTTCCGCGACGCGGGGGGGCGGATTGCGGGCGTGGTTTCCGTCTACAACGACGTGACGGAACTTGCCCAGGCCCAGCAGCGCGCTCAGCGCATGGTTTCGCAGACTGTCAGCGCCCTTGTGCGGGCCATTGAGGCCGTGGACGCCTATCTGTGCGGGCAGTCGGATCTGACCGCCCGCCTTGCGGCGCTGCTGGCCCGGCATCTCGGGCATGGCGACGCCGAAACGCTGGCCACGCTGCGCACGGCGGCCAGTCTTTCGCAGGTGGGCATGATCCGGCTGCCGCGCGACCTGCTCACCAAAACCGCCGCGCTGACCGCCGCCGAACGGGAGCAGCTGCAAGGCCATGTGCAGTACGCGCGCGAGGCTCTGGAGGGCATTGATTTCGGCCTGCCCGTGCTCCCGGCCATAACCCAGATGTATGAGCGTATGGACGGCACCGGCTACCCCGCCGGACTCCGGGGTGAGGAAATCTGCTTCAATGCCCGCGTGCTGGCGGCGGCCAACACCTTCTGCGCGCTCATGCGCCCGCGTTCCTACCGCATGGAGCACAGCATGGAAGAAGCTCTGGACATCCTCTCGGCAACGCCGCCCAAGTACGATGTTGCGGTCATCCGCGCCCTGCGGGAGCTGCTGGCCACGGATGAGGGCAAGGCCTTTCTTGAGCTGTTGCGCCGCGACAGGGCGGAGTAACGTGGGCGGGGGCCCTGCTTCGGCGCAATCCAAAAGGGTTGGCGCTGCCGAAATCCTTGTGGGCGTTCGGCGCGGCTTGCTGCGACAGACAGCGAGGTCGGCTGCGGCTGAGGACAGCGCAGATGCAACGAAGGCGGCGCAGCGCTTGTTTGTAAAAAAGCTGTGCGCAGCTGCTCTGCATAAGAACGGCCTCTTCCCCGCGCCGGATTGGGAGTTTGTATGCGTATCCTGTTCCTGAATTCCATCTTTCCCGGGCAGTTTCGGGCTCTGGCCCGGGCTTACGGCGCGGCCGGGCATACCGTGCTTTTTCTGGCGGAATCCGGGCAGAAGGCCGCCGTGCTGCCCGGCGTGCGCCGTCTGCGGCTCGCGCCGCCGCGTCCGTACGAGAGCTCAGATGCGGCGGAAAAGGAGGGCGTCCGCCTGCTGCGGTGTGGAGCCCGGGGGGGCAACGCCATGCTCGGCCTGCGCAGGAACGGCTTTGTACCCGATCTGGTCTTTGTCTCGGCAAACATGGGCGGCAGCTTCTATGTGCGCGACATTTTTCCTGAAGCCTATGTTGTCTGCTTTGGCGACTGGTTCTGCACGCGGGAGCAGCACGGGTTCTTTGCGCGTGGGAATGCGCGCGCCGCTGTGGATTTCGCTCCGGCCCGCGTGCGCAACCTTTGGGAATACAACGCGCTGGGCGATTGCGACCTCGCCGTGACGTCGTCCCTGTGGCAGCGCGCACAGTACCCTCCCCTGCTGCGGGACGGCATACGCGTGGTGCACGCGGGCGTCAACACGCGGTACTTCTCGCCCGGAAAGAGCGGCGGGAACATTGACGGGCCGGCGCGCGAACTGGTGACCTTCTGCGCCTCCCCGCACGACCCGGCACGCGGGTTCGCGCAGTTCCGGCAATGCCTGCCGCGCCTGCTGGAGCGGCGGCCCCGGTGTCTGGTGGTGCTGACATGGCCGGAGGGCAGCCGCGCCGGAGGCGGTCGCGCTCCGGCGGAACACGCCGGGGAGGCGTGGGAAGCCCTGGGCCTGCCGGACATGGAGGCGCCCCTGCGCACAAGGGTGCGCCTGCTGGGCGCATGCCTTCCGGACGACTACCGCTCCGCCCTGCGGCACTCCACGGCGCATGTCTACCTGGCCGCGCCGCATGTCTTTTCCACGGGCCTGCTGGAAGCCATGTCCTGCGGCGTGCCGGTCGTGGCTTCGGATACGCCCCCGGTGCGCGAGGTGGTGCGCGACGGCGTCAACGGCTTTTTGTGCGATTTTTGGGACAGCGCAAAGCTGGCGGACATGCTTGCGGATGTGCTGGAACGCGCTCCACAGCTGGAACGGGTGCGCCGCGAAGCCCGTCGTACCGTGCTGGAAGATTATGAGGCCGAAACGCAGATTGCGCGGCTCATGGCGCTGGTCGCTGAAGGGATGGAACGCGTGAGGCACTCCGGGGAACGGGATAACCGCAGTTGAGCCGAACTCTCCTGCAACGGACGTGCAGAGGCTGAACTGGGGCGGGCCTGACCCGCTACAGGCCCTGCATGGCCAGTCTGGCCTCAAATTCGTACGCCGGTTCCGCCTTGGCGTAGAAATAGCCCTGCGCGACAGAGCAGCCCAGTTTCATAATGATGGCTGCCTGCTCGGCGTTTTCCACACCCTCGCAAATGACGTTCATGTCCAGGTCCCTGGCCATGCGGATGATGTGTCCGAGCACGGTCTGCGCCCGCTGGCCGGGCAGGTCGCGCCGGATGAAGTCCCGGTCGATCTTGATGGCGTCCGCGCAGAGCATCTGCAGGATGCTCAGGGCGGAGTGCCCCGTGCCGAAATCGTCAATCACGGTTTTGAAGCCCAGCTCCCGGAGGCGGATGAGCTGCATCCATGCCGCCTCGGGGTTCTGGATGATGGCGGCCTCGGTAATTTCCACTTCCAGAAGGTTGGCGGGCACGTTGTGGCGTTTGGCAATTTCGGCCAGGCGCAGCGGGAAATCGGCATGCTGGAAATGCAGGGGTGAAAAATTGCAGGAAACGGGGTGCAGCGGCAGGTTGCGCAGCTTCCAGCTGCGCAGGTTGCGGCAGGCCTGTTCAAAAATGTAAAAATCCAGGGTGGATACAAGCCCATTGCGTTCCAGTGGGGGAATGAAGCTGCGCGGCAGCAGCATGCCCCGGACGGGATGGTTCCAGCGCGCCAGGGCCTCGCTGCCGATGATGCCGCCGGAGCGCATGTCCATCTTGGCCTGATACCATACCTGCAGCTCACCGGCGGCCAGCGCGTCTTCCAGACGCCCCGTGAGTTCCTGCTGCAGCAGGGCCTGGCGGCGCATGTGCTCGTCATAGACGACCACAGGCACATCCGGCAGGCGCTTGGCCTCCAGGCGGGCGTAATTGGCGAGGTCAAGCATGAGCGGCACATTGCCGCGCACCGCCGGACGCACCTGATAGGCCCCATAGGCCATGTAGATTTTGTACGGCAGCCCCAGTTCCACGCGCCAGGCGTCCAGAGCGTCCGCCAGACGGCGGATGCGCGTGTGCAGTTCGTCCCAGCCGCGAAAGCGCAGCAGCATGGCGAAACGGTCGGCGGAAAGACGCGCGCAGCATTCGCCGGGGCCTGCCTCCTGCCGCAGGGTGTCGGCAATGGCCCGCAGCAGGCTGTCGCCCCTGGCAAAGCCGAACTGGTCGTTGACGGTCTTGAACTGGCGGATGTCGCCGGAGAGCAGGGCGTAGTTCTCTTCAGGGTTCGCCGCCAGCAGTTTCGCGCAGGCGGCTGTGAAGCGGGCAGGGCTGGGCAGGCCCGTCAGCGTGTCTGTGTGCAGCATGCGGCGGTAGCGCGCATTGCGGCAGGCAAGGGCAATGACAGCCGCTGCCAGCGCAGCCGTGAGCAACAGCAGCAGGGGGACGGCCGGGCCGCCCTCCGCCGTTGCGGAGGCCTCTGCGGCGCACGCGCCTCCGGGCGCGAGCAGCGCGTGCAGGCACAGGGCGAACGCCGTGGCGGCGCAGGTCGCCGCAATCCGGCACGGGAACTTTTTTTGCCGTTTCGTCAACAATGCTGTCCGCATATGGTTTGCTGTGGTCAAGCCGCTGTCGCGCGCTTTCGCATCCCGTCGCCGCAGCGGCCCTGCGGCGCGTGCAGCCGCGCGCCGGAAACTGTCATAGCCAATGGGGGAGGCAATGGCAAGATGCCCGCAGCCCGCAAAAAAAGGGGAGCCCGAAGGCTCCCCCCGTAAACCCTGTCAGCAGGGCGTACCCTTAGAAGGAGTACACGAAGGACAGGCGCACGTTCCAGGGATCCATGAAGGTGTCGTCCCTGCCGTTGGTCTTGCTGTTGCCCCAGACCTTTTTGGAGTGATCCATCCAGAGGGCGATGTAGTTCATGTCGAGGTAGACATTGAAGTTTTCGTACATCTTGTAGGCGTTGTGCAGGCCGATCTCCATGGCGTAGTCGTTGGTGGTCATGTACAGCTGTTCTGCGCCGAGCGGACCGTCGTTGGGGCCATAGATACCGTCTGCATTATTAAAGGCCAGGTAATCGCCGGCGCGGTTGCCGGTGAAGTAGCGGGCCATGGTGGTGCTGTTGGTGCCGCCCATGAAGTTGACGTGGAAGGTGTGCTTCAGGTCTTCGATGAAGCTCATGTCCTTCAAGCGCGCGCCGATGCCCCAGGTGCCCACCATGTTGTCGCTGAGCACGGACTCGCGGCCGAACATCTTGCTGCCGGAGAAGGCGAAGCGGGAGAAGTCGTTGTTGCCGGTGGGGGCGAGGTAGGGCATACGCTCGGAGCCGTTGGCCGGGTTGCTGTCGTCGCCGGAGCCATACCAGCCGTAGATGCCCGGAATGGCCCAGTCGAGCTTGTATTCAAACAGCAGGGAGGCCAGCCAGCCGCTGCGGTTGGCGCGGCTGTCGTCATAGGACACGGAACCGTAGTTCACATCCCACGCGATGCGGAAGGGATCGAACGCCGTCACTTCGCCGGTCAGGCCGGCCCAGATGGCGTTGCCGTAGGTCTTCAGTTTCTTGTTGCTGAGTGTGCCGTCCTTGTGCATGGCGCCGCCCAGAGCGGTCATGCCGTGCCAGGGATGACCCCAGTCCGTGCCGTGAGTACCCACAGAGGCGCCGAAGTAGTCATCGCCCCTGCGGAAGGTGTCGGGGCCGATGGCGGCGTACATGGCCCAGGGGGTCACCTTCACGCCGTCAAAGGTCAGGGGCAGCACCAGGCCGAAGGCGTCCAGGTTGTCCATGTAGTTGGCGTAGCGGCGGGTGTGGCCGGCAGTCGCCCAAGCATCGCTGTTGTCGTTGAAGGGGCGCAGCCATTGCTGGGCAGCGCCCTTATGCGGAAGTACAAAACCGTCAACACATCCCAAAGGCGTGCTTCTGTGGACTGGCCGTATTCCTGCTGAACAGGGCTGGCGGCAATCCACCGGCTCCATATGGTGTCCGTGATGGCGACGGGAATACGGAAACCGCACTTCTTGGCGGTGTCGGTCACGTCGTGCAGAACGCCGTCGGCGATTGCCTGTGCCCGCGTGTACATGGTGATGACATTGAAGCCGTCAAACGGATTCTGTTTGCACATAGATTCCTCCAATTTATTGAATTTACAAGAAAATATCTATATCAAACGCGGGGATACGGTCACGCCTACAGGCCGGGTTGAGATACAAAACCGGACATTCCAGTGCTATGGCCTTAAAAATTCCTTCCCGGGGCCAACCTATAGGCAAAGCCCATTTGGGGCAGGAGGCTCAAAATATGAAGCAGGATTGGCCCGATGAGAGCGGGCGGGGGACATGGCAGAAATTCTTTCAGACAGGCAGGCAGATAATATTGCGCACTTATGGGCGTGCAGATTTGCAAGCTGGTCTAATGAGTTGAGTCCATACAGATTATCAAGAAAACAGGAATTATGTTGTATAATTCCTGTTATGAGATATGTTCTGCTGATACCTATTTTCTTTGGAAAATTGACATTACTTCAACAATAATTAAAAAGATAAATATAAAAAGCATTCCTAATCCTTGAGGGCTACTGCAAAATAGTTCTACAGCAGACCAGAATCCATCACCAAAAATCCAGATACAAATGAAAATTACTGCCGATATGGAAATTGTCACTCCGTTTACATCTCTCATTATCCATCCTCACGTTTGAGCAATCGAGTTATCTGGTCTTACACAGCACCAATAACACCACAGAATAGGCCAG
>SUVB01000038.1 GCA_015062205.1 Desulfovibrio desulfuricans
AGCTGCCGACCACAAGGGTTTCCTCGCCATTGGTCACATACTGGGCAAGGGAATTGCCCGTGACGCCCTCCATGAGCAGCACAAAATCCCGGTCAAGGGCGGCATCCGCATCCAGCCCGAAGGCGATGCCGTTCTCAATCAACCTCTTTTTTGCGCATAGGTATTGACATGTCGCGAACAATAGATATAATTGGAGGCATGGATAAGATTGAAATTTTCAAAGCACTATCAAATGAAACACGGCTCAGCATTATTGAGTGGTTGAAGGAACCGGAGAAAAACTTTCCACCGCAGGGAGGACATTTTGATGATGTGGTGGATCTGAAGGGCGGAGTGTGCGTTGGGAGCATCCGCGACAAAGCCGGGATATCACAGTCAACCGTATCTCATTATCTTGATATGCTGCAAAAAGCAGATCTTCTTCTTTCAGAAAGGCACGGGAAGTGGACATATTACAGACGGAATGAAGAGACCCTGGCTGCGTTGTCAGACTACTTCGGACACGAAATTTAAGCTGTGGACAGGTTATGCGGGATGAAGATCCCGTTTAATTTAAAGCCTTATATATCGATAAAACGAGATATAAGGATATATAGAAGCAAGGAGAAATTTGTATGCATTTTTCATGTGGAATCGTCAGGCCGCCCTATGAGGCAAGTTCCTGTTTTTTACAAGTAACGTCGGGTTGTTCACATAATAAGTGCCGCTTCTGTACCTTTTACAAGGAAGCACCGTTTTCTGTATCTCCTGAGAGTGAGATACGGGAAGATCTTCAGGAAATTAGAGATTCCGGATGGAAGGTAAAGCGGATTTTTCTGCAGGGAGCAGATCCGTTCCTGCTGAGCTACAACAGGCTTAAAAGAATCATGGACTTGATTAAAGAATACTTGCCCTGGGACGTTTCTGTTGGCGGATATGGCCGGGTTGACAGCGTAAAGAACAAATCGGTGGAGCAGCTTAACTCATTGAAAGAAATGGGATATGACATGATCGTGTTCGGAATCGAGTCGGGTGATGATGCGGTGCTTGACAAGATGAACAAAGGCTATCATGCAGGTGAAATCGTGGAGCAGCTCTCCAAGCTGGATGAGGCGGGAATGCATTATTCCGTCATCTTCTTATACGGGCTGGGAGGTCATGATTATGGTATGGGGCATGCAATCAAAACAGCGGAAGTGTTAAACCATCTGTCGCCTGTTAGGGTGCTGGCTTCCGGACTCTCCATCTTCCCTGATACGCCGCTTATGGAAGAAGTAAGAAGAGGTGAATTTGTAGAAGCCACAGAAACAGAAAAGATACAGGAACTATATACCTTTGTGAAGACACTTGATATCCACACGCTGCTGGATGCTACGAATGTCTCCAATATGATGCCGGTATATGGACATCTTCCTGATGACAAGGAGAAGATACTGGCAATGCTCAAGCAGGGTGCAGATGAACAGGGTGAGGAACGGCTGCGGATGCGAAGAGACAGCATGAGAAGCTTATGATTTACGCAATAAATTTACTTTATTAACTTTCTGGACAACTTCAAATAATCGTGCCCTTCCTGAAATGCCGTAAGACTTCAGTGAAGGCGTCACAGCAAGACAAATGTTTTTTTCTGTTCGACTTTGATCAGCTACAACAAGATTTGTTGTCAGGGGATCAAGACCTCGTTCCACACATTCAACAGATGCGTAGAACGATTTAAGGTCTATGGCTATGTAAACATGTTCAGTCATGTTTGATGGATAGAAGAATAAATACAGTGTCAAACAATGAGGGGAGGCGGTTGATTCCGTCTCCCCTCATTTGTCTCATCTTGTAGTTTTTACTGCTTTTTGCGGCGTTCCCAGAGCTGCATGTCCTTCATCTTCTTGCGACGTTCACGCTGCAAGGCTTTACAAACCAAGGCTGCGCCTTTTTTGAATCCGTATTTCTCGCGGTATTCGTCAGCCGTAAGCCCATGTTGGGAAAGATGGCGGCTCGTCAGGATTTTGAAGTTTTTTCCACATTCAAGGCAGGTGACGCTCTTTTCCTTGATGGATTTCTTGGCATCCACGGCATCGGCAGCAGTGGCTTCAGCAACGGAACCATTTTCGGCAATGCTGCGAAGGCTGGCAGCAAGTTTCTGGACAAAGGCTGCGATCTCATCCTCAGACATGACGCGGACACTGGCTTGCGCACGGGCCAGTTCGACAGCTTCTTTCAGATAATCGTCCATATGTATCCCCCATCATTTTTTCCATCCGATAGCGAAATTTATTTGGCATTGCAAGAAATTATGGAGTGGCAGGATTCTGAATGCGGTCTGTTACATATCCCTCCTATCCACTAACTCTCCATTATTCCAAAATTTCTCCTTGATAGTCGCAAGCATTTCGCTAAAATCATAGATTTTTGTGGCATATCGCTTCAGTTCGCCAGCGAGAGAATCCAGAGGTGCAACGACTTCTGTACGTATTCCCTCATGGCGGAGAATTTCTACCATAGGTGCAAAATCACCATCAGCAGCAAACAGCATGAGATAGTCCGGTTTCAGCTTCATGCAGAGCATAAGCGTGGTGAGCATCAGGCGTTGATCATCACTTTGCTTATAACCAGTGACAGAGCTTGAACTGCTTTTTGAGCTGCATTCGATGACACGAGCACCGGAAAGCTGTAGTGCATATTGCTTGTGTGAAAAGGCTGTCGTTACTTTTGAGATGGATTCATCAGTTGAATCGCTTGGAACTCTGCGGACGAGGGGAACAAGTGTTTCGATAATGTCTGTTTCGCCATCTGCCGTGCAGAAAGAGATAATTTCTGTAATTGGTAGATATGGGAAACCGAAGACCTTTGCATGGTATTCGATAGGCGTTAGATCAATCGAGATTATCTTTCTTATCATATTCTTGATTCGTTTTTGGGGGGATATTGTCTTTTTGCTGACCAGCAATCCTGTTCCATAAGCGCACAGCAGCTTCCGGGGTGACACTCCATTGCAAGGGATCTTGACCGCACATACAGACCATACGCCAGACAGGCTTTAATCGTCCTTCCGGCGTCTCCGGATGCATCTCCGGTTTTTGTCCACATGAGGCACAAGGTTTTGCTTCGGGCATAGCGTCCATCATAAATTTCCGCTGAAATGGAGGGCATGGCTCGTCAGGGCGGCTGTATCAGAGTATCCCCTGATATGCTCAACCTTGCTTATATGCCCCGAATCGGCGTAAATGTCTAATCAGCTGGGAGGCGCTGTACGCCTTGTCATGCTGCCGGTTCCGCAGAGTGCCCTTGCATCATTGATGTCGGATTTCTGGCTGAAATGTGGGTAAATTTCGGGCATCCCCTTGCGGTGGAGTGGTCAAATTTTAGCCACAGGATACATCTATTTCTTGATTAAATTTCAATATCTTCAGCATATTAATTGTATGGCATCCGGTATGCAACTGTCTTGGCATCTGTCCATAGACAGACATCCTGAAAATGCGAGGAGAAAAAATGAAGAAGATTCTGGTAATAGTAGCGGCGACGGTGATCGGTTCTGCCGGACTGTGTGGGATTGCCGTGTCTGCTCCCGGTGATGGAGGACATCAGCCCATGCACATGCAGAATCAGGGCGACAGGGGACACATGCAGATATTTTTGGAAAGTAATGACAGTTTGTTTTCTCAAAAATGAAAAGGCATCGCACGGATGTCCGCACAATGCCCTTTCTCATCTCGTTTTTCTTGGTTGTAATATATTCGTAAGATTTTTTAGACGACATTGTATTCGCAGAAGCCGCATTTGTCTGCGGCTCCTGCCTGAGAAGGTGACACCAATATGAAGGTCAGACTATCAGCTTATGTGTTTGATCTTACAGCTTCGACTGACATTGCTTGCGCAAATAGATCCGATCCTCCTCCGAGATGTCGGATGTTGCTGCAATGATTAACCATTGAAAATGAGGGGCAAGTGGAGTTTCGTTGCTGTCCAATCACAGCACATATTCCATGTTGGCTGGCTTCATGTCCTATGCCTTGATTTTTCATAAAAGTCTAATCGGCGATGCAGCTATCCATTGGATCGCAAGGGTTAGTGGCCCCCTTGCCCTGATTGCTGCCGTCACGTATTGTACCTGTTTATGGACAATCAGCCTGATTCTGCGCTTCTCGCGGCTGTGGCCAATATGCTTGCGGCTCACTTTTCCCTTTGTCAGATAGCCGCTGCCTTGGGCGTGAGCTTATCTAACACGTATTGTTTGTCTGTGAAGTAGGATAGTGGTTATGAATCTACTCTTTTATATAACACTTATACAATAACTACAGTGTAACTTTACCTCAGCGTTTTATTATAGCTGGTCACGATAAACGCGCATACAGTGCTGAAATAGAACAAATTGATGCGGAAGAGAGCTTTCTGTAGTAGTTCCGTTGAGTGCATTGGAGGATCATCTCAATGCTGACAGTAGAAGATAGGCATTCTGTGGCCGCAAGTGCGCCGAGACAAATAGGGACTGCCGTCGTTAGAGATGATCGCGTAAATTGGGCGTAGCTGACATTCTATTGATGCTTACAAGCAAATGAGAGGCGAGCATGAGGATTACTTCGCTGACATTGCGTAATTTTCGTCGTTATCGTGATGAAACGACTATCGCATTTGACGATCTGACTGTTTTAGTAGGGAAAAATGATGTTGGAAAATCAACAATATTAGAGGCTCTTGATATATTTTTTAATGATGGTACTGGCTGCATAAAAATTGACAAAGATGATGTCAGTAAATATCAAGATGGAAATATAGAAGAAGAAATTGTAATTTCAGCATGTTTTAGTGATTTGCCAAGTACTGTTATTATAGATGCTACAAATAACACATCACTTCAAGATGAGTATTTACTTAACGAAAATAGAGAACTAGAAATTGTAAAAAAATATCAAAATGGAGGAAAGGCAAAGATTTATATTCGCGCTTATCATCCTAGAAATCAAAACTGTTCAGATTTGCTTTTAAAAAAAGATTCAGAATTACGCAAGATATTGGATTCATTAAGCATTGAGTGTTCTGATCGTACTAAGAATGCTGAAATGCGAAAGGCAATTTGGGAACATTTTGCAGATGACTTACATCTTGAAACTACAGAAATTGATGTATCAAAAAGTGATGCAAAATCAATTTGGGATAAACTGCAATGTTATCTTCCGGTATTCTCTCTCTTTCAATCTGATCGTAAAAATACAGATAGCGATAATGAGGTGCAAGACCCTCTTAAGAATGCTGTAAAAGAGATTCTTTCTGATGAAAGATTAACAAATACTTTATCTTTAATTGCTGAAACCGTTGAAAATAAACTTAATGAAGTAGCATCAAAAACACTAGAAAAGCTTCGTGAAATGGATTCTGATGTTGCCAATAGCCTTAGCCCTGTTATTCCGACTGCATCAAGTTTGAAATGGGCTGATGTTTTTAAAGGAGTTTCCATTACTGGTGATCATAATATTCCAATCAATAAGCGCGGAAGTGGAGTGAAAAGATTAATATTATTAAATTTTTTTAGGGCAGAGGCAGAGCGTAGATTGACCGAGCACTCTGCTCCAAGTATTATTTATGCTATAGAGGAACCAGAGACATCACAGCATACCGAAAATCAAAAAAAGCTTATTAATTCTTTGAAATCACTAGCACATGCACAAAACACACAGATTATTATCACAACGCATAGCGCAAATATAGTAAAACAGCTCAATTACTCAAATTTGAGACTTATAACTAGTGATAGTGATGGTAATAGAAGTATTATTCAACAAGTTAATCCTCAGCAATTACCATATCCATCTCTGAATGAGATTAATTATGCTGCATTTTCTGAGATAACTGAAGAGTATCATAATGAGCTTTATGGATTTATTGAGGAGAATAACAACCTTGGTTTATATAAAAATAATAAGGCTACAATTCCATATATAAGAAAAAAAAGAGATGGCACATATGTAACGGAACAAAAAGTATTAACTGAATATATAAGACATCAAATTCATCATCCTGAAAATACTCGAAATAAAAAATATACAGAAAATGAATTGAAGAAATCTATAGAACTTATGCGTGATTTTATTAGTAATCACACATAAAAATGCGTATATTGAGCAACCTACAAATTCCGGTGGAGTGTCCATGTCTGGCAATCAATGCCGCAGCTGTCAATGCGCAAGTAAACATTCCATCTTTAGGCACGAAGAATGGTATTCTTTTAACCCGAAATTCTGTCATCATGTAAGCATTCGAGATGAATGAGACCTCTGAAGAGTCTCCTCGTTTTACATTTTAATTGCCGATTGGTCTTTTGTCGCGAGCGCAACCTGCAGCTTTCGTTTCCACTCTCTACGATGTCTTCAATGTGGCACTTTGTCCAGGTGAGAGCGGTACGGCAGAAATTCAGACGACGGCAAGCAGGAGAAGCTCGCAAACTGAAACGGAACGGACAAAAAAGCCCCGCACCTGCGGGGCTTTTTCACTATGCCATAAAGCGGCAGGCATACACGACCCGCATGGGTCAGGATGCATCCTCACCAAAATGCAGTCGTGGCAACCCGTTCACAATGTCCACTGTCTGCACGCTGACATTGATAACGCTCAGGAGCAGGTCGAGGATGTAGCGCGGTTTGCCGTGTTCTCTGGCCCAGTCGTTGGGGTCGTTGACGATGCCGCTATCCTTGTCCGTGCGGATTTGGTAGCGGTCGAGTATCCACTCGATGCCGCTCTTGCCGTTGACCACATACTCGTGCGCCTTGGCGGGGATGTTCGATACGCGGATGTCGCTGTTATAGATGATGCAATCCTTGGTGGCCTTGTCGGCAAAGCGCATCTTGGTCACGGTGAAATTGCCGCTCTCCGTGCCTGTGACAAGCACATCAGGACAGGGCGGCACGTCTTCGTAGTTCAGGTGCAGGTCGGCGAGTTTCCTGCCCGCAAGGGCGAAGTCCATGAAGGTCTCCACGGGTTCCACAATGGGGATGCGCGGCAGGGATTTCTTCAAGTCAGCGGCAAAACGCGCGCGGTAGTCCGGGCTGTGCAAGAGGCCGTAGACGTAGTAAAAGATGGTCTCCTTGGTAATGGCGCGGGTATTGCCGAAACGTCCACGCACTGTTTTCAGTATCCAGTCTGTGATGCCGTCCTTTCGGGTGTACGCTGCCGTATCCCCCAACAGGCTGCCTTGCTGGTTGGGGTTTTCTTGGTAGTAATAGAGGGGGAAGCATGATCCATTTTGCATAACCTGTACGTCAGGTATAGCATCTGTCATACAACATGAAAAATCCTTACTTCCACCTGTGCCGTTTACACATATCAGCTTATTTTCACTGCTTGCTGTTGGGAAAAGTTGTGGAATTTTACCAGGTTCATGATTAAGTTCTCGTGAATACGACGTGTACACATTTATCTTACAGAATGGTCTATAATCTGCAACTGAATAAAATCCGTGAGATTCTGCAAATTTTTTGTATTTATTAACGGATGCCACAGCACCACGCGACCAGCTAAACTTCGTTGCATCATTTGAGTATACTCCACCTTTCTTAACTATTTCACATTGTTCATTGTAAAATTTAATTGTTGTTTTAACATTATCTTGCAGTTTTATTTTTGAATAGTTATACACCCATGCGTCTCTATTTGTCTGTAATCCATTGGAATACAGAGGAGCAAAAAACGTCTCCTTGACGCTTTTATCCTTCTTGTCCCCAAGTAAAATGAATCTCTCAAAAATATCGCTGCGCTGTGTCAGCCAGTCGCCATGCGCATCAGGCGTGATTTCCTGCCACTGGATGCCACGGGAGAGGATGGAGCGTTTCTCCTTCAGTATAGCCAGCTTTTGTTCGCGCTTCAGGTAGTCGCCGATGTCGTGGTACTGGATTTTGGCCTTTTCGCCCTTGGCGGCCTTGGGGTTATGCACCAGAATGGTCACAAGCACAGGAGCACGAGACCCCAAGCCGAAAACATTGTCTCCCTCCTTACGCCGGAGTTCACCAGATGTTCTTGCGTCCCCCCGCAGGTGAAAGACGTAAATGGAGGAAAACTCCTCCTCAAGGCATTTGCGGAAGCCCGCCGCCGCGTTACCGTCCAGCCAGCCGCCATTGGTGATGAAGCCGATGACGCCGCCTTCGTTGTTGGCCTTGATCCTGTCCGATGCCCAGCGGAAGGCGCGGATGTAGGAATCGTAGAGGGAGTTCTTGTTCGTCACCTTGACGGCAGCCACATATGTTTCCTCAATGCGCTTGTCCAATACCGGGTATTTCAGGTTTTGGGCATTGTCATTGGTGTTATCTTGGCCCACGGAGTACGGGGGATTGCCCACGATGACGCGGATGGGGGTCCTGCGTTGCCTTTTGACAGTTTCGGAGTTGTCCTTGAAGGTCTCATGCAGGGCGAACTGGTCGCCCTTCTTGGCAAGCTCGAAGGTATCCGTCAGGCAGATGTTGTCGTAGCGCAGATAGTCCTTGCGGCCCGTCACGTCATGGAAGACGCTCTCAATATTCACATCGGCCACATAGTAGGCGAGCAGGACCATTTCGTTGCAATGGATTTCGTGCTGGTATTTGCGCTCCATATCCTCCGGCCTGATGATGCCGGATTGCAGCAGGCGGGTGATGAAGGTGCCCGTGCCGGTGAAGGGGTCGAGGATATGCACGCCTTTATCGCTCAGGGTGCAGCCAAATTCCCTTTGCAATATGCCATTGACCGAATGCAGGATGAAGTCCACACATTCCACAGGGGTGTAGACGATGCCCAACTGGTCAACGGCCTTGGGGAATGCGCCCTTGAAGAACTTTTCGTAGAGGTTCTTGATGATGGTCTGTTTGCCTTGCAGGTTGTCAATGTCACCCACATTTTGGCGCACGGATTCGTAAAAGCGGCGCAATACCGCCGTGTCCTTCTCCATGCCCGCGTCTATGAGCAGGTTGACCATGTTTTCCATTGCCCGCGAGACAGGATTATTCCGGGTGAAGTCATAATCGGCAAAGAGCGCGTCGAACACGGGACGGGTGATGAGGTGCTGGGCCAGCATTTCCACGGCCTGCGCGTCAGTGACGGAGTTGTTGATGCTCTCGCGCAGGCCCGCCACAAAGTCCTCGAAAGCCTCCTTGTGCCTGCCGGGCTGTTCCACCATCTCCGTGATGCGCCCGATGAAATTCTGCGCTACGGTGCCGACTTCATTGGCCCAGCGTTCCCAGTAGAGGCGGCTGCCCACCTTCTCCACCATGCGCCCGAAGATGGCCTCCTGCTGCTCGCCAAAGAGCTTGAGCTGCTGGGCGATATGCGCCTTCATTTCCAGCAGGCGGGCGGTTTCCCTGTCGGTGGAGTCCTCGCCGTCGCCTTCGGTTGCGCTGAAGCCAAAGGGTCGGTTTGTCACCACGTTGATGTTGCCCGGCTTGTGTTTGTTCAGGGCAATCTTGTTGACGGTGGCGTTGAAGCGGTCATCGTGGGAGCGCAGGGCGTTCAGGATGCTCCAGACGGTCTTGAAGTCCTTGTTGCCTTCCATGACCTCTTCCGGCTTGGCCTTGGGGTTCACGACAACGGGAATGATGATGTACCCGTAGCTTTTTCCGTCAGGCGCACCCTTGCGGAAGTTGCGCATGACCCGTCCCACGGACTGCACCACGTCCACTTGCGAATTGCGCGGCGAAAGGAAAATCACCGCGTCCAGAGCAGGCACGTCAATGCCCTCGGAGAGGCAACGCACATTGCAGAGCACACGGCATTCCTCCGCTGTGGCGTCTTCTTCCAGCCATGCCAGAAGCTCGGCGCGCTTGCCGCTATCCATGCTGCCGTCGATGTGCCTGGCTGTGACCTGAAGGCGGTGGTATCCGGCGTCATGCTCAAGGGCATTCAGCTTTTGGGAAATCAGGGGGAATTGTGCTGTCGTATTTTTGGACGAAAGGAGGTCGCCCGTCTTGTCGATGTTGGGACAAAAGGCTATGGCCCGGCGCATGATTTGCGGATCAGTCTGCCATGTAACCCCGTTGTCGCCGATGATGTTCTTGGCAAGGCCGTTGATGCAGCCGATGAAGCGGCTGGCGGCGTCGAAGTTCAGTTCCTTGTTGTCGGGGTCTTCAAGCTGGCTGCGGATGCTGTCGGGGATATCCGCCTCGCTGCCCACCGTCAGCACCAGTACCTTGTAATCCGTCAGCAACCCGTGCGACACGGCATACGAAAAGCCCACGCGGTAAAACTCCTTACCGTAGAGGCTTTCATCGTCCATGGAACAGAGAATGCAATCCTGCTCCTTGGCCTTGACCTTGGCGCTTTCGCCGTACAAGCGGGGCGTGGCCGTCATGTAGAGGCGCTTCCGGCCCTTGATGAAGTCGGCATCGTGGATTTTGGTGAAAGCGGATTCGTCTTCCGCGTCCTTGAGCTTGATGCCCGTGGTGCGATGGGCCTCATCGCAGATGATCCAGTCAAACACGCTGGCGTCGCCGAAATGCTTGGCAGTGGTGTTCTGGGCCTCCGCTACGGCATCTATGGACTGGTAAGTGCTGAATACCACTGTCAACCCGCCCTGCTTCCTGTATTTGCCAAAGCGTTCGGCAATCATGTACGGGTCTGTGGTGGCGGGAAGGGCAAGGTCGATGACGGCATCACCCGCGTCATCACTGCCTTTCTTGCGGCTGGATTTGGGGTCGGAGCAGATGCAGATGGGGTGCATCGTACACTGTGTATCGCCCATCCAGGCATTGAGCGACTGGTTCAGCAGGGATATGGAAGGAACCAGAAAAAGCACTGTGCCGTTGCCCTTGGTTTCCTGCTCCACAAACGCAAGGGAGGTGTAGGTCTTGCCCGTGCCGCAGGCCATGATGAGCTTGCCCCGGTCGTGGCTGGCAAAATGCTCATGCCCTTTTTGCAAGGCTTCCCTTTGGTGATCCATAGGAGCCTTGGCAACGCGCTGGAAGTGCTTTCCCCGCAGGAGCGCGTCCCAGTCAACCTCTGATGCCTGAAGCTGCTCAAGGGTGATGCGCTGGAAAGGGATTTGCTGGTTTTTGACGGCATCAAGGGCGTTCGGTCCCCAGTTGTACGAAGTGGATACCCAATAGCGGGCCGCAAAGGTCGTGTTTGGTTGCCCCGTTAGCGGATTGGTGAAAACCCGCCCGGAATTGCTGATGAAGGAATCAACGGCAGCCTTGCTGATAGGTGCGTTTTCCGCGTAGAATTTGCACTGGATAGCCCAAAAATCACCCGTCTTGGTGCAGGCCACAAGGTCAATGCCCAAATCCTTGTTCTCGAAACCCGCCTTGGGTGCGAACTCCTCCCACAGCCATACGTCCTGCACTTCGGCATAGCGTGGGTCGGCCCGGAACCATGCCTTGATGAGCCTTTCAAAGCGTGTGCCCTTCTCCTTTTCGGTCAGGGAATCGGTGCGGAGAAAATCAAGGACGGCGCGGAAATTCATGGCGACCTCGGAACGGATAAATCGCAGTGGCGGTGGTTGCGGACCGTCAGTGCAATGATAAGGTGGTCATTGGGTAATATCTTTGAGTAATAAAATCACAGCGTCAGCATCTTTAACGATGGCAGCGCAACTGCCTTCAATCATGGCATTGACGCAGGAATGTGCAGTGTCGCCTGAACGACGAAAATCGGTTCTGATACCTATGATTGGGATTCCTTTGGCGTAGGCATAGCCGATTTCCCAAGCAGTGCCGTCATCCACCTGAGCACCATCAAGAAGGGCAACCACGGCATCGCAAGTATCAATGGCAGCCCTGTCCCTCTCCATGATTTGCTTTGGGGCATCCGGTCCCCATGTCTCAATCTCATGCTGTGTGAAGAACTCTCCGGGCCAGAGCACTCGGATGTCGGCAGCAGCCAGCTTATCGCGGAATGCCCTGTGCCAAAGAATCTCAGCCTCCGAGAATAACGGGCCAGCTTGATAGACGCGCATTATTGACACCTGTGGTAAAAGCTCAAGGGAAGGCTAGGCTGACGGCAGCACTTCATATCCACGGATTATAGCATGAAATCCCAACGCCATCAAAATGATTTATATTCCGTGTGATTACACTAAGGTGATGCACTTTAGCGGTGGCTGCTATCAAATTGTCAGCACCGTTGTTTCCACTACGAGCGCAGATGTTTCCCCACTCAAGGGCAATGGGTGTGGTCACAGGAAGAATCCGTTGACCGTAGAAATTGAGGATGGAGTCAAGCCATGTTGCCAGTCTATCAGCAAGCAGTCGATTCTTGGTCTCCTGCTGACAAATACCACGCCGTATTTCCCCTATCGTAAGAACGGACAAGAAAAGGTCAGTGTCCTTCTTGTCCTGAAACCATGACACGACACCGGGATTGCGATCTTTCTTTCGTAGCTCCGAGATGACAACCGTATCTAGTAGATACATCAGAAATCCACCTCACGAAGCTGCAAACCAGCACGCGCAGTACCATCCTCTTGACTGTCCATTTCCTGTGGTATGGAGAGAAGCAAATCCCTGAAAGAAGTGGGGGCATTATCTCCTTGCTTGAGGAGTCTGTCGTAGGCATCGGTGGATAGAATCACCACGGCTGGCTGACCTCTCCGAGATACCACTTGGGGGGTCCCTGCTATGGCAGCATTCACGACTTCCGAGAACTTGTTTTTTGCATCCTGAAGGTTCCACACGCTTTGCATGGCTATCCTCACCTAGATTTTTTTTTAGGCTAGACGATATGAAAACGACAGTCAAGGGGATTATACTATGGAAACAAGAAATGTTACGATGAGGCCAGAAAATATAAAGAATCTCAATTTGAAATAACAAATAGAATAAGAAATATCCAGTTGGGTGGATAGAAGCACCCAACTGGATTATAATCAGTTCCTTGTTTCTGTATGTTTCATATTTGATGATAACCAAGCAAGAAAATCTTTACGTTCATAGCAAACCTTCTTTCCTATGTGAATTTTCTTCTGTGGACCAAGCCCTTTGGCATCAAGATTTGCTAAATACTTTGGAGTGTAAAGACCATCTATATATCGACAAGCAGCTTGACGTGTAAAATATGAAGGAAGTTCATGCTCTAAGTTGGAAATAAATGTATCAATATGATTGGACTCATTTTCTTTTGGCATTTGTCATATCCTTAATAGTTCTAATAATTTTATTGGCCTGTGATCCAGTAGTATCATGTTCAAGTTTCTCAAAAAAGTTATGTCCGATAATCTGAACCAAATCTGCTTTCTTCTTCCTTGCAAGTGACATGATGTAGGCAATTTGTTTCTCAGTTGCAGGTTTATCGCCACCACCATCGAAAATAGATTTGGAATCATCATTTTTTTGAGGAATGGGATAAAAACTCATAATGGATTCTCCATGTGGTTTAAGATTATCTTTGTAGTTTTGATAAGGAAAACAGTAATTGCCATTTGAAATTTGAACTTAATTGCTTTGAGAAATGTGCTTTTTACAATCATACAGAAATCATAATTAAAGAACTCAAACATGAAATCCTTAATCAAAATTGTTTATGTCATATAATATCTCAAAATTATGTAAAATTGTTAATTGTGATTTTCATAGAATATATATTTGTGTCCAAAAAAATATATCAGGTTAGAAATGGAATAATTTAAAGTATATTAAAAATTTTAGGAATTATTGAGATGTTAGAATATGATTTTCTGAGAATAGATTATTTCACATGAAATGATTTTTAATTAGTTTTTTATATGTATATATTAAATAAAATTTTGGAAATAAAACCTACTTATTAAACATCAATATAGTCATACTGGAAATCAATTAGAGATTATATTTGAATAAATAATTTCAATCTTTATGAATATAAATAAGTTTTATATTGTTATTTTTCTATCTCAATAACTATCAATTTTTATTGATAATTATTTTCTTGAAAATCTGAAATAAATGCTGATAAAACAAGTAAACTAAATCACGTATGTCAAACACAAAATGATGTCTATTTTCTAGAAGATGAAACTTTATGAGATCCTTTGGGTAACAAATCTTTACCTTTAGTTTTTGCTAAATAACTACCAGCATAAATTGCCTTGTCTAATTGTTCTTCAAAATTGTCTTTATCTCTATCAATCATAATTCCTTTTTCTCCACTACTTTCACAAAAATGAACTAAACCATCGTTATCAGAATCAAAAATTCTTTTCGTATGTCTATTTAAGGAATTTTGAAATCTCCAAGCATTCTGGATAGCATTGCCATTAGCTAAGATATATAGATGTTCATGTGTTTGTCTTTCAGAATCCATTTTTTCAGTTGTGGAAATAATCTTTATGTCTGGATTATGAGAGGAATCCTTAAATTTCCTATCCATTTCTTTTTTGAAGGATTCCTTGATTCTTGTTGATTTTCTATTTGGATTTTCTATTATCTTATCTTGTGGTTTATGAATATCTAATCTGGCTACCAATACCTTGCTGTGTTTTTCAGTCATGTTAAGAGTTGTGTCAACAATCTTATTAAGAGTAGATATAAAACAGTTTGATGTGTAATCTTTTCCGTTGTTAATAGCATAACCTTTGTATATGTCTTCATTCGTTATTTCATTAGGTTTCATATTTGTCACCTTTAATTGAATGTTATCATAAATTTTTATTAAATTGTTTTTGTTCTTAAATCTTCTATTATTGAATCATATTTAGTTCTTAAATCTAATTTTATATAAGAATGTATATATCAATATATATCTATCTAATATATCTAATATAACTTGTTAATTAATTTATATTATAAGTCTTATATATAGATACTATCATATACCTAATCATAAACTATTAATGTATATTTATAGATTTATGATTAAAAATCTGAATTATTAACAAATATATTTTGCGACAATTTTTCATCATAAAATAGATATGATAAGAAACAAAACGCCAAAAATAATAGAATAGTGAATCCAATCAAAAATTTAATGCAAATTTTTGTAATAAATTATAAGGAAAATTTTGAACTCTTTTATTCCAAAATAATGCAAGTCAATAATAAAATTGCCTGCTACAAACCGTTTGTAGCAGGCAATTTAATGCTATGTGAGGTATGAATTGGCTTGGATTTGCCTCAAATTTAAACCACAAATTCTACCCAATCTTCCTGTCCTAATTTGTGCTAAATATTGTTTCCGTTCTAACAGGTCAAGAGCGGCATGGACTCTAGGCATCTTTCGTACAGGTGATCTTTGTGCAACTTCTCTATCAGTAAAATCCGGATAATTATTTTCGTAAGCCCATTTAAGTATTTTTTTTGCATCTTCGATTGCAGCTAATTCATCAGGATTGCAAATTAAAATCTTGTTATAAAAAGAATAATTTGCAAGCTCCATGCCTGATAAAAAGTGTGTTTCATCAAGATTTCTGCTATATCTTGAATTTATAGAAAATGCTTTTAATGTGGTCGCAAATCTTATTGCTAAACCCGGTAAGCGATTTAAGGTTTGTAAAATAACTTCATTATCATAATTGCCTTTACACATTTCAATATCATTGCGATAGTTTCTAAATAATTGGCTAACTTGTTCATCAAGAATTATATCGTAATATTTATAATTCATGCTCATTTCAATATTTTCCATAATCATTTTTTTGATTATGTTGTTAAAGATGCTAACTGATTCTATATTGCAATTTGTGTCAGAAAAGAAATTTAGTTGCTTATCAATAAATATCGTAACAAATCTTGACCCAAAACCAGTGCTAATGACATCATTATTTTTGAAAAAATCCAAGGTTACATTTGGCTGACTATAAAAAAGCATTGTCAAAAATGCTTCTGAAATAGATATAGAATTTCTTTCAGACCCGTAATCAATTCTTTCTAGATCATAACCGCTATTAAAAATTCTTACATCAATTTTCTTTTTTTTGATCCTTTCAACAAATGTCTTCATCTCTGGCGATATGATTGCTTGTCCACCACCACTGTCTCGCATCCGTTTTAGTAAATTTATATCTGTTCCTGTATCCGAAACTAAATATCTAATACTGTTAAATTTTTTTAATATTTCCTTTTCGAGCATTTGGTTTGCAAAATGGTAGCTTTCTGCTAATTCTTTTATCAGATCAATATCGATGTCAGAACTACGGCCAAACAAGTTATGGCTTATTAACTTGCCGTAGTCTTTTGCAAGTTCGTGTCTGCCAGAGTCAACAATTTTTTTATAGTCAGCTGCACCTTTCATTTCTTCCTGATATTTGATGTCAATCTCTTTCTGGATTTCATTGAAAGGCACAGCCAACATTTCATGTAAACCACTTTTGATTGATCCACCTCTCCCAATTAATATTAGAAATAGCGGAGATTTCTCTATCCATTGATCTGTGATATGAATTTTGTATCTGGCTCTCATTGCAGAATTTATATAACCTATCAACGCAAAAAGAACTGCTTCACAATTCCAATTAATAATTTTTGCAATATCAAAACAAGCACGTCTGATATTCATATCCAATCTATCAAAATCAATCATATTTTGAGGGAGAGATATTTCTAGGGGTTGAGGCATAATGTTCGATAAATATTCAATTGCAAAATTCAATCTTCTTCTTGCGTCCTGTTCATTCAAATTTTTAAGAAATTCCTTGCTGTCCTTGACTGCTCGATTGATATCTTCGATCTGATACATGACACCCATATTGGGCTCATTAACCATATTTGTAAACATGCTTTATTCATTATTTCCATCTCGTACAGTGAGAGGCGGAGACTGCCGTCGTCATCGTTCCAGTCGATCCTGACAAAGCATTCGGCATTCGGATTCCGGCGACACTTGAGCAGCCGCTGCTGAATCGACTTAGGGAACTTTTCGAGCGGTTGCAGATCGAACAGAGGTTTCCAACGTTGAATGACGTCCAGATTTTCAAGTACTATTTCTGACAAGAATTTTGAAAAGGTCTTGGTACTCATCCCCGATTTTTTTTCGACTAAATGCTGGGGAAGACCTTCTTCAATGAGGTCGATGATGTTCTGCTTCTTGGCTTGATTGTGTTGGTCCCAGGTCATAATTTTTCTTCCTGATGTTAATGTTGAAAACGCCGTTCAATTATCGGGCCTAGAGCGTGCGCACAGAGGCTCCTCCCTTCCCTATTTGGATGTCAATGAACAAGGCCAGCCGGATACCCGGTGACTAACGCCGTGGTGCCACCCGTTTCGTTTCCATGAAGCACAGCACGTCCGCGATCTTGTAACGAACTGAACGGCCTATTTTGTAGTAGGGAATCCCGATATTCGATAAGCGATGTTTGCGCAGTGTGGAAAGGCTAATTCCCGTGATCTCGCTCACTTCAGTTTCCGATAGCCATCGCGGCAACTCGTGGCTCTCCATGCTCATCGTCCACCACCTTTCCCTACGTGAACCATTTCGTCTTGTTTCATATACACAACCGAACGGAGGGAGGCAGCGGGGAAAAAAAGTGAATTTACTTCTCCACTCCCTGTTATTAATTTATCACTTTGAAATTATTGAGATCATAACTGCAAATTTTTTTCGCATTCTGCGACAGGGCAGACCCACATGGCCGCCTTCTGCGTCTGGGGGAGGTCATTTTTTAACGCGGGCGGAGCTGTGGCAGAGAATCTTCGTCTTCGGGATTGTTCACGCTGAACGCGTCATTCAGCACGGATGCTCTCTGAAGTTAGGATTTCGTGTGTTTGTCAGGGGAGAGAAGTGGAGACAGGAGAAAATCGTAGGTCAGTTTTGTCCTCAATTGGCCCAGATTTTCCGATTTGGTGCGGGGAATGGTGCGGGGATAATGAAAAAGGGGTTATGGTTGTCATCCATAACCCCTTGAAATCCTTGGTGGAGAAGAGGAGATTTGAACTCCCGACCCCCGCCTTGCGAAGGCGATGCTCTCCCAGCTGAGCTACTTCCCCACATGCGGCATAACCGCGCACCGATCTAAATAGACAAAACAGGGCCTCTTGTCAAGGTATTTTCGAGGCCGGGACAGGGCAGAGTCATCTGCCCTGCCTGTTATTCCGGCAGCGGAATTTCCGTCTGGAAGCCCGCGCACATGCAACGGGCCACCAGCGCGCCCGAGCCGTCGTGCACCTTCACGTCATAGCTGAGAATATGCTTGCCGTCCCGCACCACAAAGGCTTCGGCCGTCAGCGGCGAAACCTTGCCGGGCCGCAGAAATTCAATGGAGCTGTTCAGGCTGACCACGCCGCAGGTTTTGCCCGCATTGGCCGCCGAACCGAAGGCCACATCGGCCAGGGCGAAAATGGCCCCGCCGTGCGCCACGCCCATGCCGTTCCTGTGGTTTTCGGTAATGGGCATGGTGACTTTGGAATACTCCGGAGTGGCTGTTTCGATGGTCATATCGAGGTATCGCATGAGTTTGTCATGCTTCTGGACGTAGTTGGTCATCTCGGCTCCGTGTGGGCAGGAAAAGGGAAGTAAAAACGGGCTGAATGCCGCGGCCTTCAGCCCGTACTACGGGTAACAGGGGAAGCAGCCTCACTCGACCTGCTGGATGCCGTCCAGCTTCCAGTTGCCTCCGGCAATGGGCCGGACAAAGTGCCAGATTTCGCGGGCGGAGGATGGCGTCTGTTGGTCCGGCGATTCCCGGAGCAGGACATCGAAGAACACCTGCGCGTACTGGTCGTCGCCTTCGTTGGTCACGCCCAGCAGCTGGGCGTTGACCAGCAGGATTTCCGTCCTGCTCGGGTTGGGATCGGCCGCCATCTGCTCGCGCACAACCTGCTGCACGGCCGGGGTGGCAAACTGGGCGATGTCGGCCATGTCGCGCTTGTCCCAGGAGCTTTGCAGGCGGGTGTAGGCCATTTTGGCTCCACGCAGAAATTCTTCCGTATCAAAGCCCGCGGGCACGGAAACCTGCGGCCCGGCGGACGCGGCCTGGCCGCCGTCCTGCGCCGGGGAGCGAAGCACATCCCATCCGTTGCCGACAGTATCGCGGCGCAGAGGCTCCTCGGCGCGGAATTGTTGCGTCGCGCCGTCCGCCCCGGCGGCTGCAGGCTGTGTGCGCCGGGCGCTGCGGAAGGAGGCGAACAGCTTGAGTCCAAGGTAGATGAGCAGGCCGAAGATGAGAATGTCCATCAGCCCGCCGCCCGCAAAGCCGTGCCCGCTGAGCAGGGAACCGATGAGCGTGCCGGCCAGCAGGCCGCCGAAGAGGCCGCCCATGCCGCCGAACATGCCGGGCCGCGTCGCGGTGGCCGCCGCGCCGGGCTGCTGCGTCTGCTGCCGGTTCATGCCGGGCGTCTGCGGTGTAGCGGGTCTGGGCGCGGGCGTGCTCATGAAGGGTTTGCCGCCAAAGGACCGGCCGCCGCCCATGCGGGCGGCATCCGCCGCGTCGGGGACGGCGAGCGCCAAGGAACAACAGAGGATGACAAGAAAGGCCAGAACGGTTTTGATGCTCATGGACAGCTCCCGGAAAGGGGGTTGTCGGTCGCGGGCGAAAGGATGGCGACCGGATGCGTTTGCTGCTTCACTGTGGTTACTATAGTCATTCCCTGCAGAATGGCAAGGCCGCCCGCTGCAGCATGGGCGCGGCGGCGCGGGCGTCGCCTGCGCCCGGGCCATGCGGTGGCTTGCGGCGGCGCCGTACGCTGTGCGCGCCGGCGGGGGCCTCACTTTTTCAGCGCCAGCAGGCCGTCCAGAATGGTCCAAGGATTGGGGGGGCAGCCGGGGATGAACATGTCCACGGGCAGCACGGAGGCAACGCCGTTACGGCACTGCGGGCTGCCGTGGAACAGCCCGCCGGAAACGGCACAGGCTCCCACGGCAATGACGAGGCGGGGTTCGGGCATGGCCTGCCAGGTATCCAGCAGCGCCAAGCGCATGTTTTCGGTGACGGGGCCGGTCACCAGCAGGGCGTCGGCGTGTCGGGGCGAGGCCACGAAATCAATGCCGAAGCGCCCCAGATCATAGACCAGCGTGCCGAGCACATTGCAGTCCGCCTCACAGGCGTTGCACCCTCCGGCGCTGACCTGCCGCAACTTGAGGGAGCGGCGGAAGATGCGGCATTTCTCCGGCGTTTCCTGCGGCGCGGCGGGCCTGCCCGGCGCAACCAGCAGGCCTTCCCGCGTGAAGGAGGCCATGCGGTGGGCGCGGCTGAAGGTAAAGGCCCCCCGGGGACAGGCCGTGCGGCAGGCCCCGCAGAAGGTGCAGCGGCCCATGTCCAGCGTGGGCGTGCCTTCCCCGTCCCCCGGCGCGGGCAGCAGAGCCCCGGTCGGGCAGCTGTCATAGCAGGCGCGGCAGTCGCCGCAGGCCCCGGGCGCAAGCTCCGGTCGGCCAAGGTAGCGGGGCGACAGGGCGGGTTCTTTGCGGGGATAGTCCAGCGTGCGGTATTTTTGGTGCAGACGTTCCTTGATGATGCGCAGCATGGCAATGCCTCACAAATCGTGCCCGCAGTAAGAGAGATTGAAACTTTTGTTGCAGAGCGGGAAGTCGGAGATCTGGTTGCCGCGCAGTGCGACGGCCAGCCCCGGCCAGTTGTGGAAGGAAGGGGCCACCGCCTTGTAGGCGAGGAAGCGCCCGTCCGGGCCGGTGGCGGCCACATGGCAGATCTCGCCGCGCCAGCCCTCCACCTGCGCCACGGCCAGCATGCCCGGCGGCAGGGCGGCTGTCGCGCGGGCGGCGTCCGGCGCGAGCGTGTCGGCGTCGGGCAGGATCGCCAGCGCCTCCAGGTCGGCTTCCGCCATGCGCAGGGAGTCGTCCAGCTCGCGGCTGCGCACGAGCGCGCGGGCCAGCACATCGCCCGTGCGTTCGCAGCGCGGAGCCCATGCCTCGCAGGGCAGGTCCGAAAGCGCGGCGAAGCGGCGGGCGTCCAGTTCCAGCCCGCAGGCCCGCGCGGCCACACCCACCAGTCCCAGAGCCCGCGCGGTGTCCGCATCCAGCGCGCCGACGCCGGTGCAGCGTTCCAGCACGCTGTGGGCGTGCAGCATCACATCCACGGCGCCGCGCGCGTCGCGTCCGGCCGCCCGCAGGCGTTCCCGCATGTCGGCGCACTCGGCGGGAGCGAGGTCGAAGTCCGCGCCGCCGGGACGCAGCAGGCCGCGTCCGAAGCGGTTGCCGCACAGGGCGGCGGTGAGATTGAGAAAGTCGCCGCGAATGCGTCCGTTCCATGAGGAGGTGGGCAGAAAGCCCGTGTCGCCGCCAATGGCCCCCAAATCGCCCGTATGGTTGGCCAGGCGTTCCAGTTCCAGCCCGATGCGCCGAACAAGCTGGGCGCGACGGGGCACGGCCAGCCCGGTCAGGCGCTCCAGCAGCACGCAGTGGGCCGTGGCGTGCCCCACGCTGGTGTCGCCCGCCGCGCATTCCAGCAGGGGCAGGCAGCGCGCGCGGGGGCCGTTGACGAGCATGGCCTCCACGCCCCGGTGCTGGTAGCCCAGTGCAATTTCCAGATGCAGCACGTTTTCGCCGTAGCACTGGAAGCGGAAGTGCCCCGGCTCAATGACGCCCGCGTGCACCGGCCCCACGGCCACCTCGTGCACTTCTTCGCCGCTCACGCGGTAAAAATGGAAGGGGCGGATACCGTCCTGCGCGGTTGCGGCCGAGGCGCGGCCTTCGGCCCGATCACGGGCACGGGCTTCGGCCTCGTCGGGAATGCGGCGCACACGCTTGAGCCAGGGGTGCCCTTCGGGGGTCACGCCCCATTGCTCGAAAATCTCCCGCTCAAACAGATGGGCCTGCGGGCAGGCGGGCGTCAGCGCGGTGAAGCTCTGCAGCGGCTCCGTGCGCAGGGCCGCCAGCGTGCCCGAACGGTCATGCGCCAGCACGCAGCACAGGCCCGCGGAGTGTTCCCCGCCGGGGTACGGCAGGCCGAACAGGGCCAGCAGACGCCAGCCGTCGTCCAGCAGGCGTCGCGCGCAGCCGCCCAGTTCCTTGTCCGAAACGGCAGGCACATCGGCCAGGGCAACGGCTTTTGTATAGTTGAATCGCAGCGGGGTATTCATGCTCTTCTCGCAACAGGCGGCCTAGCCGCCAATGAGCGCGGCGGCGCGGGAAAGAAAGTTCCACAGCGGGGCGGGAACCCACAGGCCCAGCGTCAGAACGGCCATGCCCAGAATCAGGGGGGGCAGCACGCTGCTCAATGGTTCGCGCGGGCTTTTGGGCATGTCTATGGGGCGGTTGCCCTGCACCATGCGCAGCACGGCCACGGAAAGCCCCACAAAGATCACGGCCAGCAGCGTCAGGTAGGCCGCCGCCGACCAGGGGGCGTCTGCCGCCAGCAGGCCCTTGAAGATGAGCAGCTCGCTGACGAACACGCCGAAGGGCGGCGAACCGGCCACGGCCAGAAAGCCGGCGGTCCACAACGCTCCGGTGAAGGGCATGGTCCAGCGCATGCCGCGCACGTCATAGCTGGAATAGGTGTGGTAGCGGGCCAGGATGTTGCCCGAGAGCAGAAAGAGCATGCACTTGGTCAGCGAATGGCAGACGGCGTGCAGCATGGCGCCGGAGACGGCCAGCCCGCCCGCGCCGATGCCCAGGGCCAGAATGCCCATGTGCTCCACGCTGGAATAGGCCAGCATGCGCTTGTAGTGCCCCTGCCCCACAATGAAAATCGCCGCCGTGGCCAGCGAGAAGAGGCCGAAGAACATGAGCATGCCGCCGGAGAGCGTTCCCAGCCCGGCGGCGAGCATGATCTGGTGGCCGCGCAGCATGCCCAGCATGGCGCAGTTGAGCAGCGCGCCCGAAAGCAGGGCCGAGACCAGCGACGGGGCCTGGCTGTGGGCGTCGGGCAGCCAGTTGTGCAGGGGGGCGAGGCCCATCTTGGCGCCGTAGCCCGCCAGCAGGAAGACAAAGGCCGCCTTGAGCCAGGTGGGTTCCCCTTCGGCCGCATGGCGCACGAACCAGCCCACCTGGTCCATGCCCGCGGCTTCCGTCCCGTCGGGTCTGTAGAAGGCCACGGAGAGCAGAATGTTGCCCAGCAGGGCCAGAGCGATGCCCACGGAGCAGATGATCAGATATTTCCAGGTGGCCTCCAGCGAACTCTTGTGCCGGTGGAAATAGATGAGCGGCGCGCTGGAGAGCGTGGTGGCCTCGATGCCCACCCACTGCACGCCCATGTGCGGCGTGGCGGTCACCAGCGACATGGAGGCGAGGAAGAAGCAGAGGCAGGCGGTGAAGCGGCGCTCGGGCGCGTTGGTGAAACGCCCGTGGTCCAGAATGTTGGTATGCTCGCCGATGCGCTCCTCTTCGCGCAGATAGGAGACGGCGTAGAACGAGACTGCCAAGAAGAGCAGGCTTGCCAGCATGAGGAAGAGTGTGCCCAGTTCATCCGGGGCCAGCATGCCGCCGAGCGCGCTGGGGGCTTCGCCGCAGGCCACGCTGCGGGCCGTGGCGAAGGCCAGGGCCGTGTGCGCCAGGGCCGTGGCGGGCAGGCCCATGCGGCAGAGGACGGCGCGTCCCCAGAGCAGCATGACGACGCCCATGGAGGCCGGAAGAAGCACAAGAGCGATGAGCATGGCTACCTAATCCCTGAGGCTGCGGAACCTCGCCACGTCGATGGAGGCGAAGGAATCGCTGATGTGGTTGATGGCGATGCCCATGACGAAGACGGCCACGAACACGTCCAGCAGCAGGGCCAGCTCGAACCAGGCCGTGCCCGCCGTCATGAGCGGCATGCCCAGCAGAAAGATGCCGTTTTCCGCCGCAAGGTAGCCGATGACCTGGGTGATGGCCTTGATGCGGCCCACAATGAGGATGAGCCCGCAGAACAGGGTGCTCAGGCCCAGCGGCAGCAGGAGGGGCGGGAAGAGTCCGTGCGCCATGACCAGGCGGCCGTCCAGCCAGAAGGAGAAGGCGAGTCCCGCCATACCCGCCAGCACGTCCAGCGGCACCACCTTGCGGGGGCAGACGAGGGCTTGTGCGGGCAGGCGCTTCAGCGTGCGCCGGAGCAGGCCGGGCAGCAGCAGCCCCTTGATGAGCAGCACGGCGGCCGCCAGCATGCCGTGCCCGAAAATGAGCAGCAGCGCGGACAGCAGCAGGCCCTGCACGGCGGAAAGGGCCGTCATGGCGGCCACGCGCGGCGTGCCCAGCATGAGAAAATTGCTCAGCACAAGCAGGAAAAGACAGGATTGCAGCAACATGGCGCTACCTCATCTGGGAGAGGATAAGGGCCAGGGCGGCCATGGCGGCGGCGCCGCCCAGCAGGGCGGGCACGCGCTCCATGCGCAGGCGCGCCATGACGGATTCCGTCACGCCCACGGCCACGGCCAGCAGCAGCACGATGCCCGTGCGCAGGGCGGCCTGCTGCCACAGCGGCAGGGAGGGCGTGAGCAGCCCGGCGATGAGCGCGGCGAAGAACCACAGCTTGAGGGCTGCGCCATAGACGATGAAGGCCAGATTCGGTCCGGAGTGATCCAGCACCATGACCTCATGGATCATGGTCAGTTCCAGATGCGTGTTGGGGTCGTCCACGGGGATGCGGCAGTTTTCCACCAGCAGCAGCAGAAAGAAGACGGCCGGCAACAGCAGCAGCTCGAGCTTGCCCGTGAGCCACGCCCCGGCGGACTGCCCGCCGAACAGGGCGGAGAGGGTGAGGGCGCTCTCCGTGCCGTGCCCCGTGTTCAGGCTCTGGCTGGTGAGCGCCATGAGCGCCAGAAAGAGCACGGGTTCGGCCAGGGCGGAGAACGTGGCCTCGCGGCTCGCGCCCATGCCCTCGAACGAGGAGCCTGTGTCCAGTGCGGCCAGCATGACGGCGAAGCGCCCCATGCCCAGCAGGTAGGCAGCCAGCACGAAGTCCCCGGTGAAGGCCAGGGGCGAGGCCGCGCCGCCCAGAGGCAGCAGGGCCAGCGCGCAGAGCGTGCCCGCCAGGGATGCGGCGGGCGCGGCGGCGAACACCCAAGTGGAAGTGCGGCTTATGACCTCGCCCTTGCGCAGCAGTTTGGCGAGGTCATAGTAGGTTTGCAGGACGGGTTTGCCGTGCCGTCCGGCGAATTTCGCCTTGACGCGGTTGATGATGCCGGGCAGCAGCGGGGCCAGCAGCAGGGCCAGGCCGAACTGCGCAAGGTAGGCGCAAAGGTCCGGACTCATGCGTGCAGCCCCCAGACAAGCAGCCCCACCACCGTGGCCAGCATGTACAGTATATAGAGGTGGATCTTGCCGTGCTGCATGATCTTGCAGGCATTGCACAGGTTTTCCACGGCCAGGAACAGCGGGGTGAACAGTTTCCTGCGCAGGCGGTCGGGCGCTGTGACTGTGAGCGCGCCGCCTGCGGGAAAGAACTGCGCATCCTGCCGGAAGTCGGCTTTCAGGCCCATGGCGCGGCCGAAAAGTCTGGCCGTGGGTTCGCTGAAGGCGGCGTCCGTGTATTGCACGCGGGCGGAAGCCGCTTGGAAGCCGCAGCCCCAGGTAGGCATGGATGCCGTGTGCCGACCGCGCAGCAGGGCGTTGCGGCAGAGGAAGATGCACAGGGCCAGCGCCAGCGCCGCGCCGCCGATGCAGGCCACGGCCGTCAGGATGTGCAGGGCCTGGCGCAGGGCGGTTTCGCCCTGCGCCGAAAGCTGGTCGGGCAGGGGCAGCGCGCAGTGCGCGGCGCCGGCGGCCAGTTCGCAGAACTGCGGCGCGGCGAGGCCCCCGGCCAGGCAGACGGCGGCGAGCAGGCACAGGGGCCAGAGCGTGCGCCATGTGGCCGTGTGCGCGTTGGCGGCAAAGCCGGAGCGCGGCTGTCCCAGAAAGGTGATGCCGTAGGCCTTGGCGTAGAGGGCGGCCGCAAGGCCGCTGATGCAGGCCAGCCCGGCGAAGGTCAGGAGCAGGCCCATCTGGCGTTCAACCCCGGCAAGCGAGGGGCCGTCCAACAGGGAGAGCGCCAGCAGAAGCTCGCCGGCAAAGCCGTTGAAGGGGGGCAGGCAGGCGATGGAAGCCGCGCCCACGGCAAAGGCGGCTCCGGCCATGGGCAGCTTTTTCTGCAGGCCGCCCAGTTGCGCCATGCGTACGGTGCCCGCGGCATGCAGCACCTCGCCCGCGCAGAGGAAGAGCAGGCCCTTGAAGGCGGCATGGTTGAGCATGTGCAGCAGCGCGCCGGAAAAGCCCATGACGGCTATCCAGCCGTTGCCGCAGGCCTGGCCGACGCAGCCCGCGCCCACGCCCAGGGTCATGAGCCCCATGTTTTCCACGCTGGAATAGGCCAGCAGACGCTTGAGGTTGATTTGCGCCGCGGCCTTGAGAATGCCCATGAGCGCCGTGGCGAGGCCCAGAAAGAGCAGCGCCCAGCCCCACCACTCCGGCATGTTTCCGTCAGGGGCCAGCAGCCCAAGGCAGCGCACGATGCCGTACAGCCCGGCGTTGATCATGGCGCCGGAGAGCAGGGCGGAAACGTGGCTGGGCGCGGCGGGGTGCGCCTCAGGCAGCCAGACGTGCATGGGCGCGAGGCCCGCCTTGGCCCCGAAGCCCAGCACGGCCAGTACGAACAATGCCGCCGCCATGCCGGGGGAGGCCTGCGCCAGGGCCGCGCGCGTCGTCGCGCCGTCGAGGGCGGTCTCGCCCGTGGTCTGCCACAGCAGCACGAAAAAGGCCATGAGGGCCACGGCCCCCAGGTGCGCCGCCGTCAGGTAGACCCAGGAGGCGTCGCGCACTTTGCTGTCCCCGTCGTTGAAGTCGATGAGGAAGAAGGGCGCCAGAGACATGAGCTCCCACGCCAGCATGAAGAGCACGGCGTCACGGGCGGCCATGACCAGGGCCAGGCCCAGCAGCAGAAGCAGGTAGAACAGCCAGTGCGCGCCGAGGTTGTGCATTTCCGGGCGTTCATGGCGCAGGGTCAGCCCGCCGGAGACGGCGCAGACAACACCGAGGCCGAAGACCGGCAGCAGGAAGAGGCGGCTCAATCCGTCCAGGCCCAGCGTGAAGGCCCCAGCGGGCAGGCCCCAGGGCAGATGCAGGGTCACGGTTGCGTTCCACGGCCCGCAGGCCAGGGCGGCCAGCCCCGCCAGACAGCCGAGTCCTGCCCCGGCGGCCCCGATGGCGTTGGCCGCGCGCGCCGTGGCCCGCATGGGCGGGCAGACGGCCAGCAGAGCGCAGCACAGGGCGACCGCCGTCAGCAGGCAGAGAGTCCAGAGAAAGGGCGTCATGGCGCGTCGCTGCTAGGCCAGGCCGTTGCGCAGCAGGCCGTCAAAATAGGCAATGGTTTTTTTCAGGCCCTGTTCCAGCGGGACGCGGGGCTCCCAGCCCAGCTTCTCGCGGGCGAGCGTGATGTCGGGGCGGCGCTGTTTGGGGTCGTCGCCGGGCAGGGGCTCGCAGACGATTTTCGAGGCGCTGCCCGTCAGTTCCACCACCTTTTCGGCCAGTTCGCGGATGGTGAACTCGCCGGGGTTGCCCATGTTCATGGGCCCGGTGAAGTCGTCCGGCGAGGCCATGAAGCGCACCATGCATTCAATGAGATCATCCACATAGCAGAAGGAGCGCGTCTGGCTGCCGTCGCCGTAGATGGTAATGGGCGCGTTTTTGAGCGCCTGGACAATGAAGTTGGAGACCACGCGCCCGTCGTTGGGGTGCATCTTGGGGCCGTAGGTGTTGAAGATGCGCCCCACCTTGATGGACAGGCCGCCCTGCCGCCGGTAGGCGAAGAAGAGCGCCTCGGCGCAGCGTTTGCCCTCGTCGTAGCAGGAGCGGATGCCGTTGGGGTTCACATGGCCCCAGTAGTCTTCGGTCTGCGGATGCACGTCCGGGTCGCCGTAGACCTCGCTGGTGGAGGCCTGGTAGATGCGCGCCCCCAGCCGCTTGGCCAGCCCCAGCATATTGATGGCCCCATGCACGCAGGTCTTGATGGTCTGCACCGGGTCGTGCTGGTAATGGACGGGGGAGGCCGGACAGGCCAGATTGTAGATTTCGTCCACTTCCACATAGAGGGGGAAGGTCACGTCATGGCGGATGAGTTCGAAGCGCCGGTTGTCCATGAGTTCTTCCACATTGGCGCGGGCGCTGGAAAAGAAGTTGTCCACGCAGAGCACCTCGTGCCCTTCGTTGAGCAGGCGTTCGCACAGATGCGAACCGAGAAAGCCGGAACCGCCGGTGACGAGGATGCGTTTGCGCAGATGCATGATTCCCCCGGGCAAAGGATCAAAATTTATGGACTGCCAAAACCAAATAAGCATATTCCCTTTGCCGTTGTTTTGCAAGAGGCGGCGCGGCAGGCAGCAGGGCTGTCGCCCCGGGCGGGGGCGCGGCCGGGGTTCGGCGCTTGCCTTTTGCCCGCGCGCGCTGCACTGTATGCGGCGGAGGTCGCCATGTCCAAAAAATCCCCCGTGCGCGTCGATCCGCTGACGCAGGCCCTGCCCCCCGGCGGGGTGGACAGCCACTGCCATCTTGACGGCGAGGAATTCGACGCTGACCGTGAAGACGTGCTGGCCCGCGCCCGTGCCGCGGGGCTCACGCAGGTGGGCAACGTCTTCCTGGGGCCGGAGGATTTCGCGGCGCGTCGCGGCCTGTTTGCCGCGCACCCCGAGGTGTTTTTCATTTTGGGCATTCACCCCTGCGACGGGCAGACCTGCACTCCCGAGAACCTCGCGGCCATGCGCGACGCCTTTGCCGCCGAGCCGCGTTTGCGGGCCGTGGGCGAGATCGGGCTGGACTTCCACTGGGACGACTGCCCCAGGGAACTTCAGTATCAGGCCCTGCGCGAACAGCTGGCCCTGGCCCGTGAGGTGGATCGCCCTGTGGTCGTCCACTGCCGCGAGGCGGAGGAGGAAACCTTCATGATGCTTGAGGCGGCGGGCTTTGCCGGGCGGCCGCTGCTCTGGCACTGCTTCGGCCTCGGGCCGGACATGGCCCGGCGCATCCTGCGCAACGGCTGGCACATTTCCGTGCCCGGCCCCGTCACCTACAAGGCCAATGCCGACGTGCGCGAGGCCGTGGCCTGCATCCCGCCCGACCGCCTGCTGCTGGAGACGGACGCCCCCTATCTCGCCCCCCTGCCGTGGCGCGGTAGGCGCAATGAACCTTCCTTCACCGTGTTCACCGCGCGGGCCGTGGCCGCGGCCCGCGGCGAGGACCCGGCCGCACTCTGGCTGCGCTGCGGCGACAACGCCCGCCGTTTCTTCGGCCTGGATACTGCCTGAGCGCGCCGCGCGCATGCGGCCTGCCCTGCCCCGGGGAAGGGCGCAGCGCGTTTTTTGTAACTCCTTGTGCGTTGCATGCCCTGGTGCTACCATACGACTGACGCCCGAAATCCGGCGGGGTTCCGCCGTCCATGCCGCCGCAATGCCGGCCGGCGCATGTTCCGGGCAAACTTTCCCACCCCCAAGGAGGTTCCATGCCGGATCTGCGCACGCCGCTCACCGCCTGGCACGAGGCGCACGGGGCCAGGATGGCCCCCTTTGCCGGATGGCTCATGCCCATCCAGTACGAGGGCATTCTTGCCGAGCATCTGCACACGCGGCAGCATGCCGGGTTGTTTGACATCTGCCATATGGGCGAATTCCGCATTGAAGGGCCGGGAGCGGACACGGCGCTGGGCCGCGCCGTGAGCCATAACCTGCAAACCCTGGCCCCCGGCAAATGCCGTTACGGTTTCCTGCTCAACGAGCGGGGCGGGGTGCTGGATGACTGCATCATCTACCGTTTCGGGCCGGACGCGTTCATGGTTGTGGTCAATGCCGCCTGCGCCGCCGGAGATTATGCCGCCCTGCGCGCCCGCCTGCCGCAGGCCGTGACGCTCGCCGACATTTCGGAAGCCACCGGCAAGGTGGATCTGCAGGGGCCGGACTCGCTGGATGCGCTGGAAGCGATGCTGGGAGAGAATTTTCATGATCTCGGCTACTTCGCCTTCCGTACGACGACATGGCAGGGCGCGTCCCTGCTGGTCAGCCGCACGGGCTACACCGGCGAACTGGGCTATGAGCTCTATGTGCCCGCGGAGAAAACCGAAGCCTTCTGGGAGGCCCTGCTGGCCGACGCGCGCGTGAAACCCGCGGGCCTCGGCGCGCGCGACACCCTGCGTCTGGAGGCGGGCCTGCCCCTGTACGGGCATGAACTCGACGCGGAGCACACGCCCGCCGAGGCGGGCATGGGCCGCATGCTCACGAGCACGGCCGACTACGTGGGCCGTGAAGGCGCGGCCGGGGTCAGGGAAAGGCTTGTGCCCCTGCGCATTGAGGGCCGCCGGGCCGCCCGCCACGGCGATGTGCTGGCCCTGCCCGACGGCACGGCCGTGGGCCGCGTGACCAGCGGCTCCTTCGCGCCGTCGTTGGGCTGCGTCATCGCCTTCGCCTGGGCGGATGCCGCCCACGCCGAGAGTGAACGCTTCACGGTGCGCGCCGCCAGGGCGGAGTTGCCCGCCCGCAGGGTGGAGCTTCCCTTCTACACGCAGGGAACGGCCCGCATAAAGCTGTGAGCCGTCGGTTTGCAACAATCTTTTTACCATAGTTCAGGAGAATGCAATGGCAGCCAATCCCGCAGACCTGTTGTACAGCAAGACGCACGAGTGGTGCCGCATGGAAGGCGGCGAGGCCGTGGTGGGCATCACGGCCTTCGCCCAAGAATCCCTTGGCGACATCACCTATGTGGAACTGCCCGCGGTGGGCGACACGCTGGAGGCGGAAAAGGAATTCGGCTCCATCGAATCGGTGAAGGCCGCCAGTGACCTTGTTTCGCCGGTGGCGGGCGAGGTGGTTGCCGTCAACGGGGCGCTGGAGGGCAATCCCGAACTCTGCAACAGCGATCCCTACGGCAAGGGCTGGCTGGTGCGCGTGAAACCCGCCGGCGCGCCGGAGGGCCTCATGGACGCAACGGCCTATGAGGCGCATTGCGCCGCCGAACGCTAGCGCAACAGGCGCGGATGCCGCTTGCGGGCGGCAAGGCATGCGCGCCGCACAGCGCCGCAGTTCGCGCGGCCTGCTGCGGACCGCCGGAAGCGCGCATCCGTGCCGCGCATATCCCTTTTTCTGATGACGCCGGGGGCCGCGTCCCCGGCGGAAAGGAGCGCACATGCCCTATATTCCCCATACGCCGGGGGAGCTGCACGACATGCTCTCCACCATCGGCGTGCGCAGTCTGGAGGATTTGTTCGCCGACATTCCGGCGTCCATGCGTCCCAAACAGTACAATCTGCCGCGGGGCCGCAGCGAAGCGGCCGTCTGCGCCCATTTCGAGCGGCTGGCCTCGCTGAACCGCACGGACGGCATCTCCTTTCTCGGCGCAGGCTATTACGCGCACCAAATCCCCAGAGCCGTGGACGCCCTGGCGGGCCGCAGCGAGTTCTACACGGCCTACACGCCCTATCAGGCCGAATGCTCGCAGGGCACGCTGCAGGCCATCTTCGAGTTTCAGACGGCTGTGAGCCGTCTTATGGAGATGGATTGCGCCAACGCCTCCGTGTACGACGGCGGTTCCGCCCTGTTTGAGGCCGCCATGACGGCCGTGCGCGTCAGCAAAAAGCGCAGGCTGGTGGTGGACGAGGCCGTCAACCCCTTCTGGCGGGCCATGCTGGCGACGTATACGGCCAACCTCGGGCTGGACATCGTCACCGTGCCCCAGCGGGACGGCGTGAGCGACAAGCAGGCCCTCATGGCCGCCGTGGACGACGCCTGCGCCGCCGTGCTGGTGCAGAACCCCAACTTCTTCGGCGTGGTGGACGACTATGCCGGGCTTTTCGCCCATGCGCGGGCGCACAGGGCCCTGGGCGTCATTTCCGTGTACCCCGTCATGCAGGCCGTGCTCAAGACGCCCGGCGAGATGGGGGCGGACGTGGCCGTGGCCGAGGGGCAGAGCCTTGGGCAGCCGCTCTCCTTCGGCGGTCCCTATCTCGGCCTCATGGCCTGCCGCAGGGAGCACGTCCGGCAGTTCCCCGGCCGCATTGTGGGCCGCACCACGGACGTGGACGGCAGGACGGGCTATGTGCTCACCCTGCAGGCGCGCGAGCAGCACATCCGCCGGGCCAAGGCCACGTCCAACATCTGTTCCAACCAGGCGCTCTGCGCCCTGCGCGCGCTCATCCACATGGCCCTGCTGGGGCCGGAGGGCCTGACGCGCACGGCGGAGAACAACATGGCGCTCATGCGCTACGCCGTGGAACGCCTCACCGCGCTCAAGGGCGTAGAGCCGCTCAACAGCGCCCCCTACGGCTCGGAAGCGGCCCTGCGCCTGCCCCGGCCCGCCGCAGAGGTTGTCCGCGCCGCGCTGGAGCAGGGCGTAGCGCCCGGCTACCCCCTGGGCGCAGACTATCCCGGCATGGAAAACGTGCTCCTGCTGTCCTGCACCGAGGCCAATGACCGCGAACAGATCGACAGGCTGGCCCAACTCATGGGAGGTTTGCTGTGAAAACCATCTTTGCCGCATCCGTGCCCGGCCGCTGCGCCTGCCGCGTGGAAAGCGACGCCCCCAGGGCGGCGGACATGCTGCCCGGCGGCCTGCTGCGCCGCAATCCCCCGCGTCTGCCCCAGTGCTCGGAGCTGGACGTGGTGCGTCACTATACCCGGCTTTCGCAGATGAACTACAGTGTGGACGCCAATTTCTATCCTCTTGGCTCCTGCACCATGAAGTATAACCCCAAGTTCACGGAGTATGTGGCCGCGCTGCCGGGCTTCACCCGCCTGCACCCGCTCACGGCCCGGCTGGACGGCGGGGAGGGTTGGGCGCAGGGCGCGCTGCAGTGCCTTTATGAGGCCGAACAGCTGCTCTGCGAGCTGACGGGCATGAAGGCCTTCACCTTCCAACCCATGGCCGGGGCCAACGGCGAATTCACGGGCGTGACGCTCATCGCCGCCTATCACAGGGCCAGGGGCCGCCGCAGGAAGAAGATGCTCATCCCCGACGCCGCCCACGGCACCAACCCCGCTTCGGCCTCGCTGGCGGGCTTCGAGGTGGTCAACCTCGAATCGCGCGACGGCATGGTGGACCCGGAGGCCGTGGCCGCCGCCGTCAGGGAGCACGGCGAAGACGTGGCCGGGCTGATGATGACCTGCCCCAACACCCTGGGCCTCATGGAGACGCATTTGCCCCGCATCGTGGAGGAACTGCGCGCCGTGGACGCCCTGCTGTACTATGACGGCGCCAACATGAACGCCGTCATGGGCAAAATGCGCGTGGGCGATGTGGGCTTTGACGTGGTGCATCTCAACGTGCACAAGACGCTGGGCACGCCGCACGGCGGCGGCGGTCCCGGCGCGGGGCCGGTGGGCGTCTCGGAGCGGCTGCTGCCCTTTTTGCCCGCGCCGCGTGTGGCGCGCCGGGAGGACGGCACGTTTTTCCTCAACGGGAACCTGCCGCAGTCCGTGGGACACATCGGGCCCTTTTACGGCAGCTTCGGCGTGGTCATCAAGGCGCTGGCCTACATGCAGCGTCTGGGCGGCGAAGGCCTGACCCGCGCTTCGGAATACGCCGTGCTCAACGCCAACTATCTCAAGAAGCGGCTGGAGGATGTGCTGGAGATTCCCTTCAGACACCGGCACTGCGCGCATGAGTTCGTGGCCTCCGCGCCGGAGGGCCTGCGGGCCCTCGACATCGCCAAGGCCCTGCTGGAACGGGGCATCCACGCGCCCACCATCTACTTCCCGCTCATCGTGCATGAGTGTCTCATGCCCGAGCCCACGGAGACGGAGAGCAAGCAGACGCTGGACGAGTTTGCGGACGCCGTGCGCGACATCGTGCTGCTGGGCCGCGCCGAGCCGCAGAAGCTGCACGACGCGCCCGTGAACCTGCCCGTGCGCCGCCTGGATGAGACGGCCGCGGCACGGCACATGGTACTTACGGAAGATATGGAATAGGGCGGGTTCTGCCGAAACCGGCGCTTGCGCCCGCACCTTGCGCGGAAATGGAAAAGGCGGCCCCGGAAGGGGCCGCCTTTTGCCGTGCCGGCGCAAAAGTGTGCGGAGTGCCGCCGCTACACCTCGAAAAGCATTTCCAGGTCCTCGCGGGTCAGGGACTTCCATGTGTCCTGGCCGGGGATGATGGCCTCGGCCACGCCGCGTTTGGCCTCCTGCAGCTTGAGGATTTTTTCCTCCACCGTGTTCTGGCAGATGAGCTTGTAGGAGAAGACCTGCCGCGTCTGGCCGATGCGGTGCGTACGGTCCGTGGCCTGGCTTTCCACCGCCGGGTTCCACCACGGGTCGTAATGGATCACATAGTCGGCCGAGGTCAGGTTGAGGCCCGTGCCGCCCGCCTTGAGCGAGATGAGGAAGATGGGAATGTCCGGGCTTGCATTGAAGCGGTCCACCTGCTCGAAACGGTCCTTGCTTGCGCCGTCGAGGTAGCAGAAGGGAATCTGCGAGAACTCCAGCCACTGCCGGATGATCTGCAGCATCTGCACGAACTGCGAGAAGACCAGCACCTTGTGGCCGCCCTCCACGATTTCCGTGACCATGTCCTTGAAGGCGTCGAACTTGCCGGAGGGCAGATTGTTGGAGAAGCCCGGCATGTCCAGCTTGAGCAGGCGCGGATGGCAGCAGATCTGGCGCAGCTTCAGCAGCGCGTCCAGAATGGACATCTGGCTCTTGGCCAGGCCCTTCTGGTCCACATCGGCCAGCACCTGGGCGCGCAGCTTGCGGGCCAGGGCGGCGTACAGTTCGGCCTGGGCGTCTTCCAGCGCGCAGCAGGTGACGCTTTCCACCTTGGGCGGCAGATCCTTGGCCACTTCGGCCTTGGTGCGCCGCAGGATGAAGGGCCGCACGCGGGTGCGCAGATAGTCCAGCGTTTCGGCGTCACCATCCTTGATGGGCTTGACGATGCCGCGCTGGAAGGCGTGCTGCGAGCCGAGGAAGCCCGGCATGAGGAATTCAAACAGCGACCACAGCTCGAAGAGGTTGTTCTCAATGGGCGTGCCGGAGAGGCATAGCCGCATGCGCGCGTTGATGCGGCGCACGGCGCGGGCCGTGATGGTGTTCGGGTTCTTGATGTTCTGGGCTTCGTCCAGAATGACCGTGTTGAACTCGTGCTTTTCCATCTCCTCCAGATCGCGTCGCAGCAGGGCGTAGGTGGTGATGATGAGGTCCGAGTCCGCAATGTGCTTGAACATGCCCTCGCGGCGCGTGCCGTAAATGATCAGCCGCTTCAGGCCGGGCACGAATTTTTCCGCCTCGCGCTCCCAGTTGGGCAGCACGGAGGTGGGCACCACAATAAGGTTGGGCCCCGTGAAGCGGCTTTCGGCCATGTACTGGATGAAGGCCAGGGTCTGTACGGTCTTGCCCAGGCCCATCTCGTCCGCGAGAATGCCGCCGAAGCCGTATTCGGAGAGGAAGTTGAGGTAGGAGAGGCCCTGTAGCTGGTAGCTGCGCAACCGGGCGTGGAGCCCCTTCGGCGCCTCAATGGCCCGGACCTCGCGGAAGGAGCGGATTTTTTCGCGCAAACTGTTCCAGAAGGAATCCGTGGCGGCGCCGGGCAGGTCTTCCAGCAGGCTGTCCAGCACCGGGGCTTCAAACTGCTTGAATTTCTGCTGCGGCGGCTTGGAGGGGTCCAGCCCCAGGGCCGCGAGCTTGTGGGCGAGCTTTTCCAGCCAGGCCTCGGGCAGGCTGGTGTAGGAGCCGTCCTTGAGTTGCACGTAACGCTTGCCGCGCGTCCAGGCCTTCCAGATTTTTTCCAGCGGCAGGCTCTGCCCCTCGTAGTCCACGCTGATGTCCAGCGAGAACCACTTTTCCTTTTCGTTGCTCGTCACCTGCGCCGTGATGGTGGAGGCGGCGGTGCGCACCTTGTAGCGCGAGAGCGCCTTCTCGCCGTAGACGCGGTAATTTTCCACCAGGCGGGGATAGGAATCGAGCAGAAAGGCGATGGCCTCCTCCGGCTCCAGAAACCACAGCTTGGTGGAGCGCGCCTGAAAGTCCATGCCCGCGAGCTCGCTCATGAGCTGGGCTTCCTCCTCCTGATGGCGGCGCACCAGATAGGTCTGCCCCTCGTAGGCATAGCTGCCGGTCTGGAAATCGGGGTTGGGGCCGTTGAGCGTGAATTCGCCGTGGCGCGTCTCGTAAATGTTGTCGATTTCCAGCGTCAGCAGGCTGCCTTCCTCGTCGAGAAAGAGTTTGGGGTTGTAGGTGGCGGGCTGGAAGACCGGCGCCATGAGCTTGAGGAATTCCTGCGGCTCGTAGAGTTCCGAGGCGGGCAGGCGCGTCCACACGCGGTCGAGGAATTCGGAAATGTCCTCATGCGGCACCACCGGCCGCTCATAGATGAGGTTGCGCACCAGCGAGGGATAGAGGCCCGTCTGCACGGGATAGAAATTGTGCTTGTAGCAGACCCACAACGGCATCTGCCCGTGGAAGGTGATGGGCGCGTCCTCGGGGGCGCTGCTCTCCTGCCCGGCGCGCTCGCCGGACGGGGCGCGCCCGGCGCGGATGGGCAGGGGCGGGCGGCCCTCCCGCTTGAGCAGCACCTCGAAGCGGAAGCCCGCGTCGTCCAGGATGGGCCTGAGCTTGAGGGCGAAGGGCGTGCTCTCGATGCGGCAGGGTTTGTCCGTATCCTTCCAGAGCAGGTAGTATTCCCGCCGTACGGACCAGAAGAACCATGAGGTCAGGCCCTGCGGGATTTCGACGCGGTGCCCGTAGTAGTCGAGGTGCTGGCCGATCTGCCTGGCCACGTGCGGCAGCTGGGGAGAGAACTCGCTCCACTCCGGGTTCTCGATGATCTGGGCCAGCGTCACCTCGTTGTGCACGCTGGACAGGCCGGACTTGTTCTGCCGTCCGCGGAAGAAGGACACCAGCAGCCGCCCCTGTTCCGGTTCAAAGCGGAAGATGAGGTAGTGGCGGCCCGGTTCCGGCTCCATGTCCGTGGAGAAGAAATTGCGGAAGCTCTGTTTCCAGTCCGTGCTGGGGGGCGGGGTTTCTTCCGGGTCGCCCTGCTCCTTGCGCAGCTCTTCGGCCAGGCGCAGGGCCAGCGCCGCCACATGGCGGCAGATGCCCGTAAACGCGTCCGAGCAGTTGCACTGGTGACGCGTGCTGCGGTCCGTGATGGTAAAACTCAGGCTCGGCGTGTAGACCTGCAGGTCCTCGCCCTGGATGACGCCCTGCACGTCCCAGGTTTCGCCTTCCTGAATATTTATTTTTTGCACCTCGCCTTCGGACAGGATATAGTACGCGGCGTCGCGAATATACTCCGGCACGCTGTCGTGCAGAAATGTCTGGCACATGTCGCGGACGACGCTCTGTTCAGATCGGCTCATGCGTTCCCCAAGAGAACCCCGTGGGATTTTGCTGGAAATTCCAGTGCGGAGCTCTGTTCAGACAATTTGCGACAAATAGCACAGGTTGGGGGGCGAAAGCAATATGACGCTGCTCTTTTCCACAAAAAAAATCCTGTCGGCAGCGCGGAAAGCCGTGCCGGACGCGGCGGCGCTGTTTCTTGCCGGGGCGCTCCTCCTCCTGCCGCCGTTCCCGGCCTGCGGCGCCGTTGCGCCTGACGCGCAGGAACGCCCGGAAGACGGCGGCAGCATCACCTTCGGCGCCATCGGCGAGGCCTCCAACCTCATTCCCTACCTCTCGTCCGATTCCGCCTCGCATGAGGTGGCCGGGCTGATCTACACAGCACCCCTGCGCTACGACAAAAATCTGCAGCCGGAGCCGTGGGCCGCCGAATCGTGGAGCATGGAGGAAGACGGCAAGCTGCTGCGCTTCACGCTGCGCAAGGGCATATTGTGGGAGGACGGGCAGGAACTGACCGCCGAGGACGTGGCCTTCACCTGCAGGCTGGCGGCGGACCCGGCCACGGGCAGCCCCTATGCGGAGGATTTCCTGCGCATCAAGGAATTGCGCGTGCTCGACCGCTATACCTTTGAGGTCCGCTACGAGCAGTATTTCGCCCGGGCCGTCTCCACCTGGATGAACCCCATCCTGCCCCGGCACATTCTGGAAGGGCAGGACATCCGCGCCACGCCCTTCGCCCGCAAGCCCGTGGGCGCGGGGCCGTACCGCCTGGCCTCATGGGAGCCGGGCAGCCGCATCATCCTGAAGGCCTCGCCCACCTATTTTGCGGGCAGGCCGCACATCGACGAGGTCGTCTACCGCATCATTCCCGACAATGCCACCATGTTCATGGAGACGCGCGCCGGGCGGCTGGACGTCATGGACCTCACGCCCCTGCAGTACCTGCGCCAGACCTCCGGGCCGGAGTGGACGGAACGCTTCAGCAAATACCGCTACCTTGCCTCGATCTACGTCTACCTCGGCTTCAATCTTGAGCATCCCTTCTTCAGGGATGTGCGCGTGCGCCGGGCCATCTCCATGTCCATCAACAGGGAAGACATCATCCGGGGCGTGCTGCTGGGGCAGGGCGAGCCCGCCTTCGGGCCGTTCAAGCCGGGCACGTGGGTCTATCACCCCACGCTGCGCCCCGTGCGGCAGGATGTGGCCGCCGCGCGCAGGCTGCTGGCCGAGGCCGGCTTTGCGGACAGCGACGGCGACGGTGTGCTGGACCGCGAAGGCCGGCCCCTGGCCTTCACCATACTGACCAACCAGGGCAACGAGCAGCGCATCCTGGCGGCCACGGTCATGCAGGCGCAACTCAGGGCCGTGGGCATTGATGTGCGCATCCGCACGGTGGAATGGGCGGCCTTCATCCGCGAGTTCGTCAACAAGGGCCGTTTTGATGCCGTGCTGCTGGGCTGGACCATCCCGCAGGATCCGGATCTCTATTCGGTGTGGCATTCCTCGCAGACCTTCGAGGGCGGCCTCAATTTCACCCACTACCGCAACAGCGAGCTGGACGGCCTGCTGGAGCGGGCCCAGTCCACGCCCGACAGGGCAAAGCGCGTCGCGCTGTACCGCCGCATTCAGGAGATACTGGATGCGGACCAGCCGTACTGTTTCCTCTTTGTGCCCTATGCCCTGCCGGTGGTGCAGCGGCGTTTCCGGGGCGTGGAGCCGGCCCTGGCGGGCATCATGCACAACTTTGAGGACTGGTGGATTCCCCGGGCGCTGCAGCGGCCGGAGGTTCTGCCGTAGCGGCGGCTCAACGCCATCCGGCCCCCGCGTCATCCTGACGGGATGGGAACGCCCCTGCGCGCCATGCGCGCAGGGGCGTTCCTGTCGGCCACGGCGTCTAGTGCCTGTCCGCAGGCTGCCGGGCGGGGGCGATGCCCCGCCCCCAGTCATAAAGTTTCTGCAGTATGGGCACCAGGCTGCGGGCGCGTTCGGTCAGGGAGTATTCCACATGCGGCGGAATGACCGCCAGCTGCCGCCGCAGGACAAGCCCGTCCTCCTCCAGTTCGCGCAGGCACTTGGCGAGCATCATGTTGGTCACGCCGCGCACGCGCCGCCGCAGTTCGTTGAAGCGCACCTGCTCGCTCCGCGAAAGAAACCAGATAATGGGCAGCTTCCATTTGCCGCCGATGACCTCCAGCGCGCTGATGAGGGGGCACTTCTCGTCGTACACGGAGGGCAGGGCCGCATCCGGAGCGGATTTTTTGTTCATGGCCGTATGGTTCCAGAGGTTGAAAAACTATTGCGGTTAGAAAAAGCTGCGTACTTGCTGTTCCAGCAATATATAGTATTTTCATGGCAGTCAAGAATCGCTCCGCCCGGCCGGAACCGTCGCAAAGGCTTCCGGCGCGGGCCGGGCAAACCGGGCGCGCCCGCGGCGCGCCGGAGGAGGCGGCCATGAAAAGCGTATTTGACGCCGTTGCGCTCAGGGGCGTCCCCCTGAAAAACCGCATATTCCGCTCGGCCACCTGGATGGGCATGGCGGGCGCCGACGGCATGGTCACGGACGGTATTGTGGCAGTGTACCGCGCGTACGCGCAGGGGCAGGCGGGCGGCATCATTTCCGGCTTCACCTCCGTTTCCCCCCATGACGGCGAGCTGCCGGGCGCCATGCGCCTCACCGGGGACGGGCACATTGCCGGGCACCGGCGCGTCACTGAAGCCGTCCATGCGGAAGGGGGCCGCATCTTCCTGCAGGCGGCCCTGCTCGACACCTATGTGGCCGGCGCGGACGGGCGCGGCGTGTTGAAAACGGTGAACAGCCTGACGCGGGAGGACATGCGCGGCATTGTCGATGTGTACCGGAAGGCCGCCGTGCGGGCGGAACAGGCCGGGTATGACGGCCTGCAGATCCACGCGGCGCACTTTTTCGGCCTCAGCAAGTGCCTGAGCCCGCTCTACAACCGTCGCGGGGACGAATACGGCGGCTGTGCGGAAGGCCGCGCGCGCCTGCTGGTGGAAATTCACGACGCCGTACGTCAGGCCGTGGGGGGGCGGTTCGTCATCCTCGTCAAAATCAACTGTTCGGATTTCACGGAGGGCGGCCTCACGGAAGACGACTTCCTGACCGCCTGCGAGATGCTTTCCCGCGCGGGCATCGACGCCATTGAGGTCAGCGGCAACTACACGTCGCGCCCGCATGTGCGCGCGGGCGTCAATGAGGCGTATTTCAGGGATGCCGCCCTGCGGCTCAAGGCGCTGGTGAGGACGCCCGTCATCCTGGTGGGCGGCCTGCGCAGCCTCGAAACCGTCAACGCCCTTGTGGACAGGGACGGCATCGACTTTGTTTCGCTGTCGCGGCCGCTCATCTGCGAGCCGGACCTTGCGGCGCGCTGGCAGGCCGGGGATACGCGGCCCTCGCGCTGCGTCTCCTGCAATGCCTGCTACCATACGCCCGACCACCAGTGCGTGCAGCGCCTGCGCGGCGGGGAGGCATGACATGCCCATGCAGGAACTGCTCGTGCCCACACGGCGCGGCGTGCTGCTCAACGGCGTGCTGTTCGCGGGGGCGGGGGAGAAAGCGGATACCGTGGTCATTGCCGTCACGGGCATCCACGGAAATTTCTATTCCAATCCCTTCTACTACAACATCGGGCAAACGCTGAACGCGGGCGGCGTGGGCTTCATCTATGCGCAGACCAATGACGCCTTCGGGCGCATCCCCACCCGCAACGTCAGGACCGGCAGGGAGGAAATCATCGGCTCATGGAACGAGAATTTTGACGACGCGGACGACGATGTGGGCGCGTATGTGCGGCATGCGGTTCAGGCGGGCTATGAGCACATCATCCTTGCCGGGCATTCCTTGGGGGCCAACAAGATTCTCCACTACCTCTCGCAGACGCACGACCGGCGCGTGGAGCATTTCATCCTGCTCAGCCCGGCCAACATCACCTGGCTCACCAGCTGGGTGACGGAGGAAGAGAGGGCCTGCGTCCGCAGCATGGTGGAGCGCGGCGACGGGCAGAAGATGCTGCCTTTCCCCCTTCTGGGCTGGATTGACTGCGTGGCGGACACGGCCTGGCAATGGCTGTTCACCGACACCCTCAACAACGTGCACGTGGAAACGGACGGAGATTTTTCGCAGGCGGCGCGCATGACGCACAGCGGGGCGCTGCTTATCGGAACCTACGACAATTTCACGTACGGCGACCCGGCGGGCTTTCTGCGGAACATCAACAGCCACATGCCCACGGCAAGGGAAAACACGCTCCTGTTCATCCAAAATACCGGGCACACCTATCAGCAGAAAGAGCAGGAAGTGGCCGACGACATGTTACAGCTGGTGCGGCAGTGGCGCAGGACTGGGGACGCAACTGCCGCAACCGCATAAGGGGGGAAAGGCCGTGCCGTTTTGTTTGTGGCGCGTCAGTGTTCCCGTCAGCCGGGAACAGGAATGCAGCATCAAGGCCCGTTTTGGAGAGGCCGTCGCCCATGCGCTCGGCCTGGATGAAAAATATCTTCTTCTGGGCATCGAGTCCGGTTGCCGGCTGTATCTGCGCGGCGGGGGGGACGAGCCTGTGGCCTATGTGGAAGTGAATGTTTTCGGGAATGAACAGCACCGGGGCTATGACAGGCTTACAAAGGAAATCACGCAGTTGCTCCACGCGGTCTTAACCATCCCGCCGGGGAATATCTACGTGAAGTATTCCGACATTCCCTGCTGGGGCGTCGGCGGCATGACTTTTGACACTTATGCCCACAGGATGCGGAGCATGCTGTATGAGTGAACCTGTGAAGTTCGTCATGACGACGTTTACCGACCCCATGATGGGGCTGTCCTATGAGTGCGAGCCCGTCTTTCGCAAACTGGAAACGCATTTCCCCGGCATGCTGGAATTCCGTTATGTCATGGCGGGGCTTGTGCGCGACGTCCACGCGCTGCTGGATCCGGACGACCTGCGTTGCGGGGAGGACTTCGCCATCAGAAACTATAACAGGCGGCTGGCCCGCATTTACGAAAGCGAGGAAGACATCAGCGGCATGCCCGTCAATATGGCGGATTTCCACCTGTTCTCCACGGAGCATATTTCGTCCCTGCCGCTCAATCTCGCCTACAAGGCGGCGCAGCTTGCCTGCCCGGAAAAGGCTGACCTGTATCTGTACAACTTGCGGTATGCGACCATTGTGGACTGCAAGCCCACGACGCATTGGGCGGAATTGCTGGAAGTGGCCCGCTCCACGGGCATCGACGCCAAGACATTCGCGGGGCATTACACGGACGGAAGCGCACAGAAGGCGCTGGAGGGGGATTTGGCGCATTGCCGGAAACTGGGCATACGTACGCTTCCCGCATACATGCTCGCATACGGCGACAGCAGTATGGTGGTGCAGCAGCTTATCGGCTACAATGCCTTTGCGGAACTCATCAGCGAACTGTCAGAGGGACTGTTGCAGCCGCGCAGCGTCACGCCTTCCCTTGAATCAATACGACAGTTTATTGCAGCGCATCCCCTGATTTCTCCCATAGAGCTTTTTGAGGCTTATGATTTTGCGTCGGCGGATGACGTCGTTCCCTTTCTCAAACCCTTGCTGGATGCGGGCTGCATTGCCCTGCGGCACGTCCCGCACGGCGTGTTCATCACAAAAATCTGAATGCCGTCGGCATGTGGAGCGGCCGTACGTCGCCGCTCCACATGCGCCGCCCCTATCCCGCGACAAGCGCCGCGCCCAGGGCTTCGGCCCTGCGGCAGTCCTCCGGGAAGTGTTCCTCCCGGTATTTTGCCTTTTCCTCCGCAGAGAACATGGTGCAGACGTATTTGGAATAGTCGTTGAACTGCAGGGTGTTGTTGACGTACAGCACCTGCGGCTCGCTGCCGAAGATGTGCCCCACGTAGCCTTCCATCATGTTCAGGCGGGCCGGATACTTCCACTCCTCCATGAGCGGGGCCGGCACGTTCATGGTGTAGATGAAAGCCGTGCGCAGTTTTTTGGGGGCGATGCTGGCATGGCCCTCGGTGTAGGTGAGGAAGGGGAAGAGCAGGCGTTCCTCAAGGCAGCGCAGCATGCCCGACACGCCGCCGAAATAGATGGGCGAGCCGAAAATGACGGCGTCCGCCTGCGCCAGTTTTTCCAGCACGGGCGTGATGTCGTCCTTCACGGCGCATGTGCCGTAGGATTTCCCGCCCTTCAGCTTACAGGCGAAACAGCTTTTGCAGCCCGTGTAGCGGTACGAATACAGGTGCAGCATCTCCGTCTGCACGTTGCCGTTTCCGGCGGCCTGCGCGCCGTCCAGCGCGTGCTGCAGGACGGTGGCGGTATTGCCCTTTTTCCGGGGACTGGCGTTGACGGCATAGATATGCATGTGCGGCTCCTTGTGCTGGGGTGTGCGGTCATGCGACCGGAGTCGTCAACTCTAGCGCATGCGGGCGCAAAGGCAAGAAGGCAGTTTTTTCTTACCGTCATTTCGCCGGAGGGCCAAGCGCGCGGGCTGACGGGCGCGACGGCCCGCGCCGGGAGAGCGGAGGACGCCGCCGGGAGGGAGGCGACGCGGAAGATGGCGCTATTCCAGCCTCAGGGCCGTGGGCAGGCTGTCTTCCGGCCCGGCCGCGCCTTCCATGTAGCGTCCGTCATAGACGGCATAGGCGTGCAGCTTGCCCTCGCTGAGAATGTTGACGACGCCGTCCTCGAATTCGTCGGGGTACCAGGTCAGTTCCACGCGGCGCGCGCCGTTGTCCGGGGTGTAATAGCCCTTGCCGTCGGCCTGAAGCGTCAGGTACCGGGTCGCATCGCGCTTGCCGCAGGCACGCCGCACGTCGTCGAAGTCGTGCTGTTCGTCCCGCAGCGTGCCCCGGCAGGCGTAGGCCCTGATTTCGGCCCTGCCCCTGAAGGCGTCGCCGATATTGGTCGGCACGCCCCCCGAATCGCCCGCAAGCAGTTCCCCGGAGCGGAAAAAGTTCGCGCTGATGTCCATGCCCTCAATGCGCATCAGTTTGCGCACGAAGGTCACGCGCACGTAATCGCCCGTGCGGGCGCGCGCGCCGTCCTCGCCCCTGAGCGCCCGGGCCAGCTCGTCCCTGTCGGCCACCATGGTCAGGGTGTTCCGGCCGGTTTTGACGGCGATGAGGCAGCGGTTCTTTCTGGTGGCTCCTTTCAGGATGAGCATGCCTTCCACGGTCTGCTCGCGCAGCACCCGCCCCGCAGGCTCCCCGGCGCGGGCCGTGCCGCTTTCGCCGGGCAGGGCCGCAAGGCTCGCCGCCAGCGCCGTGATGATCAGAAGCAGTCGTGCCGTGAGCGTCATCGTTGTTGCCGTGCCCTCCGTGCCGTATGCGCAGGATAGGGGCGCGTCCTCAGGTTCGGCGCGCCGTCCGCAGGCAACCTGACAGGTTTTGCGCCGGCAATCAAGAGGGGGCGCGTCCGTGCGGTGTCCGCCGGTTGCGGCGCAGGCCGTCGCGCTTGACAGGCGGGGGCAATAAGGGCAACGATGCCGTATCCGGCTGTTCCGGCCTGTTGCCGCAGCATCCGTCCGCCGCCGGAATACCCCCAAATGCCAAATTCTGCAGGGCGCCTCGTGATTCGTATTCAGGAAATTCTCGACAAGGTTTCGGCCAACAACCATGAAGCCGATCTGGAGCTGATCCAGAAGGCCTACGTGTATGCCGCCACACACCATGCGGGGCAGACGCGCCTTTCCGGCGAACCCTACCTCTCCCACCCGCTGGCCGTGGCCGACATCCTGGCGGGCATGGGCTTTGACGAGCCCACGGTGGCCGCCGGGCTTCTGCACGACACGGTGGAGGACACCAAGGCCAGCATTGAGGAAATCGACGAGAATTTCGGCGAGGAAGTGGCCGACATTGTGGACGGCGTCACCAAGATCAGCCAGATCACCTTTGAGAACAAGGAAGAGGCCCAGGCCGAGAACATCCGCAAGATGATTCTGGCCATGAGCCATGACATGCGCGTGCTTATGGTCAAGCTGGCGGACCGCATGCACAACATGCGCACGCTGGACTTCCAGAAGGAGTACAAGCGCAAGCGCATCGCCCAGGAAACCATGGACATCTACGCGCCCCTGGCCAACCGCCTGGGCCTGTACCTGATGAAGCGCGATTTGGAGGACCTGAGCTTCAAATACCTGCGGCCGGACATTTACAACCAGATCGACCACTGGCTGGATCTTCACCAGGTGGTGGAAAAGCAGATCATCGAAAAGGTGGTGGCCCTGCTGCGCGGCCTGCTGGAAAGCAACGGCCTCACCGGGCAGGTCAAGGGGCGCATCAAGCACAAGTACAGCATCTACAAGAAGATGCAGTCCCAGTCCCTGACGCTGGACGAAATGCACGACATCATGGCCTTCCGCGTGCTCGTCAGGGACATCAAGGACTGCTATGCCGTGCTGGGGCTGGTGCATTCCCAGTGGCGGCCCGTGCACGGGCGATTCAAGGACTACATCTCCATGCCCAAGGCCAACGGCTACCAGAGCCTGCACACCACGGTCATCGGGCCGGAGGGCGAGCGCATCGAGATTCAGATCCGCACCGAGGACATGCACCGCCAGGCCGAGCACGGCGTGGCCGCCCACTGGCTCTACAAGGAGAAAGGCCGCGTCAACAGCAAGGATCTGGAACAGTTCGCCTGGCTGCGCGAAATATTCGAGCGTCAGGGCGAGGAGGCGGATTCGCGCGAGTTCATGCACTCGCTGAAGATGGATCTGTTCAAGGACGAGGTCTACGTCTACACGCCCAAGGGCGACGTGAAGGAACTGCCCGAAGGGGCCACCCCGCTGGACTTCGCCTTTGTCATCCACACCAAGGTGGGGCATCACTGTTCCGGCGCCAAGATCAACGGCCGCCTCATGCCGCTGGGCACGGAACTGAAGAACGGCGATGTGGTGGAAATTCTCACCGACCCGGCCCGCAACCCCAACCGCGACTGGCTCAAGCTGGTGCGCACGGCCAAGGCCCGCAACCGCATCCAGCACTATCTGCGCACCGAGGAGCGCCTGCACGCCGTGAATCTGGGTCGCGACCTGCTGGAAAAGGAAGGCCGCAAGGTCAATCTGAACGTGTCGCGGGCCATGAAGGAAGGGCAGCTGGCCCTTGTGGCCGCGGACATGAATTTTGAGAGCGTGGACGACCTGGTGGCCGCCGTGGGCTATGCCCACACTACGCCGCGCAAGGTGCTCAACCGCCTGTATGCCGTGCTGCACCCCGGCGAGGCGGCCGCTGCCGAACCCCCGACGCCCACGGTCAAGGAGAGCAGGGAGAACGCCCGCCGCAAGAGTGACGGCGTGGGCATCTCGGGCGTGGACGGGGTGCTCATGCGCATGGCCAAGTGCTGCAATCCCGTGCCCGGCGATCCCATTATCGGCTACATCAGCCGGGGGCAGGGCATTACCGTGCATCTGGCGGACTGTCCCAATGTGGCCAACATGGAGCCGGAACGGCTTATTTCCGTGCACTGGGACGGCCAGGAAGAAAAGCCCTACGAGGCGGGCATCTTCATCATCGCCAAGAATGAGCACGGCGTGCTTGCCGCTGTGGCCGAAGTCATGGGCAAAAACAGCGTCAACATCACGGGGCTGAACATGGAAATCCAGGCGGACGGCCGCGCCCGACTGCATTTCACCGTGGAAGTGCGCGACGCCACCCAGCTCTATCAGCTCATCGAGGCCATCCGCGCCCTGCCGCCCATCTTTGAGGTGGTGCGCGAAACCGAGGACGACTAGACCATCTCCAGATACGGGTCCGGCGCGGCCAGATAGTTGCGCACATAGTCTTCCACGCCCTGCTCCAGCCCTGTGAAGGGAAGGGACAGGGCGCGCCCTTCCTCACTCAGCCAGCCCATGTCCGCCCGGGTGAAATTCTGGTATTTGCCCCGGAGCTGTTCGGGCATGTCCACATAGTCGATGGCCGGCTCCCGCCCCAAGGCGGCGAACACGGCGCGGCCCAGGTCGTTCCATGTGCGCGCCCGGCCCGTGCCCGCATTGCGGATGCCGTTGATTTCGGGATGCTCCAGCAGCCGGAAGATGAGCTCCACGCAGTCCTTGACATAGACGAAGTCGCGCATCTGGCCGCCGTCCGGGTAGTCCGGGCAGCAGGATTTGAACAGCCGCAGCCGCCCCGTGGCCGAAATCTCGTGAAAGGCCTTGCACACGACGCTGCGCATGTCGCCCTTGTGATACTCATTGGGGCCGTACACGTTGAAGAATTTGAGGCTGGCCACGCTGTCGTTCAGGCCGTTGTCCAGCAGCCAGAGGTCGAAAAGCTGCTTGGAGTAGCCGTACATGTTCAGCGGCTTCAGGCGGCGGATGTTCCCCACATGGTCGGAAAAGCCCTGCGCGCCGTCGCCGTAGGTGGCGGCGGAGCTGGCATTGATGCAGCGCGCGCCGCGCTCCAGGGCGAAGCGGCAGACCGCGATGCTGTATGCCGTGTTGTTGGCCATGAGGAAGTCGGCATTCCGCTCCGTGGTGGCGGAGCAGGCCCCCAGGTGGACGACGGCCTCCACCGCGCCCGAAAAGCTGCCGCGGCGCAGCGCATCCAGAAAGGCGTCGCGGTGCAGGTATTGGCGGTAGCGGCGGTTGACCAGGTTCTTCCATTTTTCGCTTGTGCCGAGGTTGTCCACCACCAGAATGTCGGTGATGCCCGCCCTGTTCAGCCGCCAGATCAGGGCGCTGCCGATGAAGCCCGCGCCGCCGGTGACAATGTACATATGCGCCCCTCCGGAACGGTAATGTCCCTGCGTCGTGCCGCCGGAGCCTGCCCCCCTGCGGCTTTTGCCGGTATAGCCTGCCGGGCGCGCCTTCGTCAAAGCGCGGCGGCCCGTCAGCCGGGGCGCGCCTTCGTTGACGCCTGTCCGCCGGTACGGTACGCTTTTCAAATCCGCAAAGGATAAGGAGCAGACATGTCCTGCCAACTCGTCACCGGCGGCGCCGGTTTCATCGGCTCCTGCTACGTGCTGCACGCCCGCAGGCGCGGCGTGCGCGTGATCAATCTGGACAAGCTGACCTACGCGGGCAATATGGAAAACCTCGCCGCGCTGCGCGACGATGCGGAGCACATCTTTGTGCGCGGCGACATCGGCAATGCCGAGCTGACGGCGTATCTGCTCTCGCGGTATCAGCCCGACGCGGTGGTCAATTTCGCCGCCGAGAGCCATGTGGACCGTTCCATTGTGGACCCGGAGGCCTTTGTGCGCACCAATGTGCTGGGCACGGCCGCGCTGCTGCGCGTGGTCAAGGACTGGTGGCGCGGGCTCTCCCCGGAGCGCGCGGCGGCCTTCCGTTTTCTGCACATCTCCACGGACGAGGTCTACGGCGCGCTGCAGCCGGGGGACGCGCCCTTTGCGGAGAGCACGCCCTACAGTCCCAACAGCCCCTATTCCGCCTCCAAGGCGGCGGCGGACCATCTGGTGCGCGCCTTCCGCGAAACCTACGGCCTGCCCACGCTGCTGACCAACTGCTCCAACAATTACGGGCCGCGCCAGTTCCCGGAAAAGCTCATTCCGCTCATGATCTGCAACGCGCTGGAGCGCAAGCCCCTGCCCGTGTACGGCAGGGGGGCCAATATCCGCGACTGGCTGCACGTGGAGGACCATTGCGCGGCCGTCGCCCGCGTGCTGGAGGCCGGGCAACCGGGCCGCAAGTACAACATCGGCGGGCATGCGGAGCGGACCAATCTGGAGGTCGTCCGCGCGGTCTGCGGCATTCTGGACGACATGGCCCCCTCGGCGCAGGGGCCGCATGCGGACCTGATCACCTTTGTGGCGGACAGGCCGGGGCACGATTTCCGCTACGCCATCGACAGTTCCCGCATCGGGGAAGAGCTGGGCTGGAAGCCGGAATACGATTTCGATTCAGGCCTGCGCGAAACCGTGCGCTGGTATCTGGAGAACATGACGTGGGCGGACAATGTGCGCAGCGGCGCGTACCGGGACTGGCTGGCCGTCAATTACGCGGGGCGCGCCCAGGCCGCGCCGCTGAAGAGGGAGGGGCGTCATGGCTGAGTGGAAAGGCATTGTGCTGGCGGGCGGCTCCGGCTCGCGGCTGTACCCGCTGACGCTGAGCGTGAGCAAGCAGCTCATGCCCATCTACGACAAACCCATGATCTACTATCCGCTGGCTGTCCTGCTCATGGCGGGCATCCGCGATATCTGCCTCATTTCCACGCCCGAGCATCTGCCGCTCTACAGGGCTCTGCTGCACGACGGCGCGCAGTGGGGCTGCCGTTTTTCCTACGTGGTCCAGCCCCGGCCCGAGGGTCTGGCGCAGGCCTTCCTGCTGGCCGAGGACCACATTGCCGGCCACAACACCTGCCTGGTGCTGGGCGACAATGTCTTTTTCGGCCACGGCCTGCCCGACCTCACGCATGAGGCCATGACGCGTCCGCGCGGAGCCACGGTGTTCGGCTACCATGTGCGCGACCCGGAACGCTACGGCGTGGTGGAATTTGACGCGCAGCGCCGCGTGATCAGCATAGAGGAGAAGCCGCAGCATCCCAAGTCCAATTTCGCGGTCACGGGGCTGTATTTTTATGACAGCGACGTGCTGGACATCGCCCGCAGGGTGCGCCCCTCGGCGCGCGGCGAGCTGGAGATCACGGATGTGAACAACGCCTACCTCTCGCGCGGTGATTTGCATGTGGAGCTCATGGGCCGCGGCATTGCATGGCTGGACACGGGCACGCACGACTCGCTCATGGATGCGGGGGCCTTTGTGCAGGCCGTGGAGAAGCGGCAGGGCCTCAAGGTGGCCTGCCTGGAGGAGATCGCCTGGCGCAGGGGCTACATCAGCGCCGACGATGTGCGTCGCCTGGCAGCGCCTTTGGTCAAGACCGGCTATGGGCAGTACCTGCTGGAACTGGTGGACACGGGGTTGGGACAGTGGAAGTAGAAACAACGCCCATTGAAGGCGTCCTGCTCGTCAAGCCTGACGTGTGGGGCGACGCGCGGGGCTATTTTGTGGAGACTTGGCAGCAGGAACGGTACGCGGCGGCGGGCATTGCCCTGCCCTTTGTGCAGGACAACCACTCCATGTCGCGCTACGGCACGCTGCGCGGCCTGCACTTCCAGAAGACGCGGCCCCAGGGCAAGCTGGTCTATGTGTCGCTGGGCAGGGTGTTTGACGTGGCTGTGGACATACGGCGCGGCTCGCCCACCTTCGGGCAGTGGTACGGCGTGGAGCTGACGCAGGAAAACCAGTGGCAGCTCTGGATCGCGCCCGGGCTGGCCCACGGCTTCGCGGTGACGAGCGAGATTGCCCACTTCCACTACAAATGCACGGATTTTTACTGCCCCGGCGACGAGGGGGCCATCCGCTGGAACGATCCGGACATCAATGTGGCCTGGCCTGTGCGCGAACCGGTGCTCTCCGGGAAGGACAAGGTGGCCCCGCTGTTCGCTGAACAGCAGTTCTGAAAAAAAAAATTTCAACCGTCCCTCAAGTCTTCCGCACAGCTGCCGATAAGGGAAGCAGACTCTTTCCGTATCCCTGTCGGGAGAAGCCATGATGGACGCCTTGCAGAGCATCAGCCCCCGTATCGTGCCCGTATCGGGAGCGCCGTCGTCCGGCGGCGTGAGCGCCGAGGACGGGGCGCGGCCGCGCGGCCGTTTCGCCCTGCCGCCCGGCGCGGCGCAGGGCGGCGACGCGCGGAACAATGCCGGGGCCGACAGCCTCGGCCTGAGCCCGGAAGCCGAGGCGCAGCTGCGCGAGCTGAAGCAGCGCGACGCCGAAGTCCGCGCCCACGAGCGCGCCCATATGGCTGCCGGGGGGCAATATGTCAGCGGCGGCCCGCACTATACCTACCAGAAGGGGCCGGACGGCCGGCAATACGCCATCGGCGGACATGTGGACATTGACGTCTCCGCCGTGCCGGGCGACCCGGAAGCCACGCAGCAGAAGGCCGAACAGGTGCGTCGCGCCGCCACGGCTCCCGGTCAGCCCTCCGGGCAGGACAGGCAGGTAGCGGCGGAAGCCGCCGCCATGTCCGCAGAAGCCGCGCGCGACGTGCAGAAGGAACACCGCCGGGAGGCGGAAGAAGCTTCCGGCGGTTCGGCGGGCGCTGCCCCGGGAGCGACGGGGCGCAGTTCCGCCGGGCGGGCGGGGGGGGATGCGCCCGCGGCTTCCTTCGCCACGGCGGAAATCGTGGAGGAAGAGGCGCGGCACGGCGGCATGACGCGCGCGCAGGCCCGCGAGCAGGCCCACGCCGCCCAAGTCTATGCCGACATGTCCATGCGGGGCGTCATGCCCACAGCGCTTGCCCCCGGCTCCTTTGTAGCGACATCCATCACCGTGTAAGGGAGGGCTGCATGTCCATGCAGCCCATGCTGTCCGTATCGCCTTTCCGGCGACGGACGCGCCCCGGAGCCCTTGAAGCAGTCTCCCTCAGCCCTCGCAGCGTCAACGTGCTGCTGCGTCCGGCCGGGGGGGCAGACCTTTGCGCCTGTGACGCGCGACGCGGCTTCACGCCGTGCCGGAGGGAGGCGCGGGAATGCGCAGAACGCGTATGGCGAGCCCCGGTGCGGCTGCCGCCACGCTGCAGTGGTAGGCCGCGCCCGCGTTGAGGTCGCAGCTTGTCCACTGCGCAGGCGTGGAGAGCGCAGCGCGCGTCGCCTTCTGTTCCGGCGGGAGCGGCACAGCGGCCGGCGGCACGGCGGGAAGCGATACAATCCAACCCGCATGGCCGGAACCCGCATCCACCGCAAAACTGTCCAGCGGCAGGCTCAGCCCGCGGCCCAGGGCCTTGAGAACGGCTTCCTTGCGCGTCCAGCAGCGATAGAAGGCCTCCGCACGTGCGTCCGCAGCTTCGGACAGGATGTGCGCCTGTTCCCGGGGGTGCAGCCGGGCCGCCAGTTCCGCCAGTTCGGGCAGGGGACGCATTGCCTCGACATCGACGCCCACCGGCCCCTCCCGGCAGACGGCAAGCCAGACCTGTTCGCCGGAATGGGAAATGGAAAAATGCGCTCCACAGCGCGGACAATACGGTTTGCCGTAGGGCGTGAGCGCAAAGGGAGCCGCAGCGTCCTGGCCGAAGGTAGCCCGCAGGGCCTGACGCGCCAGCGCCCGTCCTGCCAGGTGCTTGACGCTGTCGGCCAGGCGCGCGTACCGCCGCGCCTGCGCCAGTTCTTCGCCAATGACGAAGGGACGGCAGGCCTCCAGCCAGGCCGGGTCAGCGGTAATGGTCAGACCGATGCAGGTCACGACGCCGGGGAGCGTCGGGGGAAGGGAGGGGAGAAAGGACGGAACAACCGGCATAGCCGCGCTCTCAACTCCTGAGGTTGCGCGCATGGCCTTGCGCGAGTCCCCGCGAGCTGTACGGGGACAGACAGCAGAGCGCTGCCCAAAGGGTTCCGGCGGAGCCGGAATCCCCGTAGGCGAGTCTCCGCGAGCCGTACGGGGACAGACAGCAGAGCGCTGCCCAAAGGGTTCCGGCGGAGCCGGAATCCCCGTAGGCGAGTCTCCGCGAGCCGTACGGGGACAGACAGCAGAGCGCGCCCGCCGCTATGCGTTCATGCCGGCATTGCGTTCGATAAGGCTGACAGCGCGGGCGATCTGGCGGCCGAGGCTGGATTCCCGGGAAAGCTCCCGTTCCACGGACGTGATGCCCTTGATGACGGTGGAGTGGCGGCGGTTGAAGCGTTCGCCGATTTCCTCAAGGGTGAGTTCCGTATGCTTGCGTGCCAGATAGAACACGGTATTGCGGCCCAGCACCAGTTCCCTGCGGCGCGAATTGGAGCGGAGCTGCCGCTCATTGAGGCCGTAGCTCTCGCAGACCAAGCGCACAATGGTGGGCAGGTCGGGTCCGCAGGGCGTCTGCGTGTACTGGCTGAGTATTTCCATGGCGAGATCAAGGCGCGGCGCGCAGTGCAGCAGCCTTGCCTTGAAGATCAGGCTGTTCAGACAGGATTCCAGCTGGCGCACGTCCCCGTCGAGACGGCTGGCCAGCAGCTCGCAGACATTGTCCGGCAGCAGCACCTGGAAGTTTTTGGCCTTGCGCGTCAGAATATCGCGGCGCATGGCCTCCGTGGGGCGACCGATGTCCGCCAGAATGCCGGAGCAGAAATGTGAAACCAGCCCGCTGTCCACGCGTTGCAACTCGCGTGGCGAAAAGGATGACGTGAAAATGACCTTGCCGCCCCGGGCCTGCAGCCCCTTGATGACGGCCAGGGCCATATCCTGCATTTTTTCCTTTCCCTGAAAAAAGTGCACGTCTTCCAGCAGCAGCACATCCAGGTCACGAAAGCGGGCCTTGAAACTCTCCACATCATGGCAGCGTAGCGCGGCCACAAAGCGCGAAGCGAATTCCTCTGCGGAGAGATAGGCCACGCGGGCGCTGCCGCCCTCCTCGGCAATGGCCCTGCCCACGGCCTGCGTCAGATGCGTTTTGCCGAGGCCGGAGGCGGAACTCAGAAACAGCGTGCGCACGCAGCCGCCGCTGCTGCTGACGTCGCGCGCCGCAGCCACGGCCATGTTGTTGGTAGGGCCGACCACGAAATCCGCAAATGAATAGCGCCACGTCGCGGCAAGGGGACCATGACCGGCCGCGATGGGCAACACGCCCTGCGTGCGTTGTTTCCCGGCGGACACGGCGTCGCGGGGGGCGGTCAAGGCTGTGGGCTGCGACGCCGCTTCCTGTTCTCGCGTGTCGGGGGCCGCCGCAATGCACACATCCACCATATCCGGCTCCAGGCCGAGTACGGGCGCGGCCGCCTGCCGCAGGACGGGCGTCATCTTGCTCTCAAGCCAGCCCGCCACAAAGGCGTTGGGCGCGTCAAGCCGCAGCCCCCGGTCATGGACATGCGCCGTAAGCGGTGCAATCCAGACTTTGAAAACGCCGGACGGAAGCATTTTTTTGAGATTTTCAGAAATTTCGGACCATCGTTCGCGCATGCCGCCTTGTAGCCCAAAGGAAGCCCGGCGGGCAATTGAGGATAATACGCTGTTTGGCGCAGGCTGCGATTTTTTTATCCCCAGAGGTGTTTCGATATAATATATTAAAATATTTGTATATTTTTTGTATCCCGCAGACAGCCGTCCTGCGAGAACTGCTTGCGTGGCGAGGTTTTTTCGGTGAGAGGCACAAGAATTCACAGGCTATGCTAAAAAAATCCACAGAGGCATCTTGATATTTCTCAATTTTTCTCATGAATCCTTGCAATTTTGAGAAGGGTAATGCAAAGGCTCGAACCGTAAGGACAGGCAGATTGTCAAGAGAAAAAAAGTTTTTGGGCACAAAAATATACGGCGGCTCAAGGGCAAGACCGACAGGACCACCTGCGTGCATCGACGCCGACGGCGTTCCTGCAAGGGAGACGCCGTCGGCGCGGAGTTCATCAGCGTGAATCTGTCCTAGAAGCCGTAACGCAGGCCCAGCATGAATTCGTTGTTGTAGGGGCGGTTGCCGACGGTGTACTCGTTGCCGCCGGAGGAGACGTTGACCTCGTTGTAGCCGAGGCCCACAAAACGGTAGGCCGCGTCAATGGTAAAGTGATCGTTGATGTTGAAGGCCACGCCTGCGCCCACGTTCCAGGCGAAGTTGGTGGTGCGTTCGTCGCCGGAGAAGGTGTTGCCGGCCCGGTCTGTGAAGTCGTACCCGGCATAGTTGAAGGCCATGCCAAGGCCCGCGCCCACATAGGGGGTCATGATGGTGTCGTTGTGGAAATCCCAGAACAGGTTGGCGAACAGGGTGGTGGAGTTCCAGGTGCCCTTCACTTCGCGCATGAGGCCGCCGTCGTCCCAGCTGGTTTCGCTGTTGCCGCGCAGGGCGAACTCAAGTTCGGCGCGCAGGGGCAGCATCTGCCGGGGCCAGAAGTCATAGCCCAGCGCCAGGGCGCCGCCGAGCGTGAACTGGCCGTACTGGTCCACGCCGGAGCCGGCGAGGGCGCTGGAACGCTCCATCTGGCCGGTGTTTTGAAAGCTCATCAGAAATTTGGGGGCAAGATACAGGCCGGTGCCCTCGGCAGCGGCTATGGAAGGCAGCGCCATGCCGAGCATAAGCGCCAACGCGAGAAAAATGCGTTTCATGACAGTCCTCCAGAAGTCAATTTCCCCGGATTTTCGGGGGCAGTTTTAAGCTTGAGACATTTATTAGAAAAAGTCAATAATTTTTCTATAATTATGGAAGTCGAAAAAAAACGATCCGCCGGAGCGGATCGGTGGAGCAGAGACATTCGCCTTTTGCAAAAGGCAATGTCCTCTTGTTCTAAAAGGTATAGGAAAGGGAAAACATGCAGATATCCGCAGACACATCCCTGGAACGGCCGCCGGTGATGTTGTTGCTTCTGATGCCCGAAGCTTCGGTGCTGCCGTAGTCTGTGGAGTTGACCCACACATGGGCGTAGGCTAGGTCCAGCGCCCAGTTGTTCCACGTAAAGCCCATGCCCAGGCTGAGCGTCTTGCGGCCGTTGGTGGGCACGATGAAGTCGGCGTGCTCCTCATTGACCACCGGCGTTTCGTAGAAAAAGCCCGCGCGCAGCGCCCACCAGTCCAGCGGCCTGTATTCAACGCTGGCGTTGAAATTCCAGCCGTCGCGCCATTCCTTGTTGCTGATGGCGTCGTAGTCTTCCATATAGATGTTCAGGGCGTTGTAGGTGGACCAGCGCGTCTAGGTGGCTCCCGCCTCGAAACTCAGGTTGTCGAGGGGCTTGAAAGCCACACCCAGCGCGAGGGAATCCGGCAGCTGCAGGGTGGCCTCGGCGTCGCAGTCCCTGGCTTCGGGCAGATGGGCCTGCCGTCGCGCCAGATTGTCGCCGTGCCAGTCGAATTGCACATCGCCGGTCAAATGCATGGTCACCTGGCTCTTGTAGCTCAGGCCCACGGACCATTGTTCGTTGAGGCGCATGTGCAGGCCCAGGTGCGCGCCCACGCCCCAGCCGTCGCCCTCCAGCTGCATGTCGTTGTCAAAACGCCGGAATGTGCCGGCGGCGACCGTGGGAATTTTTGTGCCCAGGTACATATGCCCATGCATGATGTCCAGCCCTGCCGAGACGGAGAACATCTCATTGAGTTTCAGGGCGAGGGTGGGCACGAAGGAAATGGTCTGCACGCCCACATCGTACATGTTGTATCTGCCCGACCAGTTGCCGCTGTAACTGTTGCCCAGGCCGAAGCGCGAGAAAACGCCCATGCCCAGCCAGACCGTGTCGTTAAGCTGGTGGCTGATGTAGGCGTGCGGGGCCGTCCAGGTGTTGGGCTTGGCGGCGGTGCTGCGCGTGCCGTCGGCCCTGCGGGTTTCCACGCTGCCGGAGGGCGCGATGAAGGCCAGCCCGCCCATAACATGCGTGCCGGGCAGCCGGGTGATGCCTGCGGCATTATAGGCCAGGGTGGAGACGTCATCGGCGCGTCCCACCAGGCCGTTGGCCAGGGCGACGCCCCGGGCGCTCCATTCATTGAGCGCGAAGCCTTCGCCCCAGGCCGGGGGCGTGCAGCAGAAAACAAGGGCAAGGGCCAGACATGCGGCGCGCAGGGCGTTCATCGCTCCTCCGGAAGACAGATTGCGGTTGCGGCAGCCCGGCCCCGTAATGGAGGCGGTGCAGGGAACTTCTGTGGCACAACGCAGTGTCACAACATATTAACGGGATCAAGGTCAAGGAAAAGTCGCAACAGTCTGGAAGACTTTTGCGCCAGCGCATGGAAGTACAGCGCGCGCAGGGGCTGCCAGTCCTGTCCCTTCAGCAGGCAGACGAAGCGTTTGCGGCCGCGCAGCAGAGCCAGCGGCGCGGGGGCGGGGCCCAGCAGCTGCACGCCCAGTTCCGGGGCGCGGCGGCGCAGGGCGGCGGCCAGTTCACCCAGGGCGGCCGGCCCGTCCTTCTCTTCCGCGCCGTAGGAGATGCGGATGAGCGCCAGGCGCACAAAGGGCGGATAGCGGCGCAGACGGCGGCGTTCCAGTTCCGTGCGGTAAAAGCCCTCATAGTCGGCCGTGCGCACATACTGCCAGCAGTAGTGCCGCACGTCGCGGGTCTGAATGAGCACCCGCCCCGGCCTGTCGCCCCGGCCCGCGCGCCCGGCGGACTGCACCAGCAGCTGGAAGGTGCGCTCCGCCGCGCGGTAGTCCGGCAGGTTCAGGCCCAGATCGCCGTCGGCCACCACGGCCAGCGTCACCTGTGGAAAGTGGTGCCCCTTGGAGAGCATTTGCGTGCCCACAAGGATGGGCGACTCCTGCCGGGCGAAGGCGGCCAGAATTTCCTCCATGCGGCCGGGACGGCGGGTGCTGTCCCTGTCCAGCCGCAGGACAGGCCCCCCGGCCAGCACGGCCAGGCGCTCGGCCAGGCGCTCCGTGCCCTCGCCCATGGGCAGGAAGTTCAGCCCCCCGCATTCCGGGCAGGGCGAGGGAAAGGGACGACTGTAGCCGCAGTAGTGACAGACAAGCTTCTCCAGACCCTTGTGGTAGGTCAGGCCGATCTCGCACTGCGGGCAGCGCAGGGTACGGTTGCAGTCCAGGCAGTACATGAGCGGCGCGTAGCCGCGCCGGTTCAGCAGCACCACCGCCTGCTCCCCGTGCGCCAGGGTCTCGCGCAGGGCATGTTCGCTCTGGGGGGCCAGCAGGCCGTCCGTGGCCGTGCCGCCCGGCGCGAGGGCGCTGATGTCCACCAGTTCCACCGGCGGCAGGTCGCGCCCGCCCACGCGGCGCGGCAGGCGCAGCAGGGGCAGCCGCCCCTGTTCCGCCGCATAAAAGGTCTTCAGGTCCGGCGTGGCCGAGCCCAGCAGCAGCAGTCCCCGTGCCCGGGCCGTGCGGAACCAGGCCACCTCCTTGGCCTGATAGGCGAGGTTCTCATCCTGCTTGAAGGAACTGTCGTGCTCCTCGTCCAGCACGATGCAGCCGAGGCGCGGCACGGGCAGAAACAGGGCCGAGCGCGTGCCCACCACAATGCAGGGCGCGTCCTGTGCCGCCAGCGCGCGGAACGTGGCTTCCCGCCGTGCGGGGGACTGATAGCCGTGGTGGAAAAACAGGGGCGCGTCGGGCAGGGCGCAGGCCGCATCCCGGCGCAGTTTGTGGGCCAGCGCCACTTCCGGAGCCAGCAGCAGCGCGCTTTTGCCCAGTGCCAGACAGGCCTTGGCCAGTTCCAGATAGACCGCTGTCTTGCCGCTGCCCGTCACGCCGAACAGCAGGCGCGAGGCGGCCGTGCCGGATGTCAGGGCCGTCTGCAGATCGGCCAGGGCGGTCTTCTGGTCGGCATTGAGCTCGAAGGGCGCGGGCGGCGGCGGGAGGAGGCGCGTCTCAGCCGCGTCCATGCCGTCGTTATCGTCAGGGGCGCCCTCGCGGGAAAGAGCCACATGTCCGGCGGCCAGCAGGGCGCGCAGGGCCGGGCCTGCCTGCTCCACCGCGTGCAGCAGGCGGCGTCGGCTGACGCTGCCGTTCCGGTACAGATAGTCCAGCACGGCCGCCTGCCGCGTGGCCGAAGGCCGTACCGGCCAGGGCGGGTCCACGCGCAGCAGGCAGAATTCTTCATCGGCCGCGTCCGTGCCGGGCGGGAGCAGGCGGGCCGCGCCGTCAAGCAGGGCGCGGGCCAGCCGTTCGCGTTCGTGGGGCGGGGCTTCGCGGATGCGAGCCAGCGGCACGGTACGCGCCTTGCCGTCTTCAAGCCAGTGCAGGCGCGCCCTGGTCAGACGCAGCCCCTGCGGCAGGGTGTGGCCGAAAATATGCCCCGTCGAGAGCCCCTGACGCCGGGCCAGATCCGCAGCCAGTTCCAGCAGGTCGGCCGTAATGAGCGGCTCGCGCTCCAGCGGCCAGAACAGGGGTTTGCAGGCCACGCCCTCCGGCGCCTGCACCCCGGAACCGACGCGCAGCAGCACGGCCGCCCGCAGCGCACCGGCGGCGCCGCGGCCCAGGGGCACGGCCGCGCGCAGGCCGGGTCGCCAGAAATCTTCGGGAAAATCCGGCGGCAGGGCATAGGTGAGGTCGGCATAGGGCGGCGTGAGCAGGGCGACAAGGGCATGCATGCAGGGCAGAGTTACGTATTCCGCATGCAATGGCAAGGGGGAAACGAACGGCCCGTGACGGCGTGCCTGTCTATTGCGTTGCATACTAAAACCATGTAGGCAGGAGATAAGGAGGCCATATGAAGAAGCCCAATTCACTATCCGCCCTGAGCGAATTCGCCGAATGCTACCCCGGCGGTTTCTTCGCCTATGACGCGGATGACGGACGCATCCTGTTCGCCAATGACGGCATGCTGAAGCTTTTTGGCTGCGCCACGCAGGAGGAGTTCCGGTCGCTTGCGGACGGCTCCTTCCACAGCCTGGTTCACGCCGAGGATATGGAGCGGGTCCGGTTGTCCATCGCGGAAAAGTCCCGCGACAATGCGGGAACTTTTGACCGGGTGGACTTCCGTGCCGCCCGGAAGGACGGGGAAATCGTCTGGCTTGAGGCCGAAGGCGGTTTCCTGCGGGATCCGGAACTGGGCCGCGGCGTCTACTACGTCTTTGCGCACGATGTCACGGACAGGCGCAAGGCCGAGGAGGAGGCGCGGCAGGCCACGGAGGCGATGCTCAAGGAGAAGCGCTGGCGGGAAGCGCGCGACGCGTTTCTCGACGGCATGTCGCATGGCCTGCGCACGCCCATGAACGCCATCATGGGGTACGCGTCCCTTGCGCTGCGCCACATGTGGGATTCGGGCAAGGTCCGGCAGGACTTGGGGCATGTTCAGGATGCGGCGAGGCAGATGCTCGGGCTGATGGACGATGTTCTGGAAATCGGGCAGATCCATGCCAGGGGGGTGGAGCTTGCGCCGACCGCCGTGAACCTCGCCGATGAAATTCGCAGGGCCGCGGAAGCGGCGGGCGAGCAGATTCACGGCAAGGGGCTGAAACTTGTTGTGGAGACGGAGGGCGTGGACGAGCAGGTGCTGCTGGATTCCGGAAAGTTTCAGCGCATCCTGGCAAACCTGCTGTCCAATGCCGCGAAGTTCACGCCCACGGGCGGGAGGATCGTGCTCTCCGCCGAAAAGGGCGAGGTGTCGTCCACATCGCTGGCGCGGTACCGCATCAAGGTTGCCGACACGGGCATGGGCATGAGCCCGGACTTCGCGGCAAAGGCCTTTGACGCCTTCGAATGCGAGGAGGCCCCCGGCGAGGGAAGCCGCTCCGGGGCCGGCATTGGCCTTGCCGTCGCGCGGAAGTTCGTCGAAGCCATGGGCGGAACCATCACCCTGGAGACAGCCCGGGGGCAGGGCACCACGGTTTTTGTGGACCTTCCGCTCACGCCGGGAGAGGCGCGGCGCCATGAACCGGCGCGTCCGGCGCATTCGCGCTGGGAGGATGCGGAGAAGGCCCGCGTCCTGCTGGTCGAGGACATGGAAGTCAACCGCATGCTCACGGGCACCATCCTTGAGGAGGCGGGATTCCTGGTGGAAACGGCCATGGACGGGCGGGACGCCGTGGATCTGCTGGTCGAAAAGCCCGCGGGCTATTACGACATCATCCTCATGGACATCCAGATGCCCATCATGGACGGCTACGAAACGGCGCGCGCCATCCGCGCCATGCCGCGTGAAGACGCCAGGGAAATCCCCATCATCGCGCTCAGCGCCAATGTCCGTGATGAAGACCGGCGCATGGCCCTGGACAGCGGCATGAACGGGCATTTGTCCAAGCCGCTGGATATCGCCGTGCTCATTGCGGCCATCAACAGGCAGCTGCGTGGCAGGAAGGTTTCGTCTTGAAGCTGGGGGCTGGCACAATGTTGCTGTGCGGGATGGGGCTTCGGCCCCATCTTTCTCGTGTGCTCCGCAATGTCAAGGCCGCCCGTCAGCTGACGGGCGGCCTTCCCGATGCGCCCGTGCGGGCGCTTCTGCAACAGCGGCGTTCCGGAATTCAATCCGGCGTAGGCCCGGCCTGCTGCGCACCGGCCGGGCGCGCCTGCGCTAGTTGAACTGCACGAAATTCTTGAGCATGCCCAAAAGTTCGTAGCGCAGGTCCTCATCCTGCAGGGCGAAGTAGATGTTGGCGGTGAGGAATTCCGCCCAGTCGCCCGCGTCAAAGCGCATGCCCGACATGCGCACGGCCATCATGCCCTTGTCGCGGGCCAGGGCCTGCATGGCGTCGGTGAGCTGTATTTCGCCGCCCGCGCCCGGTTTGACCTTTTCCAGGTAGTCGAAGATGTCGGGCGTGAGCACATAGCGGCCCACGATGGCCATGCGCGAGGGCGCGTCCTCCCGGGCGGGCTTTTCCACCATGTCCTTGACGCGGTACACGCCGGGGGCCACTTCGTCTCCGTCAATGATGCCGTATTTGCTGACTTTTTCCCACGGCACCTCCATCACTCCCACCACAGGCATCTTTTCGGCCATGGCCACTTCGATGAGCTGGCCGATGCCGGGCACGCCGCCGAACATGAGGTCGTCGCCCACCATGATGGCAAAGGGGTCGTCGCGGATGAGATCCTTGGCGCAGAGCACGGCATGCCCCAGGCCCAGCTGTTTCTTCTGGCGCACGGACATGATGTTGACCATCTCGGCCACGCGGCGCACTTCAGCCAGCTTGTCCAGTTTGCCCCCGCGTTCCAGCACGGATTCCAGCTGCAGATTGTAGTCAAAGTGGTCTTCAATAACGCTCTTGTCGCGGTTGGTGACGAATATCACGTCCGAAATTTTTGCCCGCTGCGCCTCCTCGACCACATACTGGATGACGGGTTTGTTGTAGATGGGCAGCATTTCCTTGGGAATATTCTTCGTTGCGGGCAGAGAACGGGTGCCCCAGCCGGCCACGGGAATGACGACCTTGCGAATATCCTTCATGCGTGCCTCCATGGTGGGGGTGAATGAATATATTCTGGCGCGAACAGCGGTTCTTCGCAAGCAAAAACCGTGTTGCGCGGATGGTTTCGCAGCAAGAGGTCAGCGCAGTTCGCGCCCGACCACCTGAGCCAGTTCCTCGGCGTAGGCCTTGACCTTGGCCGGATTTTCGCCCTCCACCATGACCCGGCAGAGGGCTTCCGTGCCGGAATAGCGCAGCAGCACGCGGCCGCGCCCGGCCAGTTCCGCCTCGATTTTCGCCACGGCTTCGCCGATGGCCGGGCGTTCCTCAAAGGGCAGGCGTTTCTCCACCCGGACGTTGACGAGCGTCTGCGGGAAGGGCGTAAGCAGACCGGCCAGTTCCGAAAGGGGTTTGTCCTTTTCGCGCATGATGCGCAGAATCTGCAGCGCCGCCAGCAGCCCGTCGCCGGTGGTGCTGAAGCGGTGGAAAATCAGGTGGCCGGACTGTTCGCCGCCCAGCATGGCCCCCTCGCGGCGCATGGCCTCCATGACGTAACGGTCGCCCACCTTGGTGCGCAGCAGGGTGCCGCCGTGCTCCTTCATGAACAGTTCCAGCGCCATGTTGCTCATGGCCGTGGCCACCAGCAGATTGCCGGGCAGCTCGCCCCTGGCCATCATGGCCTGCGCGCACATGGCCATGAGCTGGTCGCCGTCGAGGATGGAGCCGTGCTCGTCCACCACAATGAGGCGGTCCGCGTCGCCGTCCAGGGCCAGGCCCACGTCGGCCCGCACTTCGCGCACCTTGGCCGCCACCACTTCCGGATACAGCGAGCCGCAGTGCTCGTTGATGTTGGTGCCGTCCGGGTCCGTGCCGATGCGGAAGACTTCCGCGCCCAACTCCTCCAGCGCCAGGGGGGCGACCTTGTAACTCGCGCCGTTGGCGCAGTCCACCACGATGCGCAGGCCCGAAAGCGTCAGCTGGGGCGGGAAGCAGCTCTTGGTGTAGACGATGTAGCGGCCCCCGGCGTCTTCGATTTTCTTGGCGCGGCCCACGCGCCGCGCGTCGGGATAGGGCCAGTTGAAATCCGGGTCCTGCACCATGGCGGCGATTTCGTCTTCCGTCTGGTCGGGCAGCTTGTAGCCGTCGGCGTCGAAGAATTTGATGCCGTTGTCGTGGAAGGGGTTGTGCGAGGCGGAAATAACCACGCCCAGATCAGCCCTCATGCTGCGCGTCAGAAAGGATATGGCGGGCGTGGGCAGCGGCCCTGTCATGATGACGTACATGCCCGCAGCGCACAGCCCGGCTGTGAGGGCGGATTCAAACATGTAGCCCGAAAGCCGCGTATCCTTGCCGATGACGACCTTGTGCCGATGGTCGCCCCGGCGAAAACGCACCCCGGCCGCCAGCCCTAGGCGCAGGGCCACATCCACGGTCATGGGCGCATTGTTGACCGTGCCGCGCAGGCCGTCAGTGCCGAATAGACGTTCAGACATGCCTTCTCCTCATGTTCATGGCCACACGTCCGGTTCATGGCCGCGCGCCCGGGGTCGCGCCGGCAGGCCCGGCGCGCGCCCACAGCCTGCCGCGGCGCGTCATTTTTTCCTGTGTATGACTGTAACTTCTTCCGCAAGCGGGTTCAAGAGCGTCATTCCTTCCGGCAGCTTGAAATGCAGGGGGGTTTTGGCGCTTTCGCCCGGCGGGATGTCGGGCAGGGCGACGGAAACCTCCATCTCATTGAGATAGCGGCTGTTCTTGGCCAGGGCTTCCGGCACCTCCACCATCACGTCGATCTCCTGCGGCACCAGCTCGTACTGGCGGCGCGGGCCGCCCGCGAATTCCACCTTGCAGCGCCGGGTCACCACCGTGCGGCCGCTGGTGATGGTGTACTGCACCTTCACCGAGGCGGGCACGGGCGTCACCAGACTGGGGGTGTCCAGGGCAATGGTGCGGCGTACCGTGCTGCCTGCCGCCTTGGGGTCCAGCATGATGACCAGGGGCACGCCGGTAATCTCGGAAATGATCCTTTCCGGGCCGCGCAGCAGCACGGCGGCCGGAGTCACGCTGACGTTCTCCACGGTGAGCGCGCCGTTGCGCAGGGGGGATTCCACCACGGCCCGTATAGGCACGCTCCGCTCCATGACGTTGTCGGCTTTGACCACAATGCGCGGGGGCTGCACGTCGATGAGCTCGAAAGCCCGCAGGCGCGCGTCCAGATGTTCCGCCGCAAGGGGCACGACGGTGGTGCCCTTCTTTATGGAAGAGAGGTCCACCGCCTGGCTGAGGTTGCGCTGCGTCACCGAGCGGAGCAGGGTTTCCGGCCCGCGCAGGCGCACGGTGACCTTGTTGATCAGACCGTCGGTGACAATCAGATTGGAGGGAATGCCGATATAGTCCAGGTTGACGTCAATCTGCACTTCCAGCCGGTCGCGCACGCTGACCATGTACCACATGCCCACGGCGATAACCAGGGCCAGCAGCATGGAGAGCAGATGCGGAGGGCGTCGGTAGGAATCAGAGGATTTCATTGAGCACCTGCCTCAGGCGCGGCCCGTCAAGAGCGCGTATCAGCTCGCCCTTGAAAGCCACGGAAATCTCGCCCCGCTCTTCGGAAACCACGACAACGGCGGCATCGCTCTCCTGAGCGATGCCGAGGGCCGCGCGGTGCCGTGTGCCGAAATTCTGCCCCTTGGCTTCGGCCAGCGGCAGAATGCAGGCCGCCGCCGTGAGCCTGTCGCGGCTGATGATGACAGCGCCGTCGTGCAGGGGCGCCTTGGGATAGAAGATGTTCATGAGCAGCTGACGGGAGAGCTGGGCGTCCACGCGGACGCCTTCCCGCTTGATCATGTCCCCGAGGCGCATGCTGCGTTCAAAGACGATGAGCGCGCCCACGCGCAGGCGGGCCATCTCCACGCAGGCCGTGACCACTTCTTCCACGCTGTCCTGCTTGACGGCATTTTTGCGAAACAGCGGCCGCGCGCCCATTTCGCCCAGAGCCTGCCGGATGTCCGCCTGGAAAATGACGACAATGAGGAGAAACAGGGAACTGAAGATGTGCTGCAGCAGCCACGTCAGCGTGTACAGCCCCACCGCGCTGGAAAAGAAATACAGCAGCGTCAGCAGGCCCAGGCCCGTCAGCACGGTCAGCGCGCGCGAGCCCCGCAGCATCTGGATGACCTGGTACAGCAGCACGCCGACCGCGATGATGTCTACAGCGTCGCGCCAGTCAAAGACAATATGGTCCAACACGGGAGGAATCCTTCCCTTTGGGAATGTTCACGCGCTCCTGCCGCCGGTTCAGCGGGGAGAGAGGGCCGAGGCCACTGTCAGGGCCTGTCGCGCGGCCGCCACGTCATGGACTCTGTGCCAGAAAACGCCGCGCACGCCCAGCAGCGCCGTGGCGACCGCCGTGGCCGTGCCGCGCTGCTGCGGCGGCAGGCCCAGAAGGCCGCCGAACAGGGATTTTCTGGAAAGTCCCATGAGCACAGGGCGTCCCAGCGACAGCCAGTCTTCGGGATGGGCAAGCAACTCAAGATTGTGTTGCATTGTCTTGCCGAAGCCGATGCCGGGGTCCAGCGCGATGCGGTCCTCCGGCAGCCCGGCGCGCACCAGCCGCGCAAGCCCCCGCTCAAAAAATTCGCGTACATCGCGGCGCACGTCGTCATAGCGCGGGGCGTCCTGCATGGTCGCCGGGCGGCCCTGGCTGTGCATCAGCACATAGCCGGGCCTATACTGCGCAAGCACATCCAGCAGGCCGGGATCGAAGGCGCAGCCCGAAATGTCGTTGATGACGGCCGCGCCCATGTCCAGCGCCGCAGCCGCCGTGGCGGCGTGGTAGGTATCCACGGAGACGACGGCGGCCGGCGCGCGCTGCCGCAGCCCGGCCAGCACCGGCAGCAGGCGCGCCGTCTCTTCCTCCGGCGGCAGCTCCGTCGCGCCGGGGCGGGAGGATTCCGCCCCCAGGTCAAGGATGTCCGCCCCTTCGGCCAGCAGCCGCAGGGCGTGCGTCAGGCCCTGCATGCCCTGGTGGCGGCCTCCGTCGTAGAACGAGTCCGGCGTCAGGTTGACGATGCCCATGACGCCGAAAGGAGCGGGCGTCGTCAGCGCTCGCCCCCCGAGAACATGCCACTGCGGGCCGGCGGCGGTCTGAAGGCTAGCGGTCATGGCCGTCGCGCTGCCGGTCAGAACTTTCCGTCGTGTCCCGTCCCCCGTCGTCCTGCGTGGCGACAGGGGCGTCGCCGTGCTCGCCGTTCCCGCTCTCGGGCGTGTCCGGCTCCAGCGTGAACTCCTCCGTTCCGCCCGTGCCGGAGGAGCTGTCGGCGTTTTTTCCCGACGGGGCGGCAGGCTTGCCGTTGCTGTCCAGGGGCGGCAGTTCCTTGTTTTCCATGAGCAGGTCCAGCTCCTCGCCGGTGATGGTTTCGCGGTCGAGCAGGGCGCGGGCGATGCGGTGCAGCGTCTCTTCATTGTCCTGCAGGAGCTTGCGGCAACGGCTGTGGGCCTCTTCCACAATGCGCTTCACTTCCGAATCCACAAGGCGGGCGGTGTCTTCGCTGTAGTTCTTGTTTTGCACCCATTCGCGGCCGATGAAGACCTCTTCTCCGGTTTCGCCGATGGAGAGCGTGCCCACGGCTTCGCTCATGCCCCATTCACAGACCATTTTGCGGGCCATGCGCGTGACGCGTTCAATATCGTTGGACGCGCCGGTGGTGATATCGTCGAAAATCAGTTCCTCGGCCACGCGGCCGCCCAGCAGCACCACCAGATTGTTGCGCAGGTAGGTGCGGGAATAGCCGTGGCGATCCTCTTCGGGCAGCTGCATGGTCACGCCCAGGGCGCGGCCGCGCGGGATGATGGTGACCTTGTGCACGGGGTCGGAACCGGGCAGCAGGCGCGCCGCCAGGGCGTGACCGCCCTCGTGATAGGCCGTGATGCGTTTTTCCTCGTCAGAGAGGATGAGGCTGCGGCGCTCGCGGCCCATGAGCACCTTGTCCTTGGCGTACTCGAAGTCGTGCATGTCCAGCGTGTCCTGATTCAGCTTGGCGGCCTGCAGGGCGGCCTCGTTGACCAGGTTTTCCAGATCTGCGCCGGAAAAGCCCGGCGTACCGCGCGCCAGTGTTTCCAGGTTCACGTCGGGGGCCAGGGGCGTGCGTTTGGTATGCACTTCCAGAATGCGGCGGCGTCCGCGCAGGTCGGGCGTGGGCACCACCACCTGGCGATCGAAGCGTCCGGGCCGCAGCAGGGCCGGGTCCAGCACGTCGGGCCGGTTGGTGGCGGCGATGAGAATGACGCCCTCGTTGCTCTCGAAGCCGTCCATCTCCACCAGCAGCTGGTTCAGGGTCTGTTCGCGTTCGTCGTGCCCGCCGCCGAGGCCCGCGCCGCGCTGGCGGCCCACGGCGTCGATTTCATCAATAAATATGAGACAGGGCGCGTTCTTCTTGCCCTGCACAAAGAGATCGCGCACGCGCGAAGCGCCCACGCCTACAAACATCTCCACAAAATCCGAGCCGGAAATGGAGAAGAAGGGCACACCCGCCTCTCCGGCCACGGCTCTGGCCAGCAGCGTCTTGCCCGTGCCGGGAGGCCCCACCAGCAGCACGCCCTTGGGAATGCGCCCGCCGAGGCGGGTGAACTTTTTGGGGTTGGACAGAAATTCCACCACCTCGGAAAGTTCATCCTTGGCCTCGTCCACGCCCGCCACATCGGCAAAGGTGACGCGGGCCCCCTCCTGATTGAGCAGGCGCGCGCGCGACCGGCCGAAACTCATGGCCTTGCCGCCGCCGCTCTGCATCTGGCGCATGAAAAAAATCCACACGCCCACCAGCAGCAGCATGGGGAACCATGAAACCAGAAGCGTCATGTACCAAGGCTGTTCTTCCGGGGGCTCGGCCTTGACCTCGACCTTCTTTTCCAGAAGGCGGCTCACAAGCCCCAGATCCTGCGGGGCGTACGTCTGGATGGATTTTCCGTCAGAGGTTTTGCCGGTCAGCGTGTGCCCCTGAATGGTCACGGACAGCAGCTGCCCGTTGTCCACCTGGTTGAGAAAATCCGTGTAGGCAACACGCTGCGACGCCGTGTGCGGTTGCTGGAACATATTGAAAAGCATGACCATCGCCAGGACGATAATCGCCCACAGCATCAGGTTGCGACTCGTCGGATTCAATAGAGCCTCCGTAACGTTTTCCGCGCGCGGGGGCGCACGGCCTGGGCCGGATGGGAAGGCCGACACGGACAGCAAATTACTCCCTGTACGCGGGCGCTGTCAATTGACGGCAGGCCTTGTACGGCGGCGCATCAGGGCTGTCCGCAGGGCCTGCCGCAGATATAATGCCGTCCGCCGGATTGGCAATGGCAGACAGGATACGCGGGGCTGCGCGCGGGCTAAACCTGCGTTTGCGCTCCTTCCGCTTTTCATGTAGAGCGATGATCATGCGGGAGCGTTTCGTCACCGGTGTGGCGCCCGGTCTTCAAAACCGGCGGCAGGCCTGACCGCCTGCGGTAGGTTCGACCCCTATGCGCTCCCGCCATCCACTCGCTACGCCGGTTTGTCAGCCCGTTCTGGGCCGGACACGGCAAAGTCTCTTGAAGCGGGGAGCCGATGCCCTGCCGTATGCCGGGGAACAGCGCGAAGGCGGCGCGTTGCAGGCATTGGTCATGTCTGGCGGGCGGATTTGCCGGCATCACACCCGGTGCAATGCGGCGTGCGAAGGCGTGGTCGCGCGGGCTCCTGCGACAATGGACGGCAGGAAGTAACAAGAACGCTGCCTGCTCGTCAAAGGGGCGCCGAAACAGAAAAGAGGATACACGGCTTTTTCGTGTATCCTCTTAAAAATTTTGGAGCGGGAAACGGGATTTGAACCCGCGACCTTCAGCTTGGGAAGCTGACACTCTACCGCTGAGTTATTCCCGCGAAAGTGGAGCGGGAGACGGGATTTGAACCCGCGACTTCAACCTTGGCAAGGTTGCACTCTACCACTGAGTTACTCCCGCATTGTATGCGAAACAGCGAGGCGTATGGATACATATGGAGGCGGCATCCAGATTTGAACTGGAGATGGAGGTTTTGCAGACCTCTGCCTTACCACTTGGCTATGCCGCCGATGTTATTCCTGGAGCGGGAGACGGGATTTGAACCCGCGACTTCAACCTTGGCAAGGTTGCACTCTACCACTGAGTTACTCCCGCTCAGCGAGGAAATCATTTACGCGGACTTCCCTCACCTGTCAAGTATCCTCCGCAAGTTTTCAAATATTCTCCCGGCGGCGCGCTGCTCCGGTTTCAGCCGGGCCGTGTGAAGATTTTTCGGGACGGCCCGCGCCGCAGGCCTGCGGCCGCAAGGCGGCAACCGCCCCAAAGGCCTGCGGCAGGGCGGGCCTTTGGGGCGGTTGCACAGCGTCGTTTCCGGGCTTGCGGGGCTCTATTCCTTGGGGCGGTTGTCCACAATGCGCTGCGCCTTGCCTTCCGAGCGCTGCATGGAGCGCGGTTCCATCAGGCGCACCTTGGCGGTGACGCCCAGGAATTCCTTGATGGTCTTCTGCAGGTTGCGTTCCAGGGACTGCAGTTTGCGGATCTCGTCGGCAAAGAGATTTTCGTCCATCTCCACGCGCACTTCCAGCGTATCCAGATTGCGCTCCCTGTCCACAATGATCTGATAGTTGGGCGAGAGGCCGCGCGTTTCCATGATAAGGCCCTCGATCTGCTGCGGAAACACGTTGACGCCGCGGATGATGAGCATGTCGTCGCTGCGGCCCTGCAGGCGCGAGATGCGCACATGGGTGCGCCCGCAACGGCAGGGCGTATAGTCCAGACTGGTGAGGTCGCGCGTGCGGTAGCGCAGCAGGGGCACGCCCTCCTTGGTCAGCGTGGTCAGCACCAACTCGCCCGTTTCGCCGGGGGGCAGCTGTTCGCCCGTCACCGGATCAATGATTTCGGGCAGCACCATGTCTTCCCAGAGGTGCATGCCGCACTTGGCGTCCGCGCATTCTATGGCCACGCCCGGCCCCATGATTTCCGAAAGGCCGTAGATGTTCATGGCCGAGATGGCCATCTTGTCTTCCATGTCGCGGCGCATGGCCTCGGACCACGGTTCCGCGCCGAACACGCCGACGCGCAGGGGCAGGTCGCGGAAGTCCACGCCCACTTCCTGCCCGCCTTCCCAGAGGTGCAGGGCGTAGGAGGGGGTGCAGCACAGGGCTGTCGCGCCGAAATCGCGCAGCAGGCAGGCCTGGCGTTTGGTGGCCCCGCCGGAGGCGGGCACCACGGTGGCCCCCAGGCGTTCCGCGCCGTCGTGCAGGCCCAGCCCGCCGGTGAACAGGCCGTAGCCATAGGCGATATGCACCGTGTCGGCGCTGTTCACGCCGGCGGCCACGAGGCTGCGGGCCACGAGTTCGGCCCAGTTGTCCAGGTCGCGCCGGGTGTAGCCCAGCACCACGGCCTTGCCCGTGGTACCGCTGGAGGCGTGCAGGCGGGCTATCTGGTCGCGGGGCACGGCCAGCAGGCCGAAGGGATAATTGTTGCGCAGGTCCTGCTTTTCCGTAAAGGGCAGCAGCCTGATGTCCGCCAGGGACTTGATGTCGGCAGGGGCAATGCCTGCCTCGTCAAAGCGTTTGCGGTAAAAGGGCACGTTGGCATAGACGCGGGTGCAGACATCGCGCAGGCGGCGCAGTTGCAGCGCTTCCATCTCCTCGCGCGGCAGGGTTTCCATCTTGGTGTTGAACAGCACGGCCCTCTCCTTTAATAGGCTGGCGTTACGGCGCAAGGCGCGCCATGCTCCGGTGCTCGTATGGATATGCCGCAATGCGGCGGTCCGGTCAATATGCAAGGGGAGGTATGCGGCATTGCCCTTGCGCCGGCTTTACGGTATGTGCTGCCTATGGAAAAAACTTCTCCCATATCTTTGGCGGGGGGGCGCGCCAGGCGTTTTGCGGATGTGCCCCTGAAGGAAAAACTGGCGGATGTCGTCGGCTGGCTTGAGGAGCACAAGGCGACGGATGTGGTCAGCATCGACCTGACCGGGCAGGGCGCGTTTGCCGAGGCCCTGGTCATTGCCGGGGCCGGTTCCGTGCGGCACGCGCAGAGCCTGGCCGACGGCGTGGGCGCGCTGTGCCGCGAGCGCAAGTACGAATACCTCCGTACGGAGGGCTACACCGCCGGGCAGTGGATATTGGTGGATATGAACGACATCGTTGTCAACGTGTTTCTGGAACCTGTGCGCGCCCTGTACGGGCTTGAGAGCCTGTGGGGCAGAAAGGCCGCCGACGGCGCGCGCGACGGAGAGTAGGGCATGACTGCAACAGTGACGCCGACATTCCTGCTGATACTGGACGGCTGGGGTCTGGCCGAGCCCGGGCCCGGCAACGCGCCCCACACGGCGGCGACGCCCAACCTTGACGCCCTCGTCGGGCGCTGCCCGCATACGCGCCTTTCGGCCTCCGGACGTGACGTGGGGCTGCCGGAAGGCTATATGGGCAATTCGGAAGTGGGGCACCTCAACATCGGGGCCGGGCGCATCATCTATCAGGACATGACGCGCATTGACCTAGCCCTGGAGGACGGAAGCTTCGCCGCCAACCCCGTGCTGACGGACCTTCTGGCAAGGCTGCGCGCGGGCGGCGGCAAACTGCATCTGGCCGGGCTGCTCTCCGACGGGGGGGTGCACAGCCATATCCGCCATCTGGAGGCCCTCTGCGCCCTGGCCCACAAGTCGGGCGTGCCTGTGCGCGTGCACTGCTTCATGGACGGACGCGACCGCGATCCCAAAAGCGGCGCGGGTTACATGCGCGAGCTTGTTGCGGCCGTCAGGGAACAGCCGCAGACGCGCATCGCCTCCATGTGCGGGCGCTTCTACGCCATGGATCGCGACAACCACTGGGAACGCCTCAAACCTGCCTGGGAGGCCGTGACGCACGGCGCTCCCGTGACGGACGCCGACCCCGTGTCGGCGGTGGAGGCCTCCTACGCGGCGGACGTGACGGACGAATTCATCAAGCCCGTATGTTTTCCCACGGGCGATGCGACGCCCGGCATGGCCGACGGGGACGGCCTGTTTTTTTTCAACTTCCGCGCCGACCGCATGCGCCAGCTGACCCGGGCGTTCATTGAGGAGGGCTTTGACGGCTTTGCGCGGGGCCGCGTGCCGCAGCTCGCGGGCGTGGCCTCCATGACCGCCTATGAGGCGAGCTTCGGCATTCCCGTGGCCTTTCCCAAAGAATCTGCGGGGCTTGGGCTGGGCGAGGTCGTCTCGCGGCAGGGGCTGCGCCAGCTGCGCCTGGCGGAGACGGAAAAATACGCCCATGTCACGTATTTTTTCAACGGCGGCGTGGAAGAGCCCTTCCCCGGCGAGGACCGCATCCTCGTGCCTTCGCCGCGTGACGTGAAAACCTACGATGAAAAGCCCGCCATGAGCGCCCGCGAGGTGACGGACAAGTTTGTGGAAGCTTGGAATTCCGGCGTCTACGATTTTGTGGTCTGCAACCTGGCCAACGGCGACATGGTGGGGCACACCGGCAACCTTGCCGCCGCCGTGGAAGCCTGCGCCGTGGTGGACGAATGCGTGGGCCGCATGGTCCGGGCCGTGGAGGCGCGGGGCGGGCGCATGCTCATCATCGCCGACCACGGCAACTGCGAGATGATGCTGACGCCCGACGGGCGGCCGCACACCGCCCACACCACCAATACTGTGCCGTGCATACTGCTGGAGCCGGGCGGGGCGGTGACGTCCCTGACCGAGGGGCGGCTGGCCGATGTGGCCGTGACCCTGCTGCGCCTGTGGGGCATGACGCCTTCGCAGCCCATGACCGGCCGCAATCTGGCAGCCCCGCAGGGCGGGGGGGGGGCTTCCCGTGGCTGAACGCAACCGCCCCGTGCAGCCGGTGGCCCCGGACGGCATGGAGATCCTCTTTTTTTACCAGTGCCCCGGCTGCGGCAAGCATGTGCCGCAGGCCAGCCCCACGGAGCCGCGCATGATCCGCTGCCCCGGCTGCGGGCAGGCGTTCCCCATCATCCCGGTGGATGAGCACGGCCTGCAGTATGTGCGCATCATGCTGGCCGACGGCAAGGCCGCCGCAGACCCCGATTTCCTGTAAGGCGGGGAGTCTAAAAAAACTGGTATAAAAATTTTAATTTTTGCAAAAGCCGCATTATCTTTGCCGCAGAGAGCCATGAAAGGCTGTAATGCGGCGGGTAATGCGGCTTTTTTAGACTTTATGGAGAGAAAAACAAGAGTGTTTTTGCGAAAAAAAATGTCGAATGGTAAAAATTTTTTTACGAAAACCCTTGTCTTTTGCCCGAACCGTCCGTACAGTGTAGTTGCCTGTTGGGGAACAGGCAGTGTTTTCAACGGCAAAAGAAAGGAAGGAATACCATGAGACGCATCTGTACGCTTCTTCTGGCGGCAGGTTTGGTGTTCGGCGCGGCCACCGGCGCGAGCGCCATTGATTTCAAGGCCAAGGGCCAGTGGCTGATGGGCTTCGCCGGGGGCGAACACAGCCCGTTGCGCCACACCCGCGATGCCAACGGCGTGAAGACCAAGCAGAACAATAATGATAACTTCCAGGCCGCCCAGCGCGTGCGCCTGCAGTTGGACGCCGTGGCCTCCGAATCTCTCTCCGGTACGGTGTACTTTGAAATCGGCACGCAGTTGTGGGGCAAGGCCGACGACACATCAGGCGGCGCGGCCCTCGGCGCGGACGGAACAAGACAAATCAAGGTCAAGCGTGCTTACATCGACTGGGCCGTGCCGGATACCGAAGCCAAGGTGCGCATGGGCATCCAGGGCGTGGCCCTGCCCGAGGCTGCCGGCGGCTCCGCCGTTCTGGATGCCGATGTGGCCGGCGTCACCGTGAACTATCAGTTCAACGAGAACGTGGGCCTCACCGCCCTGTGGGCGCGCCCCCTCAACGACAACTTCGCCAGTGACTGGGCGTGGGAACGGCGCAGCAACCCCAGGAATTATCTGGACAACATGGATCTCTTCTCCCTCATGCTGCCCCTGACCTTCGACGGCGTGAAGGCTACGCCCTGGGCCATGTACGGCATAGTGGGCAGGAATGCGCTCAAGACGGAATGGGATAACGATAGATACAATATCCCCGACACCGCTGACGGCAACCTGGCGTACTCTCTCCGTCCCTACCCGGCGCTGGGTGCGGACAACGCCAACATCGGCCGCACGAGCAAGGCCTACGGCGGCGCGTTCTGGGCCGGGCTGCCCGTAAAGCTGACCCTGTGGGATCCGCTGAACGTCGAGTTTGACATCAACTACGGCTGGACGGAATCCATGGGCCGCTATGACGCCGTGAAGCGCGGCGGCGCAGTCAAGCGCTCCAGCACCGAGCGTCAGGGCTGGCTGGCCAAGGCCCTTGTGGAATACAAGTTTGACTGGGCTGTTCCCGGCGTGTTCGGCTGGTATGCCTCCGGCGACAACGGCAATCCGAAGAACGGCTCCCAGCGCATGCCGTCCGTCGCTCCCTGCGGGAACTTCACCTCCTACATGGGCGACGGCAACTACGGCTGGATTCTGCAGGATTACGGCCTGGATTATGCCGGCACATGGGGCGTGGGCCTGCAGATTCGCGACATGAGCTTTGTGGAAGACCTCAAGCACACCTTCCGCGTGGCCTACTGGGGCGGCACCAACAGCACCTCCATGGTCAAGTATATGAACAACGCCTATTCCTGGGCCGACAGCTGGGGTGATGCCCATGCCGACAGCACATGGAACACCAGTCCTTACCTGACCACCAATGACGGCCTTGTCGAGTTCAACCTCGTCAACAACTACCACATGTACGAGAACTTCGACGTCAACCTTGAAGCCGACTACATCGTCAACTGCATGGACAACAGTACCTGGAAGAAGGCCCGCAACGGCGGCACCTTCGAGAAGCAGGATATGTGGAAGGTGCAGGCGACCTTCGCCTACAGCTTCTAAAAACATATCAGCCGGAGCGGACGCCCAAACGGGCGCTCCGCTCCGGCGGCGATACGCTCCCGGCGGGCATGGGACGTATGAGGAAGGAGGCCTTCGGGCCTCCTTTTCCAGTTTTCACAGCCTGACGCAACGGCATGCCGTTGCTGCGGGGAATGCCGGCCGGGGCAAGGGAAGGGCGCGCCGGCAAGGGGACCCCTCCCCCGCCTGCGCCGGGAAACTTGCTGCCCCCCGCACGCAGGCGCTCGGCGACAGGGCAATGCCCGGGCGCGCCTAGCGGCCGCCTGCGCCGTTGGTGCAGCGGAATTCGAGCACGGCTTCCTTGCGGATGCAGAGGCCGAACATGCCGGAAGACTTGCGCGTGCACACGGTTTCCATCTCGCCCACCTGTTCCGCGTCCTGCCAGCCCCAGGCGCGGCATTTTTCCGCCGCCTGCGCCTGTGCCCGCCAGGGGTCGATGTTGGGCCGGTCGTGCTGGGGATTCCACATGACGGCCAGTTTGAGGCCGCCCGTGCTCCTGCCGCCGTCCACGGGCATCCAGTCCATGTTGACGGGCCTGGCGGCGGTGCAGCCCCACAGCAGCAGCGCCCCGACCAGCGGCGCGATCGCGCCGGTGTTCCTTGTCATGTTTTCCCTCCCCTGACCGGGCGGCCTGCGGCAGCGCCCCGAGTCACCCGGATACGATGGTTATGCGGCCTGCGGGCGCATGGCGTCCCCGGACGCGCGACCGCCCACGGATGCCCCCGTCACTCCCGCAGCGCAAAGAGCGCCGTTCTGTACACCGCCTCCGCTATGGCGTTCTGGAAGATGTCGGACTGCGCCAGCATGTCGTCATAGGGATGCACAATGACGGTCGCTTCCAGCAGCAGGGCGGGCGAGCGGGCGTGCTTGAGCACAACGAGGTCGTCAAACCAGTAAATGCCGAGTTCCGCGTCGAGCGCCTCGCGGTTCTCGCCCGGTATGGGTTCGCCGTGATGCGTGCTCGGCTGCAGGCCGCAGTCGCGCAGCGCCCTGCCCAGCACCGCGGCACAGCGGACAGACTGCTCCGCATGCCTGTTCTTGCGGGAGACGAAGATGGCGTAGCCCCGCGCCTTTTCGGAACAGGGACGGCCGTTGACGCGCGTGATGAACTGCGGCTGGACGGAATCGTGATGGATGGAGAGGAGCAGCTTTTTCCCCCGGGATTGGGCCGCCCTCTGCATGAGGGAGATTTCCTCCTCCGGCTGCCGCGTCACGTCGGCATGCACGCCGCGCTGCGCCAAGTAGGCCGCGACGGTTTCGGTCAGCCAGTTGTTGTACCGGTATTCGCGCCCGCCGGAGCAGCTTTCCGCGCCGTAATGCTGCGCGCTGTGCCCCGGATCAAGGAGAATTTCGTGCGCCGCCGCATCCGCACCCGCAAGCAGAAGCAGCAGCACGGCCGGCAATGTCAGAAAAGTGAACTGCGCCATCTTTTGTCGCTCTTTGGGAAGGCTGCGCCGCAGCGGCCCGTTGCGCGGCGGGTTGCCTCCTCCGTGCCGGGCAGCGTTACGGCTGAATATTGATATAGCCGGCGTCGGCAGGCGCGGGGGCGGGTTCCGGAAATTCGGTCCGGATCACCTGCTGCACGCTCGGTTCGGCCGGTGCGGCGGGCTGCGGCCGCTGCAGCGCAGGAATGCCGTATGTGGGCAGGCGATCCCCGGCGGGAGCGGCCGGGGCGGCGCCGGGCGCGGCGGGGGCGCTGTCCCGGGGCTGCAGAATGTTCATGGGCTGTGCGGCATGCCCGCCGGGGGCCTGAGGCAGGTCGCGCGGCTGGGCGTCCCAGTCGCCCTCGTACGGTTTCCACGGGCCGCCGGTTTCGACCTTGCCGTCAACGGAAAGGCCGTTGCCGTTTGCGCCGCAGGCGGCAAGCGACGCCGCGAGTGCGGCGAACAGGCATAGTGTCAGGATACGGCGCAACATCTTTCGGAACTCCTTGCGGCTGAATGTTATGCAGGCGGCTGCCCTGAGGCGGCAGCGGCCGCTGTGCGCAACACTATATACCCCAATGCGGGGCGGCCACAAGAGCGGACGCGGACAGGCTTCGGCGCGCTCATCCGGGCCGGCGTCCGTGCGGCAACCATCCGGCGCGGCCCCAAAAAGCGCACGGAATCTGCCTCATGCCGCCGATGCCCCGGACGACACGCAGCGACGGCGGAAGCACGCGGGCGGAACCGGCAGACAGCAGGAGAGACGCCTGTCTCAGGCAACGCCGGTTCAGAAGGAACATGGGCGTATAACTGCATATTTTGCTGTTGCATTTTCATTGCGGTCGCCATATTATCTACGCATATATCGGGTAGTTTCAGAAGGAAGAGGAATGACGCCGCGCATTTATGCATAAAATAAATGAAGATATTATAACTATTGCTGGTATGACAGTGTAAAGCAATTAAAGGCTGAAAGGGGTAATACTGAATAGTGTTTTTGGACGTGACAGGATATTTGCGTTGATTAATTCTGCAACAGGATATTTGGAAATTTTTTTTATCAATCTATTTTTACATAAAAGTGATCGAAAAATTTTTTTTTCCAGAAAATATAGATAAATAATTTAATAAAGATATGATTTTGTACTCGAAGATGTTTTTTAACTCTCGTGTTGCTGCAAGGTGTGCTGTCGCAATGCGGAATGCTTCAGCGGGGATTGAGGTCGTATCGTTGTGCGACGCTGCATTGCGGATTGCAGTGCGCAGTCGGAACGGTCGGGATAGATAGGTTTTTCGTCGGGCAGAGCCCTGCGCATGGTCGTCAGCGCCGCCGCGTTGCTCCTGCAGGGCGGGCGTTTCCCGGAGGACCGCGCGGAATGTGTTCCGGCGGCAGGGGATAAGAGAGGGCGAATGTATTACCTGCAGCATCATTTCAATCCTGATTTTGACCGGCTGCATCTCAAGCCCTCGGAGAAGTCGGATGCTGAAGCCACCGGGGCCGACCTCTACAATCTGGGGTATGCGCAGAACGTGCTTGCCGGGCAAAAGCTGGCCGAACTGATTCCCATCAAGGAACCCGGCCCGGAACATGAAGCGCGTTTTTGCACTGACCAGCCTGTCCTGCCGGTAGGCTTCAATACCTGCGTTGATCCTACCAATCCTTTGGTGCTGCTTGCCACCGCCAGCGGTCATGTTTTTTACATGAACGACAAGATCACCGTCAAAACGCTGCTCAACGTGCCCCAGGATGTGGATTTCAAGACCGGCAACATCTTCTTTATCGGCGATGTCGCCGTGCATGGCAGCGTGCGCGCGGGTTTCGCCGTGCACGGCAACAATGTGCGCGTGATGGGCATGGTGGAAGGCGCGGACGTGCGCGCCCATGCCCATCTGCTCATTGAGGGCGGCGTCTGGGGCGGCGTGGGTGAAAAAGGGCTGGTGCATGCGGGCGGCAACCTCAAAATGAACTTTCTGGAAAAGGCCGAAGCCCGCGCCCGCGGCAACATGCTCATCAACAGGGACAGCCTGTTCAGCACCATATACGCAGGGGCAAGCCTCGCCGTGCAGGGCAAACTTTACGGCGGGGAGATCAACGCCTCCGGCAACATTTTTGCCGGCGCGCAGCTCGGCAACCGCGCGGGCATCGAGACCGTCGTGCACCTCGGCTATGACCCCATAACCACCCTGCGCGTGAAACGCATCGACAAGCTCATTGCAGACCAGGCCCAGACCATCAAGCACCTGACGGCAGTGGCCGGGCATCTGCCTGTGGATACCAACGACACCACACGCCGCCTGCAGTTCCTCAAGGAGGAGCAGCAGCGGCATCTGGAGCAGCGCGAGCGGCTGACGAAGAAAATGCTGGAAGCTGAAAAGCTTGCCTCCCGCTGTCGGCTGCTGTGTCAGGGCACGGTATTTCCCGGCGTGGAAATCACCATCGGCAGGGTCTACATGCGGGTGGAGCGCCAGTATATCAAGTCGATGTTTTTCCTCGGCGACAGGGAAATCGTCGTGGAACCCATGCCCGCCAAGGTCAAGGTGGCCTAGACGCGCCGCTTTGCGCCGCGCGATTGCGCGGGGAGACGCAAGATGATATTCAAGTACGTCGCGGACGAAGACAGGAAAGTCATTCAGGATATGCTCGGCAATCCCAAAAAGATGTTTGACATGGCCAAAAAAGATCCTGAATTATTTGCGGAATACGAGGACAAAATCTACCAGCTGGCGCGACAGGGCGAAGCCATGATGCAGCAGTACGCCACAAAGTAGCGCTGCCGGTTGGTTGAATCGCGCGGTTGCGCCTTCCTGCCCGTGTGGGCGACCGCGCCGCGCAACAGTACCTTATCTGCCGGGGACGGCCGAATGCGGCCGGTGCGGGGGAGGGGAGTCCCCTGCAGCAGCACAGGCGGATATATGGGGAACACACACGCATTCGGGCGGCTCGATGCCGACAGCGCCGGACGCCTTCTGCTCCGGCTGTACGATGGGGCGCTCGCATCCATGACCGCGGCACGGGAACGGGTCGCTGCCGGGGACTGCCCCGGCAAGGGCGGCCACATCTCCAGGGCCATGGACCTTCTTGCCGAACTCACCCGATCCCTTGACCTTGGGCATGGCCTTGCCCGCAACCTCGCCGTTCTCTATCTGTGTTGCACGGCCCGGCTGCTGCGCGCCAGCGCGCGGATGGAAACAGGGCCGCTGGACGTGGCCGTGTCCATCCTTGCCGCGCTGCGTCAGGCTTTTGCCGGGGCGCTGCCCCCTGCGCGGCGCGGCGCGCAGCGCGCCCGGGTGCTGGCGTTCGGCGTCGCCGCGCGATAGGCAATGCGCGACAGCGTGTTGCCCGGCCGCCGTGCGGCAGCGGGGAGCGCCATGCCCGGCGAAGACGAAATTTCCGGCGCAAGAACGGGACGCGTCTGACGGCCTTCGCCTGCATCCGTGCGGGACGGGATACCTCCAGGCCGAAACCCTGGGCAGCCCGGCAGGCTGCACCGGCATGCCCCCGGAACAGCGGAGAATCCTGTTTGTCTAAAATCGCACGGGCATGGGAGGGGTGCCGGAGAAAATCCTTTTGCGCCGCGCTGCAACGGTTTCAGGACAGCTTCCGCCTCATGGCGGGGGCATAGCCGGAGCGCCGGGATTTGACGCCCGCGCCTGCCGTGGAGCAATGCGTCCGGGCAAGGGAACAGCGCGGCCTCGGGGAAACGGCGGCCGCAGGCGGCAACCGGAGGGAAGACACACCGCGTCCAGCCCGGGCCGATAAGTGCAAAAAATATATGCGCAACAGAAAAGGGGTCACGGTTGCATCCGTAACCCCTTGAAATAGCTGGAGCCCTTGATCAGGATTGAACTGATGACCTCATCCTTACCAAGGATGCACTCTACCGACTGAGCTACAAGGGCATGTGACGGAGAAAGTTTTTATCCTAAAGGGGCGCGCTCCGTCAAGCGTCAGCAAGATTTTTTTGCGCGCGCATCCTGTTCTGTCGGCTCAGTGACCGATCAGCAGGCGGTGCAGCGCGCGGAACAGGGCCCGGCGCGCATGCGGCGCGGCGTGCGCATGCCGGCTCTCCTTGCGCGCCGCCAGTGCGAGGGCGCGCATGTCGTCCGGGGCGTGCGCGGCGGCGGGCCCTTCCGCGCCGTCTGCCGTCACTGTTTCCGGCGTACGGGGAAGCCGTGCGAGCAGGTCGGGCAGTTCCTCCTCGGCGGCGGCGAGCAGGCGGTCACGCCATTGTTCCGCCGTGTGCAGCGCCGCTGCGGCTGCCGCGGCCTTTGCCCGGCGCGCCTCCAGCGCTGCGCGGATGGGGGCCGGGTCCGTCCCGCGCATGAGACGCCCGATGAACTGCAATTGCCGGCGGCGGCCTTCGCGGTCACGGATGCGGGCATACAGGGCCAGCGCTTCGGCCAGGTCGGGCGGCAGGTTCAGTTCCCGCACTTCCTGCGGAGCGAGGCGCGTCAGGGCCTCCCCCAGTTCCTGCAGGGCAAGGCTGCGGCGTTTCTTTTCGGACCGGCTGGGCGCGGCGGGCGTCTCCGCGCATTCCCCGGCCTGCCACTGGTACTGTTTCTTGCGCGGCATGACCGCTCCTGAACCGCATCGCCGCAATGCGACGGGGCTGGATTAGAGGTAGATGCCCAGCAGCACGCCGAGCAGCACCACAGGGGAGATGATGCCGTTCAGGGTGAAGAAGGCCGTGTTCACAAAACGCAGGTCCTGCGGGCGCATGAGGCGGTGCTCCGCAAACAGAAGGACGCTGATGCCGAGCCACAGCGCGTACCAGGGCCAGGACAGCCCGGCGGCGAATCCGGTCAGCAACAGGAAAAGCGACGTCATGATATGGGAAAAGGCGGCGATGAGCAGCGCGCTCTCGGCGCCGTAGCAGGCAGGCACGGAATACAGGCCGAAGGCCGTGTCAAATTCCATATCCTGAAAGGCGTAATAGATGTCAAAGGCGGCCACCCAGAAGGTGACGGCGAAAAACAGCAGCACGGCGGGCATGCCCGGCACGGCCGGCGTGACGGAGAGCCAGCCTGCCAGCGGCGCGAGGCCCAGCGTCGCGCCCAGCCAGAAGTGGCACAGCGGCGTGAAGCGCTTGAGCAGGCTGTAGGCGGCGGCAAACAGCAGCGCCGGGACGGAAAGCCACAGGCAGACCGTGTTCAGCGCCCCGCAGGCCAGCACGAAAACGGCGGCCATGAGCCAGCAGAAGGCTGTTGTCTGCCGGACGCTGATGGCCCCCGTGACGAGCGGGCGTTTGCATGTGCGCGGATTGTCGCGGTCAAAGGGCAGGTCCACCAGGCGATTGAAGGCCATGGCAAAGGAACGCGCCGCCACCATGCCGAGGGTCAGAAAGATCAGGCTGCGCGCCGGGGGCAGGCCGCCCGCCGCCAGAAAGGCCCCGGCCCAGGCATAGGGCAGGGCGAAGATGGAATGCTCGATCTTGACCATCCGGCAGATGTCGGCAAACTGACCGAACGGCGTGGAGAGGCCGGAAGCAGCCGCGGCGGAGGCGGCAGGCTCCTGCGTTTTCACCGTGGGCGAGTGATGCTGTTGGAAAAATGGAAAAAGACGCATGACGTCTCCTTATTGTGCGCCGCAGTCGGCGGGGTCGCCCTGCAGTTTGGCCAGCGCGTGCGGCAGGGCGGGCAGGACAGCGGCCAGGTTTTCCTCAACGGCCTTGCGGCTGCCCGGCAGGTTGATGATGATGCTGCGCCCCAGCGTTCCCGCCGCCGCGCGGGAGATGACGGCGTGCGGCGTCTTGGCGAGGCTTGCGGCCAGCATGGCCTGAGTGAACCCCGGCAGGGGCGCGTCCAGCAGCGCGGCCGTGACCTGCGGCGTGATGTCGCGCGGTGAAAGCCCCGTGCCGCCCGTGGTGCAGATGCAGTCATAGCCCTGATGGAGAGCCAGCTCCGTGAGCAGAGCGCGCAATCGGGGCGCCTCGTCGGGCAGCAGAAAGCCCTGGCTGTGACACAGGGGCAGGGCGGCGGCCGCCAGTGCGGCGATGGCCGGGCCGCTCGCATCCTCGCGCAGGCCGTGCGCGCCCTTGTCCGAAAGGGTGACCCAGGCAAGGCTGTAGCCTTCCTTGCGCGGGGCGGCGTCCAGCGGGCCGTCGCGCACGTCCGCCAGCGCCGTGAGCAGGGGGCAGTCCGCGGCATGCCCGCCGGCGACGGGCAGCCATGCTTTCCCGGTCACGGCAAACAGCGGCGTGCCGTCGGGCGCGCAAAGGCGCGTGCCCACAGACAGCAGCGCCGCCTCCCGAAGAACGCGGGAAGCTGCGGCGTGTCCGCGGATGTCCGCCGCGTCGTCGGGACGCAGGGGCAGGCATTGACCCTGTGCGCAGGCGTGGATGTGTAACGGCAACTTCATGCACTGCTCCGCCCTGAAGGGGCTTTCGCTTGCCCCGTCTGACCGCCGCAGCGACAGGACGCGGCGGTGAAAAGGGCTCTGCCGGAAATGATGATTGTAGCCGCAAGCGCAATAGGTTACAAGTGGACGATGCAAGGGAGGCCGCCGTGCCCCGGCAAGGTCCGTCCCGGCTTGTCCCACGTACCAAGGAGTCTCCATGAGCACGCGCAGTCAGGATTGCACGGACAACCTGAAACTTCTCGGCTCGGGCCGCCTCCCGACGCCCGAGAACGGCCCCGGCGTCGCCCTGCTGGAGGCCTTTCCCAACCGTTTCCCCCAGCGGCCCTATATCGTCAGCATCAGCTTTCCCGAATTCACTTCGCTGTGTCCGGTGACGGGGCAGCCGGATTTCGGCGTCATCAGCGTGGAATACGTGCCTGACCGGCTGTGTGTGGAATCCAAGAGCTTCAAGCTCTACATGTTTGCCTTCCGCAATCATCAGTCGTTTATGGAAACCATCACCAATACGGTGCTGGAGGATCTGCGCGTCCTGCTGGACCCCTGCTGGTGCCGGGTCAAGGGCCTGTTCGCGCCGCGCGGGGGCACGCGCATCCATGTCTTTGCGGAATCCTTCAAGGAGATGCCCGCAGAGCAGAACAGCCGTGTCCGTGAAGCCGTGGCCGCGTGGAGGGGGGAAGCGGACCCCCACCGCCCGTAGTTTCCCCGGCGCAGTGGCTTGGACGCGTCATAAGGCGGGTGCGGTGCGGCTGCATACGGATGCGCACGATACGGGGCGGGATTGCAGCCCCGGCCCTGAAGAGGACAGCCCGACGGGCGGGCTGGCGCGGACGGCGGCCCTGCTGGGCGGCTTCGCGCTTGCCTCGCGCCTGCTGGGGCTGGCGCGGGACATGTGCATGGCCTGGCTGCTGGGCGGCGGCGCGGCGGCGGACGCTCTGGTGGCGGCCATGCGCCTGCCGCATGTGCTCCGCCGTCTGCTGGGCGAGGGCTCTCTCTCCATGACGATGACGGCCTGCCTTGTGCGCCTCGCGCGGCAGCCGCAAGACAGCGCCAAGCGCGACATGCGCGCCCTGTCCGCCGCGCTGGCGCTCCGGCTCGGCGCGCTGCTGGGCGCGCTGACGCTGCTGGGTCTGCTGGCCGCGCCCTGGATCACAGGCCTGCTGGCTCCCGGCTTCAGCGGCCCGCAGCGCGAGGCGGCTGTGGAGCTCATGCGCGTTTGCCTTCCCTACGTGCCCGCTGCGGTCATGGCTGCGCTGGGTATGGCCTTTCTGCACAGTCTGGGCATATTCTGGTTGCCGGCATTTTCTCCTGTGCTGTTCAATCTCGTGCTGCTGGCATTTGCCGGTGTGGCCGGCCTGGGGCTGCTGCCCCCGGCCTTCGCTCTGGCGATGGGCATGACCTGCGGCGGCGTGGCGCAGTGGCTGGCACAGTGGCTGGCCGTGCGCCGCCTGCTGCCCGGCGCGTTGAAAGCGCCGGGCAGCGCGGAGCGGGCTGGCGGACGTTCCCGTACGGCCCGAATGGCCTGGGGCTGCCTGCGGCGCATCCCGGCAGGTCTGCTGGGCGCTTCCGCGCCGCAGCTGGCCATGCTGGCGGCTATGGCCCTGGCTTCAGGCCTGGGGCAGGGACAGGTTTCCGCGTTGTATTATGCCGAGCGCCTGCTGGAATTGCCGCTGGGGCTGGTGGGCGTGTGCCTCGGCATGGCCAGCCTGCCCACCCTGAGCCGCCTTGCGGCCCGGGGAGAGACGGCGCGCTTCGAGGAGCAGCTGGCTGCGGCCCTGCGTCTGACCCTGCTGCTGATTCTTCCCGCCGCCGCGGGCTTGTGGGCCGTGGGGCCGCGCCTGATTGAAGGGCTGTTCTCTCACGGCGCGTTTGACGACAGGGCCGCATATGAAACGGGGATGGCGCTTTGGGCCTACCTGCCCGGCTTGCCCGCCTTCGCGGTGAACAGGCCGCTGCTGTCCGCCTGCAATGCCCTGGGCGCTGCACGACGCACGGCGGTTAGTTCCGTGGGTTCCGTGGCGGTCACGCTTGTGGCTGGGATGGTCCTGATGCGCAGTCTTTCCGGGGGCGTGGGTGTCATGGCCCCGGCCCTGGCCGTGAGCCTGGGCCTGTGGACGCAGACGGGGCTGCTGCTCCGTATCTTGGGCGGCGCATTGCGCGCCGCAGGCGGCACGGGAAGCGAGGAACGCCGCTGGCTGCCGCGTCCGGCGCAGGTGTTGCGGCAAGCTCTGGCGGCGCTGGCGGCTTGTCTGGCTGCCTGGCTGCTGCTGGAACTCCTGCATGCGCGCGGCCTCTGGACAGGTCTGGTCTGCGCCGTCGCAAGCGGCGCCGCAGCCTGGTGCACATGCCTGTGGGTGTTGCGGGACGGGGATTTTCTGGCTCTTGTCCGTACCGTATGCCGTCTGAAGCCCGGGCGGCATGCGTGAGCGTTTGTCGGGGCAGGTCTGCGGCAGCTCGTGCCGTCCGGCCTGCACCGCCTGCGCTTGGCGTTTGAGGGATTGTGACGGCCGGCGGAAGCCCGTCGGGCCTCCCGCGGCCCGGGCCGCCGAAAAACCGGACGGCTGCGCGCAAACCGCGTTGCTGTCCGGCTGCGGTCCGCAGGGAGCAACGGCGTGTTTTTTGCGGGAGAGCTTCTCCCGTTCTCGAGGGGGGGGACGTCCCCGAAAGCCCGTCATTCTTGACGCGGCGGGAGCAGCATTCTACAACTACCGCCGATGTGCCGACAACTGCGGATTGGGATGGCATCGTCCTGCGTCGTGTTGCGCGGATGTGTCCCCATGCGGAATGCGTGCGGTTACTGTGCAGATGTTATTTTGCTTGAGGACGCTATGAACTCGGATCTTGCTGCCAAATATATGGTCACGCCGGGGCTGCGCCGGGGCGCGGCTCTGGCGGTCTGGGCGGCGCTATTGCTGCTGTTTTTGGCGCTGGGCGTCTGGAACATCAATGAAGACAGGCAGGAGGCGGAAAATCGCCTGAGCAGCGAGGCCGGACGCATGGCGGCGCAACTGGCGGGCCTGCTTTCGCTGCCCGCGTGGGAACTGGACGAGCTGACAGCGCGCGCCATCGTCATGGCCGCCATGGAGGACCAGTCCATTTACGCCGTCAAGGTGCAGGGCCCGCGGGGCATGCTTGAGGGGCAGCGGCGCAACTATCAGTGGGAATCCGTTCCCTGGGATGGCGAGATCATGGAAAACAGCGTGCAGGGCATGAATCCGCTGCAGCTGGAGGGCCGCCCCGTCGGTTCGGTGGAAGTGTACCTTTCTCCCCGCCTGTCTGACGAGGATCTGGCCCAGAAGGCGCGCCGCGAGGTCGTGCGGTTCTGCCTCTGCGCGTTCGGCTGCACGGCGGCCCTGCTGGCCCTGCTGTGGCAGTGGGGGGATATGGCTCTGCTGCGACAATTCCTGCGGGAGCGTTTGCGCAGGAAGGACGACGAAACCGCGGCAGAGGCGTCCGCAGGCGGGGACTCCGCTGTTCCCGCGCCCGCCGCGGTGCCGGACGGGGCGGAACCACCAGCCTTCTGCGCCCTGCGGGATGACGTGGCGGCCGGGGCCGTCGTCAGCGCCGATCTGGGGCGGGCTTTTCTGCTGCGGCGGCCCGAAGCCTGGCGCATTACGGCCGGGCTGTTCGGGCAGACCTTTGCCCATGCGCCGGCCCTGCTGGCGCGGTTGTATGAGGCCGATGACGCCGCCAACCTGTGCCGCCTCGGCTATATTCTGGAACGGGCGGCTCCCAGCGTGGGGGCGGAACGCCTGTCCGTCGCGGCCCATGCCATGCAGGCGGCCCTGAATGATCCGGAATGCGACGCCGTGGCGCTGGCCGTGGAAGAATGCGCCGTGACGCTGCAGGAAGCGCTGGAGGCCCTGAAGGGCGCGCACAGTACGGCCGCAGCCGGGCGGGCCGCCCGGACGGAGCCGTAGCAAGGGGCCGGAGGGAGAACTATGGGATTTTTCACTGCCATCAGGAAGATGTTCGGCGGCGGGGAACAGCCGCAGGGCGGCGCGCAGCCTGACACTGCGCCCGAAGCGGGGGGCGGCGGCGCGGCATCCCCGGTTTCGGACGGCGGCCCCGGCGCCGCTCCCGTCGCCCCCCCGGCGGAGGCGGCCGCAGCGCCCGTTGCGGAATCCCCGGATGACGCCGCGCTGACCCTGCGCCTGCGCGGGGCCGAACCGCGCCTTTCCGCATGGCTGGCCGTCATCCTGGACGGTGTGGAGGAGGCCGGCGACCTGCTCTGGCGGCGGCTGCTTTTCCTGTTGCGTTCGCTGGACGCGCCCGAGGCCGAAGCGCGGACCTTTGTGCGCGAATTTCGGGAATGGCTGGAGCGCATGGGATACCGGCAGGTGGAGGAATTCCGCTCCGAGCTGCAGTATCGCTTGGCGCTGGCGCTGGACCTGGAGGACGAGGAAGACGAGCGCAGCCGCCTGTTCGTGAAGATCAGCGAGGGGCTTTCCCGCACGCGCGAGCAGCTTTCCAGGGGGCTGGACGCGCTGTTCGCCGGGCATGGCGAACTGGATGACGCCTTCTGGGAGGAACTGGAAGAACTCTTCATCATGGCCGATCTGGGTTATGAACCGGCCCTGGAGCTGGTGGAACGCCTCAAGGAGCGCGCCCGCAGGGAAAAGGTGACGGAAGCGGCAAAGGTGCGCGGGCTGCTCATGGCCGAAGTGGAGGAGATTTTCCGCGCGCCGCGCCGCATTACGGCCGTGAATCCGCCGGAAGTGGTGCTGATGATCGGCGTCAACGGCGTGGGCAAGACCACCACCATCGCCAAGCTGGCCCACCGCGACCGCATGCAGGGCAAGAAGGTCATGATTGCCGCGGCGGACACCTTCCGCGCGGCGGCCATTGAGCAGCTGCAGGTCTGGGCCGAGCGCGCGGGCGCGCTGTTCCACGCCAGGGCCGCTGGCTCCGACCCGGCCTCCGTGGCCTATGAAGCCATGGACCGCGCCGTGCAGGAGGGCGTGGACGTGCTCTATGTGGATACGGCAGGCCGCTTGCAGACCAAGGTCAACCTTATGGAGGAACTGGGCAAGATACGGCAGGTGCTGGGCAAAAAGCACGAAGGCGCGCCGCACCGCAGCATACTGGTCATCGACGCCACCACCGGGCAGAACGCCCTGTCGCAGACCAGGCTCTTCAAGGAGGCGGCGGGCGTGGACGAGCTCATTCTCACCAAGCTGGACGGCACGGCCAAGGGCGGCGTGGCCATTGCCGTGGCCCTGCAGCACCATTTGCCCATCACCTACGTGGGTCTGGGCGAGAAGATGGAAGACTTGCGCCCCTTTAACGGCGGCGACTACGCGCGCGCCCTCCTGGGCGTGAAGGAAGGGGCGCCCGCGCAATAGGGGAAACGGCCGCCATGCGCGGCGCTGCCGCCGCGCGCGTGTTCCGCGTTTGCGGCGGCGCAGGGAAGCAAAAAGGCCGGGGCATGCCCCGGCCTTTCCCTGTTGCAGAGGGCAGCGGACATCAGGCGGCGCTGAAGCGCAGCGCCTCGCCCTCCACATCCACGGTGACGGTCTGCCCGTCGCGGATGTCGCCGGCCACCAGTTTGCGCGCGAGGGCCGTTTCCACCGTCTGCTGCACGTAGCGCTTGAGCGGCCGCGCGCCGTACACAGGGTCATAGCCCGCCTGGGCGATGAACTCCCTGGCCGCGTCCGTAAGTTCCAGTTTGATCTTGCGCTCATCCAGCCGCGCCCGCAGGCGCTCCACCTGCAGATCCACGATGCGCGCGATCTGGTCGCGCCGGAGCGGCAGGAAGAGCACGGTCTCGTCCACGCGGTTGAGGAATTCCGGCCGGAAGTGCGCCCGCAGATCGTTCATGACCTTGTCCCGCGCGCCCTGCTGCATGGTTCCGTCGCTGCTGATGCCGTCCAGCAGGTGCACGGAGCCGATGTTGGACGTCATGATGACAATGCAGTTGCGGAAGTCCACCGTGCGGCCCTGGCTGTCGGTGAGGCGACCGTCGTCCAGCAGCTGCAGCAGGGTGTTGAACACGTCCGGGTGGGCCTTTTCGATCTCGTCGAAGAGAATGACGCAGTAGGGCTTGCGGCGCACGGCCTCGGTGAGCTGGCCGCCCTCGTCATAGCCCACGTATCCCGGAGGCGCGCCGATGAGCCGCGACACGGAGTGTTTTTCCATGTATTCGCTCATGTCCAGACGCACCATGTTGTCCTCGGTGTCGAAAAGGGCTTCGGCCAGCGCCTTGGAAAGCTCGGTCTTGCCCACGCCCGTGGGGCCGAGGAAGATGAAGGAGCCCGTGGGCCGCGCCGGGTCCGAAAGGCCCGCCCGGGCGCGCAGCACGGCGTCGGCCACGGCCTGCACGGCCTCGTCCTGGCCCACCACGCGCTTGTGCAGTTCGTCGGGCAGGCGCAGCAGCTTCTCCCGCTCCGATTCCATGAGGCGCGTCACGGGAATGCCCGTCCACTTGGCCACAATGTCGGCCACGTCGTCGGGCCGCACCTCCTGCTTGAGCAGGCGCGGTCCTTCGCCGCTGCCGGAGGCTGCGGCGAGTTTCTTCTGCAATTCCAGCAGGGTGGAGTATTTCAGCTCGGCGGCCCTGTTCAGGTCATAGGCGCGCTCTGCCTGCTCAATGGCCAGCTTGACCTTTTCGATTTCCTGCTTGATTTCGCGCACCCTGTCGATGGAGCCCTTTTCGTTCTCCCACTGGGCGCGCAGGGCGGCCTGCTGCTCGCGCAGCCCGGCCAGTTCCTTTTCCAGTTTCTGCAGGCGTTCGGCCGAGGCCTCGTCCGTCTCGCGGCGCAGGGCCTCGCGCTCGATCTCCAGCTGCATGACCTTGCGGTTCGCCTCGTCCAGCTCCGCCGGGAGGGAGTCTATTTCCGTGCGGATGAGGGCCGCCGCCTCGTCAATGAGGTCAATGGCCTTGTCCGGCAGCTGGCGGTCGGTGATGTAGCGGTGCGAGAGCATGACGGCGTTGACGATGGCCGAATCGCTGATGCGCACGCCGTGGTGCACCTCAAAGCGTTCCTTCAGGCCGCGCAGGATGGAGATGGCGTCCTCCACCGTGGGCTCTTCCACCATGACGGGCTGGAAGCGGCGTTCCAGGGCCGGGTCCTTTTCGATATACTTGCGGTACTCGTCCACGGTGGTCGCGCCGATGCAGTGCAGTTCGCCGCGCGCCAGCATGGGCTTGAGCAGGTTGCCCGCGTCCATGGCGCCCTCGGTCTTGCCCGCGCCCACAATGGTGTGCAGCTCGTCAATGAAGAGGATTATCTGCCCCTCGCTCTTTTCCACCTCATTGAGCACGGCCTTGAGCCGTTCCTCAAACTCGCCGCGGTACTTGGCCCCGGCGATGAGCGCGCCCATGTCCAGCGCGAAGAGCTTGTGCCCCTTGAGGCCCTCGGGCACGTCCCCCTTGACGATGCGGAAGGCCAGACCCTCCACGATGGCCGTCTTGCCCACGCCGGCCTCGCCGATGAGCACAGGGTTGTTCTTGGTGCGGCGCGAGAGGATGCGGATGACGCGGCGAATTTCGGCGTCGCGGCCGATGACCGGGTCCATCTTGCCGTGGCGCGCGGCGTCCACGAGGTCGCGCGCGTACTTGGAAAGGGCCTCGAAGGTGTCTTCGGGATTGGCGCTGGTGACGCGCGCCCCGCCGCGCAGGGTTTCCATGGCCTGCGTAAAGCGGGCGCGGGTGATGTTGTATTCCTTGAGCACCGCGCCCAGCGGCGACGAGGGCTCCACGTCCGTCAGGGCGGCGAACAGGCAGTCAACGCTGACGTATTCGTCCTTGAGGCGTCTGGCCTCGTTCTGCGCTTCGCCCAGAACGGTCGCCAGACGCTGCGTGATCATGATCTTGGTGGGGTCCATGCCCCCGCCGGACACGGAAGGCCGTTTGCGCAGCGCCCCTTCCACGGCCACGGAAAAGGCCTTGATCTGCACGCCCAGCTGCTCCAGGATGCGCGGCACGATGCCGTTTTCCTGCTGTACAAGGGCCAGGGCCAGATGTTCGGCATCCGTCTCCTGGTGGCCCATGCCGGCGGCGATGCTCTGCGCCTCGCCGACGGCTTCTTTGGCCTTGTCGGTAAATTTGTTGATATCCATGACAGCTTGCCTCCTCCACAGGCCCGCGCGGGGCGGGCGAAATGCCTGCCGACGGGGAACGCCCGCCGGCTTCAGTCTTCTTCAAAGCGGCGCAGGCGCTGCACCATGCGTTCCAGCGCGTCGATGCGCTCCAGCAGGTCCACAATGATGGTGCCGCCCAGCACGGGCAACTCGAAATCGCAGCAGATACGCTCCAGCTTGCGCACGCGGTAGATGTCCGCATCGCGGAAAAGACGCTGTTGCGTGGCTCCGGCAAGGACTTCCAGCCAGCCGAGCCCCAGCAACTCATCCAAGCGTTCCGGCGCGATGCCGGTGGCCCGTATGAATTCCTCGCGCACCATGACCGCGGAAGGCGCAGGCAGCGAAGGTTTTTTCGGCGTCATGCTCATTGTTCACTCCTCCGGCCTCAACGTCCGGCCCTGAAGGGCGAGATTTCGGCCAGCCTGTTCCAGAGTTCGCGTTCCGCATCCGTCAGCTGCGCAGGCACGCGCACCATGACGCGCGCCAGCAGGTCGCCGCGTTTGCCGGACGCACCCAGGCCCTTGCCCCGCAGACGGAACTTGCGGCCCGAACTTGAACCGGCGGGAATCTGCATTTCCACCGCGCCCTCCAGCGTGGGCACCTCCACCTTCGCGCCCAGCGCGGCCTCCCAGGGCGTGAGCGGCACGTCGCAGAGCACGTCGTCGCCGTCCACCCTGAAGACGGCATGCGGCAGATAGCGCACCCGCAAAAAGAGGTCGCCGGGCGTGCCGCCGGGCATGGGGCCGCCCTGGCCGGCCAGACGCAGCTTGGCCCCCTCGCGGATGCCGGAGGGCACGTTGACTTCCAGCGTTTTCGGCCCCTGCGCCGTCTGCAGGGTCACCGGGCGGCGGCCGCCGCGCTGCACATCCTCAAGGCTGAGGGGCAACTCGGCCTCCACGTCGCGGCCGCGTCGCGGCCGCTGCGAAAAGCCGCCGAAGGGGTCCGGCCCGAAGGTTGCGCCGCCCCGCCCGCCCTGCGCGCCGAAGCCTCCAAAGCGGCCCCCCCCGCCGAACAGGGTTTCAAAAAAGTCCGAAAAGCCGGACCCGTCGAAATTCTTGCCGTTGAAGGTGAAGTGCACGTTCTCGAAGCCCGGTTCGCCCTGAAACTGCTGGCCGTGCTGCCAGTTGGGGCCGAGCTGGTCGTAGAGCTTCCGCTTTTCCGGGTCCTTGAGCACTTCATAGGCTTCGTTGATGTCCTTGAACTTCTCCTCTGCCTGCTTGTCGCCGGGGTTGAGGTCGGGGTGGTACTTGCGGGCCAGCTTCTTGTACGCCTTGGAAATATCCGCAGCGGCGGCCCCCCGGTCCACACCCAGAAGTTTGTAATAGTCCTTGTAAGCTACTGCCATATGCGCGCTCCCCGTCCGAACTGACTCCGGCGCCGGCAATGAGCCGCGCTGGGCTTGTCGGCGCTTTCATAGGTAGAGATAAGGCTGGGGCGGATGTCGTCAATAGGAAAATACGGGGGTTTTCAGCAGTTATGCACAGTTTGTCCACAGGATTTGGAAATGAAAGCTTCCGCAAACAGGGGGCGTTAGGGAATGCTGTGGAAAACGAGGTGCCGGGCTGGGGGAGCGCCTCAGGTGCCGCCGACAGAACCTGCACCGTCCCCCCAGCCCGCAACATTTTCGCCTCCCATTGAGAATACGATTATTTTCAGGAAGCCATGTGCCGGCCGGACTTGGCCAGAGGCCAAATTGCCCGATAGACCTGACACCGAGGCCTCGCATGCTGACAATGGGCGTCCAGACAGCCATTGGAACCAGCCCCGCATTCCAGAGCCGGAATTGCAGAAATGGGTTTTGCCGCTTGACGGCGTCTGCTTGTATGGCGCGCCTCCGGCTTTTGAAGGAATGCAGCAGTTCAGGGCGGAAAAATGCGATGTGCCGCAGCGATGACCTTGCTGCGGCACAATTGGGAGAACTGCCAGAGTCTTTTTGGCGTGTCCGGTACGTGTTGCTTATTGCAACCCCATGGATTCAGCCAGTTGCGAGTTAGCAGATAACCGTTGGGGGGGATCTGCGTTACGGCAGGCGCGGCCCCTGCGAGCCGATGGAAAAGAAATTGCGGCCCACGCGGGAAGCGCTGTTAAGCAGGGTGCTTGTCAGGCCCAGGTAGTCCGTTTGGGCGTTCTGCCGGTGAAAGGCCGCGTCGGCGGAAGCGCCGGCGGCCTGGTTGCGCAGGTTCCATGCGCGGAGTTGCTGCTGATAGGCCGCATCCTGTCCCTGCTGCTGCGCGGAAAGGGCATCCAGTTCGCCCTTTTCCGCCGTGTCCAGAATGCGGTCCAGTGCGGAACCGGCATCCGTCTGCGCGCCGGAAGCCCCGGCTTCGGCGCGCTGCGCGCTGATGATGCGCGCCGCCTCCTGCCGCTTGGCCTGCGCATGTTCATAGCCCTGCCGTTTTTCCTGCCGGGCGGCCTCCTCGGCGGTCTGGGCGTTGAGTTCGCCCTGTCGGGCGTTGCGCTCGGCGAGCCTGGACTGGAATTCCTGCTGCCGTTGCTGTTGCTGCGCCTGCTGCACGGCGCTCACCGTGCCCACGGCGGCGCTTGCCAGCGCCACGGCGGCGGTGATGGCGGCGGCTGTGCTTGATGCTATGGCCATCAGCAATCCTCCTTGTGGTTGGCCCTGGCGGCCAGAGCCTTGTGCCATACGGTTTCCGTGAGGTGCGCTCCCAGCCTGCGGTAGAGGGCGTCGCATGGGCGGGAGACGGGGGAACTGTACTGCACGAGATGCGCGCCGCGCCGCATCAGCGCCGCCTCGGCATGGCGCAGCAGCTTGAGCGCGTTCAGGCCGCCGCGCGCCTGCGGGGCCATGTACAGGCCGTCCAGCGCGGCCAGGAGCAGGCCGGGGCGGTGGGGACAGTCCACCAGGGTGAAGGCGGCATAGCCTGCCAACGCGCCGTCGCGCTGTCGCGCCGCGCTGATGTGCAGCATGCCCAGCCGCTCCAGCGTGGCGTAGCGGTGGGCGTCCAGCGTGTAGGCCTGCGGCCCGTGCAGGGACGCTTCCACCTCGTCCCAGTGGGCGGCGGCCAGTGCCCGCGCTTCCTCTTCCAGCCGGGCAAAGGGTTCCGTCGAAAAGAGCAGCATGATGCCTCCCGTGGAGTGTCGTGTCAGGAGAAATTCACATCCAGCACCAGAGCCAGGATGCGGAAGGGCAGGGGCCGGGCCTGTACCAGCCAGATGGAGGCGGCATTGTCCCGGCCGCCGCAGGGCAGGCAGTCCAGATCGCCGGAAAAGGGTTGCACGGCTGTTCCCCAGTACTCCGGCAAAAAAGGCAGATCGTAGAGCGTGTCGCGGTCCGGTCCGTATTGGCCGCCCACGCTGCGGTAGAGGCGTAGGGAGCAGGCGCCGCAGGCCCGGCCCCTGCCCAGGGTGGCGCCGGAGGGCAGATCGCTCTCCACCGGCAGGGGGGAGAGTACGGAAGTGTAGGGCAGGCCCGCCTGCACGACCGTGGCCGCATAGGGCAGGGTGATGCGTCCCTCCCGGACCACGCAGCCCTCTACCGGGCTGCCGTCGGCCAGCACGGCCAGTTCCCGGCCTTCCAGGTGTTCCAGTCCCGCCACCGTGGCGGAAGGCGCGGCATGCCGCACGGTGCGTCCGCAGTCCACGAAGAAGGCTTCTTCCACGGGGGCCGCGTCTTCCCAGACATCGGCCAGCCGCTCGAGATACCAGCGCGATGCGCCTGCCGCCTCCCGCTGCACCACCAGCAGGAGCACGTCACCCTTTTCGCCGGAAACGGTCGCCACGGAAACGGCCTTGCCGTCGGTGATCTGGCGGCTCCAGCCCCAGATGTCGTGCTCCTTCATGTAGGTGAAGGCCAGCAGCAGGCCGTCGTCGCGCACGCACCAGATGGTGGAGCCGGGCGTCTGCTGGTAGGCCCATTGCACTATGGTGTGCCCTTCAAACAGATGCGGCGCCAGGATGGAGAGATCGTTGCCCGCATAGCCGTCCTTTTCCAGCGAATAGAACAGGTCGCGCACGCGCGAGCCGTGCCGCTGCACATGCAGGATGGAATTGCCGATGATGATGGGCGCAAGCCCCGCGCTTCCCCAGTAGGACTGGGCCGTGATGCTGACCTTGTCGGGCGTGATTGCCGTGCCGTCGCTGCCCGTGGCCTTGTACTCGCTGCCGGATGTGCCGATAAGCAGGTCCCCGAAGCTGGCCGCCCAAGTCACGACGTCAATGGAACCGGAGGCGATGAGGTATTCCACGGGGTCGTCGTCCCGCAGGGGGCGGGACTTGCGGAAATTCTCGAAATCGCCCGTGCGCGACATGTAGAAGGCCTGCGGCGAACTGGGCGTGGCGGCCAGCACCATGCGCTGCTGGTGGAAGGCCACCACGCCGGGGTTGTTGCCGTCGGCAAAGGGGTTCCAGTCTTCGGGGGGCGTGTCGGTGGTGTCGGCCTCGTAGTTCTGGTCGCTGAATGACGTTGTTGACGACACGCCGATAAAGCCGTAATAACCCGCCTCCTCGCGGTAGATATTGTACTCGGCGGCATTCTCCACGGCCTGCCATCTGAGGGAGGCGCTGTTGCCCTGCACCCAGTCCGAGGGATGGCGGGCGCTTGCGGCCTCTCCGGCGGCGGACGCCAGGGATTCCCTGCCCTTGGCGTCCACGGCCGTCACCTTGTAGCGCAACGTGTAGGAACCGCCGCTGCCGGAGAAGGAAACGGAAGGAGCCTGCGGCGCGGGGAGGGACGTGTTCAGCGCAACCTCTTCCAGGCTCCAGGCGTAGCCGCCGCCTGCGGCGTCCCGGCGCACAACCTTGTGCAGCGGATACCCCTGGTGCGCAAGGTAGACCATGTCGCCCACCTGCGCATGATTGAGCGCAGGCAGATCCCTGGCGGCGTAGGGCGTTTCAATGGTCGGCGCGTCGATGAATCCTTGCGCGTCGGCGATGCGCAGGGTTTTTTCCCCGAAAGCCAGCACAAAGTTCTGTGCCGGTTCGGCGCTGAAGCTGAAAGGCACAAGCACGGCATAGCCGCCGAGGTCTGCCAGAAAGCGCGTGCCCGGCCTTCGCGCCACATCGCCGTGCAGGCCGGGCAGCATGTTTTCCAGACAGGCGACGCTGTTGCGGTAGCGCGAGAGGTCATAACGGGCCGAGAGCGTCGGCGCAATCTCACCGCCCGTAAAATTCTGCAACGCTATGCGCATGGCGTCGCCTCCGCCCGCTCCGGCTTTTCCGGCCACGGGGTATCTTCCCCGCCGCCGTCCCATGGCGCGCCGGGCTGTTGCGGCAGGTCGCAGAGGGCCTGCGCGTAACTGTCCCATGCGGCGATATCCAGTTCGACGGAGGTCGCCCCGGCATCCGTGGCAAGCCGCAGTTGGCGCTGCAACTGCGCCATTTCCCTGTCGTATTCCGCGAGAAGCGGTTCACGCGTTGCGCGCAGGGCGGCAAAGAGGTCCTCCGCCGTGGGCGGTTCCGGCTCCGGCGCGGGGTGGGCGGCCTGCCATTCTTCGGGCGTGACGTAGCCTGCGGGCTGTTTGCCTTCCTCCCAAACTTCGGGATTGCCGGAGGGACTGTAGTAGGTTGCTGTCACCATAAATGTTCTCCTTATGCGGCCTTGGCGTGGTCGAAATATTCGAGGATGATTGCACCATTATGCCCGTTTTCTGCTGATGTAATATCGCTGCTGTAAGGGCTGTAGCTTCCACCTCTTCCACCTGCTCCATATCCGCTACCGCCGCCTTTACCACCGCCAGCATAATAGGCACCATTTATTCTTTGAGCGTTGTGACCGGGCGCTCCTTCAAGGCCACTTTCAGAAGTTCCACCAAGTCCCCCAAGTTCTGCCCTATTTAGCGATTGAGAATTTTGCCCACCACCGGCAGAATGTCCCGCGAATGTGCTATTACCGCCAGCGGAGCCATAAGCATCATTGCTGGCAGCGGCTATACCTCCGGCACCTACTGTATAAGATAACTGTTGATTTTTAGTAACATACACATAAATTACAGTATGACCTCCGGCCCCGCCTCCTCCGCCGCCTATATATACAGCACCCCCGGGATTACAATAATTCCCCCCGGCCCCGCCGCCGATGATTTCAGCGCGTATCCACCCCGTCACAGGCGCAATCCATGTGCCGGAGACGGTCAGCACCTCGCGGGTGTTGCACAGCATGGCCCCGCCCAGCACGGCGGGAAATGCGGCGATGTCCTCCGGGCGCAGGACGGCGGGCGCGGGGCTGCCCGCAGCCGCCGCCCCGGCCTGCACTTCGGCAGGGGTAGCCAGACGGGCAAGGCCGCGCGTGGCTGTGGTGGCGGCGGGCACGGATATGCCGCCGTCCTGCGCCACCTCAATGGTCGCGCCGTCGGGCTTCACCTTCCCGGCCAGTGTCGGGGTGGCGATGGGCACGGTATCCGCCGCAATGGCGGCCCAGGTTTTGGCGCTCTTGCTGTCCGGGTCTTCCGGGTCGGGCGGGGCCGGGCTCTCGGCCCAGGCCTGCGCACGGTCGGCGCTGGCGGCGGCGTTGCTTTCGGACGCGGCGGCGTCGTCCGCCGAACCGGCGGCAAGCCCGGCCCACGTTCTGGCGCTCTTGCTGTCGGCGTCTTCGGCGTCCGGGGGCGTGGGGCTTTGCGCCCAGGCCTGCGCCAGCGCCGCGCTGCCGCTTGCCTCCGAAGCGGAACCGGAAGCCGCAGCAGCACTGGCGGCGGCCGCGTCGCGGGCGGCATAGACGGACTGCACCACCTCTTCGGGCGTGGTCTCGCTGGTGGGCGGCATGATGACGGCGCGGGCCAGCTGCTCGCGCAGCTGCTGGCGTTCGGCGCAGGCCTGATCCAGCGCGTCTTCCATGACCTGCGGGTCAAAGCGTGTGGCGGAAACGAGGTCAATGTCCTGCCCGAAGGGCATATCGCGCACGATGGCCAGACGCCATCCTTCGGGCAGGGGAGCGCCCTCGTGCAGATAGGTGACGGCGCCGCCGGATTCGTTCAGGGCCGCGCTCCAGCCCTGCGCAACGGAGGTGACGCCTTGGGGCGAGGTAACGCTGACCACAAGCTGTTCCTCGCTCCAGACCTTGAAGGCAAAAGGAAAGACCGTGGCCGTGCCGTTGCCGGCATAGGCGGCGCGACTGGGACTGTATGGCAGGGTCATCCGCACTCCTTATGTTGAAGATCTGCCCGGCACATGTTCACTGCCGTCCGCCGGGCGTGGAAGAGCCTTCCCGGGCGGCAGCGGCAGGCTCTCAGCGCGCCGCCAGCCATGGGTCTTCTGCCGACTGTTCCCGTCGTTCGGTGGCTGCGGCCTCGCGGGCGCGGGGCAGAGCGGCCGCGTAGAGCTGCTCCAATTCCGCTGCCTTTTGGCCGTTGCCCTTGAGCAGGGGAACCGCCACCAGCGCGGCCAGTTTGCGTGACAGCACATGAGCGAACATGTCGTCGAACAGGCGGCTGTCACGCACATCCTCGGTATACAGGGCCAGGGCATGTGCGGCGTCGGTCAGCACAATTTGTCCGTCGCCTCTGCTGTTGCGTGCGAGGCTGAACGGGCGTGGGGCTACGGCCTCATGACGCACGTCATGGAGCTTGAGGCAGTCGTTGGGCAGGGCGTATGAAAAGCGGTATTCCGGCGCATATTCCTGCGGCATGGGCGTCAGCGCCAACCACGCGCGACGCTGCGCGAAGCTCCAGGGGAAGTCGCGCAGGGCCTGACGGCGGGCTGAATCCCAGTACAGGCGGCATTGCAGGGCCTCGGGCGTGTTTTCCCGCTCCGAGGCCACGCTGCGCGCGCCTAGGAAGCCCAGCGCCCGGTTCCAGATGGCGATTTGACTTGCGATCATGTCGTGTCCTTTCGGCGCGCCATGTGGCGGCAGTGTTTTCAGGGGAGGACGCGGGGCCGGGGATGGTCCGGCCCCGCAGGAGGAGGCCGTGGACGCGGTTATTTCACCATCAGATCCTGTTCATAGGGAAAGTCTTCCTCGCGCAGCAGCGCGGCGAACAGACGGCCCTTGCTCACGCTTTGCCCGCTGACCGGCGTGAGGGTGAAGGCGAGGCGCAGGCGGTTCTTGCGCAGGCCCTGCGGCACAAAGCGCAAATAGGGCCGCGCGCCCAGGGACAGGCCGGGAGCTTCAGCCGTGTTGGGCACGGTGACGGTCGCGCCGGGCACGTCCGTCCAGGGGCCGTCTTCGCTGTCGGCCTCCTGCATGGCGATGGTCAGGCTCTGCACTTCGGCGGGGTCGAAAGCCTCGGTCACGGAGAGGCGCAGGGGCATGGGCTCCATGCGGCCGGGGATCTTCAGGGCGTTGAGGGCCACGGCATTGCCCACGGCGTCGGCAGTAAGGCTGCCTTCAAACAGGATGGCGTTGGCGTCGATGATGGCCATACAAACTCCTTTGCTTTTTGGGGCGTGAACGGGGAACAACTCTGCCGGTTGCGGGAAAGGCCCGGCAACGACGCCGGGGCGTTCCGACGGAACCGGATGCGATGACCGTTGTCGCGGGAGGGCGGGGGAGTTGCTGCCGCAAGCAGCCTGTCCTCCCCCGCAGCGCCCGCGTATCCCGCTATACGGCGCTTTCGGTGGAGAGCACGGCGTCGCACTGGCGCACGGGGCGGCCGTGCAGCACGGGCACGGCCTGGGAGTTGAAGAACTCGCCGTACTGGAGCTGCACGTTGCCGGAATCGGAATTCTGGAGTTCCAGGGCGGTGAGCACGTCCGCATTGGCGTACCACACGGCGTTGCGGCGCAGATGCTGGGGCATGAGGTTCTTGGCCTCGATGGTCAGCTTCTGCAGATCCACGAAACCGCTCTGCCCCTTGCGCTTGCCGAGGGAGGCCACGGGAATGTTGGCCACGCGCACCACGCCGCGCCAGTCGCGCACGGCCAGGCCGCAGCGCCAGTTGTACTTGTCGCCCACCACCTGGTATTTGCGGCCGTCATCATCCTGCGTCATGTAGGTTTTGAGGTCTTCATGCGAGAGACCGCCGGTGCTGCCGTTGGGGTAGATGCCGTGCACGGACTGCGCGCCCCAGGCCACGAGCCACATGGAGGTGCAGCCGCCCTCGTCACGGCCGCCCGCGTCCAGCACGTTCTTGGCGTCCTGGGCGGGGTAGCGCATGGCCAGGCCGTTGAATTCGTCCGGGTTCAGGTTGCTGTTGCCGTAGAACAGGGTGGAGGCCACCTTCTGGCGCATGGCCTCGGCAAAGGCGACGCCCTCGCTCATGCGGAAGGCGCGGTCGCGGCTGCCGTAGAGGCGAAGCTCCTCCACGTCCAGTTCCATGATGGCCTCAAGGATGCCGCAGCCCTCCTTGACCTGGCTCCACTGCGACTTGGAGGGCGGCGTGCCCTGGTAGAGCCTGCGCCAGTACACCTCGGGCAGGCCGGTGCGGATGCGCGTCAGGTGCCCGTCGCTCTGGTTGGCCTCCATCCAGAGCACGTCGTCAATGATGTCGTTGGTCTTGTTCATCAACTCGATGATCTGCCCGGCCTTGTCGCCGCGGTAGAACTGCTCCATCTCGGCCAGGGACACCACGAGACCCATGGAATTCGCCATAACTGCTCCTTGCAGGTAAAAGGTGGAAAGGTCGGGAAACGCCGAACGCACCCGACGAAGGCCTTGGGCGTGACATCAGCCCCGCGAGGACCATCCCGCGTACATGCGTTCCTCCAGCGGCGGCATGTCCGCGCCGGGCCTGCCGCGCACGAGCCCGTCCTCCATGAGGGCGTCGGTGATGCGGTTGAAGAAGCGCAGCACTTCCGGATGGTTGCCGTAGCCCGTGCGTTCCAGCAGGCGGCCGATGTGCTTGCCTTCGTCAAAACGGTCCAGCGCCAGCTGGGCGCGGGCTACGCTCACGGGCAGCTTTTCCCCGCCCAGCAGTGGATCGTCGGCCGCTTCCCTGCGCCACTGGCGCACCTGTTCGTCCCAGCGGCGGCGCTGTTCGCTCTCATGTTCCGCCAGGCGCTGCGCAAAGGGGTCTGCCGGGTCGTCGGGGGCGGCGGGGGGTGCCGCTCCGCTGTTCCCGTCCTTGTCCGCAGCGGGCGGCACGGGGGGGATGGGCAGGGCGTTTTCCTCCGCGGCGGGCGCGGCCAGGCTCAGATCCTCGGCGCTGAAAACGCGGCACTGCTGCAGAATCCAGCGCAGAAAACAGCGCCCCTGCGCTTCGGCCATGAGGCTGTTGACGGCGGCGCGCAGCCGGGCTTCCACGGCGTCGGCGTCCCGGAGCGCGGCCTCGCGGCGGGCTTCGGCCTCCTCGTAGGGGGCGAACGCGTCCATCAGTGCGCCTCCCTGTCCGTTGTTGCGGCGGCGGTTACAGGCCGGGCGGGAACGGCGTCGGGCGTGGGCGGCAGAGTTCCTTCACTGCCCGTCCTGTCCCGTGCCGCCGTTTGCTGCGCCTGCGCGGCCGCAGAGGAAAGGGCGTTTGCGCCGTCCGCCCCTGCGAAGCCGTGCCGCAGCAGGTGGACGAGCCCGTCCAGCACGCTGTATGTCTTGCCGTCCGGCCCGGTGAGCGGGCTTTGGGCAAGGCTGCGCACCATGTCCACCCCCTTGCCCACGGTGTCGGCCAGCCCCTGCGTCTGCGTCGCTTCGGCCCTGGCGGCGCGCATCTGCCGCCGCTCCTCGGGCGAGCGGGTGAGGCTTACGGGCAGCCCCAGGCTTTCGGCGTAATTGTCCAGCAGATGGTCCACATTGAGGGTGTCCAGCGCCTCGGGCCAGGCTGTCGAGGCCCTGAGCGTCAGCGCCAGGTACTGGTCCGCCGCGTTGACGCCCACGAGTTTCTGGGCCTGCGCCAGCAGGGAGACGAACTCCACCCGCAGGCGGCGGCCTGCCAGTTCTGGCGGGCAGGGGGGCAGCATGTCCAGCGCGCGCATGCACTCGAAGGTGCGGTCCATGAGCGGGATGAACAACTCGTCGTGCAGGCGCTCCAGCACGGGGCCGATGAGCACGAGCTTTTCCTCCTCCCGCGCGGCGATCTCGCTGGCCGTGACGTTGGCGCGGCCCTCCAGGATGAGCTTGAAGAGATCGTTGTAGAGGCCCTTGCGGATCTGCTCCTGCACGGCTTCCATGGCCTTGCGGGCCGTGGCCAGGTCCGGATTGATCTGCAGCAGGGGCGTGGCCGCCTGCGGGCTCTGGCCGGGGGCGCTGTCCACGTAGTTGACGCCGCCGGGGGTGAGGTCCAGCCCCACGGAGCGCAGGCCTGCCGCCACGCTCATGGGCGGGTCCACGGCCTTGTGGATGGCCTTGAGCGTGGTGACGCCCATCTGTTGCAGCATGCGGCAGTCAGGCAGGGCGTCCATGGCGGGGGAGCGGCCGTAGACGTCGTTGCCCGCCACGTCCCAGCGCGGGCCGAAGCCGGGGAAGGCCCGGAAGCCGGAAACCCGCAGCGGCTGCGCGCCGCCCTCGCGCCCTTCCAGCCAGTAGACGGAGGCCACGGGCATGTGGACGGCCGTGCAGGCCCCGCGCCTGCCCCCCTCGCGCGGGAATACGGCCTGGATGACGTTGCGGCGCTGCTCCGGATTGCGGCGCAGCGCCTCGCGCAGCGATTCGGGCAGGGCTTCCGTCCCGAAGGCCTGCCCAATCTGGCGCAGGGTCATGGCGCAGCGGCGGAAGACCGTGTCCACCCGGCGGTCGGCGTCGCAGTCCAGCGCGTATTCCCCGGCGCAGAGCGGCAGGAAGCGGAAGCCGCGTTCCACGTCGGCCAGCTCGAAGATAAAGGCCGTGCCGAAGGTTCCCAGTTCCCCGTAGATGGTGTGCATGGCGTTGTAGAAATTGGAGCGCTGGAAGATGACGCGCATGCGCGCGGCCACCTCGTCCAGCCAGGCCTGTCCCGGTCGGCTGCGGGCCAGGTCCGGATCGTCCAGGCTCAGGCGGAACCAGGGACGCGCCGGGCTGGTGAGTCCTCCCTGGAGGCCTGCAGCCAGCGTGCGCATGGCCAGAATGCCCGTGGCGTCCACCAGCCCCCGGTTGAGCATGGGGCCTTCTTCCGCCGCGTCATTCTGCGGGGCGAGGCGACAGCGGGTGGGCAGGAAGTGATCCGCCAGGCTCTGCCAGGCCGCATCCCACGGCGCGCGGCGTCGCAGCAGGGCCCGGTGGCGGCGTTCCAGCGCAGGCATGTCGGCCTGGGCGCGCGCCTCATCGACATGTGCGGTTGTGGTGGAAGGTTCCGTCATGTTACTGCCCCAGCAGGGTCTTTTGCGTCGTGTCCGCGCGGTTGAGCGGGCTGGTGAGCACCGAGCCGCCGATGCCCGCCGCCTTGGCCGCCTTGTCCTTCTGGCTCTGGCGGGCCGCCGTGGCCGCCTCGGTGACGGGCTTGGGCACTTCCGGCTTGGGCGCGGGCGCCACCGCCGGCACAGAGGGCGAACTGCCTCCTCCTCCGAATCCCATACGAACCTCCTTGGTTGTGCGTTTGCGCCGATTGACCGGCGTTTGCGCGCTGCCGCGCAGGAGGCGGGCAACGCGCGCCCGGTCACGACGGTGTTTTCGTCGCCTCCAGATCTGCAGGCGTGCAGAGCACGAACACGCCGTCCACATAGGCATTCCTGCGGGCGTACCGGCAGGCCCCCGGCAAACGGCCTAACAGGCGGAAGCCGCAGGCCGTTGCCAGCCGCCATGCATGGCGGTTGGGCGCGGGGCAGACGCCCATGACGGCGGCGCAGTCCAGCCGGGCAAAGGCCCAGCCCAGTCCGCCGCGCGCCATGTCCACGGCCAGATGCGCCGTGGCGCGGAAGGTGGTGAAGTCGAATTCCCACACCCTGCCCCGGCGCGGGCTGAACAGGCCGCAGGCCAGCAGCGGGGCCGGCCGGGCGTCCCGTGTCGCCGCTTGCGCATAGCAGCCCAGCAGCACGCCTTGTTCAGGTGCGGTGACGGCCCGCCATTGGGCAAGCGTGGGCGCTGCCAGCGCGCTCATGGCGCAGCCCAGGAGGCCCTCGGCCTCCATGCGCAGAAAAATGGCGTCGCGTTCGGCAGTGTTGCCGATGGGCGCATAGCTGAAGTTCATCGTTCGCCTCCGAAGACGTCGTATTCCGTCCGGGCCCTGCGCGCCCCCGGGGCCGCGCGCTGCGGCGGGCGGAAGCCCGTGACCGCGTAGCGCAGGGCGTCGGCGGCGTGGCTTGTCCAGTCGTGCAGCGGGCCGGAGCCGCCCTGTCCCGCGTGCCAGCGCCGCCGGTAGGCGCGCAGGGCCTTGAGGCCTGTGGCGCAGTGTTCGGCATCGAACCACATGCGCGGCAAATGGCGGCGCACGGCGTCGATGCCGTCGGCCATGGGCAGGGCCGGGGCCACGGTGAAACGGATGCCCAGTTGCGCCGCGCTCTCCCAGCGGCTCTGGCCCGTGCCCAGTTCCCGTACGCGGATGTCGTGCGGGGCGATGTGCAGGCCGTAGACGAAACCGCGTCCGGCAAGGCCGTCCTCCGCAGTCGCGCCCGCCGGGCGGGCCTTCTGCGCGAGCACATGGGCGTAGTGGGCCAGCCCCTCGCCGTCGGCCTCGTAATAGTCCAGCAGCCGCCATCCGCCCGAGGGCTCCACCTGGAAGAACCAGATGGCCGTGGCGTCATCCATGCCCAGATCCCAGGCCGTGTGCACCGGCAGTTCCGGCGCGTGCGGCAGGGGGCGGACGCGCCCGGCGCTCTCCGCCGCGTCCAGCTGGGACGCGTAGTAGGCCCCGCGCACGGCGGCGGCGAAGGAGCATTCAAATTCCTGCGCGTACTCGGCGGCGTCCATGCCGCGCCGGGCCGCCTCCAGCTCCGTTGCGGGCAGGTAGCCCGTTTCCGATGCCGGAAAGCGGAAGCGCGACCACAGGCCGCTTGTGTCGGCGCCGGCCTGCTGCCAGACGTCGTAGAGCAGGTTGTCCGTGCCCTGCGGCGTGCCGCAGAACAGCGCCCGTCCCTGCCTGTCGGCCAGCATGGGGCGCAGCACCTGCGTCCAGACCTGGCGGGGCATGTCCGCCGGTTCGTCCAGCACAAGGTCGTCCAGGTACAGCCCGCGCAGGGCCTGTGCGTTTTCCGTGCCCAACAGGCGGATGCGTCCGCCGGTGGGCAGTGCGCAAATGAGCTCGCTCTCCAGAAACCGCGTGCCCGGCACGGCCCCGGCAAAGCGCTTGCAGTAGTCCCAGGCCACGGCCTTGGCCTGCCCCGCAAAGGGCGCGGCATAGGCGGCCCGCCAGTCTTCCCGGCCGGAACGCAGGGCCTGGCGGATGAGGTCGTTGACCGCCGCCACCGTCTTGCCGAAGCGCCGGTGGCACAACAGCACGCAGAAGCGCGTGCGCTCCTCGTGGAAGCGCCATTGCAGGGGGCGCGGGCTGTAGGGGATGACGTGCGGCATGCGGCCTCCGGGAGTCTGTGATGGAGCGGACAGGAAAGGATTGGCGCAGATCAGCCTGCAGCGTGTATCCGCTCCGGCGGCTGTGCGGGCGTGCCGACGCGCCGCGTTTCCCTTTCCGATGCGGCGGGCCGCCGAAGTCTGCCGGATGCGGCCTCGGGCGCGCCGCCCCAGACCACAACGAGTTTCTGCGGTTCCGTGGGGGGCTCTCCCTCACGCAGGGAACGCAGTATGCCGTGCAATTCTTTGATTTCCCTGACGATATCTATGCTTTTTTCCGCAATGTCCGCCGTATCCAGCGTGCGGGTGAGCACATCCAGGCGCTGTTCCAGACTTTGCAGCAGCGGATTGCGGCGCAGCGCGCGGGAACGTCCTGACGCAGCCATCAGTTGCCGCCCCCGGCCGTCCGACAGGCAAAGGAGGGCGGGCCCGGCAGCAGGCGCAGGCGGTCTTCCTGCCGCTCAAAATTGTGCTCCAGGCGGTCCAGCAGCTTGTCCAACGCGGAAATGCGGGCGTGCAGGGCCTGCATTTCGCCGCGCAGGGCCGCCAGCTCGTCGTGCAGGCCGTTCAGCGCCGTCGTGTCCGGCAGCAGGCGCAGGCGGTCTTCAAGCGCGTTCAGGCGGCGTTCCGTGGCGGCCTCGCGCCGGGCGTCGCGCCGTACATGCAGCACATAGTCGTCCTGTCGCACAAAGGCCCGGCGCAGGCTCCAGAGCGCCCAGGCAAACAGTCCCTGCACAAGCAGCACCAGCAGACTTGCGCCGGTGGAGGAAAACATGTCCATTGCGCGTACCTCCTCAGGTCAGAAACCCAGCCCCAGCATGCCCACCAGCAGGGCCATGATCTGGTCCAGCGCTGCGGGCGGCAACTGCTCGCCCCAGTCGGCGAAGAACAGGGGGATGACGATGAGCCGCCCCACCACTTCCCAGCAGAAGAGCAGAGCCAGTATCCAGCCCAGAAAGGAGCGCCACAGACGCAGGCGGCTCTGCGGCGCGCCGGAGACTTCCGCCTCGTTGATGCGCCCCTGCGCCTCAATCTGCTTGTTCCGGTCAGGCAGCGCCCGGCCCACAGCCCCGCCGATGCCGCTCAGCAGTTTTCCCAGCAATGCCCACATCAGTTTTCCTCCCGTTCCAGGTCCGCCAGATACTGGGCCAGTGCCCTGACCCTGTTGCGCCAGCCGTTGAGAAAGACCTTCATGGACGGCCGTCGCGCGGCAAGGTCACGGTAAAAAGCGTCACGCAGGCGCAAGGCCTGCCGCGCCGCGAACCAGTGCAGGTTTGCCGCCTGCAGCGCTTCGGCCAACTCGCGCGTGCGCGGCCCGGCAATGCCGTCCTCGGCAATGGGAACATAGGCGTCCAGCTGGGCCTCGCCCGCCATGTTCATGGCCTGCTGCAGCTGGCGCACGGCGCGGGCCTCGCCCATGTTGACCGCGCCGTCATACAGCGCCACGGCCAGAGGCAGGGGCAGGGCGTCGCAGCCGGGCCTGTCCCAGAAGTGCTTTTTGAACAGGGCTGCGGCCTGCTCTCGGGTACAGGCGCGGATGTCGTCCGCATCCACGTCCCCGTCATGATCCATGTCCAGCTGGCGAAAACGGCAGCGCGGCGTGGCGCGCACAGAACAGGTGCCGCAGTCGCGGCGCTGGCGCAGGCATTCCTCCCTAGCCTGCTCGGCCAGTTCACGCACCCAGCGCAGGGAAACGCCGTAGTTGGTCAGCCCGCCGGGATCGGAGGGATGGTCGGTGAGGCCGCCTTCCCAGCGGGCGGTGAAACTGTGCGCGATTTCAAAACGATGAGACATAACGCAGGCTCCTTGGTTGTGGTGCGGCCGCAACCGGCGGCGTGGGTACACCATGCCAAAAAGCGCACGTCGCGTAAGACTGAAAGGTTTCACTACCGGAAAAGCCTTATCCGGTGCGGATACCATGAAAAAAAGGGGGCATATTCGCCGGTTCGGCATAGAAAAAGCCAGCAATTTCGCTGGCTTAAAAAAATAATTGGCGTGCAGTTTGTAATTTTTTCTTTATATTATAGCTGGTTATCCATTTTAATTGGCAGAGTCCGGGCAGAGTCCCCCAGTCGGTATAGCACCCGGGCCTGTGCGGGGGCGGAACCTTCTTTTTTCAAAATCTGCCAGATGCGGCGGTCAGAGATGCCGTGGCGGCGGGCCAGCCGGGATACAGCCGACGTGCTGCTGCAGCCCTGTCGAGTGGCGCGGGTGAAATCCTCAATAATGTCGTGTTGCCGCAATTGGTTCATGAGAGCATCGCAGCGCGGCACGTAGAGATAGGTGCCCCCGAAGGCCGCCACGAGCTTGCGCAGGCAGCGCATGCCCAGTTTCCGGCACAGGCGGTGGGTGCGCTCCCCGGGCGGCGTTTGCGGTATCTTGAGATTCTGGCCGCCAAAAACGTGCAGTACCCGCCGGAACTGACGCATGTCGCGCAGCGCCTCCCACAGCAGGCGGGCGTTGTCCGGCAGATGTGTCAGCAGTTCACGCCAGAGACGTTCCTCGTCCGCCAGTTGCAGGGCGCGTCCCCAGGAGCCGTCGCCCTGGCGCGGACGGCCCCGCGGCATGGGCGACTGTTTCTGTTCGACGGCGTGCAGGGCGTCCGTTCCGGCATCCGGACGCCGCTTACCGTTCATGGCGAACCTCCCTGCGACGGGCGGCGGTCGGAAGCGGGGGGCAGGAAGGCCGCAGCTGCGCCGCAGGAACTGTGCCGGGCCGTCGTTGTGCGGGAGCATGCGGGGGAAGGCAGGCAGCACGGGATGGGCTCATGGAAAACTCCAAATAGGTTTTTTTATATTTTTGGGCTAAAAATAGAAAAACAACTATCCAACCCGGAAGTCAAGGAAAAGTTCAAAAAACAAGGAAAAGTTTTAATATGCTGAAATATAATGAAAAATTTTGTCAGCGCGCACCAATTTTCCGTGGTTGCTGCAGACTGAAAAAGGTTTTCTTTTAGGTGGAAGGGGAAATCTTGAAATTATAAAAAAATAAATATAGGAATATACAAGTCAGGCCGCTGTCCTCCTTTCGCGGTCGTGACGCGCCTTGAGACGTTTATCGCAAGGAAGTTGCATGAAAAAACCGGAAACATCCATGCCCGGAGCCTTTGCCGCCCGGCTGCGCCAGCGCCGGGAAATGCTCGGCCTGGGCAAGCAGGCGCTGGCCGATGCCGTGGGCCTGAGTCTGACGACCATCCAGCAGTATGAAAACGGGCAGCTGCCCAAGGGCAGCCATGCCGTGCGCCTCGCGAATGTCTTGGATTGTTCCCTGGACTGGCTTCTAGCTGGCAAGGGCGACGGCTGCGACGGCATTGTGGAGACGCCCGAGGCGCGGCTGCTGATGGTGCCTATGGTGGAGGCGCGCCTCTCCGCCGGGGCGGGCAGTTTTGAAACCGGGGGCGAGGTTCTGCGGCACTACGCCTTTCGTTGGGATTTCCTGCGGCGCAAGGGCAATCCTTCGCAGATGGTGCTGCTGCGCGTTTCGGGTGACAGCATGCAGCCGAGCATCTTGCACAATGATGTGGTGCTCATTGATCAGAGCCAGAAAGTGCCGGTGCCGGGCCGCATCTATGCCGTGGGCGTGGAGGACATGGTTTACCTGAAGGTGCTGGACGCCATGCCCGGCAGGCTCGTGCTGACCAGCGTCAACCCGGAATATGCGCCCATTGAGGCGGATACCCGCGAACAATTGGGCGACCTCGTGCGCATTATCGGTCGGGCCGTGTGGGTGGGCAGGGAACTGGACTGAGCCGGAGATTCGGGCGGAACAGAAATAGAAACGCGGCCCGGCGGGTATGCCGGAACCGCGCGGCTATGCGGGATCATGGCGTTGGCGATGGTCGGGCAAAGGCCTCAGCCCTTGGGCGCGGTGCGCGGCGCGGCGGTCGAATCCGCATCATGGGCGCTGGCGAGGTTGCGGTTCCATGCGCGGATGGCCGCTCCCTGTGAGACGGACCACTGCTGCGAGGTCTGCCCGCAGGAACAGACGACGCGCCAGACTTCCTGCCGGCGGCCCGGCGGCAGCATGGATTCCAGGTGGACATTGGTGCCCCCGCAGGCAAGACAGGGACGGATGGTGTGCGGATCAAGCTCTTTCATGGAGCGCAACATAACAGCTTTGCCGTTGCTTCACAAGAACTGTCGGCGGCGGCCGTAACTTTTCCGGCAGAAATTTTTCTGTAACACAGTATCGTTACTGGTATATTTCAATAACGCTGCTCTCCTTGCCCATTGGCAGCGCCGGCTCCTGTCACATCCGCAACTCCCTGCATCAGGGCTGTTGCCGCGGGTTCCCGCATCCGGCGCGCTGCGGGGCGGCGTCTCCCTGCGCGGGGCGCCAGGCATGCGGCTGCCGCCGGGAGGTGACAAGGGGGGCGTTGGCGTATACCCTGCAACAGGGGATTGCCGGCGTGAAGAATTCACTGGACAAGGGCCCCCGCCGTACGGAAAATACCCTTGCCCGCAACGGCGTCCCTGCGTCTCTTTCAAGGAGAGTCAACCATGCCCGGCACGTCTTTTCCCGGCCTTTTCTCCGGCCGTCGCCGTCGGCTGCTGTTGCTGGCGGCGGCGGTCGCGGCGGCTCTGCTGTGCCGGCAGGTGTTTTTCAGCGCGGATACAGCCCGCCGCGGCATGCCGGCGGATGCGCCCCCCGTGCGCGTGGCCGTCGCCCGTGCGCAGGATGTTCCCCATTTCCTCAACGGGCTCGGCACGGTGCAGCCCTCCAGCGACGTGCTGGTGACCAGCCGTGTGGACGGGCAGCTGCAGCGCCTGCATTTCAGGGAAGGGCAGCGGGTGAAGGCCGGCGATCTGCTGGCCGAGATTGACCCCCGCCCCTTTCAGGCAGAGTTGGAGCAGGCCCGGGGCACGCTTGCCAGGGATCAGGCCCAGCTGGACAATGCCCGCAAGGACCTTGCCCGCTATGCCTCCCTGTCCAAGAACGATTTTATCGCCCGCCAGGAATACGACAGCCAGCGCGCGCTGGTGCGCCAGTACGAAGGCACGGTGCAGGCCGACAAGGCCGCAGTGGACGCCGCCCGCCTGAAGCTGGAATACAGCCGCATCACGGCCCCGGCGTCGGGCCGCCTCGGCCTGCGCACTGTGGACGAGGGCAACATGATCAAGAGTTCCGACGCGGAGGGCATCGTACGCATCACCGAGACGCAGCCCTGCGATGTGCTGTTCACCCTGCCGGATGTGCAGGTTCCGCTGGTGGTGGGCGCGCTGCGCGCCGCCAGGGGGGGGGCGCGTCCCCCTGTGCAGGCCTGGGACAGGGACCAGCAGAAGCTGCTGGGCACGGGGGAACTGCTCTCGCTGGACAACCGCATTGACGCCGCCACCGGCACGGTACGGCTGAAGGCGCGCTTTCCCAACGCCGATGCGACCCTGTACCCCAACCAGTTCGTCAATGCGCGGCTGCTGGCGCGCGTGCTGCGCAATGCCGTGACCGTGCCTACGGCGGCCGTGCAGACGGGCGTCAGGGGGGCATATGTGTATGTGGTGGCCCCCGGGGGCGACAAGGATCAGGGCACGGTGCGCATGCGCGAGGTGAAGGCCGGCATCGCCACGGACGCCCTGACGGTGATTGACGAGGGGCTCACGGCGGGCGAACAGGTGGTGGTGGACGGCGTGGACCGCCTGCGCGACGGCATGGCCGCCCGCGTGGCGGGGACGAGCGAAACGCCCGGGGCGGAAGCCTTCTGAGGCCGGGGACGCATGAACCTGTCCCGCACCTTCATTCTCCGGCCGGTGGCCACTTCGCTGCTCATGGCGGCGCTGCTGCTCTCCGGCCTGCTGGGCTACCGCTATTTGCCGGTCTCGGCCCTGCCGCAGATAGACTATCCCACCATCCAGGTGCAGACGCTCTATCCCGGCGCCTCGCCGGACGTCATCGCCGCCGTGATCACGGCTCCGCTGGAACGGCAGTTCGGCGCCATGCCGGGCCTTGTGCAGATGCATTCCCTGTCTTCCGCCGGGGCCTCGGTGGTGACCCTGCTTTTTGACCTTTCCGTGGCGCTGGACGTGGCCGAACAGGAGGTGCAGGCGGCCATCAACACGGCCAACAACCTCCTGCCGCAGGATCTGCCCGCGCCGCCCGTGTACAGCAAGGTCAACCCGGCAGACCCGCCGGTCATGACCCTGGCCGTGACCAGCAATGCCATGCCCCTGACCCGCCTGGAAGACCTGGTGGACACGCGCATGGCCCAGAAAATCTCGCAGCTGCCCGGCGTGGGGCTGGTGACGCTTTCCGGCGGGCAGCGTCCGGCCGTGCGCGTGCAGGTGAATCCCCGCGCGCTGGCCGCCGCCGGTCTGACGCTGGCCCAGGTGCGCTCGGCCATCGCCGCCGCCAACGTCAACGCGGCCAAGGGCAGCTTTGACGGGCCGGAGCGCGCCTCCAGCATTGATGCCAACGACCAGCTGGCCTCGGCGCAGGACTACGCGGCCGCCGTCATCGGCTACAAGGACGGCGCGCCCCTGCGTCTGCGTGACGTGGCCGATGTGGTGGAGGGGGCGGAAAACGCCCGTCTGGCGGCCTACGCGGCAGGCCAGGGCCAGGGCTTCAGCCCGGCCATTGTGCTTTCCGTGCAGCGCCAGCCGGGAACCAACGTCATCGGCGTGGCTGACAGGGTGCGGCAGCTTCTGCCCTTCCTCAGGCAGACCCTGCCCGGCAATGTGGACGTGCGCGTGGTGACGGACAGAACCGCCACCATCCGCGCCACCGTGAAGGACGTGCAGGTGGAGCTGCTGCTCTCCGTGGCGCTGGTCATCGGGGTCATCTGGCTCTTCCTGCGCAATGCGCAGGCCACCGTCATACCCGCGCTGGCCGTGCCCCTCTCGCTCGTGGGGGCGCTGGGCGTCATGCACTTGGCCGGGTATTCGCTGAACAATCTCACCCTCATGGCTCTGGTCATCGCCACCGGTTTTGTGGTGGACGACGCCATCGTCGTCATTGAAAACATCGCCCGCTATCTGGAACAGGGGCAGCAGCCCGTGCAGGCGGCCCTTACGGGCGCGGGACAGATAGGCTTCACCATCATCTCGCTGACCATCTCGCTGGTGGCGGTGCTCATTCCGCTGCTCTTCATGGGCGATGTGGTGGGGCGACTGTTCCGCGAGTTTGCGGTGACGCTGGCCGTGACCATACTTGTTTCGGCGGGCATCTCCCTCACGCTCACGCCCATGCTCTGCGCCGTCATGCTGCGTCCCGGGCACGGGGCGCGGCGGGAGGGCGGTTTTTTTGACCGTCTGCTCGCCTGGTACGAGCGCGCGCTGGACAGGGTGCTGGCCCATCAGGGCCCCATGCTGGCCGTGGCGGCGGGCACGCTGGCGCTCACCGTGGCCCTGTATGCGCTGGTTCCCAAGGGCTTTTTCCCCGTGCAGGACACGGGCGTCATCCAGGGCATCGCCGAGGCTGCGCAGGATTCCTCCTTCGAGGCCATGGCCCGGCGTCAGCGGGAACTGGCGGACGTCATCCTGCAGGATCCGGCGGTGGCCGGCGTCGTCTTTCTGGTGGGCGTGGACGGCGTCAACCCGAGCATGGGCACGTCGCGCCTCACTGTGGAGCTGAAGCCGCTGGAGGAGCGCGACGCCCGCGCCCCGGCCATTGCCCGCCGCATCATGGCCCGGGCGGCCGCGTTGCCCGGCCTGACCCTCTACCTGCAGCCCGTGCAGGATCTGACCATTGAGGACCGCGTTTCGCGCACGCAGTACCAGTTCACGGTGGAGGCCCTGAACCGCGAACAGCTGGACGAGTGGGCGCCAAAAATCGTGGCGGACCTTTCCCGGCGGCCTGAGCTGGATCTTGTGGCCAGCGACTATCAGAGCCCCGGCCGCATGCTCTGGCTCAACATCGACCGCGACACGGCCGGGCGGCTGGGCATCAGCATGGCGGACATCGACAACGCCCTGTACGACGCTCTGGGCCAGCGGCTCATCTCCACCATCTTCACCCAGACCAACCAGTACAAGGTTGTGCTGGAGACAGCCCCGCGCTTCCGGCAGGGGCCGCAGGCGCTGGAAAACATCTACGTGAGCGGGGGCGACGGCGCGCCCGTGCCGCTGACGAGTCTGGTCACGGCGGAGGAGCGCCCTGCGCGTCTCTCCATTGCCCGGCAGGGGCAGTTCCCTGTGACCACGGTTTCCTTCAATGTGGCGGAGGGGTCCTCGCTGGGCGCGGCCGTCAGGGCGCTGGGCCGGGCGGAACGGGAACTCGCCCTGCCCGACGCCCTGCGCACGGAACTGCAGGGCGCGGCCAAGGCCTTCACGTCGTCCACGGACAATCAGGTCTGGCTGATTCTGGCGGCCGTCATCACCATGTACATCGTGCTGGGCGTGCTCTACGAGAGCTACATCCACCCCGTGACCATCCTGTCCACCCTGCCTTCGGCGGGCGTGGGCGCGCTGCTGGCCCTTATGGCGGCGCGCATGGATCTGGGCGTGGTGGGCATCATCGGCATCATACTGCTCATCGGCATCGTCAAGAAAAACGCCATCATGATGATCGACTTCGCCCTCGACGCGGAGCGCAACGAGGGCAAGGAACCTCCGGCCGCCATCCGCCAGGCCTGCCTGCTGCGCCTGCGGCCCATTCTCATGACCACCATGGCGGCCCTGCTGGGGGCGCTGCCCCTGATGATCGGCTGGGGCATGGGCGCGGAACTGCGGCGGCCGCTGGGCGTGACCATGGTGGGCGGGCTCGTCTTCAGCCAGGTGCTCACGCTCTTCACTACCCCCGTCATCTACCTCTGGTTTGACCGCCTGAGCCGCCGCCTGCGCGGCAGGGGCGCGGCGGGCGAGGGCGTGCGCGACGTGACGGCGGCGGAAAGCCCGTCCGGAGAGACCCCATGAGCGGGGAAGCCTCCCCCCCCCGCCCGGACAGGGCGCAACGCCTGCGGGCCCTGCGGGAAGGCGGGGGCAGGCACCGCTTCGGCCCGGAGACGCTGGCGACCAATCTTTCCGCCCCTTTCATCCGGCGGCCCGTGGCCACGACGCTGCTGACCCTGGCCCTGGCCCTGGCGGGCCTTGCGGCATTCGGCCTGTTGCCCGTGGCCCCGCTGCCGCAGGTGGATTTCCCCGTGGTTGTGGTGCGCGCCAATATGCCCGGCGCCGGACCGGAGACAATGGCGTCCACCGTGGCCACGCCACTGGAGCGCGCCCTCGGCCGCATTGCCGGGGTGACGGAAATGACCTCCTCCAGCAGCCTGGGCTCCACCAGCGTCATTTTGCAGTTCGAGCTGGAGCGCGACATCAACGGCGCTGCCCGTGACGTGCAGTCCGCCATCAACGCGGCGCGCTCCACGCTGCCCAGCATGCCGTCCAACCCCCGCTACCGCAAGGTGAACCCTTCGGGCGCGCCCATCATGATTCTCTCCATCACCTCGGACACGCTGACCCGCACCCAACTCTATGACGCGGCCTCCACCGTGCTGGCCCAGAAGATCGCGCAGCTGCCGGGCGTGGGGGAGGTGACGGTGGGCGGCGGCGCGCTGCCCGCCGTGCGGGTGGACATCATCCCCGACGCCCTGCACAGGACGGGCCTTGCCATGTCGGATGTGCGCGCGGCGCTGGCGGCGGCCAACGCCTTCCTGCCCAAGGGGCTGCTGGAGGACGGCGGACGCTGCTGGCTGGTGGGCGCCAGCGACCAGCTGCGCGAGGCGGCGGCCTACCAGTCCCTCATTGTGGGCCGCCACGAGGGCAGGGTGGTGCGCCTCGGCGATGTGGCCCGCATTGTCGACGGGCCGGAAAATGTGCGCACCATGGCCATTTCCGACGGCAAGCCCGCCGTGCTGCTGATGGTCTTCCGCGCGCCGGGGGCCAACATCATCGAAACCGTGGACAAGGTGAAGGCCATGCTGCCGCAGCTGCGCGCGTGGCTGCCGGAGAGCGCGGACCTGAGCCTGCGCATGGACCGCTCCCTGACCATCCGGGCCTCGCTGCACGAAGTGGAAAAAAGCCTGCTGCTGTCCATGGCCCTTGTGGTGCTGGTGACGTTTCTCTTTCTGCGCAACGGCCGGGCCACGGCCATACCGGCGGTGGCCGTGCCGGTATCGCTGCTGGCGACCTTCGGCGTCATGTACCTGTGCGGCTACAGCCTTGACAATCTCTCGCTCATGGCGCTGACGGTATCCACAGGCTTTGTGGTGGACGACGCCATTGTGGTGTTGGAGAACATCGTGCGGCATATGGAAGCGGGCGAGAGCCCTCTGCGGGCATCCCTGCGCGGGGCGAAGGAAGTGGGCTTCACCGTGGTTTCCATTTCCCTTTCCCTGGTGGCCGTATTTCTGCCCATCCTGTTCATGGGCGGCATCATCGGACGACTGTTTCACGAGTTTTCCGTGGTGCTGACCGTGGCCGTGCTGGTCTCCATGGCGGTTTCGCTGACCACCACGCCCATGATGTGCTCCCTCATGCTCCGGCCCGCAGGCCATGAGGCCCGGGCTGCGGCGCAGGCCCGACGGCTCGGCCTCGGGGGGATATGCGGCGGCCTGCGCAGGCTCGCGGCCCGCGTGGGCGGCGTGTGGGGCCGCGCTCTTTCGGGCATGCAGGCGGGCTATGCCGCCACGCTGCCCCTGGTGCTGCGGCATCGCCGTCTGACCATGCTGGCCCTGCTCTGCATCGTGGGCGTCACCGTCTGGATGTACGTCGTCGTGCCCAAGGGCTTTTTCCCGCAGCAGGATACGGGCGTCATCATGGGCGGCATCCGCGCCGACCAGAGCGCGTCGTTTCAGGCCACGCAGGAACGCCTGCGGCGGCTTATGGCCGTCATCGCAAAGGACCCGGCGGTGCAGGACGTTTCCGGGCACATCTCGGGCGGTCGCGGCGGCGGAGGCGTGTTCATCACCCTGAAACCGCTTGAACAGCGCGGCATCGGCGTCATGGGCGTCATCGCGCGCCTGCGGGGCCGCCTTGCCGCCGAGCCGGGCGCGCAGATATTCCTTCAGCCCGCGCAGGACATCATGATGGGCGGCCGCAGTGCGCGCTCGCAGTACCAGTACACCCTGCAGGCGGACAATCTGGACGAACTGCGCGCCTGGGGCCGCAAAATGCAGCGGGCCATGAGCGACGCGCCCGTGTTCCGGGATGTGAACAGCGACATTGAGGAGCGCGGCCTGGAAACCCTGGTGACGGTGGACCGGGACGCCCTGGCCCGCTACGGCCTGACCATGCGCGACGTGGACGCCGCCCTCGGCAACGCCTTCGGGCAGAGTCAGGCTTCCACCATCTATCAGGACAAGAATCAGTATCATGTGGTGCTGGAATACGGGCCGGACTGGCTGACAGGGCCGGACGCCCTGGAAAAGGTGCGCCTGCCCGGCAGGGAGGGACTGGTGCCGCTGCGCTCCGTGGCCACGGTGGCCCCCTCCTTCGCGCCCCTTTCCGTGGCGCATCAGGGGCAGTTTGCCGCCGTCACCGTGTCCTTCAACCTCGCGCCCGGCGCGTCGCTTTCGCAGGCGCAGGCGGAGGTGGAGCGCCTCAGGGCGGAGCTGGGCATGCCTGCGAGCATCGTGGCGGGATTTCAGGGCTCAAGCAAGCTGTTCAGCGACACGGCGTCCAATCAGGTGGTGCTCATTCTGGCGGCGCTGGCCGTATTGTACATTGTGCTGGGCATGCTCTACGAGAGCCTCATCCATCCCCTGACCATCCTCTCCACCCTGCCCTCGGCGGGCTGCGGCGCGCTGCTGGCGCTCATGGCCTGCGGCATGGAGTTCAGCGTCATCGCGCTCATCGGGGTGCTGCTGCTCTGCGGCCTTGTCAAGAAAAACGCCATCATGATGATCGACGTGGCCCTGGCCGTGTCGCGCACGCGCAATCTCTCGCCGGAAAAGGCCATTTATGAGGCCTGCCTGCTGCGCTTCCGCCCCATTATGATGACCACGGCGGCGGCCATCCTCGGGGCCGTGCCGCTGGCCTTGGGGCAGGGCGACGGCGCGGAGATACGCCAGCCCCTGGGCGTGACCATCGTGGGCGGGCTGCTGGTCAGCCAGCTGCTGACGCTCTACACCACCCCGGTGGTCTATCTGTGTCTGGATCGCTTCCGTCGGGACGGGCGGAGGCATGGAGCGGCTGAGACTGCAGCGTCAGAGACGGCGGATGACGGGGTCGCAACTTCCGGCGCGGCGTGAGGCTGTTCCGTACGGCATGCCCGACAGCATGCCCGCAGGACGGCGCCCCGCAGGGCAGGTTCTGCGCGTCGCATGTGCAAAAAACAAGGCCCCGCAGCGGGGCCTGTTGTGTCAGCGGACGTTGCTCAGCGGCCTCACACGCGGGGAATATCCGCCTGCCTGCCGTCGTTGACGGCATCCAGGTACAGCGCCCAGGCCTCGCCCACGGCGAAGAGGCGCTCGCGGGGAATAATGCCGGCGTCATAGGTGATGAGCACGGAACCGCTGGTGCTGTTGCCCTCCACGGACTGCACGCCGTCAATGGCCCGCATTTCCCGCGCGGCCGTGCGCAGCACGTCCTCGCGGCGCAGGGCAGGGTGGCGGATGCGCACCCGGCCGTCCGTGAAGCTGCGCACGTACTTGAGCAGGCGAAGGGTGTTCAGGTTCATCAGTCCTCCTCTGCGGGCAATGCGGCGGGAAGGTGCGGGCGCATGGCGTTGAGGGCCACGGCCAGCGTCGTCAGGTTGTGCAGCAGGGCGGAGGGGCCGGGCCCCAGCAGCATGAACAGGCCGCCCAGCAGAAAGAGGCTGTTGAGCGTCATGGTGGCCGCAAAGTTGCTGTTGATGCGGCGCAACGTGCGCTGCCCCAGCATGCGCGCATGAACCAGCCCCTCCAGGCTTGGCTGCGTCAGCAGCACATTGGCCACCTCGCGGGCGAGGTCCGTCCCGTCGCTCATGGCCACGCCCACATGCGAGGCCGAGAGTGCCGGGGCGTCGTTGATGCCGTCGCCCACCATGAGTACCCTGCAACCGTCGGCGGTCAGTTCCTGCACGATCTGCGCCTTGTCCGCAGGCAGAATCTGGGCGCGGAACTCCGTGATGCCCACCCTGGCGGCCACGGCCTTGGCCGTGCGTTCGTCGTCGCCGGTGAGCATGAGCACGCGCTTGATGCCGAGGCCGCGCATCTCGGCGACAACGCGGGCGGCTTCGGGCCGCAGGGGGTCTTCAATGGCCACCATGCCGGCGGGCCTGCCTTCCTCGCTCATAAACAGCAGGGAACGGCCCATGGCGGCCTGCCGGGTGATTTCCTCGTCAAGCACGGAAAGGTCCACGCCCTCGTCGCATTCGATATAGTGGCGGCTGCCCACGCACAGTTTTTTGCCGTGCAGGGAAGAGGCCACGCCGTGCGCCACCACGTATGCAACATGGGCGTGCTCCTCGGCGTGCTGGAGATGCTCTTCCTCGGCCTTGTGCACCACGGCGCGGGCCACGGGATGGGGGAAGTGCTCCTCCAGACAGGCCATGATGCGCAACACCTCGTCCCGCCTGAAGCCCGGCGCGGGGATGACCTCCACCACCTTGGGGCTGGCCTGGGTGAGCGTGCCGGTCTTGTCGAAGACCAGCGTGTCGGCCTCGTTGAGGGCCTCGAGATAGCGGCCGCCCTTGATGGCCATGCCGTGCCGCGCGCCCTCGCGCATGGCGGTGAGCACGGCCAGCGGCGTGGCCAGCTTGAGCGCGCAGGAGTAGTCCACCAGCAGCACCGAGGAGGCCCGCCGGAAATTGCGCGTCAGCAGCCAGACCAGTCCGGCCAAGCCGAACGTGAAGGGCACGGCCATATCGGCCATGCGCTCAAACTTGCCCTGGATGCCCGCCTTGAGCGACTCGGATTCCTCAATGAATTTCACGACCTGCCGCAGGCGCGTACCGTCGCCCACATGACGGGCGCGGATGACGAGCCGGCCTTCCTCCACGGCGGTGCCCGCATAGACGGAGGCTCCGGCGCTGCGGGGCACGCCCAGCGGTTCCCCTGTCATGGAAGACTGGTTGACAACCCCCTCGCCCTCCACCACTTCGCCGTCCACGGGAATGGAACCGCCTGCGCGCACCACCACCAGATCGCCTGCGCGCACCTGGGCCAGCGGTACGGAAATTTCCTCGCCGTCGGCCAGCAGCCAGACGCTCTCCACATTGAGGGCCAGGCTTTCGGTCAGGGTTGCCATGGAGCGGCGGCGGGTCCACTGCTCCAGCGTTTCGCCAAGGCCCAGCAGCAGGGTAAGCATGCTCACCGTGCGGAAATCGCGCATGAGAAGCGACGCGCCGATGGCGGCGGCATCCAGCACATCCACGCTCAGGCGGCCGTGCAGCAGGGCGTTGACGCCCTTGAACAGAAAGGGCACAGCCCCCAGCACGCTGGTGGCGGCGCGTATGACTAGGGGCAGGAAGGGGCGCACGACGATGTAGCGCACAAGCGGCATGAAGCCCCGTACGGGGGAGAGTTCCGCCGCCGACGGCGATTCGGGCGCGTCAAACTGCCCGTCGGCGTCGGCGGCCCCCAGCAGGAGCGTCAGCGCCTGCGTGCGGCTTGCCTCGGTATCATAGAAGATGAGCAGGCTCCCCAGCAGGGGATTGGGCCGCACCCCGTGGATGCCGTCCAAAGAGGAGAGTGCGCCCGCAAGGGCTTCCGCCTGGGCGACGCCGAGCGGGCGATCCGCGCGGACGCGCATCCTGCCGGAATCGGGGGTGGTGATGCCGCGCAACTCATGGACGATAAAAAAACGCATGCGCGCTCCTTCATGGTGACAAAAAACATCCGCGCAGTCCGGGCGGCATTCCCTCGGGGTCTGCCGCGCCGTACCGCGCGGATATGCGGAATGCTCCGCATTCAAAGACCGTGTATCAGCAGTTGCGCGGCACATGACCCCGCAATATTTCGGCCAACGACTAGGCCTTGGCGGCGTTTTTGGACGTCTTGCGCTTTTCGGCAGCCTGACGAGCTTCGGCGGTGAGGTCTTCCACATCTTCCTTGAGAGCTTCAACCTTGCTCAACAGCGCATCCTTAACGTCAATGCCGCGGCTCAGGAGATCTGTGGCCAGCGGCTTGAAATCCAGCTTGCCGCGGCTCACGGCCACCGCGCCCAGCACACCCACGGCGACGCCGCCCAAAAACCACAGACCGTACTTCATTCCTTCATTCATAATGCTCTCCTTCGCAAAAACCGTTTCCCCGGCAACGACAAACGGCCGGCAGGGCGCATCCGCGCCTCCTCCCCGCGGCGGGGCGGCGGCATGCGCAACCGGGGCAGCATAAAGTCTAGTTGGCTGTTCCGGAAAGGTCAACGTTAATGTAGTCGGCCTCGCTGTTGCGCAGGGAGATGGTGACGCCGGAAAGGCGCAGGGCCACAGGATCCCGCAGGGGCGCGCGGCCGACAACGGAAACCGTTGTTCCGGGGATCAGCCCCATGTCGCGGATGCGGCGATTCATTTCGCCCAACGCTTCCACCGTGGCGATTTTGCCTTTCTGTCCCACCTGCATCTGACGCAGCTTGATAATCTGACTCATACGCGCATTCTCTCGTATGTTTGGCCTTACGGCGTCTGCCCGGGCGTTGTGCCGCCGGGTGGCAGGGCCGGTCAGCCGTTCGACTCAATGGCGGAAACAGCTTGCCTTTATTGGGGGAGTATGTCAAGAGAAAAGAAAATCATTTTCAAATAGAATGAAAAAATCATAGGAATACGCGGAACTGCGTTGGATGCCGCGATGTGTGAACCATAACAATTGTCGTCCTGTCGCTGCGGTATGGCGTAGACTGGACACGGCATCCGTCAGAACGGGACGCCGGAAGCACAACAAAGGAGGTCGTATGACTCCCCCCTATATTGCACATGTCATGGAAGGCCGGGCGCGTTTGCGCCATCCGGCGTTGGGCGACGCTGCGTCGCGCGATGCCGCCAGAGCCATGCTGGTTGGGGAAGAGGGCGTGCGCGAAGTGCGCCCCGGTTTTGAATCGTTATTGTTGCTGCTGGAACCCGGCGCGGATTTCGTCGGAATCTGTTCCCGCCTGGAGCAGGCCCTGCCGAGCCTGCTCCGCCCCGCACCCGAAGTTGCCGAGGAGCGCCGCGCCGCCAGACAGGCCGAACGCGAGGCGCAGCGGCAGGAAAGGACCGCGCGCTCCGGCGACCGGCGCAACCTCCGGGGCCTTTCCCTGCGCAAGCTGGAGCTGCGCGCCCTGCTGGGCGCAGCAGGCCTGTGCGCGGCATCGGGCCTGCTTTCTCCCGGCAGGCTGCACTGGTTCGCGGGCGTGGCCATGACCGCGCTGGCGACGCGCCATGTGTGGCTGCGCCGCAAAAGCCTCTAGGGAACTTGGGGCACAGGGCCGGAAGCGGCTGCAGGACGGCCGTTGAGATACCGCGAGAAAAGTTCATTGAGTTCGGTATGCAGTGTTGCGGCCTGTGACGGCAGCGCGCAGAACGCGGCCACCTTGTCATGGGTGAAGCGGCGCGTTGGGCCGGGATAGAGGATGCCCGCAAAGGCCACGCAGGGCAGAAGGCTGCCGCTTATGCGGATGGCATCGCGGTACGCGTGCATCTTGTCGATGTCGGCCTTGAGCGGCGCGGCCTCCGTGCTGCCACCGGGGGGGCTCAGTTTGTATTTCGGGTCCAGAAGCAGCAGCCGCGGTGTTGCGTGCGGGTGCGTGATTTCCACGGTTATGTCGGGCCGCATCTCACTGGACAGGCTGGTGTAGCCGTCCGCCTTTTGTGCAGTGAAAGCCCGTTCCGCCCAGCAGCGGATGTGCAGGCCATCCCCGTTCCTGTGCAGTTCCAGCAGGGGGACGCGGCTGGGAAAGGCTATGGCGAAGCCGTCTTCGCGCCGTTCAAGGATATTGTCCGACAGGACGCGAAAGCCCTGCGCCCCGGTTGCCGCCATGAGGCAGTGTACCGCTTGCAGCGTGCACCAGTGCTGGTAGAGGCACGGCAGGCTTTCCAGCGGAACCTCATCACCGGGCAGAAAGGGCAGAACAGGCAGGGAGCGACGCAGCATCTGCGCCAGCTGCACGCTGCGCCGGTAGGCGGGCAGGCGCAGCTGCACCTGTGTCAGGCGTGCCGGAGGCTGCCGCAATAGTGACACCTGGTCAAGAAAGGCTGCCTGCCGGCGGGCGCTTTCCAGGTTCTTCGCCATTGCTTCCGCCCCGTCCGCAAGGCCGGGAGGAGCATATTCTTTGGCGGCGGCGCGGCACAGCCTGCGCAGCCGGGCAGCGGCCTGCCCGCAAAGCTGGAGTACGAACTGGTTTTCATACGTGTCGGCATTGTGCGCCACGCGGCTGTCCCGCACATAGCGCAAAAGCGGGCCGGAGGGGCTTTCTCCCACATTGCCGGGGCGCGTGAAGGCTTGCGCCAGGCCGCGCGGCGAAGGCCGCCGGGCCGCATGCCGCAGCGTCCACGGCTCCAGAGGCACAAACTGCCGGTGGTGGCCTTCCGCCAAGTTCTGCAAAACGGCAAGCAGCCCTTTCCCGCCTTTGCTGCCGCCGTACAGAACCCTGTGCAGCACCCAGTACTCGGCCTTCCACATGTGCCCGGCGTCCGGCGCGGCACCCGCGCCCGCCAGCCCCCCGGCTTTCCTCACGGCCAAGGCTATGCCGTAGGGCAGGTGCTGTTGCAGATCTTCAATAAGACGGGCCGGTTCGCTGCCGGCAAGTTTTTGCGAAGAAAGGACTATGCGGTCACGGCGCAGCGGCCTGCCGTCGAAATACACTTCGCAGCGGTAGGTTCCCACGCCGGAGGCGGGCCAGTCCGCGCAGAGGCAGGGCCCCCCGTCCATAGTGTGCAGGGCAAGGGGAAGGTTTTTTCCGTTGACGGACAACGAATACTTGCTGAAGCGGGTGGCCAGGCATGCGTTGTCCACCAGCAGGCAGAGCTTTGCCGCCTCCCACTCCGGCGGCTGGCCGCAGACAGCGCCGCCGCTGCACCGGAAGATGAGCCCGTGGCACTCAGGCAAAGAAGCTTGTGAATCCATACTGCTTCCACTGGCCGAGCATGAGTTCCAGCCTGGCGCGAACAAGGCTCATGCCCTTTTCGGCGGCGGGTTCCAGCAGGTTCTCCAGCGCTGCCTTGACGCGCGGGTCATTGCCCTTGATGCGGGGCAGGATTTTTTGCAGCAGGCAGTCTTCCAAAGCCTCGCGCCAGTCCGTGCCCATGCCCGTCGCGGCGCTGATATAGGCGTGCATGTCGTCCAGGACGCGGAAGGCAAAAGGGGCTGTGTCATGCACGGCATCCCAGACGCGCAGGATGAAATCCGCCCATTCCTCCGGCCATGCCTTCTCCATCAGGTGCGCCTTCAGTGCATCCCGGTCCGCCGAAAGCTCGATAAGCTGGGCGCGGTCGAAGACCTTGTCCGCGAAGCCGTTGGTGGTTTCATCCATGTTGACGGTGCCGATGAAGTACAGGTTGCCGGGCAGCGCCAGCGTGCGGCCCGGCCCCAGCTCCAGCAGGGCTTCCTCGCCGCGCTGCCGCTGTTCCATGAGGGAGAGGAAGCGCGCGAAATAATACTCCACGCGGGCGAGGTTCATCTCGTCAAGTATCACGTGGCAGGGGCGGGGGGCGGCATTCCGGCGGAGGGCGTCACGCTCTTCGTCGGCGGCGGCCTGGAGCATGTCAAAGAAGGCCGTGGGGCAGTAGCGGTCCGTCACCGGATTGTAGTAGCCCAACAGGTCCTCGTTGCTGGTCCAGTTGGGGGCCACGGGCACAACGGCGTAGTCCGCGTTGACGGCGCGCGCATAGTTGGTGGCCAGCCAGGTTTTTCCCGTGCCGCTGATGCCCGCCAGAATAACGAATTTGCGCGTGGCGAGGCCCAGGTGGTAGCGGCGTAGGGTGCGCTCGTCCACCCGCTGGCCGGAAGCGGCAACGGCTGCGCGGATGGCTTCGAAGGAGGGGGGGACGTAGGAAGCGCGCTCTCCCTCAGAAGGCGGCGCGACGGCAATGCGCTGTTCCAGCGCGCGGGCCTCCTCCGCCGACAACGGAAAAACCGTGCCCATGGGGGCGGTGATGATGCGGTGCCGGGCCAGTGTTCGGTCTTCTGCAAGAAACTGTTTGGGAATCGGGGGCAGGAAATGCGCGTCGATATCCACCCTGACGCGCATTTGTTCGTCCATCCCGGCCTCTTCACGGTAGAAGACCGCCTCCTCTTCATCCACAGCCGTTATGGCCGGGGCAGCGCTGATATGCCCGCGGGCCACGATCCCGGCATTTTTGCCCGACTCCCAAATATACACAGCGTCGCCCGTCTGCAAGCGGCGAAGATAGTACTGCTGTCGGCAGGTCCAGGTCAGGCTGTGCAGAGTTTCCACAGCGGCGCGGATGTCGAAGATGCGCGGATTGGCCTGGAAAATCCATGCGCCGGTGGAGGCAAGGGACGGTTCGGAAGGTGTCGACGGCTGCGGCGCAGTTGCGGGAGCGAACGGCAAGGGCGGCTGTGTCGGGTTGCCGCCCATGATGTCTTCTACCTTTTCCCAGAGGGTTGCATCCACCTCCCAGGGCTGGTTGCGTGCATAGTCGGCAATAGCAGGGTTAAATTCAATTTTTTCTTTGGTAACTCTTGTCATTGCCCCGTAATTAGTCGGCTCTTAAAAAGAGAGTAACTATTTAAAATATATTGATATACTTGTTGAAATGTCGTATCTTTTTCAACGGAAAATGCAACGAATGACGCAAAAAACCGGTTGAAAAGGAGCCCTCTTTCGATGAAGCCC
>SUVB01000039.1 GCA_015062205.1 Desulfovibrio desulfuricans
GGAGGCGTTGCGGGCCACTTCCTGCACGGTGGCGTTCATCTCGTTCATGGCCGTGGCGGCCTCGCCCAAACGCTGGGAGGATTCCACCGCGCCGCGGTCGGACTGCTCAATCTGGGCGGAAAGCTCGCTGGCGGCGGCGGAGATGGCGCCGACCATGCCCTCCAGCCGCTCGGCGGCGGCGTGCATGCCCTCGGACTTGGCTTTTTCAGCCTGAACCAGGGCTTCCCTGGCCCGGCCTTCGGCCACTGTGGCCTGCTCCAGCGCCTGCTGCACCTGCTTCTCCTTTTCTGCGGCCGTACGCAGCTGATCCTGCAGGTTTCGAATCATCCCGTCCAGCACAAGATGCAGGCTGCCGATTTCCTGCGGGCTGAAGGCGGGGATCGCCGAAAGCTGCGCGAGCTTCCCTTCGGTCACCAGCTTCGCCTCGGAGGAAATCTGCTGCAAGGGACGGTTAATGACACGGATGACCATAACGGCAATAAGCAGCACCAACGCAAGGATGGCGGCACCAATGCCGACGAGCCACATGGAGTAGCGGTTCTGGCGCTCGCCGACGAGCCCCGTTATGCGCGCACGCTCGCTTTCCACCGAGTCGATATAGACGCCGGTGCCGATGACGATGTCCGTGCCGGGCACCATGCGGGTGTAGGCGAGCTTGGGCTGGATGCCCGCACCGGGCTTGTCGAAACGGTACACCACATAGTTGCCGCCCTGTTGCGCCGCCTCAATGAGCTTGCGGATGAAGGGCACACCGTCGCTGTCCCTTAAATGGATGACGTTCTTCCCGTTGGCCGACTTGTTGACCGGCACGTTGATGCGGGTGCCGTCGGTCTTGTAGGTGAAGAGGTAGCCTTCATCATTGGGGAAGAAGCGCTGCGGATCCGTGAATTTCTCGGTAATCGCCGCCTGCTCGCCGGGATCGGAAACGCCTTTCAGGCGCTGCGCCAGGTCCTGCGCCGCCACATCCACAACGCCCTTGAGCCCGTATTCATATTTATCCTTGAGGGATGCCTCCATCTGCGGCAGGACGACATCCTGCACCAGCAGCGAAGACATGCGCATGCTGACGGAAAGGAGAATGCCGAGCCCGACCACAAAGAGCGCCATGAGCAAAAGCAGCCATGTTCTGACTTTCATCGTGTATGTACCTTTAGGTTAAAAGCCCGCCGGCTCTAAAAAATCGCGCACGATGCAGCAGAACCCCCCGTGCCCCCTGCCGCGGTGGAATCCGCTCCACATCCTGACAGGGGGTACTCCCGGAAGAAAAGTCGCCGCATGGTCCGGCGTGAGATCCGTTATGCCTCACTCGCTCTATCGACAAACCGGGCAGTTGCCATAGGCAGTCACAGGAATTTGTAAAAATTGTGCGGGAAGGCTCTGAAATGTCAACCCCAACGCGCCGGGAATCCGGCATGTTCTGCCATGCCGCGGCGGTACGGTTCACCCCATGGCCGGACGCGCTTCTTCGCGCGGTTCATGGGCAGGCCCGGGGCATGGCGGGACTGCCGACGTCTGGACGGCGGCCGGCGGCAGCGGACGACGCTGCCGAGGCGCGCACCGGTCATGTCGGTCACCGGCGGACGGCCCATGTCCCCATTTTCCTCGAAATCAGGAAGACACTACCACAAAGAAAAAAGGATATGCAACTCACGCAGCTGATTACTAAAATACAACTCCGGAAAATTGCAGGGAAAATACAGGCAACGCCTTACACAGGAAGCGCTGCGGAGGGGCAATGGTCAAGCGCAACGCAGTCATAGCCGCAGCCCGCGTCGGCATCAGCGCTCGTGCCGCTTTGAGGGGCTGTTCGGGCAGCTTCCTGTGGCCTTGGAGCCGCACCACACGCACTTGCCATTGCCGTGGCCGTGCCGGTGGCGCTTGAACGGGCTTTCGGCGCAACTGCCGTAGGCGGTGGAGCCGCAGAATTCACAGTGCCGGTCGTCGTCAATATGCGCATGCACGCCGGAGGGGTTCTTCGGGCAGCCATAGGCGGACGAGCCGCACCGCATATGCTCATGGCCGTTCCTCCTCCCCGCGCTGGACGCTTTGCTTTTCCAGCCGCAGCACCCGCGCCACGCAGGCCTTGTTGGCGGGGCAGTTCATCCCGGCCTTGCAGACGCGCCCGGCAGGGCACGGCCTGCCCACCAGGCAGGACTTCAGCGTCCAGACTGCAGCCGCCCATGCGCGGCGCCAGAATGCTTTTGCCATGCCCTGCAACTCCGCAAGGATTATGCCGACGGCGAAGGGTCTCCCAAAGGGAAGGATGCTTCCCGGCGGCATGATACCTACCAGAAGGCCAGCCTTGCCGCAACGGCGCAGAGACTGTCGCTGAACACATTTATTTCCAATGCCATGCGGCAGGCTGAAGCAGAGTCGGCCTTTCCCAGGAAAGATCCCGCGCTGCGCCTGCACCAACGTTTGGCGCGACTTGGCCGGGTCTTAGTGCGAAAAAGGGGTTACGATTTCTCGTAACCCCTTGATTTCACTGGTGCGATGGACGGCATTGATTTTTGCGGCCAACCTGCTGTTTATACAAGGGAAAAAAATTCAAAAAAAGTTTTTACCAACAATTTTACCAGCAATCATGCCGAATGCCGGTGGACGCCGGCGATCTCTGCCGGACGCCCCTTCTCCCTTGCAGCCGATATGTGATTTCAGGGCAAGGGGCGCGGCATGGCGGCCGACAAGAAAGGAAATAGCAACAAACGCTCCGCGGGCGCATGGCCTGCCCGCTTCAGAGGCGCTTTAGCGGGCGTCTCCTGTGCGGCCCTATAGCCCATATAATAACAAAGACAAATGAATCGGCTGTTGCTGAAACAAAGATGAAAGTGTTTTTACTGTTGCCTTGCGGTCATCCTTCACAACAAAAGATATAAACAAAGCCGAATTTACACTTAAATTTGCTGCAATGTCGAGAATATAGCATTATTTAAGCCTTTTGTCATATGTTGCATAAAAACTTATTTGGTTATACAGTATTTAATTTCCCGGCATTGATCCTCTTATACCGCAGATCGAAGGCCTCTTTTCCTCCTTCCATCAGCCGGCATATATCAGCGCGAATGCCACTTTCCTGAAGACCGCCCTGATTGGCAGTCCGGCTTTGCCCGGAACATACTTCGAGAACCACGACGTTTTCCGCATCGCCATTGACAACAATATTGGCATTGTGTGTAACAACAATAACTTGGCGGCGTGTTTTAATTCTCCGCAACTGCTGCACAATCAGGTCATAAATCAGCTGGTTGTCCAGATCATCCTCCGGCTGATCGAGGATAAGCGGTTCATGTCCGTAGGACAGGATGAATGCCAGAAGGGCTGCTGTTTTTTGTCCCGGCGATCCTTGTTCCACGGGTTTGAAGGAATCATGCTTATTGAGAGAATACGTAATGCTCAGAGAATCTTCCGGATACCAGCACTGAATCCTGTCCAGCCGCTCAGGCCTCAGATTTTGGATGTATGACGCAAAACGGCGGTCATTGAGTTGTTCCACAAACGAGGCGTCGTTGTTGTAGATGGCAAAAATGGTATCTTTCAGTTGGACTATCCGCTCTTCCAGTGAATCCTGTGCGTTCTTGGTCAAGATGGATGCAAGACCTTCTGCGGCGTTTATATCCCGGTCATAGCCGCCGCTGGACTTCTCAAGCAGATCTCGCAATTCTTGCTCAAGTGTTACTGTATTGCCAAATGGAATGACCTCTATTTTCACATAGTTGTTACCTGCAAGAATATCCTGAAGAAATAGCTGTCGCCTGTATGTAATCTCTCTACGGTGCTGAAGAATTTCTGCGAGTGCTGCCTTAACGGCTTGCTGTAGTTTGTCTGCTTTCTGCCGCATAAGAGAAATGTTGTGAAGATGTCCCTCCAATTGTTGTTTTTTATTGATTAACGCTGCATACTCCGAAGGATCCATCGCGCCGCCGACTTTCAAGCGGAGCAAGTAATCTTCATAGGCTTTGGTGGCTTGCAGAATGTTTTGCATGATTGACAGCTGAGGACGTCTGGTTATCCATGCAGACCGAATCATGTCGATTTTATCTGCCATGGCGCGCAATTCCCGTTGGCAGGCAGCAACCTCCTGTCTGACGCCGTCCATGGCCTGTATCAATTCCAGCTCATCTGGATTGTTTTGGTCAAAACCGGACGCGGTCATGCCGGGAGGCAGCATTTTTTCTGCCATATCTCGAACGAGCTTGGACGTATCGGCCCAGGCGCTTTCCCAGCTGTCAATGGCTTTTTGTTGATTCTGCCGCCTGTGATATTCCTGAAGGACTTGTGTATGCCCTGCTGCCTCAAAGACAGCTATTTTGCGTTGCACATCTTCAAGCTGACCCTTCAATACAGATTCTGAATTTAAGCTGACCTGAAGAATACGTAGTTGTGAGGAAAGAGTATAAAATTTATCCTGCAGTTCGTCGTATCGGGTTTTCCAGTCAGAAAAATTGACCTGCTCCGCATCATCTATAATGTGCAGCAATGCTTGATGATCCCGCGCCAGTTCGAATATTTGTTTCTGGCTGTACATCCTTATGGGAAAACGTTGTCGGATGTCTCCTTCGGACGGTTGCCATGCGCCGAAATCATCTTGCCTTTCAATAGTCCATGCTTGCGTCGCATTTTTCCAGTTAATTCGAAATAATACACCATCTTTGCGAAGGTATCCTGTAAGCTCTGTTTCTGAAAGCAGAAGGCCGTCGCCATTGCGGCTGTTGGCTACCTGCCTGTATTTTGCAAGTTCATCCTCAAGCCGCTGGGGAATTTCAGCAAGCCTGTTGAAAATAATTCTGAAAAACTCAATGAGGGTGGATTTTCCGCTGCCGCGCCCACCGATGAACGCATTGAACCAAGGGTTAAGGCGGCAGGTAAAGGCGACAGGCCTGCCTATGTACTTTGCCTGTTTAACAGTAAGGCTTTCGAGCACAAGCTGCCCATGGGCATTGGGGTCATTGTTTCGGCTGTCACCATTACCACAGCTGTCAGAGCGTATGATAGACAGGTTCCCGTCAATGAGCGCCAGGCGCAGACCGTCCAAGGATGGTTTGGACATCTTCACCCATGTGAAGCGGCTGCCGGGGTACTGCTGCTGGTCGTTGCCGGACAGATGGTGTGCATCGGTTCCCAGCACCTCCGCCCAATGGCACTTCTTGTCGCGGTACAGTTGTGGCTTCGCCGTAGAACTGTCGATGACTTCCATGGCGAACACGTTGCTGTTTTCGAGAACCTGTGCAAGTGTAGTGCCGGAAAAGGCAGTGAACAATCCTTTATCCTGATCCACATGTGCTGGTATTGCGATACCGCCGGCGAGCGTTATCGCATTGATGACATCACAGGCAGATGCCTCGGTGACGCCTGAACTCTCCCCTCTTTCATCACGGAAACGCACCTCTCCAAGCAGTGCATCTATGTCCGCAGTGCTTTTGTCTGTATCGAAAACGGCAAGCAGGTGAATGCCGCCGTAGACGGACAGTTCAACCCCGGGGAACAGATGCAAGGGGCGGAAATCGGGGTTGCCCTCATCTTGCAGTTCGCAAAGAGCCTTCTTCAGAGGATCTATCCACGCGCCGGAATTATGGTCTGTCACCGCCACGCAATCCACGCCGGCCCTCATGTAGGCAAGCAACCATTCTTTGCAGGTGGTCTGCTGCAGCTGCGCTTGATTTGGGCCTTTGCCGTAATCCGTTGAAATGGGAGAATGGGCGTGGAAATCAAATTTCCACCATTTGGCGCCGGGCCAGTCATGAATTGGACTCATGCTTGCATTCCTCCATCATTTCTTGTGCTGAGCGGCATTGTTCCGCATCTGCCGCGTCATGGAGGCAAGGTTATCACACCACCTCACCGATGATGGCCTGCAGTTCAATATGGTGAGGGATAGTCACGCTAATTTTTTTATCAGTAAACAAATATAATATTTTTGTCAATCGGCTCTGTTCCCGCTTTAGACAGAACATTCGAACGTATCCTCCGGGATATTCCCCCAAACCGGGGAGGCATGCCGCCTGTAGGGGGGCACTGTGCTGCAATACTAGCCATCCCCCGCGATTTTGGCTACCCTCTGCGCACGTCAGCCAAACCGGGGGAACCCCATGAGCCTTGCCGCCACCGTATCTGAAAAAGCCAATCTCATCTGGGCCATAGCCGACAAGCTCACCGGCCCGTTCAAGCGCACCAGTACGGCGAGGTCATCCTGCCGCTGACGGTGCTGCGGCGCTTCGACACCGTACTTGCGCCGGACAAGCAGGCCGTGCTGGAGGCCGCCGCCAAATTCGGCGGCAGCCCGCTGGCGGACGCCATGCTGCGCAAGGCCTCCGGCTTCGAGTTCTACAACCCCAGCCGGTTCACTTTCGAGCGGCTGCTGGACGCCCCCAACGCCGTAGAGGCCAACTTCCGCGCCCACCTCAACGGCTTTTCGGACAACGTGAAGCAGCTTGTGGAGAAGTTCAAGCCCTTCGCCCAGCACCTCGCCACCATGGCGGAGCACAACATCCTGTACGGCGTGCTCAAGGAGATCACCACCCAAAAGCCGACCTGCACCCGGACCGCGTTTCCAACCTCGAAATGGGCTATATCTTCGAGGAACTCATCCGCCGCTTTTCGGAAGCGCACAACGAGGACGCCGGGCAGCATTACACGCCGCGCGAGGTCATCGAGTTCATGGTCAACCTTGTCTTCGCCCACGAGCGCGAGGTGCTCTCCGGCGGCACGGTGACCAAGACCATCTACGACCCGGCCTGCGGCACGGGCGGCATGCTCTCCGTGGCAGACAGCTACATCCACCGCCTGAACAGCGGCGCAGACCTCATCTTGCTGAGGCAGGAAATCAACGACGTAACCTTCGCCATCTGCAAGGCGGACATGCTCATCAAGGGCAACCAGGCGGAATACATCAAGAGCGGCAACACGCTTTCCGCCGACGCCTTCGCGGGCCAGACCTTCGACTACATCCTCTCCAATCTGTTCTTCGGCCGGGAGTGGAAGAACGAGAAGGCCGCCGTGGAGGCCGAGGCGTGCGACGCCGCGGGCCGCTTCGGCCCCGGCCTGCCGGGCATCTCCGACAGCCAGATGCTCTTCCTGCTCACGGCGGTGGCCAAGCTCAAGCCGGGCGGGCGCGCGGCCATCATCCGGAACGGCTCGCCCCTGTTCACGGGTGACGCGGGTAGCGGCCCCTCCGAGATTCGCCGCTACATCCTCGAAAACGATTTGCTGGAAGCCATCGTGGCCCTGCCCAACGACATTTTCTACAACACGGTCATAGCCACCTACATCTGGGTGCTGTGCAAGGGCAAGCCGCAGGAGCGGCGTGGCAAGGTGCAGCTCATCAACGCGGGCAACATGTTCGAGAAGCGGCGCAAGTCCCTCGGCAACAAGCGAAACGACATCCCGCAGACGGCCATAGACGAGATCACCCGCCTGTACGGCGATTTCGCGGAAAGCCCCGTCAGCAAGATTTTTGACGTGAGGACTTCGGCTACACGAAAATCACCGTGGAGCGGCCCGCAACGGCCGGCGGCGCCGCAGCGGAAGCCGCCCCCGCCAGCCGGGAGCTTTCCCTGCTGCCCGGCGTGCCGCCGCAGCAGCCGAAGAAACGCGGCCGCAGCAGAACGCTGTACGCCTTCTCCCTGTTCAGCCGCAAGCTGGCCGCCGCCCTGCCGCGCAAGCGGCACGACCATGTGAACCTGAACGAGAAAATCGACCTCGAATATTACAAGCTGGTGAAGACGGGCGAGGGGGCCATCACGCTGGAAGGCTCAAAGGAAGGCTTCCGGCCCATCAAGGGCGAGGGCGGCGCAGGCGCGGCGGAGGAATACGCCGCGCTGTCGGACATCATCGCGGGCATCAACGAGCACTTCCGGACGTCTTTTGACCCGGCGGACAAGGTGACCCCGCTGCGCCAGATACGCGACAGCCTCACCCGCGACCCGCGCATTGTCTCGCTTGCCGAAAGCGGCGACGAGAAGACTCTGCGCATGGTCTATGACACCGAATTTCCCGACAAGGTTGCCGGCATTTACGAAAGCAACAATGAATTCTTCGACAGGCTGCTGAGCGACAAGAACTTCCTTAATGCCGTCAAGGACAACATGTGGCGTATTGTCCTGCAGGCGCTGAACAAACATGCGGCGTAGCGGCCCTGTGGAGCATCAGCCGCCGTGGCGGATTCGGTAACGGAACTCCTGTCACGGGCACGCTTGACGCGAATACCGTTTACCAATAAATATGATTTATTGGTATTGCGCGGGGTGCCTATGAAAAACACGTCTGTTTCCCTCGGCCCGTATTTCACGGAGTTCATTGACGCACAGGTGAAGGCCGGGCGCTACGGCTCGGCCAGTGACGTGGTGCGCGCCGGGCTGCGCCTGCTGGAAGAGCGCGACCTGAAGATGAAAGCCCTGCAGGACGCCCTGGCCGCCGGGGAGGCTTCCGGCCCGCCCGCTCCCTTTGACGGTGAGGACTTCTTGCGCCGGATGCACACGCGCCATGGGCAGTAAGGCGCGGGGCTGCCGCCTGACGCCCCTGGCGGAAGCCGATCTGGAGGAAATCTGGCTGTACACGTTCCGCCGGTGGTCGCCGGAACAGGCGGATGCCTATGTTCGCGGCATCATGGCGGCCATTGCCGGATTGGCGCGGGGCGACAAGGTGGGACTGCGCACCGATGTGCGGCCGGGGTACCGGAAATACCGGGCCGGAATGCATGTGATCTACTTTCGCCGGTCCGGCGAATTTGTGGATGTCATCCGCATCCTGCACGAGCGCATGGATGTGGAACGCCACCTGGACGGCGACGGGGAATAACCGTCCCTGATTCTCTGCTGTTTTTACCGCATCCGCATCCGCGGTTGTGGCGCGGGCGCGGCGGGCGGCTCCTTCTCACCGGCAGGCGGTGCCAGCGAGTATTCCTTGGCAAACCATTGCTCTGCGGCTACGCGAAAAGTGAGGGATTTTTCCTGTTCTTCGCGGGCGGTTGCGGCTTTCTGCTCTTTTTTCACCGCATTGGGATCCAGCCCTTCCTCCAGCTGGGAATGCGCGGCAAGACATTTCCGCCTGGCAGTCGCCAAGTCTACTGCCGGATACTGCCCGAGAGTGAGGATTTTCTGCTTGCCGTCAAAGCGGTAAGCCATCTGCCACGATTTTTTTTTGCTTTTCGGCCCAAGGTAGGCATAGAGCCCGTCGCCGTCGGCAATTTTCTGCACCTTCCCGTTGGCCTTCAACGCCCGCAGTTTGGTATCGGTCAGCTTGCCCATGTTGGTAAAATTTCTCCTTCGGTTTGCGGTGGAGCAATTTTACCATAAATTTTACCGACAGAAAGGGGGGGTTGGGACTTCACCGGACGCCGGCGGACATGAAAAACCTGAAAAGCAGCGTCCCGCAAGGGTTTTCGAACCTTGCGGGACGCTGATGGATGTCTGAATGGTGCCGAGGGACAGAATTGAACTGCCGACACGGGGATTTTCAGTCCCCTGCTCTACCAACTGAGCTACCTCGGCCCGCCCGCAGGAATCTGCATTTCCTTCCGGCGGCTGAAAAGAGGTTCTACCCGCTTGCGCCCCCTTTGGCAAGCATTTTTTGCCGGTTTCGCATAAGCGCTTGAAACTCCCCCTTTTTCGGACCATACTGCGGCCGTGTTCGCAGTGCCTACCGAGGGTTTTCCGTGCCGCTCCATATCCCCGTTCCGCCCACCTTGCGCGATGTTGACGCCCTGCGCCGTCTGGGCGTCCGGCGCGTGCTCATGCAGGCGCTTGTCACCGGCATGGTCGCCGGGGCGGTCATCGGGCTGTTCCGTGCGGCGTACGACCGTTTGAGCGCCCTCGCCGTGCAGGCATTGCACGGCCGCGACCTGCAGGATCCCCTTGCGGCGGCGGCAATTTTCGGCGTGCTGGCCCTGCTGGCGGCGTTGGCCCTGCTGGCCCTGCGGCTGGAGCCGCTGGTCAGCGGCAGCGGCATCCCGCAGGTGGAACTCATGGTGCGCGGGCAGCTGCGCATGCGCTGGCTGCGTGTGCTGCTGTGCAAGTTCGCGGGCACGCTGGTTTCACTGACCGGCGGTCTTTCCGTAGGGCGGGAGGGGCCGTCCATCATGATGGGGGCCGCCGTGGGCGCAGGGGCGGGCCGCCTGTGGCGCGAAAGCGGGCAGCGCGACCTGCCGCGTTTTCTGGTGGGCGGCAGCGTGGCAGGCATGACAGCCGCCTTCGGCGCGCCTCTGGCGGGCATGTTCTTCGCCTTTGAGGAAATGAAGACCTTGCTCAGCGTGCCCATGTTCCTGTTTACCGGCGGCTGCGCTCTGGCCGCCTGGTTTGTGGTGGAGCGGCTGTTCGGGTTCGGCCTGGTCTTTCCCTTTGTTGCGCAGCCCCTGCTGCACTGGACGCAACTGTGGATGGCCCCCGCCGCGGGCGTGGTCACGGGCATGCTGGGGGCCGTGTACAACCGCTCGCTGCTGGGGCTGACCCTGTGGGAGGACAGGTGCCGCTTCCTGCCCCGTCCGTTGCGGGTGCTGCTGCCCTTCATGGTCGCCGGAGGGCTGCTGTACGCCTGTCCGCAGGTGCTGGCGGGCGTGGGCGTCAGCACGCTCCGGCTGGAAGGCCTGCCGCTTCCCCTCGGCGGCCTGCTGCTCCTGCTGGCCGTCAAGCTGGCCTTTTCCTGCGTGAGTTTCGCCTCGGGCGTGTCCGGCGGCATCCTCATGCCGCTGCTGTCCATGGGCGCGCTGAGCGGCGCGTGCCTGGCCTCGGGCCTGCACGCGGCCCAGCTAATTGAGCCCGCCCAGACGGGCACGCTGCTGACCATGGGCATGGCGGGCCTGTTCGCCGCCGCCGTGCGCGCCCCCCTGACCGGCGCGGCCCTGCTGCTGGAAATGACCGGGGCTTTCCACAATGCGCCCGCAGTTGTGCTGACGGCCTATATAGCCGTACTTACGGCCAATGTTCTGCGTTCCGAGCCGGTGTACGACAGTCTGCGCGCCCGTTGTCTGGCGCAGATGGGCAACGCGGCCGGGCAGCGCCCGCAGGGCGGCGGCATGGGCAGGACGGTGTGCGGGGCAGATGTTTCGTGTTCGGGCCGTTGAGAGAAATCAGTATAATAATTTGAAATAATTGTATTTATAAAAAAAAGCTTGCACTTTGCCATGCCTGTGGCTATGGTGCAGCTGCCAAGAGGCTTTCCGCCCTGAACTGCGCGCCCGGCTGCAGACTGCGCCGCGCGGCCCGCGCAGGGCCAGAGTATGAACATCCGCGCGCGCCCGGCGGGGTTTCCGCGCACATGGAGCAGGCATGACCCGTAAAGACCGTACCGAAGGCATTTACAGCCGCCGTGAAGTGCTGGATGAAAGCGAACGCCGCCAGTACTGCCTCATCCAGCTCAAGGATCTGCTTTCCTACGCCTACCGCTATTCGGAAGACGTCAAGAAGCGTTTTGACCGCGCGCAGTTCAATGTGGAAAAGTTCAAGACCCTTTCGGACATCAAGCACATTCCCATCCTGAAGAAGAAGGAGCTCATCTTCCTCCAGTCCATGGGGCCGCGTCTGGGCGGCCTGCTGACCAAGGACATCGGCGAGCTCAAGCGCATCTTCCTCTCGCCCGGCCCCATTTTTGACCCCGAGGATCGGGGCGAGGACTACTGGGGCTATACCGAGGCCTTCTATTCCGTGGGCTTCCGCCCCGGCGACGCCGTGCAGAACACGTTCAACTACCAGCTCACCCCGGCGGGCCTCATGTTTGAGGAGCCGTTGCGCAACCTGGGCTGCGCGGTCATTCCGGCCGGCCCGACGGATGCCGCCACACAGCTCGACATCATGCAGAAGCTGCGCGTCTCCGGCTATGTGGGCACACCGAGCTTTCTCATGCATCTGGCGCAGAAGGCCGAAGAAAAGGGCCTCAATCTGCGCAAGGACCTCTTTCTGGAGGTGGCCTTCGTCACGGGCGAGCGGCTCTCCGAAAAAATGCGCTCCCAGATGGAAAAGAAATACGACCTGGTCATGCGCCAGGGCTACGGCACGGCCGATGTGGGCTGCATCGGCTACGAGTGTTTCCACAAGACGGGCCTGCATATCGCCAACCGCTGCTATGTGGAAATCTGCCATCCCGACACGGGCATTCCGCTGAAGGACGGCGAGGTGGGCGAAATCGTGGTCACGGCCTTCAACAAGACCTATCCGCTCATCCGCCTGGCCACGGGCGACCTTTCCTACATCGACCGCAGCCCCTGCGCCTGCGGACGCACCAGCCCGCGTCTGGGCAGCATCGTGGGCCGCGTGGACACCACGGCGCGCATCATGGGCATGTTCGTGTACCCGCATCAGGTGGAACAGGTCATGAGCCGCTTTGAGGAAATCAAGCGCTGGCAGATCGAGGTCACCAACCCCGGCGGCATTGACGAAATGACCCTCTTTGTGGAAACCAGCAGCTTCAAGCGTGAGGAGGAGCTGCTGCACCAGTTCCGCGAAAAGATCAAGCTGCGTCCCGAACTGAAGGTTCTGGCCCCCGGCAGCCTGCCTCCGCAGATCCGTCCCATCGAAGACAAGCGCCACTGGGATTGATCCCCCGGTCCGTTCCGCGTTTTCCAGAGCAGCCCCCCGTCAGGCAGCGCCCGGCGGGGGCTTTTTGCCTGTTCCGGCGGGATGGCGCGGGCGGCAGCTCAGCGGCGGGCCGGAGTTTCGCGCGCCGGCAGCGCCTCGGACATAGCCGGAGTCGCCGCGTCGGCAGGCGTGGCCGCAGGCGTCGGCCCTTCCTCCTGCCGAGGGCTGTCCCTGCGGGAATAGCAGCAGCAGAAACCGGCCACAAAGGCCTTGAAGCCGAGAAGCAGGGCGAGGCAATGGCCCACGGCGTATCCTCCTGCGCGGGCGCGCCCGCGACACACGCGGCTAACACGGCAGGCGCAACAGCCGCATGGTAAAGGGCTGAATCTGGAGCAACCGCCCTTCGCCGATGTCTTCGGGGCGTGTCACAAAGCTGTCCCTGCGGACGTTCAGGATGGCCTCCGCCTCATGGCTGCAGTCGAAAAGGTGCAGGATGTCGTCTTCCAGGCGATCCGCCACGGTCCAGTGCCGGTTCACCGCAGGGCCGTCCGGGGTCATGTGGCGCAGGAAACGGAAAATCACGGCCCTGTGCTCGCCCGGCGCAAGCCAGTCCCGGCAACAGGCCCAGACCTCGTCCGCTGAGGGGCTGCCGTCAAGGCCGTAAGGCCGGCGCACATCCAGGGGAAACGCCCTGGACTGCACGCGCAGCATGCCGTCCACCAGCCCGCAGTAATCCGTTGTCTGCTCCAGCACGGCCCGAAAGGCGTCGGGCGCGGCCGCAAGGCCCAACAGCGTTTCATTGAGGATGTCCCGGGCCTTGAGAACGCGAATGCCGTGCGTCAGCCGCAGGGCGTTGAGCACGGCATAGATGGCGCAAAAGGTATCCAGCTTGCCCTGATAGAACGGTTTCAGCATGGCGCCCTCCCGCGCCTGTTATGCCCACTGCCGTGCACAGGGTCAAGCCGCCGCCTCCGCTTTACAAGCGCCGACAGACTGTGTATAAGAATCTACCCGTGAACAATATCACCATACCTTGATATGCAGATATTTACATCCCCCCAAGAACTGGCGGCCCAGTGCCGGGCCTGGCACGCGGCAGGCGAGGACATCGCCCTGGTTCCCACCATGGGCTACTACCATGCCGGCCATGAGGATCTCATGGCCCACGGCCGTACGCTGGCCCGACGTCTGGTGGTCAGCCTCTTTGTCAACCCGGCGCAGTTCGGGCCCGGCGAAGATCTGGAGGCCTACCCCCGCGATGCGGAACGCGACAGCGTCATTGCGGCGAGGCACGGCGCTGACGCGCTCTTCATGCCGGAACCGGCATCCATGTATGCGCCGGATCACGCCACCTGGGTGGAGGTTCCGGAGTTGGCCAAGGGACTTTGCGGCGCCTCGCGGCCCGTCCACTTCCGGGGCGTCTGTACGGTAGTGCTCAAGCTGTTCCTGCTCACGCAGGCGGATGTGGCCGTGTTCGGTCAGAAGGACTGGCAGCAGCAGGCCATCTTGCGGCGCATGGCGCGTGATCTCAATGTGCCCGTGCGCATCGAGACGCGCGAAACCGTGCGCGAGCCCGACGGACTGGCCCTGTCCTCACGCAATGTCTACCTGACGCCCGAGGAGCGCGCCCAGGCCCCGGAAATCCGCAAGGGGCTGCTCTACGCGCAAAAACTGGCGCGCGAGGGCGAAACCGGCGTGAACCTGCTGCGCGAGGCAGTGCTGCGCCGCTGGGCCGAACGCCTGCCCCTGGGCAGGCTGGATTATCTGAGCATCGTGCATCCCGAGTCGCTGGCCCCGCTCGACGACGTCACCGGTCCGGCGCTCATGGCCTGCGCCGTGCGCATGGGCAGGGCCAGGCTCATCGACAATATCCTCTTGCGTCCCTAACACAACTGCGCCCCGAGCGCTCAAGGAGTTTCCATGCCTATGCAGACCAAGGGCAAATACTACTTCACGTCCGAATCCGTCACCGAAGGGCACCCCGACAAGGTGGCCGACCAAATTTCCGACGCCATCCTTGACACCCTGCTGGCGCAGGACCCCAACGCCCATGTGGCCTGCGAGACGCTCGTGACCACGGGCATGGCCGTTATCGCCGGCGAGATCACCACCTCGGGCTATGCCGATTTGCCCCATGTGGTGCGCGAAACCATCAAGGGCATCGGTTACAACAGTTCCGAAATGGGCTTTGACTGGCAGACCTGCGCCGTCATCAACGCCATCGGCCACCAGTCGCCCGACATTGCCCAGGGCGTGCTGCGCGAAAAGCCCGAGGATCAGGGCGCGGGCGACCAGGGCATGATGTTCGGCTACGCCTGCAATGAGACGGCCACCTTCATGCCCGCCCCCATCTACTGGGCGCACCAGCTCTCGCAGCAGCTCGCCAGGGTGCGCAAGGACGGCACGGTGGACTTTTTCCGTCCGGACGGCAAGACGCAGGTTTCCTTTGAATATCAGGACGGCAAGCCCGTGCGCATCAACAATGTGGTGGTCTCCACCCAGCACGCCGCCTCCGCCAGTCAGGCCGACGTGGCCGAGGCCGTGAAAAGGCACGTCATCCGCCCCGTGCTGGAACCCTCCGGCTATTTTGACGAAAAAGACTGCGAAATCTTTATCAACACCACGGGCCGCTTTGTGGTGGGCGGCCCCATGGGCGACTGCGGTCTCACCGGCCGCAAGATCATCCAGGATACCTACGGCGGCAGCGGCCATCACGGCGGCGGCGCATTTTCCGGCAAGGACCCCTCCAAGGTGGACCGCTCCGGCGCGTACATGGGTCGCTATATCGCCAAGAACGTCGTGGCCGCGGGCCTCGCGCCCATCTGCGAAGTGCAGATTGCCTACTGCATCGGCGTGGCCGAACCCGTGAGCGTGCTTGTCTCCTCCCAGGGCAGCAGCGACATTCCCGACGAAACGCTCACCAAGGCCGTGCGGGAAGTCTTCGACCTGCGCCCCTACTTCATCACCAAGCGCCTGGATCTCAAGCGCCCCATCTACCAGAAGTCTTCCTGCTACGGCCATTTCGGCCGCGAACTGCCGGAATTCTCCTGGGAAAAGACCGACGCGGCCGCCGACCTGCGCACTGCCGCCAAGGCCTGACGACACAGCCGCGCAGCATCGGCATGAACGAAGGGACCGGGGAACAGTGTTCCCCAGTCCCTTTTGTTCTTCACGGCTTGCCTGCGGCTGCGCACAGCATGCCCCCTGCCGGGGGCGAAAGCACTGGACTGAGCGAAGGCCACAGGCGGACAGCGGGCCGAATGCCGTCGCAGGGGGCAAGGTCAGATCACGTCTGGGCCAGTCCGGATCAAGCCGAGCCTAGTCCAGCTATTGCTGTTCCTTTCTGTCTCTCTTTCTGTCGTTCCTGCGGGCGCGACCGTCCTTTTTCGCATCCTTTTTTCCCGCCTGCCCGGCGGTTGCGTCCGGAACCTGCGCCGCACCCCTGTCGGCTGCGGCCGGTTCTGCGGGTTTGAGCTTTTCGGCGTTCTTGTCCAGTTCCGTCCGGATGGCCATCTTGATGTCCCGCCCCGCTTCCGTGTCCTCCAGACCGGCGTGCAGATGCTCCATGCCGCGTGCGGCGTCATTGAGAAAATAGAGGTAGAGCACGCCCAGACTGTAGCGCACTGAGGCCTCATCCTTGAGGGTCAGCACGTGTTCCAACGCTTCGGCGGCCTCCCTGTGGCGTCCCTGGTTGTGCATGATGACGCCCAGCAGGTAAAGCGGCTTGGGGTTGTTGATATCCATGCTCACGGCGCGCTGGGCGAAGGTTTCGGCAGCCTCCCAGTTCTGCGCCGCTGCCAGCTGCTCCACAAGCCGGATGAGCACTTCGACGTTCTGCGGCTCCGCGGCCGCCTGCCGCATGAGGTTGCCGATGCTCATGGCCCCCTCCGCCCCCTCCGGCGGCATGGGCATGCCCTGTTCACGCAGCTGCACGGTGAGGTCCGGGTGCCGGAGACGTTCCGCCAGCGCCAGACCGAGCATGACGGCCAGCGCGACGCCCAGCAGGATAATGAGCGGGCGGGCGGAGGCATTGGGCCTGGAGGCGTCAGTCATGGCTGAGCAGCTCCATACGGTCGATGCGGGCGGCCAGCGCGCGCTGGCGGCCCGCCAGAAAGGCCGCGTAGCCGCCGATGCCCAGCCACACGGCGGCATTGGTCAGAATGACCCAGGTCAGTGTATCCATGATTCCTCCACAGAAAGGGATTGCTGTGCAGCAGCATTGCGGGACGGCGCCGCTTCCGGAAGTTGCCGGGCGGCGGTTCCCGTCGTCAATATTCGCGGTCCGCATTCATGGTCAGGCTGTCCAGGCGGGCCGCAAGGTCAAGCTGGCGCTTGCGCAGCAGGAGCAGGGCCGCCCAGAGCAGGCCGAAGCAGGCCACGCAGGCCATGACGGTAAGGCGCATTTCGGGTTCCAGTCCGCCGCCCCTGCTGCCGAACACGGCGGGATGGATGGAGCGCCAGATGCGCGCCGAGAAAAAAACCAGCGGCACATCCAGAAAGGCCGCCACGCCCACCACCGCGCAGACGACGCCGCGGCGCTGCGGCGGCAGGTCAAGACCGCGCAACACCAGATATCCGGCGTAGATGAACCACATGATCAACGTGGTGGTCAGGCGCGGATCCCATGTCCACCACACGCCCCAGGAGCGGCGCGCCCAGAGCATGCCCGTCACAAGGGCCAGACCGCCCAGCAGCACGCCCACTTCCGCGGCGGCGGCGGCCAGCCTGTCCGCTGCGGGATTGCGCCGCCACAAATAGGCGATGGACGCCAGAAAGAGCACGAAAAAGCTCGCCAGCGCCCACCAGGACATGGGCAAATGGATGTAAAAAATCTTCTGCGCCAGCCCCATCGTCGCCTCTTCCGGGGCATAGGCATAGATGAGCCACTGGCAGGCGGCAAAGGCGAGCCCGCCCAGCAGGGCCAGCAACTGCGGCAGCGCCGAATTTCCGGGCATCACTCGTCCCCCGCGTAGATGTATGCGAACAGGGCCAGCCCCGCGCCGAGAAAAACGGCGTCAAAGGCGGCAGCCACACCCAGCCACGCGCCCGGCCCGTCGGGGGCGGCGGCCCCCAGCGCCTGCGCGCCCACACTGATGCCCGCCAGCAGCAGCGGCGTCAGCAGCGGAAAGAGCACAATGCTCAGCAGCGATTCGCGCGCGGCCTGCCCCTGCGCCAGCGCGCCCAGCAGAGAGCCGAGGGCGCACATGCCGATATCCGTCAGCGCCAGAGCCAGCAGGGCTTCGGGCAGGGGGCCGGAGAGTTCCTGCCCCAGAAAGACGACAGCGGCAGGCAGAAACACGCACTGCGCCAGGGCGAGCAGGCACAGTCCGGCACAGCCCTTGCCCAGCCATACAGCCTGCACGGGCGCGGGGCAGAGCAGCAGCCCGAGGCGGGAACTGTTCACCTCTTCCAGCGCGTAGAGCTGGTTGAAAATAAGCACCTGACAGAAGGCGGAGCTTATCCAGAACACGGCCGCCGCGCCCTGCGGGCTCATGCGCTCGCCCGCGCCCTGCGACAGGCTGAACACGAAGAGCAGCAGCAGCCCCAGCAGCAGAGCCTGCACAAGGCCGCTGCCCCGCGCCAGCGTCAGCGCCAGATCCTTGCGGGCCAGGGCCCACATCAGGCGCAGCATGCCGGGCCTCGTTCCGTTTCCGCAGCCGCGGCCGCCGGGAGCGTAACCGCGCCGTGCACTCCGGCATAGCCTGCAGGCGGGCCGTCGTAGGCCAGCCTGCGCCCGGCCAGGGCCAACAGGCGGTCGGCCAGAGGCGCGTCGCCTGCCAGATCATGGCTGATGCACACCACGCAGGCCCCGCGCCGCCGGGCTGCAGCGATCTCGTGCCGCAGCAGGGTCAGCGAGGCCGCGTCCAAGCCCGCGCCCGGCTCGTCCAGCAGCAAGATGTCCGGCTCCTGCATGAGCGCCCGCGCCAGATTGAGGCGTTGGGCCATGCCGCGCGAAAACACGCCCGCGCGTTCGTGGGCATGGGCTGCCAGCCCCACGCGGGCCAGCGCCGACGCCAGCGCATCTCCGGACAGGCCTAGGCCGCAGGCCCTGTTCCAGAAGGCCAGATTTTCCAGCGCCGTCAGGCCGGGATAGAGAAAGGTGGCGTGGCCCACATAGCCCGTGCGCGCGCCCTCCGCCGTCCGCGCCGAGCCCGCGCTGGGCCGGGAGAGCCCCGCCATGACGCGCATGAGCGTGCTCTTGCCCGCGCCGTTGGCCCCCACCAGCAGCGTGACGCTGCCCGCCGCAAAACGGCAGCTGACCTCCTTGAAGACGACCTTGACGCCGTAGACCTTGGCGACGCGCGCGAGTTCCAGCATGCTGCGCTCTCCCCGGCTCAGGCGGACGTGCCCGCGGCGGTCGGCTTCCGGCCGGTTTCGCCGACCGCATCCTTGCCGCCCTCCGGCCCGGCATTCGCCCCGCCGTCCGTGTCGGCCTTTTTCCGGCGTGAGCGGCGCAGGCCCAGCAGGGGGGCAAGGCACATGACGGCGCCGCCTATCCACAGCCAGTTGACCAGCGGCTCCACGCTGATCTTGACCACCACGTTCCCGTCCGCGTCCAGCCCAAGCAGGGAAGCGTAGATTTCATTGCCCAGACCGGGGATGACATCCACCTCCGAAAACTGCATGCTGCCGAACTTGTCGTACACGCGGCGCTCCGGCGCGATCACGCCCAGCTCCCTGTTGTCGCGCGTGATGCGCAGCCGCGCGGCGATGTATTCGTAGTCCGTGCGACGGCCCTCATCGAGTTCCAGCAGGGTGGCGGCATAGTCACCCACCGCGGCGGTTTCGCCCTTGGCGAGCGCCAGTTCCCTGTCCGTGGAATACGGCCCGGAAAAGGCCACGCCCAGAGCCACCAGGGCCAGGCCCAGATGCGCGCCCAGCGCGCCCATGGTCGCCTGTTGCGCGCGCACGGCCCGCTCGCCCAGCAGCAGGACAACGCCCAGCCCAATGCCCACGGCGGCCGACGCGCCCAGCAGAGCTGTGGCCCTGCGGTAGCCCAGCGCCCAGATGACAACGGCCGCAACAGCAATGCCCGCCGCCACCGCCCAAAACTTTTTGGGCGAACGCAGGCCGCCGTCCCAGCCCAGCCAGGGGCAGAGGGCCATCATGAGCACGAGCAGCGCGCACAGGGGCAGGCACACGCGGTTGTAGAAGCGGGCGTCCAGCCCCTGCGGCGCCGCCGTCCACAATTTGCTGATGACCGGCCACATGGTGGCCGTGAGAATGATGACGGCCAGCGCCAGAAAAAACCATGCCGTCAGCGTGAGCACGCCTTCCCTGCTGGCCGGCCCGGCCAGAGGCTCCCCCCTGGCGGGGGCGGCAAAGGGGATCCAAAGCGCCACCAGCACCCCGGCCAGCACGAAAACGGTCAGGGGCGTACCCACACTGCCGTCGCCGAAGGCGTGCACGGAATCAATGACGCCGCTGCGCACCAGATAGGTGGCGAAGAAGGCCGAAACCGTCGTCAGCGTCATGAGCGCCGCATTGACGCGCCCGAGCTTGTTGCGCTGATCTTCCACAATGAGCGTGTGCAGGGCTGCCGTGGCGATAAGCCAGGGGATCAGCGAGGCGTTCTCCACCGGATCCCAGGCCCAGTACCCGCCCCAGCCCAGTTCCATGTAGGCCCACCACGCGCCCAGCACGATGCCTGCCGTCAGGGACAGCCAGGCAAACATGATGAAGGGGCGGGAAAGGCGGAACCACGCGCCTTCCTCCCCGCCGCGGCCGGAGAGCGACTGCGCCAGGGCCAGACAGGCGGGCACGGCAAAGCCGCCGTAGCCCAGAAAAAGCAGCGGCGGATGGAAAATCATGCCGGGATTCTGCAGCAGGGGGTTGAGCCCGTTGCCGTCAGGGGGCACGGGCGTCTGCAGCGTGAAGGGATTGCTCCAGCTCGTGAGCACCAGGGCGAAAAAGCCCATGATGACGTAGAAAAAGCTCCAGTACCACAGGCGGGTGGGACGGCTGAGCCCCCTGTAGGCGCGCGTGCAGGCGAAGACGCTGCCGCTCAGGGCCACGGCCAGACCCCAGAAGAGCATGGAGCCCGGCTGCCCCGCCCAGAAGGCGGTAAGCCGGTAAAAGACAGGCAGCACGCGGTCCGTGTAGCTGGCCACGTACTGCAGGCTGAAATCATTCCAGAACAGGGCATGCAGCAGCAGGGCTGAAGCCAGCAGCAGGGCCCCGCTGATGCACAGATGCGCCTTTTCAACGAGCGGCAGGGAATCTCCCCGGTCCTGCCACAGCTGCAGCAGGGCCAGGCCGCCGCCGCCGACGGCAGCCAGCAGGGCCAGGAGTTGGAGAGCGAAAGCGAAAACGTACATGCGGCTCCTCTAGAGCGTGCGGTTGCGACGAGGGCGCGGCAACGCGCCCTCCACGGAATGCCCGACAGCAGCAGCCGGAACGGGCATGCCGGAATGCCGTCCGGCACGGCGGCGGGCCTCGCAGGATGCCCCCATGCAAGGACATGGCCGCCGCCCTTCCGGACTGCCGGAAGATGTTCCTGAACGCCGCCGAAACAGGGGGGCCTGTCTCTCGCAAGACCTCTGCCGCCGGAACGGCGCTAGCTTTTACGGTTTTCTTTCTGATACTTGGAGGGGCATTTGGTCATGAGGGTCCTGGCGTTGAAACGGCCCTGCTCGCCCATGCCGCCTTCCACAATGACTTCCGCCCCGGGCTTGAACGTGTCCGGCACCGCGCCGGAATAGCTGATCGGGATGGTCAGACGGGCATTGTCCTTGTCTTCCAGCAAAAAGCTCACGCCCGGCGCGCCGCGATGCGGCTCAAGCCCCTCGACGGCCACCGTGCCGAACAGGCGCGCCGAAGTCAGTTTTTCCGGCGCTGCGGCCCTGGCCTCGGCCACATTGAGAAAATACACGCTGTCTTCCGAAAATCCGGCATAGGCAAGGTAGCCCACACCGCCCAGAAAGAGCAGCAACGCCACAATGTACATGCCTGTATTTTTATTGCGAACCATGCATTCTCCCCGGATTGCACCGCTATCGCCGCCGTGCGGCACGAAGGGCAACGCTCAGAAACCGCAATACCGTTGCGGAAAGCCTGCGCCGCCAGACGAAAGTGGGCTGATAGTAGCCCATGTCCACAGTGCTGACAAGCAGTAATCGCTCTTGATAGATGTGAAAACCAAGCTATGCTGCGGGCTTTGTGCTCTCAGTCACAGCCGCCGCTCCATCGTTGCGGCCGGAACGGCTCAACTCGCGCCGCCGCTGTCGGGCCAGCGCGCGCAGATCGTCCACCTTGTCGCTTTCGTCCACAATCTCCCGGCCCAGAATCTCCTCCAGCACATCCTCCAGCGAAACCACCCCGGCAAGGCCGCCATATTCGTCCAGCACCGTAAACAAATGCACCCTGGCCGCAAGCAGTTCATGCAGCAGCACATCCAGCGTCTGGGTTTCAAGAATGAAGTGCGCGGGGCGCATAATGTCGGCCAGCGTGAGATTTTCCCTGCCCTCCTGAACGCAGCGGCCCATAGTGCGGCGCTCCACAAAACCCACAATGTCCTCATTGTCGTCGCCGTAGACAGGAATGCGGCTGAAATGCCAGGTGCGCGGCTCGCTGTAGGCCTCCTCCACCGTCAGCGTTTCGGGAAGTTCAAACACCACGGTGCGGGGCGTCATGATCTCGTGCACGCGCTTCTGGTCCAGCGACAGCACATTGCGCACAAAGGCCTCCTCATAAGGCTTGATGCGTCCGGCCTGCCGCGAAAGGCTGGTCACGGCGCGAATGTCGTCCTCCGAGATCACCGGGCCGGACGAGGGCTTGGCCACCAGTCGTGAAATCAGGCTGGTGAGCTGCAGCAGCGGCCCCATCACCCGCACCAGTATGGAAAGCGGCCGCGCCAGCAGGGGGGCCAGCCGTTCCGCCTGCACCACGCCGAGATTCTTGGGCACGATTTCGCCGAACGCCAAAATGAGTATCGTGAAGCCCACGGCAAAGACGGTCATGTACTCCGGCCCGAACACGGCCAGAAAGGCCGCGCCCGCGATGGTGGCCCCGGCGGTGTTGGCAATGGTGTTGAGCGTGAGCACGGCCGCAATGGGCTTGTCCACCTCGGAACGCAGCCGGAACAGCAGCTTCCCGGCCTTTCCTCCGGAGCGGCGCAAACGCTCGATGGCGGACCAGGGCACGGAATACAGCACGGTTTCCAGCAGAGAACAGGTGAAAGAAACAGAAACGGCGACGGCAACAGCCAGAACAAGGGTGAGCATGACAGGACATCCTGAAACGGTGTTAAAACCCAACGCCGCGCGCACAGCGCGCAGAGTCCTGTTGCAGCTTATCCGGCCCTGCGTCCCTTGGCAAATCCCGACGGCGCGGCAAAAACGCCGCGCAACCGACAGGGGGAGGCACAGCATGAAAAGGGCGTACACGGTTCCGAAGCCCGGTCGCTGCGCGGCTGCGTGCCGCCTGTCCGCCACGGCCTGAAACCCAAAAAGGAACAGCCCCACAGGCGGTTGCGTCCTGCGGGGCTTTCGGAAAAACTCTCACTGACGGGAAGCCCGTGGGGCGAATCCCCGGCGCTGTTTCCGCACCACGCCGGGGCTGATACGGATACGGTGCACCTCGCGGCACAGGGGAAAAAGTGACTGCGCCTCCCCATCAGAACTTGTGCAGATCCTTCAGTCCGGCAATGACAATTCTGCACCCCGGCCTGAGGGCGCGAAGCAAGCGCCGCATGTCGTCTTCGGGAATGGCGACGCAACCGCCGGTGTACGCCCTGGCGGAGTAACAATGCAGGAAGATGGCCGAACCGAGTCCCGGCTTGCCGTCCTCATTGTAGCTGATGTTCAGGCAGTACTGGTACGGCTTTGTGTATTCGATGAGATGTTCGCTCTCCTTCCTGTCGAACACGGCGCCGTCCCTCGTGTCGGCGAAGCGGTTGTACAGCGGTGACGCATTGTCGCCGACCCAGTAGTGCGCGTCGTTCACCTGCGTATAGTGCAGCGCGCAGCCGGGGTCCGGCGCAATGCCGAAGGCCTTGGTGAAATGGAAGACGCCCACGGGCGTTCTGGCGTCGCCCTCCCGCTCCTTGCCGAGGCCGTTCCTGCCGATATAGGCGCGCGAGGTGAACACCTCCTGCCAGAGGGGGCCGCGCTTCTCATAAAACGTGAGCAACGCGTCCGAACCGCCGACAGCGCCGACAAGGATAAGCTGATCCACATTGTGGGCGGCATCCAGACGGGAAACCTGCTGCGGCGTCAGCGGCGTCGGGCGGCATGCAAGCCAGACGCAATACCCAAGGACAGCCACAAGCAGAACAACGGCATATTTTTTCATGGTGCAAACGCCTCCTCTCTCCCGTCTCGGCTTCACGCGACGGATGCTGCATGGTCATCGGGCATCAGCAGAAACAAAACGGACAAATGAGTTCATGCAATTCTCTGTCTCGTTCGGTTCAGCCCAATCCCTTACCATATACCGTCACATCTGTGAATATGCGCTGCAGGCCCGATTGGCGACGATGGGATTATCCGGAGGTTTCAGCAACGTCAGGCCTTGCCGGACAAGCCTATCCAGTTTTCTACTTTTATCTATTGCAGTATTTGCGGGACGTGTCGCAGCGACAGGCCGGCAGCCGATTCATGATAACCAGCCGGAAGGGGAAACGCCCCCGGCGCAGCAAACGGCGACAGGTGCTGCCTCCTATTCGATGGAATAGTTCAGATTCTACGGCCCGACCAAGGCGATACCATCATTGTAGGCTTTCGCCCCGCGCAACAACAGAGCGGAAGGAAAGCAGCGAAGAGAGGGGTATCTACCTATGGTGTCTCTCGCCATGGAAGTGCCGCAGCATATCGAAAGGGAAAAGGGCAACTGGCTGGCCGAAGGCGAAGCTCGAAAGGCGGCCAACATTGCCTTGAAACTCCTCCAGTGCGGCATTCCGACGGAACAGGTCGCCGAAGATACCGGGCTGGCCGTCGAGGAAGTCCGCAAGTTCCGGCTGGAACAGTAGTGAGGTCTTCCGCGACCGCACGAAATACTCGTGGAAAGAGAAACACAAGGGGCGCTGCCGGGATACGGCGGCGCCCCTATTTTTCGGCAGACTTCCGTCGGCAGGGGAATATGGCGGCGCGGCGTAGCGGGGCGAACCGCCCGGAAAGCGCTTCCTGCGCGAAGGAAGGAAAAATCACCGCCTCCGGCGCGATGGCTGGAATTTTCCCCCCGCCTAAGGCGGAACGGCAGCCTTAACGGCGGGCGGGCCGTCCCCTGGCGTCTGCATAGACTGCTTGACAACATTTTCGCTCATTCATAAAAAAACCATTTGAGATTGCGAATGGTTGGCTCTAGTCCGAAATTCAGTTGACGGCGTTCCCTAACATCAAAATCTCCGCGAAAGCCAAGGTAATTCTGCAATCGGCCGAGAGTCAAAGATTATTTGGAATGTTATCAAGCTCATCATTTGCGACGAGAGCCGAATGTTTCCATCGCGGGGTAGACTATGGGCGGGATATTAGATGAAATCGTCATCCTTTTTCTTCTCTCGATAGCGATCACCCTTGCCTGCAACCGCCTGAAATTGCCCGCGACGGTCGGTTTTCTGCTCACAGGCGCCATTTTCGGGCCGAATGCCTTCGGCCTCGTGTCGGATCAGCACGCGGTGAGCGAGATAGCCGAGATCGGCGTCGCCATGCTGATGTTCACCATCGGCATGGAGCTTTCCGGAGATTCGCTGAACAGGCTGAAAAGGCCGGTGTTCCTCGGGGGCACGCTCCAAATCGGCCTGACGATACTCGCGGTCATGCTCTGGCTGCTGACGGCATATCCAGAGCAAACGTCCTGGCAGCAAGGCATCCTCTGGGGATGCCTAGTCGCCCTCTCCTCATCTGCCATAGTGCTTCAGCTCATCCAGAAAAAGGGGGAAAGCGAAACGCCCTACGGCCGGCTTTCCCTCGCCATACTTGTCTTTCAGGACATCATGGCGGCGCCGATGCTCATATGCGTTCCGCTGCTCGCGGGGGCGGTCAGCCTCTCATGGCAGTCCGCGCTTTTCTCCACCGGCAAAATAGTGCTGATTCTCGGCGCGGTGCTCATCGCCGCCCATCTGTGGCTTGACCGCCTCATGGAGGCCGTATTGAAGACAAGGGCCCGGGAAGTGCTGCTCTTGATGACGCTCGGGTTCTGCATGGGTATGGCGACCCTGACGAACGCGCTCGGTCTCTCGCTCTCCCTGGGGGCCTTCCTGGCAGGCCTTCTGCTCGCGCGTTCCCCCTACAGCTTGAGCGCCATGTCCGGAGTCCTGCCCTACAAGGACGTCTTCATAAGCCTTTTCTTCATTTCCGTGGGAATGCTGCTCGACGTCCGCTTCCTGTTCGACCATCTGGGAATCATTCTTGCGAATACGGCGTTCTTCATCATATTCAAGTCGATGGTAACCCTGCCTTCAGTTCTCATCCAGGGCTATCCCCTGAAAGAGGCCGTACTCACATCCCTCTCTCTCGCGCAGGTCGGTGAATTCGCCTTCGTCATCGCAGACAAGGGCCTCAAGATGAATCTCTTCACCGAGAGCGACCATCAGGTTTTCCTCGCCGTCAGCGTCATAACCATGATGCTGACGCCCGCCCTCATCGCCCTAGCCCCGAAAATCGCGGCGAGGATTTCCGCCAAGAAGAAATTGCCGGAAAAGGAGACGTTGGACGAACCGCTTGAGGCGATGGAGGGGGACCTCATCATCCTCGGCTTCGGCATAAGCGGCAGACATCTCGCTCTCGCCGCAAAGAAATCCGGCATCCGATACACGATTCTTGAGATGAACCCGGAGACGGTCTCCAAATACCGCAGACGTGAGCCCATCATGCATGGGGACGCCACCGAGCCAGTTGTTCTGAAGCATCTCGGCATAGACAAGGCCGGCGTCATGGCCATCGTCATATCCGACCCGGATGTCGTGCGCACGATCACGCAGGTGGCCCACAAGATCAACCCCAATCTGCACATAGTCGCCCGGACGCGCTTCGTGAGGGAGATCGCGCCGCTCAGGCAGGCAGGCGCATCCGTGGCCATCTCCGAAGAATTCGAATCCTCCATCGAGATCTCCAGCAGCGTTCTCACGAAATATCTCGTTCCCAGACAGGACATCGACCGCGTCGCCTCCCATATCCGCGAACTGAACTTCCGCATGATCCGCCGGGCGACAAGCCAAGCGGCGCCATCGAATATCTCGTAAGTCGCCGCCCCGACATGTTCATGCCCGCCCTGCGGCTTGAAGTCGAATCGCCGCCATGCGGTCTTTCATTTTTTCCGCTTCCTGAACGGCAAGATACAGAGCCTTGAACAGTGGCGTCACTACCAGCACTGACCTGGGGCACTTATTGTCCTTGCCGCACACCAAAAAACACGCGGCTGTTATGGAGCAATGCGACTGCATAAGGCACTGCAGACGGAAGGTTTTGCGTTGTCTCTGTGGCGGGTGAAAAAAATCCGGCATGAGCTGGGGCTTGTGGCCCGCACGCCACACCGCCGTATCAGGACAACAGACTCCAGGCGTACATTACCTGTGGCTGCGAACATACTGCAAAGGCATTTTTCGAGCAGTGTGCCTGATCGGACATGGGTAAGTGACATCACCTATATCCCGACTGCCGAGGGATGGTTGTACCTTGCCGGCATCAAGGATTGCTGTTCCAGGGAAATTGTCGGATTTCACATGTCAAGCCATATGGACACGACACTTGTATTGAAGGCGTTGAAAAAAGCCTATGAAGCACGCAGGCCGCCCCATGGCCTGCTCCTGCACTCTGACCGTGGAAGTCAGTATTGCAGCAAGGCATATCAACAGCAGCTTGCTGCGTACAGGATGCAATGTTCCATGAGTCGCAAAGGCAACTGCCACGATAATGCGCCAATGGAAAGCTTTTGGGGACTGCTGAAAAACGAGCTGGTGTACAGGACACGGTTCCGCTCACGGCGTCAGGCAAAAGCGGCCATCACGGAATATATTGAAATCTTTTACAATAGGCAAAGAATACAAGCTGGACTTGGCTATCAATCACCAGCGGCCTTTGCCAAAAACTTGAGGCGGGGCAAGACGGCACTTGCCGCTTGA
>SUVB01000040.1 GCA_015062205.1 Desulfovibrio desulfuricans
AAAGGTGTTGCACTTCCTCGCAGGTGAGGAAGCCCTTGCAGGCGAGATTGGCATTGCTTGCAGATCCGTTGCCGGCGCTCTGTGCATCGGTTGGCATTGTATGCTTCTTCATTTGTATAATCCCCTTGGTTTATTGAAGATGCTGCAATAGTAACCTGTCATTTAGCCGGACCATATCGCATTGCACCGGACATGGGCATTGGTATATTTCTTAAAAAAGTGTCAAATTTTGACGGTTGATGACGGCAGCAGCTGAATCATGGCTTTCCGGGCCGATTTGAGGCAGGCGATGCTTTGCGTTTTTTCCGAAAAAAAAAAGCGGCATGGTGTACACCATGCCGCGTGGGTTCTCCTTTGAGGTTACGAACTATCAGCTATACCACGCCTCCACCATGTCCATGTCGTCAAAACCGTGGGCGCGCATCTCTAATTTGGTTATGAGTTCTATCATGCACTGTGCCGTTGCGCAGTTTGTCCGAATAGTTTGCTTAGATATTGAGATAATTCTGATCCCGGAGGATAAATGCAAAAGGCCGACCAACGGGGCGGCCTTTCACCGTTCAGCAGGATGCTCTCGCCCGGCGTTGCGGCATGTGCGGCATACAGCTCTGCCCGCCACCGGCCCTGTTCAGGGATTGTTTTTCAGCGCCGATGTGTCGGCCTAGAACTTGTAGATAAAGCTCACATTCACGTTCCAGAGATCTTCAGTGCTGTTGGCGTGGCGATATACGCCTGTGCCGTCCGTGAAACCACCCCACACGCTGCGGGAGTTGTCCAGCCACAGGGCGATGTAGTTGGCCTCCACCAGCAGCTTCAGGTTTTCGTATATCTGGTACTGCGACATGAGGCCTACTTCAAATGCCTTGTCTTTGTCTGTCAGATAAAGTCCGTAGTAATCGGCGGTGTTGAAATCCGCTCCATTGGGTCGCACGATGTTGTAGCGTGACGGGGACCCCTTGATATATCGGGCCATATCCGAGCTGTTGGTGCCTTGGTAGTAGTTGACATGCAGGGTGTGCGTCAACTTCTCCACAAAACTAACGTCACGTACGCGCAGGCCCAGGCCCCATGTCCCGGCCAGGGTGGAACCCAGCACGGCGTCGCGGCCCAGCGTCCATGTTCCCAGCGTCGCGATATTGGTCAGGCCGCTGGTGCTTTCGTTGTTCTTCTCGATGTTGGGAAGGCGTTCCGAGCCGTTGGCCGGATCATCATCGTCGCCGCTGCTGTACCAGCCGTAGATGCCGGGTGTACCCCAGTCAAACTTGTATTCCGCCAGGAGGGAGGCGTACCAGCCTCGCCGGTTCAGCGCGTCCTCGCCGGTGTCAACGGCCCCGTAGTTGAAGCTCCAGGCCAGCCGGAAGGGATCGGCTGCGTTGAATTCCCCGGTCAGTCCTGCCCAGAACGCCGTCGCATGGGGGAAAACATTTTCCTTGCCGCCGTCCGCGTAGGCGGAAGGGGACAACCCCAGACCATAGTCCGTGCTGCCGTCATTTCCGTAATACCATGAAGCTGTATTCGCTGTGTCATGCGTGCGGAACGCATTGCGGCCGAAGGTTCCCAGCATGGCCCACGGCGTAAGCCGGAAGCCGTCAAAACGCAGGGGCAGCGTCAGGCCGAAGATATCCGCGTTATCAAGATAGCCGGCGGGATTCGATCTGTTGCCCCCGTCCCAGTTGTCGTTGAACAGCCGCGCCCAGAAGGCCGTGAGGGAAATGCTGTCGTTGAACGGCACGGACACGGTGACGCCCGCCACGTCCGCGTCAAAGACCTGCGAGGCTTCCGTCACAAAGTCCGGCAGGAAGATGCGCTGGATGCCCATGCGGCTGTGGACGGCAGTGTCGGGCAGGGTCCAGTCCAGATAGCTGTGCTTGATTTTGACGACGTTCGTGCCATCCGCGCCCAGCGCGCCGCCACGATTGGCGCGTCCCCACTGCATGGCCCCGATTTCAAAGTACACCGTGCCGGAAAGATTCTCCGACGCCACGGCATTCAGTTGCAGGCGCACGCGGGTCTTGGCCTCGAACTGGTCCTCATTCCAGCGTCCCCATCCCTGCTGGTGGTTGCCGTTGCGGTCCTTTCTGATGAAATTGCCGCCGTCGCCGTATTCAAACATATTGATCCATACGCCCTTGATCTTGAAATCCACGGCATGGGCCGTGCCGGGCATGCAGGGCAGGCAAAGCAGCCCCGCCGTCAGGAGCGGCAGGAGGTTGCGCCCCACGGTGCGTGCGTTTTTCCCGGTCATCCTTTCCTCCCTGGGGATAAAATTTTTGTGGCACATTTTGAAATTTTGTATTACGTTCCGAGGCCAGTAACACGTTTTTTTGTGAATTGCCACGAATAAAACACGCCTGAAGGGAAGGAGGGCACCGGCATGGGCAAAAAACTTCTGGCAGTCGCCGCGTGCATCTGCGCGCTGGCCGCTGCGGCCTGGGGTGAGGCAGCGCCCAAGACGGAGCTGGTTTATGCCAGCACCAAGGACATCCGCGACATCAACCCGCATCTGTACGGCGGCGAAATGGCCGCCCAGGGCATGGTGTTCGAGCCGTTGGTGATGAACACCAGGGAAGGCGTCAAGCCTTGGCTGGCGGAAAGCTGGGATATTTCGCCGGACGGCAGGGAATACACCTTCCACCTTCGCAAAGGCGTGACCTTCACGGACGGGACCCCCTTCAACGCCGAAGCCGTCAAGCTGAACATGGACGCCATCATGGCCAACCGCATCCGCCATGCGTGGCTGGACATGATGAATGAAATCGACCGGGGGGAGGTGGTTGACGAACACACCTTCCGCCTCGTGCTCAAGCATCCCTACTATCCGACCCTGATCGAACTGGGCCTGCTACGGCCTTTCCGCTTCATTTCGCCCAAGTGCTTTGTGGACGGGCAGACAAAGAACGGCGTTTCCGGGCTGGCGGGCACCGGGCCGTGGGTGCTGGCCGAACACAAGGACAACCAGTACGCCCTGTTCACCGTCAATCCGCAGTACTGGGGCGAGAAGCCGAAGATCGCCGCCGTGCGCTGGAAGGTGATGCCCGACCATCAGGCCATCCTGCTGGCCCTCCAGAAAGGTGAAATCGACCTGATTTTCGGGGCCGACGGCGACATGGTCAACCTGGACAGTTTTGACGCCCTGCGCCGCCAGGGCAAGTATACGGCTGTTATCAGCCAGCCCATTGCCTCGCGGGCCATACTTCTCAACGCGCACCAGCCTTTCACCAGGGAAAAGGCCGTCCGCCTTGCGCTGCAGCACGCCATTGACAAGGAGGGCATCGTGCAGGGCGTTCTCAACGGCTCCGAGAAGGTGGCCGACACGCTCATGGCCTCAACCGTGCAATATTGCGACATCCCACTGGAAAAACGCGTCTATGACCCTGCCAGGGCTGCCGCCATGCTGGACGCAGCGGGGTGGAAGACCGGCAAGGACGGCTGGCGTTACAAGGACGGGCAGAAGGCCGCCGTGCGCCTCTACTACAATTCCAACAACGCACAGGAGCGCACCATCAGCGAGTTCATGCAGGGCGATTTGAAAAAGCTGGGCGTGGACATGAAAATCATCGGCGAGGAGAAGCAGGCGTACCTCGATCGCCAGAAGACGGGCGATTTCGAGCTGCAATATTCCCTGTCATGGGGCACGCCGTACGATCCGCAGTCCTACCTTTCCTCCTGGCGCATTCCGGCCCACGGCGATTATCAGGCGCAAACGGGCATGGAACGCAAGGAATGGCTCGACAAGACCATCACCGCGCTCATGACCGAACCGGACGAGGCCAGGCGGCGCGCGATGTACAGGGATGTGTTCACGTATGTCCATGACGAGGGCGTGTACATCCCGTTGTCTTACTCGCGCACCAAGGCCGTGCATGTCAGCGGCCTCAAGGGTGTGGAGTTCGGGCTGTCGCAGTACGAAATCCCCTTCGAGAAAATGTATTTTTAAGATTGGTGCCGCCGGAGGGACGACCTCCGGCGGCAGACGGGACGGCATGAACATCGGAAGCTACATTGTGCGGCGATTGCTGGGGCTGCTCCCCCTGCTGCTCGCCATCTCCTTCTTCTCCTTCGTCATTATCCAGCTGAGTCCCAGTGACCCGGCGGAGGTGGCCATTCGCGTGAACGCCCTGACGCCCACGCCGGAACTGATCGCCGAAGTGCGGGAGGAAATGGGGCTGGACAAACCCTTTCTGGAACGCTACCTGACATGGCTCATCAACGCTGTCCACGGCGACCTCGGCAAGCGGTATGTGGACGGCAAGTCTGTGGCCGGGGAAATGCTCAAGGCGCTGCCGCCTACGCTCATGCTGGCGGCCACATCCGCGGCGCTGATGCTTGCGTGCAGCAGTGCCGCCGCCTTTGTGGGTGTGCTGTTTGAGGGCCGCTTGCCCGACCTGCTCTTGCGGGGCCTCATCTTCCTCGGCACCTCCGTGCCCGCCTTCTGGGCGGGCTTGCTGCTTATCTGGCTGTTCGCCGTCCATCTTGACCTGCTGCCCACCGGCGGCCTTTCCGGCCCATCTTCCCTCGTGCTGCCCGCTGTAACGCTTGCGCTGCCCTATATCTCCGCCTATGCGCGGCTGCTACGCAACAGCATGGTGCAGACCAAGCAGCAGAATTTCGTCCTGTACGCCAAGGCATGCGGCCGCAGCCGTGGGGCGGTGCTGCGCCACATCTTCCGCAATTCGTTGCAGTCCAGCCTCACGGGCCTCGGCATGAGCCTGCCGAAGCTGGTCGCCGGGACGTTTGTGGTGGAGTGCATCTTTGCCTGGCCCGGCCTTGGACGCCTGTGCGTCACCGCTATCTTCAACAGGGATTTTCCCGTCATACAGGCGTATGTGCTGCTCATGGCCGTCTTGTTCGTACTCTGCAATCTCTGCATGGACATCTGTTCGGCGCTGGTGGATCCGCGCCTGCGGGAACGGGGGCTGCAATGACGTTCTGGCAGAGTCTCAAGCGGGACAGGCCCGGCATGGCCTGCCTGTGCTTCCTCGTCCTAGTGGCGCTGGCGGGCCTGCTGGCTCCGTATATCGTGTCCTATGACCCGGTGGATATCGACGTGCGCAACAAGTTCGCCCCCTGTGGCTGGACGCACTGGCTTGGCACGGATCATCTGGGACGGGACATCCTTTCGCGCCTGGTATACGGTACGCGGGCCTCGCTGGGTTTTTCCCTTCTGACCATGGGCATCACCGTGAGCATCGGCATTGTGCTGGGAATGTCGGCAGGCTTCCTGCGCGGCAAGGTCGAGGCATTCCTCATGCGCCTGTGCGACGTGATGATGTCCTTCCCCAGCGAGGTCATGATTCTCGCCATCGTCGGCATGCTTGGCCCGGGGCTGGAAAACGTGGTGCTTGCCTGCGTCATCGCCAAGTGGCCCTGGTACACGCGCATGATCCGCACCGTGACGCGCCAGTATGCCGACATGAACTATATCCGCTTTGCGCGGGTGGCCGGCTATGGAACGCCCTACATCATCCGCAGGCATCTTTTGCCCTGCGCGGCGGGGGAAATCATTGTTCTCGCCACGCTGGACACCGGCGCCGTCATCCTCATGATTTCCGCCCTGTCCTTTCTCGGCCTCGGCGTGCAGCCGCCCACCCCGGAATGGGGCATGATGCTGGGCGAGGCCAAGGACATCATGATTCTCTATCCGGAACAGATGCTGCCGCCCGGCATCACCATCCTCCTCGTGGTGGCCGCGTTCAATTTCCTCGGCGACAGCCTGCGCGACGCGCTCGACCCGTGGCACCATCCTTCCAGGGAGGTGACGGTATGAGCCGTGCCGAAACGCCGCTTGTCCGCATGGAACATGTGCGCATCGTGCATACGGATTCAGGGCGGCCTATCGTAGACGATGTAAGTTTTGCGCTGCACAGGGGTCACTGCCTTGGCATCGTGGGCGAGAGCGGCAGCGGGAAGACGTTGATTTGCCGGGCGCTGCTGGGATTGCTGCCTCCCGCCCTGCACGCGGAGGGCGTCATACGCTTTGAGGAAACGGATATGCTGCGGGCTTCGCCTGAAGCGGCCCGCCGGCTGCGGGGCACAGGCATGGGCAGCATTTTGCAACAGCCCATGACGGCCTTTGACCCTTTGTACACCCTGGGCGACCAGTTCACGGAAACCTTGAGGGAAAAGCTGCAGCTGAACGCGGCGGACGCCGATGTGCTGGCCCGCTTCGGCCTGTCGCAGGTGAAGCTGCCGGAAACCGTCATGAAGAGCTACCCGCACCAGTTGTCCGGCGGCATGCTGCAGCGCTGCATGATTGCCCTTACGCTCGCCTTGCGCTCCCGCCTCGTGGTGGCGGACGAGCCCACAACGGCGCTGGACGCCGCCAATCAGTACGAGGTGCTACAACGCTTCCGGCGTTTGCGGGAAGAGCATGATGCGGCGCTCATTGTTGTTTCCCATGACCTGGGCGCGGTGCAGATGCTGGCCGATTCCCTGCTTGTCATGTGCCGGGGGCACTGTGTGGAGGCCGGGGACGCCGAAACGGTGTTCAACGCGCCGCAACATCCGTATACCCAATACCTTGTCGGCACCCGCCTTGCCCTGACCCGCGGTTTCCGCCGTGCCCTTGGAGAAAACCATGTCTCTGCATGATGCAGATCCATTTCTTGTGGTCCGGCATCTCTGGAAGCGCTATCCGGAGCGAAATCGCTCCGGCTGGCGGACGGCAATGCGTCCCATCCTGAAAGACGTCAGTTTTTCTGCGAGACGCGGGGAAATCCTCGGGCTGCTGGGTGAGAGCGGCAGCGGCAAGAGCACGCTTTCCCGCTGCATCCTGGGGCTGGAAGCGCCGGACAGCGGCGATGTGCTGTTTGAAGGGCAGACAGTCCGGTACTGGCGGATGCGGCACCGGGGATCGTGCAGCGTCGTCTTTCAGGACTATGTGACTTCGGTCAATCCCGGTTTCCACATACGGGACATCATCGCCGAAGGCTATCGCGCCGGCGGCGGTGAGGGGCGTTCCGAACGGGAGGCCGTGGCCGCGCTCATGGAGCGGGTGCAGTTGCCTTCCCGCCTGGCCGAAAGCCTGCCGCACCAGCTGAGCGGCGGGCAGCTGCAGCGTGTTTGCATCGCGCGGGCTCTGGCTTCCAACCCTTCCTTTATCGTTTTTGACGAGGCCATCAGCGCCCTTGACGTGTCCATCCAGGCGCAGATTCTTGACTTGCTGAGGAACATCAAGGGCGACATGACCTATCTCTTTATCACGCACGACATCCAGATGGCGGCCCTGCTTTGCGACAGGTTTCTCCTTCTTCGCAACGGGGAGCTTGCGGCCGCCGTGGACTGCGCCGCCATGTCCACATCCTCTTCGCCGTATCTAAGGGAACTCGTGAACTCCACGGTTGTCTTTTCTTCGGAGTTCACCGGAGCGCCGACAGCATGGGAGCCATCCGCATGAGCCAGTGTCCTGACACTCCCGACATACCGAAATCCCAAGCCCCACAGCCGTCGGATGGTGGCCTGCTCAGACGCATCCGTCATTACTGGTCCCGCCGCGCCGACGGGTTCGGGCGTGTTCGGCGCGAGGAGGTGCGCGGCGATAAGCTGCGCCTCTGGAGTGAGGAAATTTTGCCGTATTTACCCGTCCCACTGTATGGCGGGCGACTGCGGGTTCTGGATGTGGGTACCGGCGCGGGATTTTTCGCCGTGCTTCTCGCGCGGCAGGCGGGTTGCGACGTGACCGGCATAGATCTGTGCGATGACATGCTGTGCGAAGCCGAAGGGCTTGCGCGCCAGTGCGGCTGTGTGGCTCGCTTTCTCCGCATGGATGCCGCGGCGCTGGATTTCGCTGACGACATGTTTGACTGCCTGCTGGTGCGCAATCTCACATGGACACTATTGCGACCGGAAGCGGCCTATGCGGAATGGCGCAGGGTGCTGCGGCCCGGCGGAGTACTGCTCAATTTCGATGCGGACTACGGGAGCGTCGATTTTACGGAGTTCGCCGCAGAACGGGGACAGCATGCCCACGCCGACCTTGACGCTGCCCTGTTGTGGGAGGGCGAGGATATCCGTCGGCAGCTCCCCCTGAGCGACATGAAGCGTCCGGAATGGGATGCGGAAATACTCCGTCAGATTGGTTTCTCCTCTGTCGCGGTTGATCTCGGCATCAGCGGGCGCGTGTATGCCGTGCGGGATGCTTCCTATAATCCTGTGCCCATGTTTGGCCTGCGCGCTGTCAAATAGCAACGCGTCAATCTGTGGGCAGTAGACAAAGATGCCTCTATACTATGCTCGAAAAAAACACGGCATGGCTCCCACCATGCCGCATGAACGGTTATGAAGCATAGAAATATCAGCTATACCACGCACGCACCATGTCCATGTCGTCAAAGCCGTGGGCGCGCATCTCCTCCTTTTGCCGCTCGCTCCAGCTCGTGTCCTTGACGGTGACTTGGGCATCGGCGGGAATCTTGCCGATGGCAGCGTAGTCCGCAGGTTCCATGATGCCGTGTTCTTCACTGGTGCTCATTGTTCTTCTCCTTGCGGTATAAATACATCATGCACTGTGCCGTCGCGTAGTTTGTCAAGAAAGTCGCTCCATTCCTGCATCATGCGGCGTCGTTCCGGCAGATATTCCGCATGGTTGTAGGCGGCGCGCACATCATTTGCCTCCCCATGCGCAAGCTGGCGCTCTATCCAGTCGCGGTTGTAGCCGAGTTCATTGAGTAGGGTGGAGGCGATGGAGCGGAAGCCGTGGACGCTCATCTCCTGCTTCTGGTAACCCATGCGCCGCAGGGCATTGAGCATGGTGGCGTCAGATATGGGGCGAGTTGCTGTCCTGATGGACGGGAAAAGGTATGTGCCGTCGCCCGTGGCATCATACAGGTCCTCAAGAATGCTCACAGCCTGCGTGGACAGCGGTACGATATGCTGCCGCCGCATCTTCATGCGCTCAGCGGGAATACGCCACTCTCTGTCATCCAGGTCGAACTCCTTCCACTGGGCGGCGCGCAGCTCCGTGGGGCGGGTGAACACCAGAGGAGCCAGCTTCAGAGCGCAGACCAGGGGGAAGTAGCCCTCATAGGCGTCAATGTCCCGCAGAAGCTGACCCACCTTGCCAGGTTCCACCAGCGCCGCCCGGTGCGTCACCTTGCGGGGCCGCAGCGCGCCGCGCAGATCGGCGGCGATGTTGTGTTTGGCCCGTCCGGTGACAATCGCGTATCGAAAGACCTGATTGATGATTTGCAGCAGGCGGCGGGAGGTCTCGTAACAGCCTTTCTGCTCCAGCGGCTTGATCACGGCCAGAATGTCCTGCGTGTCCAGCTCGGCAATGTGCTTCGCGCCGATGCCGGGGAAGATGTAGGTTTCCAGACGGTACATGACCGTCCCTCGGTGCTTCTCCGAAAAGTCCGCAAGGCGTGTCCCGTGCCATTCCCGCGCGACGTTCTGAAAGCTGTCGCGCTGGGCGGTCAGGCGGGCCTTGTGTTCCTCGCGCTTGTGCTCGGAGGGATCGATGCCCTGCCCCAGCAGTTTCTTGGCGGCATCGCGTTTTTCACGGGCTTCCTTGAGGGAAACAGTGGGATAGCCGCCGAAACTGAGCAGCTTGCTCTTGCCCTCGAAGCGGTAGGACATGCGCCAGAGCTTGCTGCCGCTGGTGGGGATGAACAGGAAGAGGCCGCCGCCATCGAAATACTTTCTGGCTCTGGCCTCGGCCTTCAGGCCACGGATAAGGGTATCGTTGAGAGGCATGGGTACTCCGCTGGACGTTGGTGGATGCCGGGATACCCAAATGGACAAATTTCTATAATTTCAGCGAGTTGCTTGTGCAGGTATCGTCTCGGCATCCGTTGCTCGGTACCTTCAGATATACCCACAAAAATCGTGGATGCAAGCGGATGCGGATGAACTTTGGGAAACTGAATTTGGCTAAAAAAGTGAAGAACACCAAAGACTAATGGACTTCAGTGTTCTTCAGTGTACCTTAAAATGGCGTCCCCAAGCGGATTTGAACCGCTGTTGACGGCGTGAAAGGGCGAATTTGCTCCTGAATGGCACCGTATCCCACTGAATTTACTGGAGCCGAATCGGGTAAACCTGAATAAACCGTTTCCGAAACCGTTTCCGAAGTCGAGCAGGCGGCAGCCTTACTGGGCCTTCCGAAGTTCCAGAATTTCTGCCTCAGACAAGCCAGTTATGGCGGCAATTTCATCAATGGGCTTGTTCAAGCCTAACATGATGCGTACGATTCCACGGCGTTCTTCCATTCGTCCTTCTTGTCGTCCCTCGTCAAGCAAATATTCTTCACGGGCGATACGATCCAGCCGTGCCTTTTCTGCCTGGTCATAGGCGGTGACAAGGTTAGGATCCTGCATGAAGCGTTGTTCAGCCTGCAAGGCATCCTGAATGATTGTTTCGCTCATGGCGAGTTCCTCCAGTTGCTCCGGTGAGGTGGAGCGGGAGAAGTAGGCCAGCCATTTGTCCATGGCTGTAAATTCGTCTGTCCGGCGGCGTTGCCGTTCCCATTTGGGCAGTTCCAGAAAGTGAATCTCCAAATCTTCTGTCAGCAGGTGTTCCGGCCGTTTCTTGTTCACCACGGCAAAGCAACTGTGCCAGTCTGCAGACAGCGCATCTTCTGAAAAAAGGTTGAAGGCCGGCAGGTTGATACAGACGGTGCGCGGCAGCTTGCCGTACGGCTTGCCCTTGCGTAGCTGGTTATATAGACGGCTCCAGTAGAACAATGAACGCTCGCCCATGGACTTGAGCGGGTTGACCTGCACCTCGACATTGACGACAGTGCCGTCGGAACTGCTGCCCAGAATATCCAGCTGCGACTCCTTCCCCTCTGAGTTGTTCGGGCTTATCTCTCGGTCGCGGAACGAGAAGTCAACCAGCGGCGGCGTGCCCTCAAGCTCGAACACAGAATTTATCAGGGACAGAGTGATATGCTTTCGCTCATTGTCGGCGAAAACAAATTTCATGAGAGCGTCGTTAAGGCGGTTGATGGGCTTGCGTTCCATGGACATGCCAAAAGGATAGGGCTTTTCCGGCTGCGGGGCAAGCCATTCCATGACGGTCAAACTTTGTTTGGAGTTGCTTGTTCATGTGGAAGTCATTGCCTGCAGTATATGTGCGACCGCAGTGTCGAGGCCGCAATCCTGCGTGAGATGCACATGGGGCTGCAACGGCAGTTCCACTTTTGTCGCAAGACCTGCCATTTCCGCTACGCGCCCCTCGGTCTGTCCCCTGTAGAGTCCCTTGGGATCGCGCTGCCGCCGCACATCTTCCGGCACATCCAGAAATACCTCAAGGTAGTGGGGCAGATGTTCCCTGTTCCATGCGTGAACCTCATGGAACAGGGAAATGGTGGCCACGACGACCGTGAACCCCTGCCGTGCCAGCAGGCGCGCCCAGCGGGCATAGGTCAGGGCAAGGCGTTTGCGGCTGGCGGCATCGAAACCTCTGCCCAGTTCCCCCAGCGTTTCGCGCATCTCGTCGCCGTCCAGCAGGATGGCGTGCGGCAGATGCGGCAGCAGGACGCGGGCAAGGGTTGTCTTGCCCGCGCCGGAAAGTCCGGTAATCCAGATGACACGGCCGTAGATAGTCTTTTCTTTTGTCATCATATAGTGGCCTGCTAATTATAAATCGGTTAAACCACCGCCTCCGGCGGTGTGACCCGAAAAGGCTCTGCCGATCCGGAGTTGTAATCAGGCCATAAAAAAGGCTCAATCCTCGAATCCCACCGAGGAATGCGAGGATGAGCCATATGCGAAACTGGAATAAACAGTCCCACGTGACATGGTATTGCCTTTACCATGTTGTGTTCATACCCAAATACCGTAAAAAGGCGATATTTGGAAGACTTCGAGCGGAGATTGGAAAGATTTTCCGAGATCTTTGCCGACAGTTTG
>SUVB01000041.1 GCA_015062205.1 Desulfovibrio desulfuricans
CGGTTTTTTGCGTCATTCGTTGCATTTTCCGTTGAAAAAGATACGACATTTCAACAAGTATATCAATATATTTTAAATAGTTACTCTCTTTTTAAGAGCCGACTATAGTAGCTTCGATGTCTGCCCCCTACTCAAGCACGGAGAAAGGGTCACGGACGAGTTCAGCATCATGGCAGCAGGCAACACCCCATTGGCTGAGGCGCTGTGGTGGGTGATGCAGACCATGCTCAAGCTGAAGGAGGCGCGCAAAATCCTGCTTATCCTGACGGATGGCAAACCACAGCGAATGGCTGCCGTCCGTCATGGACTCGGTTCGGTTCCCAAATTGGGACTCGAAGTTTACGGGATTGGGATCAACAATTCCAGCATATTAACCCTGTTTGCCCCGGCAGAAGTCAGTTCATCACATCCGTGAATGACCTCGCCCCTGCCATGTTCGGCATTCTACAGAAAGCATTGACAGGAGGAATGGATGTCAGAAGAAAATAACATGCAGATTTCGTGGGGAGGTCTGATTGTGATTACCATTGCCATTTTGAAGGCAATCAAGGTCATCGTGGACGAATCAAAATAGAACAGAAAAAAACATGGTGGCGATGATTCCATATTTTCACGCCACCATGTCAAAAAACTATTGATCTTAGTGAAAAAAACTCAATGGATACCTTTTAAGAACGCTGGTATGTGACGGTTTTTCTGATTCACCTTTCTCATTTGATGGAAGTATTTTGCGTTTTTGAATACACAATCGCATCAAGCGTCGTGCTTCTCTTTGAAATCTTTGGCAAGTTTCCACCCTTGAGCAAGAACATGTTTCTAAATTATTACCATAGCAAGATTCACCATTACACTTCATATTTTTATTTTGATATTTCCAATATATCTGCGATATATCAATTTTTGAATCTATATATATGTCAGCATCCCATGAAAGCAAGCCAAGTATATGTCTAAAAAAAGTACGACTTTGAGTTTTATCATTTTTCTTATCACCATGCTTTTCAATTTTATAATAAAATTCAATATCATCAGTTGTTATATTTTTTTCACTAACAATCCTATCAATTATGAATTGAATTTTTAGATAATCAATATCCTTCTCATCTAGTGCAATTTTTAACGGGTAAACAATTAGATCATCTTCAAACTTGATAATTCTAAATTTATTATTTATCTCATTTCTGAACCTATATGCCGTTGGTGGGTAGAAATTCTTGTTATAATTATCTATTATGTCTATCATATCGATCGGATATAAAAGCTCTGTGGCGATAATGTCATATTTAATACTAATATCAATGAGTCTCTTATATAGATTTATAATATTTTCTTCATATTGATTTCTTATCGCTTCTTTATGTATATTAGCAACGTCAATATATTTATTCAAAAAATCTAAATGGTTAGAAAATACCCAAGTAACTTTGTTAATTATAGGATCGAGCATGCAAAGCAACTGCCCTATAACTACGAGAAAGAACTTATCCTTTTCACCGTCCGGAATATCCTTACAAAGAACAGACCTAATTTCCATAACCTCATTCAAGCAATCAATATCAAATCCTTCTACATATCTCTTGATAATTTCACTGTATATAAAATCTCGATATAATATTTCTTTCTTGACACAATCTGTAACCTTACTCATTATTTTTCTCTTTTTTTATTAGCATGTCATCGGCCAAACAGGCAGCTCTCATTAAAGTCTCATCCCGAAGATGTGCATATCGCTGTGTCATTTGTGGGCTCGAGTGAGTAAGCAATTTTTGTAAGGTATATAATTCAACCTTTCCAGATGAAGCGAGTCTAGAGGCATAATTATGTCTTAATCCATGCAACGGACGGAAATCCTCTGGCAATCCCGCTCTCTGCTTAACCCTTCTTGCTATTCTGCGATAGTCGGCACGCTTTCCACCATTCTTCCCCGGAAATACATAGTCACTTTCACGATTCTCTATGGACTCTAAAACGCTCCGTGCTGCTGGGGTCATCGGGATGAAATCTGTTTTGCCCTTCTTGGCAGCTTCCCCTCGCAAAGTTATGATACTACGGTCAAAATCGCAATCATCCCAGCGCAATGCGAGCAAGGCTCCTTTTCTCATTCCTGTGACCAATGCCAATCGGATCAAGGCCGCTGCATCTTGATTCGGTTCTTCATCTAGGGCCTTGAGCAGCCGGGCAAGTTCGTCATCAGTGAGTACTTCTGTCTTCTGATTATCGACTTTTGGCATCTCAAAATGCAGGTGCTCTGGGAATACACATAAATCACGTTTTACGGCAAAATTGATCAGTCTCCGTATCAGACTGAGAACATGAACAATAGATGCTGGAGCAAGCATTACGATTTGTCCATTCTTCTTGAATGGGCTTGGTGTTTTTTCAAGTTTTCTGCGAATAGCGTCTATATCTGATGTAGTAATGTCCTTTATTGGCCTGTCTAGAAGATGTGGAAAATACTTTAATAAGCAGCGGTCTGTCTGATACAATGACCTTTTGCTGTTAACCTCGCTATAAACATCCCATGCAGAGCGCAAAGTATATGCGTCAGCATTTTGGACAGTCAGATTCCTTCGGCGTTCTTTATTTGACGCCTCTTTCCCACGCATCCTGTCAGCTCGGATGGCCGAGGCTTTGGCCTCGGTCATCCCGGCTGACGACTTGCCCACTGGCTCTTCTATCTCCTTGGAGCCTCGCCCTCCGAGGCGATACCGGATATAATACGTCTTTTCGGCAGCAGCGGCATCCACCCGCCAATAGACGCCGGGATACCGAGCCGATTTTTCGCGTTTTGCTTGACGCATGCGCCCTCCACGTTTTAGGTGTGGGGACAGTTTGAGTGCATCAGAGGGTCGAAATGACGAAATCAGAGTGCCACCCTTCCCCGCACATTTCCCCGCACGAAAGGGGAAAATAGGTGACAAACGAGGACAAGTCAAACAACTCGGCTCTTCAAAATTTCTTTGAAATTATGATGTTATAGCACTCAGTGAAAAATGAGGAAAAAGCTGATACATTGATTCGCAAGGCGGGGGTCGGGAGTTCAAATCTCCTCTTCTCCACCAAGGATTTCAAGGGGTTACGACATATAGCCGTAACCCCTTTTTTCTTGGTCATACAAATTTTGGTCATACGGGGTCATACGCCGAACAGTATGCAGCGGAATATTCTCCATGACCGACTGCTGCTGTCTGCTCTTAACATTGTGCAGCGACAGATATGTCTTGGATAACGGAGAAGGCGGGATATGCCGGGATGTCGTGGCACGGCAGGCCGCGCGGGAAAAGGGGGGCTTTATCATCTCCCACACCGGCGGGCTGACAGAGGGCAACAGGGCCTCGGGCACGACGGTACCGCGCCCGCACCCGGCGCTGGGAGGCGAAATACGTTCAGCCGACCGGGGATACGGACCTGACGAGATGCGGCTGAAGGCGCTGCGGATCACGACAGCAAGAAGAACACAACAGCAGCGTATGCCGGGCATGTTGCCGCAAAGCAAAAGCAACACGCGTTCATTGAGGGCCGGGCCTGCACGATGTGCTGTCGGCCCCGCAGTTTTCTGCCTGGGCTCACTGCGCGCCGCGCGCTTTCTTCCCGGCGGATTTCCCGGCCGGCTTTTTGGCCGGTTTGGCCGCGCCCGCGGCGTCTGACGGCACGGGCCTGCCGTCCACCACATCGGCCAGAGCCAGAATGGTGTTGGCGTAAATGGCCGCATGGTTATAGGTCATGAGCAGCTTGTGCTGCCGCTCGCGGGGCAGACCGGGCTTCCAGCCGTGGCGGGCAAGATAGTTGGCGAGGCTGGCCACCGCGTCGGGGATCTCGAACAGATCCACCCGGCCGTCGCCGTTGCCGTCCGCCCCGTAAACGGCGATATTGGACGGCATGAACTGGCACAGCCCCACTGCGCCGTAAATGGAGCCGGGCAGATGTTCCGGGGGAACATTGTCGCGCAGCATGTGCTCCACCAATGCCCGCGTTTCCTTGTAGGCCCAGTCAGCCCTCTTGGGCATGACCTCGGCGAACCAGTCGGCGTGCTGCTCATGCCCGGGCAGACGGGGCAGCCAGTCAGCGATGTCTTCCGGCTGACGGCTCACGGCCATGCTGGCCAAGGTGTAGAAGGCGTTTTCCGGCACGTCGCCCAGCACCGTGCCCAGACGCGTTTCCACAAAGAGCAGCGCCACGGCCACGGACGAAGGCACGCCGTAGCGCGCCTCGGCCAACGTGAAGGCCTGTCGGTTTTCAGCCACAAAGCGTCTGCAGGTTGCGGCGTTGGCCTCGGTCACCACGCCCTTGTAATAGGGGGTCCGTGACTTTCTGGAAGGCGGTTTGGGAAAGAACTTGCGCATGTACAGTTCGCGCATTTTGCGGCCCATGGGCGACTGTGTGGGCTTGGCGGGCAGCGTGGCCAGCAGGGCATCCACACCGGGGCCGGACAGGCCGTCCGCGGCCAGGCGCTGCGCCAGCGGCCGCCACACGGGGGCGAGGCTTGCCGCCTGCATGGGCGCGGGGATATGCGCCGGAGCTGGAGCCGCCCAGGATTGCGGCGCGGGCGTCGCCCCCGCTTCCGCCTGCGGCAGATCGCGGGACGCGAGCCCTTCCGCGCCGGCCGAGGCCGCTGTCTGCGACCCCCCGCAGGCGGGGAGCAGCAGGCAGACGGCCAGCCAGCAAAGGGACCAGACGATGCCGTGGCGGCAGACGGCGGCGACCGGAACGTGTTTCATAGTTTACAGTTCCTGCAGAACCCAGGTCACCCGTCCGAGCAGGCGTTTGCCCAACAGTTCCGCTGTCAGTTGCGTTTCAGGAAAATTGGAGGCTTCCGAGCGCAGCACATATCCGTCCTGTTCGCCGTTGAGGAAGACGCGGCGCAGCACCACGCCCTCATTGGGGGCAAACAGGGCGTAGATGCGCCCGGAAATCACATCGGTATCGAGCGTGTTCACGCCCACATACGCGCCTTCAACAATAAAGGGGGACATGTTGCCGCTGCGCACGCGCAGCACCTGCACTCCTCCGCCGGTCAGAGAAAGGGGCAGGGATATCTTGCCGACAACGCTCAGGGACGGGCGGGACGCCTCGTCGCGGTAGCCGCATTTGCCGTCATAGACGGAGATGATGCCGCTCCTGGCCATGACGTCGCCGTAATGGGCCGCGCTTTCGGCCACGGAGGCCGGGGCGTCTTCGGGCACATAGCCCTGTTCCGTGCGCAGATACATGGGGCCGACGCCCTGTTTGAGCCAGTCCGGATTGAGGCCGTATTTTTCAAAAAGTTTCATATACCAGTCGCCGGGCACGGAATCGCGCCGCTTGGCGTCCGAAATGCTTGATTGGCGAATGTCCAGCACATCCGCAAGCTCCACCTGAGTGCGGCAGTTGGTGGCGAGTTTGATGCGCTCATAAATCTCTTCAAAGGGGGGCATAATCACTCCAGGCGCGGCCGAAGCCGCGTCTCAACGTTGCAGATTGAGCAGTGGCGTCTCATTGGACAACACCATCCTGCTGTTCTCTTTCAGGGACCTGCGCATGGCCTCAAGCCAGCGCTGATAGGCGTAGAACTGCGGGGCCTTGTTGTAGGCCCGGGCATAGATGCCTGCCGCCGCGGCATCGCCCTGCCCGCGTTCTATCTGGGCCGCGCGGGCGGCCTCCGCCAGGATGACCGCCTTCTGGCGGTCGGCATCCGAACGGATGCGTGTAGACTCTTCTTCTCCTTCAGAACGGTACTGCTTGGCCTGGCGTTCCCGCTCGGCCCGCATGCGTCCAAATATGGCCCTCTGGTTCTCAGGGGGCAGATCCGTGCGCTTGATGCGCACATCCAGAACTTCCACCCCGTAGTTGTGCATCAGGGCGGAGACCTTGTCGGTCACTTCCTTCATGATGGCCGCCCTGTGGGACGAGACCACCTCCGTCAGCGTATAGGCGCCCACCAGAGCCCGCAGCTGCGAATATACCACGTCGTCCAGCCGGGCCTGCGCGCCGGGAATGGTGCGCATGGTACGGTAGAACTGCAATGGGTCGATGATTTTCCAACGGGCGTAGTTGTCGAGCACGATGGCCTTCTTGTCCACGGTGAAGGCCTCGCGCGAGCGCGCTTCGTAATCCAGCACGCGGGCGTCGAAATAGACGACGTTCTGGATGAAGGGCACCTTGAGGTGCAGGCCGGGGCCGTACACTTCCGAAAGGGGCTCGCCCAGCTGAAGCACCAGAGCCTTCTGCGTCTGGTGCACGGTAAAGAAACTCTGGTTGGCGACGACAATCGCCGCCAACACCGCAACCGCCAGCATCAGGGGATTCCTTGACATTATTTCTTCTCCAGCATCTTGGGAGCAACAGGCGCGCCCATGCCGGGCAGCGTGAGATAGGGCAGCGCGCGCCCGGCGGCGGGATTGTCCATCAGCACTTTCTCGCCGGAGCGGGAGAGAACGTCTTCCACGGTTTCATAGTACAGACGCTGTTCCGTCACCTTGGGCGCCTTTTCATACTCCACGCGCAGCGCGTCAAAGCGCTCCGCCTCACCCTCGGCATTGCGCACGCGGGTGGCGCTGTAGGCCTCGGCCTCGTTGCGCATGGCCGCCGCCTGGCCGCGCGCCTTGGGCAGCAGTTCGTTACGGTAGGCTTCGGCCTCGTTGATGATGCGGCTCTTGTCCTCACGGGCGCTGGCCACATCCTTGAAGGCGTCGATGACCTCCTGCGGGGGATGCACATCCTGCAGTTGCACGGCCAGCACCTGAATGCCCGCGCCGTACCTGTCAAGCACGGTCTGCAGCAGCTGGGTGGCCTCGCTCTGTATCTTGAGCTTGCCGTCAGTGATGGCGGAATCTATCTGGCTGTTGCCGATGACCTCGCGCATGGCCGCCTCGGCGGCGTTGCGCACCAGCGCCGTAGGGGCGCTCACGTTGAACAGGTAGGCCACGGCGTCGCTGATCTTGTACTGCACGCTGAACTGCACGTTGACGATGTTTTCATCGCCCGTCAGCATGGAGGCCTCTTCGGGGATGGTGCGCACCTGCCCCTGCTTGAAGGTGGCGCTCTGCCCCACGGAGCGGAAGCCCACCTCGCTGCGCAGCACCTGCGTCACCTGGGGCTTGTATACGGACTCGACAGGCACAGGCCATGCATAATGCGGGCCGGGGCCTTCCGTGCGGTTGTACTCGCCGAAACGCAGCACAACGCCCTGCTCGTCCGGATTTACGATATAGATGCCGGAAAGCAGCCACAGCGCCAGCCCCACGCCCGCCACCAGGGCAACGGCCCTGCCGCCGGGAAAACGCATGCGAGGGAGCCGATCAAACGGGCTGCCCCCCCCGTCCCCGCCGCGCCCGTTGCCGAAAGGCGTACGGCGCGCGCGCTGCGGTTCGCTGTCCCGCATGTCCTCATCCTCGTCCGAAGGCTGGCGGAACGGTGGGGTCTTGCTCTGTTTCTGCCGTTTTTCCTGCAGCTTGTCCCAATCCCAGTTCATGGTGATGACTTACCTTTGTTTACGGATGTACAGCGCATCCGCGTGATATGAAATGCGGCGCAATCCGCGTCGTTACGGCGGGGAAAAGAAAATGACTAATGGCTCTGGCGGGGTCCGATAAGGCTTTTCTTGTCTATAAAAACCGTAATTGTGTAAAATATACGTAAAGTGCAAGTCAAAGTCAATATATAATACGTTTTTGGGAATATTCGCGCGCGCAGCCCAAATACGCCCGGCGGACCGGCCATTACAAGGCCTTCTGTACAATAAGAAACCCGCAGCGTGCAGCCGTGATGCGCACGGCCGCGCTGCGGTTCACGCCATTGACGTGCGGGGCCGCCGGGGGAACAGAGCCGCCCCGGCGGGGTCAGTACGCCAGACGCAGCGGGGCTTCCGCCACAGTGACGGCGGGGCTGCGCAGGACGGCCCCGGCCAGCGGCACGACGCGCACGGCGCGCGCTCCGTCCGCCTGCACGTTGAAGCCGAGCGCATAGGCAGGCTCCTCGCTCCGGGGAGCAAATCCGCGCCACAGCGAAAGGCCGAACAGCAGGGCGCACACAAGCAGCGTCACGCTCAACGCCAAGTAGGGAAAAGATATCGCATGCTGCCTGATCATGACGACTCCTCCCGGCAGGGACTGCCGGTGTCAGATGTTTGTCGTCAATCAAGCAAATACCGTGCCGGAGTTGTGCGGCGCTATTTTCGCATGGCGGCGCATTCTGCGGCCAGGCGGTTCAGTCCGGCATCGTCGGGCATGACCTTGAGGCCGGCGCGCACATGCCCCAGCGCGCGCACCGGTTCGCCTGCCTCAAGCATGGCGCGGGCCATCATGCCGAAAATCGCCGTCTCGTCCCTGTAATATTTGAGGGCCTCGGCAAAGCAGCCGTCGGCCTCCGAGGGCTTGCCCTCATCCAGAAACTTCTTGCCGTCCCTGAAGCAGTGATCCAGCTTGAGCTTGCGCTGTAGGGCCGCCTGGTACTCCTCCTCGCTCTCCTGCCCCACCATAGTACGGTACATGGCGGAGAGCTTCTGCAGCAGTTCGCGCTCCGAGCCGGGGGCATAGTTCAGGGCCTTTCCGGCGACGGCCTTGACCTCCGGTATGGCGACCAGATCCGCCAGCGCGTTGCGAAAATCGCTGCGCAGATCCGTGGGCGCGGTCTGCCCCCCCAGTTCCTTCAAGGCGCCCACGACCAGAAACACCGCCCGCGCCACCTCGCCCCGCATGCAGCTGGACTTGACGCGGCCCAGATTTTCCCGAATTTTGCGTGCGTTCATTCCCTGCCTCGAATGAAGATTGCTTTGTCTCCCATACGATCACACCCCACGCCCTCACGCCGGGCGGGGTGCGCTCCCTACTCCCGCGCCCGGCCATGCCGCGCCATCAGCGCCCGCACGGCAGCCGCCGGACGGTTGGACACCGGTATGGTGACGTTGCACAGCGTGTGTTCCTGCAAAGCTGCCCCCTTCCGCGCATCCGGCGCTGCGCCCGCATGACGCGCCACAACGATAAAAAACGAGCGTACGGGCGTCAAGCCGCAGGGATATTTGACCTTCGCGCGACGCGCTGATAGGCTCGGGCCTGTCCGTCCAACCCAGGGAGTTCTATGGCGCGCGTTCTTTACGGCATCCACGGCACGGGGCACGGGCACGCCATGCGCGGCCTGACCATCGCCCGACGTCTGCGGCAGCATGAATTTCTGTTTGTGGCCAATGACGACGCCCCAAAAATTCTTGAACCGGAATTTCCCGTACGCCGTCTGCCCAATCTGGGCACCGTGTTCAAAAACTACAAGGTGGATCTGCCCGCCACCATCCGCCGCGCCGTGCCCCTGCTGCTGCACCGGCGGAAATATATTGACGCGGCGCGCCGCATCATCAACGACTTCCGGCCTGACGTCTGCATGACCGACCTGGAATATTTCGTGCCGCGCGCGGCCGAGGCCGCAGGCCTGCCCTGCCTCACCCTGGATCACCAGCACATCATCACCTGCTGCCGTCACGACCTGCCCCCCGACATGTGGTGGGACACGTTTGTGCAGGGCCTTACCCCGCGCTGGCTGTTCCGTCCCACGGCCGAGAACCTGCTTATCTCCTTCTACGCGCCGCCCGTGCTGCCGCGCTACAAGGCGCGCATCGCGCCGCCCATCCTGCGCGACAGCGTCCTTTCCCTCAACCCGCGCGATGACGGGCATGTGCTCGTCTACCAGAGCAATTCCACCCACCGGGCGCTGGTGGACTTTCTGCGGGCCGCCACGGACAGGATCTGCTATGTCTTCGGCTATGACCGCGTTGAGGGACGCGAAGGCAACGTGGTCTTCATGCGCAAAAGCGAGGAGGGCTTTCTGCGCCTGCTGGAGGGCTGCTCCTACGTCATCCAGGGCGGCGGGCACACGCTCATGGGCGAGGCCCTGCACCTGGGCAAGCCCATCCTGACCCTCCCCCTCAAGGCCATGGTGGAGCAGCGCTTCAACGCGCTGTATATCGAGCGCCTCGGCTACGGCATGCAGGCCGACATGCTCACCCTCGCGCCGGAACTGCTGCGCCGCTTCGAGGCCAGGCTGCCCGCCTACAAGGCCGCCATCGCCGCCGGGAATTTCTGCGGCAACGAAACGGTGTTCGGCCTGGTGGACCACTTCATCCGCCACGGCAGCCTGCCCGCGGAGGGCGCTCCCGCTGCGGAAGCGTGACGCCGGACGCGCTGCGTGCCGACGCAGCCCCCGCATTTGCCCCGCCCGGACAGCCGCATTCCGCGACGCCGCGCGGCCTGCCCCTGCAACAGACGCCCGCCCGCAGGGCAGCCCCTTCCCCTGCCGCGCCGCAGGGGCTTCAGACCAAAAACATACCGGTTTTGTTCCTCCCCCCTGTTCCCGGCACGCACAACCGCTGCCGCGCCGTGCTCTTACGCAGAGTTGCCTTCAGTCTTGAAAAAGTCTAAAATTTGCAGATTCGCCATACATGCCACAAAGGCCACGCCCTCCGAGGCGGCAGTTTCTTCCATCAGCGGGGCTTTCGCATGGACATTCGCTATATTCACGCAGCTGATCTGCATCTGGACACGCCCTTTCTGGGGCTTGCCCGCGTCGCCTCCGGGGACGGCCGCCTGGGCCGCCTGCTGCAGGAGGCCACCTTCACGGCCATGGACAGGCTCTTTCGCCTGTGCGAGACAGACAGACCGGATTTTCTCGTGCTGGCGGGCGACGTGTACAATGAGGAAAACCACAGCGTGAAGGCGCAACTCAGGCTGCGCGACGGCTGCCGCCGCCTGGCCGAGGTCGGCGTGCGCGTCTTCCTGGCCCACGGCAACCACGATCCCCTCTCCTCCCGCCTGACCGCCGTGCAGTGGCCTGACAACGTGACGGTGTTCGGACCGGAAGCGGAACGCCATCTCATCGAAAAAGACGGCGTCCCCGCAGCCGTCGTCCACGGCATCAGCCATGAAAATCTCAAGGAGGGCCGCAACCTGGCCCGCCTGTTCCGGCGCGACGCCGGGCATGACTGCTTTCAGCTGGGCGTGCTGCACTGCGCCGTGGAGGGCCGTTCCACGGCGGACCGCTATGCCCCCTGCTCGCTGGAAGACCTCAAGAACGCCGGTCTGGACGCCTGGGCTCTGGGGCATGTGCACGAACGCGCGACCCTGTGCGCCGCGCCCTTCATCGCCTACAGCGGCAATACCCAGGGGCTGCACATCAACGAGCCGGGGCCTCGAGGCTGCCTGCGCGTAACGGTCACGCCCGCGCCCGGCGGCGGCTACGACTGCCGCGAGGAATTCGTGCGCCTCGGTCCGGTGCAGTGGGCCAGAGTGGAAGCGGATGTCAACGGCGTGGAACATCTGGACGAGGTGGAACAACGCCTCACGCAGGCGCTGGAGGCGGAGGCCGACGCCACGGAGCCGGGCTGCGAGGCCATGCTGGTCCGTGTGCTGCTGCGCGGCCGCACCGTGCTGGACAGCACCCTGCGCGAGCCCGCGGCCCGCGATGATCTGGCGGAACGGCTGGCGCATCTGCAAACGGGAGCTCCCGGCGTGTGGATTACGGATCTGCGGGCGGAGACCGCGCCCGCCATCGACCGCGCCCAGTATCTGGAACGTGAGGACCTGCTGGGCGAGACCCTGCGTCTGGCGCAGCGCCTGGAGCAAGGCGGCGACGCCCTGCACGGCATGGCCGACGACGCGCTGAAGCCCCTGTATGAGCACGCCCAGCTACGCAAGATTCTTGAACGCCCCGACGAAGCCCGCCTGCAGGCGCTCCTGCGGGAGGCCGAACGCCTGTGCACGGACATTCTGGAGGTGCGCTGATGTATATCCGGTCCTTCCATATGGACGGCTTCGGCCTCTATGCCGATGTGACGGTGGAGAACCTCGCTCCGGGCCTGACCATCTTTCTGGGTGAAAACGAGGCGGGCAAATCTACCTGCATGGAATTTCTGCGCACCATGCTCACGGGCTATCCGGATCCGCGCAGCAGGGAAGCTCGGGCCGTTCCCGCCCCGCTGCGGGGCGGTCAGCCGGGCGGCAGCCTGCTGCTCCATGCGGGGGAGCGCGGCCTCCTGCGCCTGACGCGGAGGCCGGGCAACAACGGCGGCCTGCTCACGCTGACGGATGCCGACGGCAATCCGCTGGAGCAGAATGTCCTGCAGCAGCTGCTGTTCGGCGTCAGCCGCGAAGTGTATCGCAAGGTCTTCGGCTTCAGCCTGACGGAGTTGGAAGACCTGGGGAGCCTCACGGGCGAGGGCGTGCGCAACGCGCTCTACGGCGCGAGCTTCGGCCCCGGCCTGCGCTCGCCCGGCGAGGCGCTCGCCCTGCTGCACAAAAAGACCGAAGAAATTTTCAAGTCCGGCGGCAGCAAGCCGCCGCTCAACGCGGCGCTGCGGGAGCTGACCGAGCTGCGCCGGCGCAAGGCCGAGCTGGAACAGGAGGGCGCGGGGTACGACAGCCTGGCGCTGGAACTGGGCCGTCGGCGCGAGGAGCTTGCCGACCTGCGCAGCCGCAGGCTGGACCTGGAAGAGGAGCGCCGCCTGCTGGAACGCCGCCTGGGCGTGTGGCAGCAGTGGAACGAGTGGCGTCTCGCAGGCGCGCGGCTGGAACGCCTTGTCCCCGGCAGCGCCGCCTTTCCCGAAGACGGCCGGGCGCGCCTGGCGCAGGCGCGCGAGGCGCGCGAAGGCTGCGAACGCCAGTGGGCCGCCCTTGGGGAAAAACTGGCCCGCCTGCGGGAACGGCGGGACGCCGTCGTTCCGGATGCCGCCCTGCTGGAAGCCCTGCCCGAACTGCGCCGTCTGGCCGAACGCAAGAGCGGTTTCCGCCAGGCGCTGGCCAGTCAGCCCGCGGACGAGGAAGCCCTCTGCCGCGCGGGCGAGGAGTTACGGCGGGAACTTTCCCGCCTTGGCCCCAACTGGACGTGCGACCGCATCCGCGAGACGGACCGCTCCCTCTTTGCCCGCGAAGACCTGGAACGCCTGGCGCGGGACATGGATGCCGCCTCGTCGACCCATCAGGCAGCCGTGGACACCCTGAACCTGTGCAACCGCGATGTGGACAACGCCAAGCGCGAGGTGTCGTCGGCCGAGGCGGCTCTGGCCCTGCTGCCGGAGCCCATGGCCGAACTGGACGCCGACGCCCGCGACCAGCTACGCCAGATGCTGGCCCGGCAGGAGGAGGCGCGCCGGCAGCGCCCCGTGCGGGAACATGCCGTGCAGGAGGCCGGAACAACCTTCGCGCGGGCTTACAATCCCCTGCGCCTCGCCGGCCCCGGCAGAGCGGGGGACGAACAGGCCGACCGCCTGCTGGACACGCTGCTGGCCCGGCAGGAAGAGGCGCTGGAGCTGGCCGACGCCGTGCAGGAAGAGGTGCGCCGGGCCGAGGCCGCCGCGCAGGATGTGCGTCAGGCCGAAGACCAGACAGCCGCCGTCAAGGCTCGTATGGAAGAACTGCGCAAGGAGCAGCGCCTGGACGGCCTGAACAGGAGCGAACTGGACGAACAGGCCGCAGCCCTGCGCAAGCTGCGCGCCCTCTCCGCCACGCTTGACACGGAACGGGAACGCCTCGCGGAGCTGACCGCGCGCATTGACAGCGAGCCTCCCGCCAAGCGCGTCAGGAGCCTGCCGCTGCTGCTGCTCGGCATTCTTGCCTTGCTCGGCGGCGCGGCAATGCTGCTGGCCGTCTGGCGTCTGGGGCCGGTCACGCTGCCCCTGACGGAAGGGCTGAGCCTGCCCGTGGATCTCTGGTCCGGCTATCTGCTGCTGCTCTGCGGCGTGGGCTTCCTGGCAGGCGCGCTGCCCCACAACGGGGCGGAGGCCAAACGCCGCAAGCAGGAACTGGAGCAGCTGCACGGCCGGCGCGACGCCTGCGCCCTGCATGTGACCGAACTGGACGAACAGGCCGCCCGGCTGTGCGCCGAGGCCGGCGTGGAAAGCATGGACCTCATCACCATCGAAGCCAAGGAAGCCCTGCTGGAGCACGAACGCGAACAGTGCTTCCAGGAGGAACGCACCCGCAAGGACATGGACGCCCTGCGGCAGGCCCTGGACCGGGCGCGCACCGAGACGGCCCGCCTGCAGGCCTGCCGCTCCGAAGCGGAAAGCGTGGTGCAGCAGACTCGCCGCCGCTGGCATGAATTCATGCTGGGCCTGCGCGTGAGCAACGTGCCTTCGCCGGAGGGAGCCGCAGCCTTCTTCGCCCGCGCGGAATCCGCGCGCATGGCGTTCGGCGCTGTGTCTGCGGCCAAGGCGGAACTGCGCGCGCTGGATGACGAGCTCCGCACGGTCGATGAGCGCATGCGTGCCGTGCCCGCCGTGCTGGAGCGCCTGCAGGACGCCTCTGATGCCGACAGCCTGACCCGGGCGGCCAGGCAGGTGCTGGAATCCTGCCGGGAAGCCGATGCCGCGCGCGAACAGCGCATCAAGGCGGAGGCCGCGCTCCAGAACGCCAGAAACGAACTGCGCCGTGCGGGCCTGCGTCAATGCGAGGCGGGCGAGGAACTGCGGCGATGCGAGGAGCGCCTTGAGACGTCGCGCGCGCAGTGGCAGGAGGCCCTGCGGGGCCTCGGGCTGGGCGAGGGCCTGGCCCCCGAAACCGTGCGCGAGGCTTTCAATTATATGGAAAACTGCCTTGCGGCGGAAGCCGCTCTGGAGCAGGCGCGCAGCCGCATGGCCCAGACCAGGACAGAACTGGCCGCCCTGCGCGACCCGCTGGATGCGCTGATTACGCGTCTGGGCCGCCAGCCGGAAACGGACGCCGACGGCCGCCCGGACTGGCTGGTCACTCTGGACAACGCGCTGGCGGAGGCCGAGGCCGCCTCGCAGGCGAATGACCGCCGGCAGCATCTGGACAATGCCGTCAGCGAGGCGGAGGACGAATGCCGCGTCGCTGAAGCGGCGCTGGAAAGCGCGCGTTCCGCCGAGTCTTCATTGCTGGCCGTGGCAGGCGCCGCCGATGAGGAGGATTTCCTGCGGCAGGCGGCCCTGCATGAGGAACGGGAAGCGCTCGCCCGTCGGCGTCAGGACCTGGAGGATGCCCTGCGCCTGGCTGCGGACAGGACGCCCTGGCAGGATTTTCTCGCCGCATTCGAGGCTGCGGACCAGGAAGCGCAGGAGCGGCGCTGCGCCGCCATCGGCGAGGAACTCGCCGAAATGCGCGGACGGGAGGAGACGCTGGTGCAGCGCACGGCGGAGTTGGGCGGCAAGGTGGACGCGCTCGCGCATACGGACGAACTTTCGCAACTCCTGCAGCGTGAGGCCGCGCTGGTGGACAGCATGGAGCGCATGGCCTTTGACTGGAGCCGCATGGCCCTGGCGCGCGGCATTCTGGAAGCCGCCAAGCGCACGTTTGAACAGGAGCGCCAGCCGGAAGTCATCCGCCAAGCCTCGCGCATCTTCTCCCGCATCACCGGCCGGCGCTGGCAGGGCATCAGCGCCTCGCTGGAAGACTCCAGCCTGACCGTCCTGCCGGAACAGGGCGAGCCCGTCAGCCCGGAAAACCTCAGCCGGGGCGCGCGGGAGCAGGCCTACCTGGCCTTGCGTCTGGCCTATATTGCCAACCATGCGGCCCATGCCGCGCCGCTGCCCATCATCATGGACGAAGTGCTGGTCAACTTTGACCCCCGGCGGGCCGAACGCACGGCCCGCGCCTTTGTGGAACTGACAGGCAGCGGGCAGAACGAGGCGCACCAGCTCTTCTACTTCACCTGCCAGCCGCATATGGCGGAGTTGTTGCGCAAGGCCGAACCCCATGCGGCGCTGTTCCATGTGGAAAACGGGAGCATCCATTCGGCATAATGGCGCTTATAGATAATGCTATATAAAACTATATGACATTCTTCCTGTTTTCCCATGCGACGCTGCGGGAACAATACTGCGGGAACGGCCTTTACCGCTTCTCCGCATTGATTCACAAGGGATCCCGGACAATGCACTTTTTCAATAAGATTTTGTTGACCTTAATGGCGGCCATGCTGGTTCTCGCCCAGGCGATTCCGGCTGTTGCCCAGGAAGTCGGCACCAAATATTTCAGCATCACGCTGCCCGAGGGCTGGTCCATGCCCCGCCCCGTGGCGGAAATGGACGGTACCGTCTTCGCGCTGTTCATCAACCAGCAGGACGGCAGCGCCGTCACCATCACGGTGACGCCGGGCACGCTCTCCGCCGGGGAAGTGGCCGCCCAGACCGTCGCCGCGCTGAAAACGCAGCAGGGCGTGGAATCCAGCGCTCCCGTGGAAAAGGACGGCCTGTACATGACCTCGTTCACCAAATCCGGCATCAGGGGTGAGTCCTGGTACGGCTCCAACGGCAGGGAATTTGCCGTCACCACCATTATGAGCGACACCGGCAGGACGCTGATCAGGGAGTTGAAACCCGTGGACGCCGCGCTCTTCCCTAGGTTCTAAGCCAGACTTTCACGAGCGTCGGCCTGATACCGATGTCGGGGAAGTGCCGTTCACCTTCTCTCTCTCTCTCTCTCTCTCTCTCTTCTATGAACATCCCCTCTATCCTGCCCAACGCCAGCAGCAGGTGATAGCGGGCGGCAGTCCTGTCGGGCAGGCGGTAGACGGCGTTCAGCACAGGGTACAGAACATTCAGCAGGGCAAAAACAATCCCCAGACGGTGTTTGCGCACAAGCCGGCTCCGACCGCGCCCATAGGCGCGGGCCTTAGGCAGGGAGGCCCGGCAGTAGTCGATGGACGCATGGCGAACGCACAGATCCGGCCGCCGCCTGACACAGCATCCCTCCCTAAAGGCGCGCACGAGGTAGTCGGTATCCTCGCCGCTGCCCCAGGGCGTTCCCGCTCCGGCACCGAGACTTTCATCAAACTCCCCCGTGCGTTCCACGGCGCTGCGGCTGAAAAAAAGCGTGATGGACGGCGCGCCGAAAAAGAGGCTCCGCACGCTCTCTCCCCGCTTGACGCCGCGCAGGAAACGCATGACCACGCGCCGCAGGAGGGAAGGGGACACAGGCGGGGAATCATCGTCCGAATCGACCTGCCGCCCCACCAGCACATCCGCGCCTTCGGCATCAAAGGCCGCGTTGACGGAGGCAAGCAATGCAGGCGGATAGATGCAGTCGTCATCCGGAAAGCAGACCACATCGCCCCGGTAATGGCGCAAACCGGCATTGCGGGCGCGGGAAAGTCCTTTGGGGCTGGTTACGCGGAACAGGTCAAACGCGGTTTCGTAGCGCTCAATCAGCGGCGCCAAGAGGGTCGGCTCGGGGTTCTGGTCGACAAGGACAACGGAAAAATTCCGATATGTCTGCATTTCCAGAGAGTTGAGAAAATCCTCAACTTCCCGGTATCGACCGACAGTCGCCAAGATGAGGGAGAAATGTCGCTGCATGAACTTCCCGCTGAAACCGATTATCGCCTGAATTAGTACATCAAATATAATATAATTACAATAGGCGATATTGCACAACATGCCGGTTCCGCAGTACGCTGATGTCGGCTGAGATCACCCAGTTTTTTTTTGGGGGGGTACAGGCATATCTTCACCGGGATTGTTGCGGCGGCCGGCGTCAGGGCCGGCGCGCACCGCGAAATTTGCCGGCCAGATGCCGCAGGCAGGCGGCCGCGTCACAGAACAGCGCCTGCATGGCATGCAGCAGGCGCCTCCCCTTTCCCATGCCGGGAAAACGCGCGGCGCGCAGATGATAGACGGCCAGCGCCCTGCGGATTTCCGGCTCCCGTGCATGGGGGGCAAGCAGCCGCAGCCAGCGCGCGCCCTCGGCGTCCGTTTGCGCGTCGCCCGCAAGGTGCGGGCAGAGGGCCAGCATTCGCGCCAGCAGGCGCATTCGTTCGCCGTCCGGCAGACCAAGGGCATCCAGAAAATCCCCGTTATCCTCAATGCCAAGCAGTGCCGGATCAGGCTGTTGCGCCGCGAGGAAAAACGCCTGCGCCCGCAGGGTTGACGCACGCTGCAGCAGGGCATTGCGGTGCGAAACGCTGCGCCCGTGGACACGGTAGAGCAGCAGCACCTGCGGCAGATTGTCCAAGGCCCCCTCGCGGCACAGGCGCAGCCACAGCGCGTAGTCTTCCGCGTGGGGGAAATCGGCCGGATAGCCGCCCGCGCGCCGCACGGCATCCGTCCGCAGCATGACCGCAGGGTGCGCGAGGGGCGAGCCCCACAGCAAGGCTTCGCCAATGGCCGGGCGCGAAGGATAGCCCACGCGGCGTCCCGGCCGTCCGTCCGCATTCGTCAGCCGGATAGCGCCGCCGAGGGCCGCCACTTCGGGGTGGGCCTCCATATGCGCGTGCTGCGCGGCCAGCCGTTGCGGCAGGGAAATGTCGTCGGCGTCCATGCGCGCCGTATAGGGCGCGCGGGCCAGCGCCAGCCCCTGATTCAGCGTGGCGATGAGCCCGCGGTTTTCGCGGCGCAGCAGCCGGATGCGCCCGTCTTCCGCCGCGAGACGCTCCAAAATGGGGCCGGAGCCGTCCGTGGAGCCGTCGTCAATGAGCAGCAGCTCGAAATCCCTGAATGTCTGCGTGAGGATGGAGCGCACGGCCGCTTCCACATAGGGCACGGCATTGCAGACCGGCAGCAGCACGGAGACGGCGGGCGTCACGACTGCCCTTCCCGCCCGCCGCGCCGGCGCAGCCGCCGCACGAGCGGCAGCAGGCCGACCTTGTACAGCGCATAGCGCAGCCAATCGCGGCAACGCGCTTTCAGGGGCGCGCCCTCCCGCAGGTTGGCGGCCCCGCCGTAGCACAGCTTGTCGCGGATGCGGACGATCTCCTCCGCCGTATCGGAGAACTGCGGCCGGCAGTAACTCTCGGGCAGCAGATGGTAGGGATTGTCGAGAAGGTAGCGGTTCAGGTGCGACTCGTCGTGCCAGCGGGCCACGATGCCCGCCTGCATATCCGCGCGGATATTGGCGTCCAGCGCCGCAGCCATGCGCAGGTAGGCCGGGGCGTACCCGCCGTTGAAGCCGCCGCAGACGTAGACTTCGCCCCTGTCCGGCGGGACACAGGCCAGGGAGCGGGGATCATCCTCATAGGGAAAGCGCCGCCGGTCGCCGTCCGCATAGCCGGGATGCCGCGTCACGATGAGGGCATCGGGATTGTCCGGCAGAATCTCCCTCCCCACCGGCCGCAGGAATTCCACATTGGCGTTGCAGAAAAAGACGAGGTCAAAATTCCTGAGGCGGTCGGCCTGCCCCACAAAGAGGCTGAAGCGTTGCAGCGTGTCGTGGGGCCAGCCCAGTTGCGCTTGTTCGATGCGATGCACGAGGTCGGGCGGGCATGGGGAAAGCGGCCTGTCGGTAAAGACAAAATACTCCTTGTGCGCATCAGGGAAGAAATATTCCTCGCAGGAGGCGAAAAACTCCGGCCAGAAGAGCGTAAAACGCCCGGTGCAGATATAGAGGACGGCAATATTCACTGCAGTCTGCCCCACGCGGCGCGAAGCCGTTGCATGCAGCTGCGGGCCGCAGATTCCAACCGGATGCCCAGAGGGCCGCTGCGGCGGCAAAGAGCCATGAACAGATGACGCGCCGTCCGCGCGGCACAGCGCAGCGGGTGCGTCCACGGCGAGAGCGGCGGCGGGAATGCGGCCGCAATCCTGCGGCATTCCTGTTCCAGGGCGGACTGGTCATGGGAACCGTGCAGGCGGTTCATCTCGCAAATATGCTGCAACCACGCCCGCGCCCTGCGTTGCTGCCATGCGATGTCGTCGCACGGCTCCGCGCAATAGGCGTGCATATCCAGTTCTGCCGGGCCAGGTTCAATGCCCAGCAAGCGCAATTGCCGCGCCCAGATGCAGTCCCGGCTTTGTCGCATTGCACGCCGGTAGGAGACACGGGATGCGCCCGGATGCCTGCGCCAGCGCAGCAGGGCCTGCGGCAAATTGTGCATGCCGTAACCAGCCGCAGACATGCGCGTCCACAAATCATAATCCTCCGCAGCGATCATGGAGGCATCATATCCCCCAACAGACAGGACTGCGTCGCGCCGGTACATCACCGTAGGATGTGCAAATGGCGCCCAGAAGAGCATGGAAACATCAAAGGGCGCACCCGTTGTCACAGGGAAATACCTTCCGGTCTCATAAACTTCAATGGCGGAACCGCAGACGACAATCTCCGGGTGCGCGTCCATATACTCCTTCTGTAGGAAAAGGCGTTCAGGCATGGCCCAGTCATCGGCGTCCATGCGCGCGACAAGTTCCGTTTCACAGAGGGTCATGCCTTCGTTGAGCGTGGGCACAAGCCCCCGGTTCTCCCGGTGCACCACCCGCATCCGGCCGTCACCGGCGGCCAGCCGGTCGAGGATGGCCCCCGTGCCGTCGGTGGAGCCGTCGTCCATGGCCAGCAGCGTGAAATGGGGATAGGTCTGCCGCAGGATGGACTCCACCGCCTCGGCGACATAGGGCGCCGCATTGTACGCGGGCAGCAGGACGGTAACATCAGCTTGCCTTGGCATATGGCTCCTACAGCTTACAGTAATATCCATGAAGAAGGACAGACATCCGACGTATCAATGGAAGGGTCGGCAAACCAGCGCCGGGGGGCAATGGTGATGCCCTGCCCGTCTCCCAGCCATGCACCCCACCAGGAAAAGCTGGAATTGGCAATAATATGGTGCCGACACAAGGACATGAGATGCATATCGTGCTGCGGGGCGTCCGGCAAGCCCAGTTCCGCCACAACCGGCGCATGCCCTTGACAATCAAAATGCTCCCGCACCCACTGCGGTTCGTCGCTGAACAGAAACACCGTGGTCGTGCCTGCCGCCGCGCGGATGCGTTCCAGCGCCGCCGCATAATATTCCTTTCCCGACATGCCGTGGAAGGCACGCGTGTGCGGATTGTTCACATAATCTCCGCGGCGGATGTGCAACGAAACGGCATCAGGGCAGGAACGGATGCGGGCTGCAAGCTCCTGCGCGGGACGGGACGGCAGCGGGGGAAATGCAAAATCGGCCCGGATGGCAGCGGCTGCACTGTGGAAATACTTTTCACTCTGCCAAAATCCTTCGAGCCTTGCGGGAGGGATGACGGATTCGATGCCCGGCCAATAGGCGAAATGTGGTTCCCTTACCTCATGCCGCCCAAGCAGCCGAGAAAGATGGAGAGTCTGCGACACGCGTCGAAACAGCCGCATAGCGTCATCTGCCCACCCCAAAGCTTTCCGTCCACGAATGCAACTCACCGCTTTTGCGACCCCCGGGAAGCCCAGAAGTAGAAATTCCCTCATGGTGTCACCTGGTTTCAGCCGGTGAAACCAGCTTACATCCAGACAGAGCGGGCAGCCGAAACGCAGAGCGAGCGCTCGCCCTGCCGCATACTGGAACATCTGGTTGCCCAGGCCGCCGCAACAATGAGAAATAATCAGTTTCTGCATTTTGTTAGTACTAATAGACTGCTATAAAATGAAGAAAAATTTTTCTCGAAATTGTAGTATTTCTCAAAGGCCATGCGAGCATATTGTGCATATGTGTCATAATCAGACAAAATAGATGATACTGCATCTATTATGTCATCTTTTGTTGAAACAGCTATGCCGCATTTAAATTCGCTAAACAAAATATTTGCATTTGATGTAGAATTTATTATAAACGGTATTGAATGACAAGTATATCGTGCAATTTTTTCAGAAGAAAAAACAATTAAACGAGCATTCTGATCATCATCTCCGTATATTGCCAATGCAATTTTAGATTTATCTAAAAGAGCACATATCCCATTTTCATCCAGCATATTGTCACATACAATAATGTTATTAAGGCATGAAATTTCCTTAAATTGTGTCTGCATATTCATATTATGCAGAATCAACTTCCACCCGTCAGGCAAATGACACGCTATAAACAGTAAATCTTCTTTTGAAATATAAATATTCCCAAAACAAATACAAATATTTTCACGTTTATCTGACATAAGAGAAGAATTATCCAAAACGGAAATAGGAAATAAATAAACTTTTGATAAATTAATACCTGTATATGTTTTTAAATACTCAGCACGTTTTATATCTTGTATAATTACCATATCAGCATATTTAGCAAATTTTTTTTCAAATTTCAATAAAGAGCACAATAATGGTTCCCATAAAAAGACCATTGAATCAGAAGAATAAAGTTCTAATGAATAGTATATAAATGGAATCTTAAATTTCCTACAACAATAATTTGCAATAAAGCCTCCCCCCTTTTCAATACCAATAATTATATCAAAATGTTTATGTATTTTTTTTTACATATTTATACACACAATACATATCAAACAAATTAATTAAAATGAAAAAAACTGAAAGGATTTTATTTGTTATAGGAATTTTAATATAAATTTTTTTCAATATCTTATATAATATCGATACAAAAATATTACGATTTAAAAAGTGAAAAAAAATATTTTTTCCTTCGTTAGAACAATAATCACCAATACAGTCATATGATATAATATGGACATTATTTTCATATTTATCAAAATAATTCGCAAAAAGCATTGTATGTATCTGAATCATCCAATGATAATTTATAATAGCGACATTCATTGTTATCCTCTTTATGCAAAAATTATATACAAAAATATAGCAAATAGATTATTTATGTGTTACATTATTGTTTTACTCTTAAATTTGTTAAGATGCGATCCCACAATCCCGTGCCATTATCGTCTCCCCATACACGTAACAGTTTTTTTAGCAGGTAGGCTTCATCAAAATTTTCATACCCTTGCCGAGCTTCTCAATGTGAGTACTCCAGCATGGCATTCAGTCAGCTACACTCAGTGCCATCCAAACATTCCATGTTGCTTTTGTCGGCATGCCGTCCGACAGCCAAGCCCCCTCCCCTGCCGCTGCAAAGCCCGCGCACCGGGCAAGATGCCGCAATTCAGGCAAGAACCAGTAGCGCATGGAATGCACTTCGCGCAGTTCGTGTTCCTCGCCGCCTGACTTGTTTGAAAGGCGAACGGCATAGTGCACTTCCACAATGTTGTCATTGACGCGGTGTACGGGCTGCGCGTGCCGCCGTAGCAGTGTCGCGGCATCTTCCATGGTTTTGTCCCGCTCTGTCGGCGGATCGGTAAGCACGCCGGGGCCGTACCAGAAATCAAAGAAAAAGATGCCGCCGGGCCGCAAGTGGACGCGCGCCGTTTCCATTACGGCCAGCGCGTCCTCTTCCGAATTCTGATAACTCATGACATGGAACAGACTTGTCACGGCATCAAATGTTTTCCCGAGGCGCACACTGCGGGCGTCCCCCTCATGCAGCACGGGAATGCCGAGGCCGGGTTGGGAAGAAGCCGCCGCGCCAATTTGCCGGCGCCCCATCTCCAGCATGACGGGCGACATGTCCACGCCTTCCACGGCAATGCCCCGGCGCGCGAACTCCAGCGCATGCCGTCCCGTGCCGCAGCCCAAATCCAGCAGGGTCTGCGGCTTGCAGCCCAGTGCCTGCAAACGTTCAAGCACGAAGCCCGTCTCGCCGGCATAGTCCTTGTCCGCATACAGCAAATTATAGTATCGGGCGTAATCTTCAAAAACAGGCATTCCGCCTCCCTACCGGCGAAAATCCGCCAGCACGCTACAGACGCGGTCAATGTCCCCTTCCGTCAGCCCGCTGCCGCTGGGCAGGTAGAAGCCACTATCCGCCAACATGTCCGAAACGGGATATGCGCCGTCGCAGTCGCAACCATATTTCCGCAGGGCCGGCTGACGGTGCATGCCGTTGAAGAAAAGGCGCGTGTCAATGCCGCACGCCTTGAGATGCTCCATTGTTTCCGCACGGCTGCGTCCGTATTCCGAGGTGAGTACGAGCCCGTTCATCCAGCAGACGCTTTCGCCGCCGGGCTGCTCCTGCTGCAGACGCACGCCGGGGATGGTGGAAAGCCGTTCCCTGTACATGCGGCCGTGTTCCTGCCGCAGCGCCCTGAACTCTTCCGCCCGTTCCGTCTGCGCAAGACCGATGGCCGCGTGCAGATTGCTCATGCGGTAGTTGAAGCCGATATCCTCATGCAGATAGGTGCGCGGCGCGTTGAGAGGAAAGCAGAGATTCTTGCGATAACGGCAGGCTTCGGCCAGAGCGTCGTCGTCCGTGACGACCATGCCGCCCTCCCCGGTAGTGATGTTCTTGTTGGCAAAAAAACTGAAGCCCGCGATGCGGGACAGGGAGCCCGCGCGCTCCCCGTCCAGTACAGCTCCGTGCGCCTCGGCGGCGTCTTCCATGAGAATGACGCCCCGCTCGTCACAGAGCGCCCGCAGGGCGGTCATGTCGCAGGGATTGCCGAAGATATGCACCGCCATGACGACCTTGGTGCGCGGCGTCAGCTTTACGGCAACGGCCTGCCGCGAAACATTCCATGTGTCGGCGTCAGCGTCGGCGAAAACCGGCATGGCCCCTGTGTAGCAGACGGCCAGCGCGGAAGCCATCATGGTGAAATCGGGAATGACGACCTCGTCGCCCGGCCCCACCCCAAGTGCGGAAAGGGCGAGATGCAGGGCCACCGTGCCGTTGCACACGGCAATGCCGTGCTTCACCCCGCAGTACGCGGCAAAGGCATCCTCAAAGGCCCGTACATATTTTCCAGAGGACGATATCCAGCCTGAAGAGACGGCTTCCGTGACGTACGCAAGTTCATTGCCACGCAACAGGGGCACACAGACTGGGAGAAATTCCGCCACGCTGCATCTCCTTCAGGGCACGCATGCGCGTCCACAGCATCATTAGATTGTGTCTACACAAGTTTTAGGGTATAATATGAGCACCACATATGGAGGTGCTCACATGGATAATCCTCAGCGGCGGCATGATATTTCCGATGAAGCATGGGCTATTATAGAACCTCATTTGCCGGGCCAGAGAGGACAATGGGGTGGAATTGCCAAAGATAACCGTTTGTTTATTAATGCTGTTTTTTGGATTCTACGCACTGGAGCACCATGGCGCGATTTGCCGCCTGAATACGGCAAATGGGGAACAGTCCATCAGCGATTCATTCGCTGGAGAGATAAACG
>SUVB01000042.1 GCA_015062205.1 Desulfovibrio desulfuricans
CGGCCGCGCTGGGGTGGAAAAAATAGTTTCTGACTACAATATATTGATATGCAAATGTGATAAAAAATCGGCATGTTGCCGGTTGCCATCCGCCCCCGTTTTTTTTAGGATACCGTATATAGAGTTAAGGAGGACATATGCTGAACAAGGCGCATCGAAAAATTTTCCTGCCTGCCGCCATTGTCGGCCTCATCCTGACATCCGCAACGCCGGCCCTTTCCGTCAATGCCGCGAACGTGCGTGAAACCAGCGGGCGTGAGGAAATCGACAAAGTGCACTGTGACGCCATGGCCGACAACCAGCTGCGTGTCGGTGAAAAACACGTCTTTGAGGTGCAGCTCTTCCCCACGAAGAGCAAGTTCTCCGTCTCCAACATCAATTTCTGGTTCTACGAGGACGAAGATTACAACGACGGGGAAGGCGTCCGCTACGAGACCACGCAGGAAGTCATGGACGCCGACGGCGTCATCTCCCGGAAAATGACCGTGATGCGCTCCCAGCCGTACCATGTGGGCCATGCGCCCGCAAAACGCTCGCAGGAAAACATCATCACCAAGTACGAGATTGAGCTCAGCATGCTTGACGCCGACGGCAAGGTCACCGGGAGCGGCACGACGACGCAGTGCGCCCGCTGGGCCGTGACTGCCTGCGGCGACGGCGTCGTGGACAAGGCGTATGGCGAAGAATGCGACGACGGGCCGGACGGATCGGCGTCCTGCACCGCCGCGTGCAAGAAAACAGGCAGATAACCGCTTCAGAACCGGCCTATTTTGCCAAACATTTTACCAGCACAGGAGAACATCATGCGCAAGACACTTGTTCTTAGCCTGGCCCTGCTGCTTGGCGCGTTCTCTGCGGCCCAGGCAGGACAGCAGGATTTCACGCTCATCAATGACACCGGCGGCTGCATCTGCGACGTGTACATCTCTCCCGACAATGCGCGGGACTGGCAGGAGGACCTGCTGGAAAACGACAAGTACTGCATATCGCAGGGTGAAAGCATCAAGATCACGTTTGACCGCAGTTTCCGGGGCGTCAAATTGTGGGATCTGCTCGTCGTGGACCAAAACGGCAGGCAAACGGTTTACGAAGACTTCGACCTGACGAAGATATCCAACATCAAGCTCCGCCGCAACAAGATAGCCGAATACTGGTGATATCCGCCGGCGAGGTGTCGGAAGGATATTTCAACGCAAATAATAAGGAGTCCCACATGGCCAAGGAAGCCTCCGTCGCCCCCAAGGAACGGGTCAATATCGTGTACCGCCCGGCCACGGGTGACGCGCAGGAAGAGGTGGAGCTGCCGCTCAAGCTCATGGTGCTGGGCGATTTCACCCTCAAGCAGGACGACCGCCTGCTGGAAGACCGCGCGCCCGTCAATATCGACAAGGACAACTTCAACGATGTCATGAACGCCCAGGGGCTGGGCGTCAAGGTCAATGTGGCCAACAAGCTCTCCGACGACCCCGAGGCCCAGATGACGGTGGATCTCAAATTCCATTCCCTCAAGGACTTCGAGCCGGACGCCATCGTGAAAAATGTGCCGGAGCTGGCCAAGATGATGGAACTGCGCGAGGCCCTCAAGGCCCTCAAGGGGCCGCTTTCCAACGTGCCGGACTTCCGCAAGAAACTGCAGGAACTGGTGGGCGACGAAGATGCGCGGGCCAAGGTGCTCAAGGAACTGGGCATAGAAAAATAGGGAGCGGAGAACATGAGCCAGACCGAACAGGAACAGCAGGCAGGCGCGGCGGCCGCCGCCGGCGGGAACCTGCTGGATGAGATTGTTGAGGCGTCCAAGCTCAAACCTTCGGACGACGGCTATGCCATGACCAGAGCCGGCCTGCAGGCGTTCATTGAGCAGCTGGCCGGGACGTCCGGCGCGCAGAAAATCTCCGGCGCGCTGGTGGACGAGATGATCGCCCAGCTTGACGGCAAGCTCACCGCCCAGGTCAACGAAATCATGCACAATGCCGAGGTGCAGCAGCTGGAATCCGCCTGGCGTTCCATGAAATACCTGGTGGACAACACGGATTTTCGCCAGAACATCAAGGTGGAATTCATCAACGTCTCCAAGTCCGACCTGCTGGACGATTTTGAGGACGCGCCCGAAGTGGTGAAATCCGGCCTGTACAAGCAGGTGTACACGGCGGAATACGGTCAGTTCGGCGGCAAGCCCGTGGGCGCCATCATCGCCAACTACGAGTTCGGCCCCAAGCCGCAGGACATCTCCCTGCTCCAGTATGTGTCCTCGGTAGCGACCATGTCGCACGCGCCCTTCATCGCGGCGGCGGGCAAGGAATTCTTCGGCATTGATTCCTGGGATCAGCTGCCCAACCTCAAGGACCTGCACTCCATCTTCGAGATGCCCCAGTACGCCAAGTGGCGCTCCTTCCGCGAGTCGGAGGACGCCCGCTACGTGGGCCTGACCCTGCCCAAGTTCCTGCTGCGCCTGCCCTACGGGGAAGACACCGTGCCCGCCAAGACCTTCAACTTCAGGGAGCAGGCCGACGAGGACGAGCAGTTCTGCTGGGGCAACACCGCCTTCGCCTTTGCCACGCGCCTGACGGAGAGCTTCGCCAAGTACCGCTGGTGCAGCAACGTCATCGGCCCGCAGGGCGGCGGCACGGTGGAGAACCTGCCCCTGTACCAGTTCGAGAGCATGGGGCAGGTGGAAACCAAGATTCCCACCCAGGTGCTCATCTCCGAACGCCGGGAGTTCGAGCTGGCCGAAGAGGGCTTCATTGCGCTGACCATGCGAAAGGGCTCGGACAACGCGGCCTTCTTCTCGGCCAATTCCTGCCTCAAGCCCAAGGTCTTCGCCAACACGCCGGAGGGCAAGGAGGCGGAGATGAACTTCAAGCTCTCCACCCAGCTGCCCTACATGATGATCATGAACAGGCTCGCGCACTACATCAAGGTCATACAGCGCGAGAACATCGGCAGCTGGAAGGAGCGCGGCGACCTTGACCGCGAACTGAACAAGTGGATCAGCCAGTACGTGACGGAGATGGACAACCCCGACCCCACCACCCGCAGCAAGCGGCCCCTGCGCATGGCGCAGATTACGGTCAGCGACGTGGAGGGCGACCCCGGCTGGTATTCCGTGAGCCTTCTGGCGCGGCCCCACTTCAAGTACATGGGCGCCAGCTTCACGCTGTCCCTGGTGGGCAAGCTGGATAAGCAGTAAGCCGGAAAGCGCGCTCCTGCAGGCTTTTCCGCCTGCGGGACTGCTCCGCACGGCAGACGCGTTTCATAACCAGAAAGGAGAACATCATGGCTCTGACTTCGTACATGGCGGTAAAGGGCAAGAAACAGGGCGACATCAAGGGCGGCTGCCCGCAGGGCGGCGACAAGAAGGACAAGATACTCTGCTATGCCGCCGACCATTTTGTCGAAATTCCCAAGGATACGCACACCGGCCTGCCCACGGGCCAGCGCATCCACCACCCCTACACCGTCACCAAGGCCGTGGACGTGGCTTCGCCCAAACTCTACAAGGCCTGCTGCACGGGCGAGCAGTGCGACGTGACCCTCGACTTCTACCGCATCAAGGAAGACGGCACCGAAGAAAAATACTTCACCGTCAAGCTGGAGCAGGCCATCGTGGTGCAGATGAAGCACCACACCCCCGTCACCTTCCTGCCGGACAACAAACCCTACCAGGACATGGAAGAGGTCTCCTTCACCTATTCCAAGATTACCTGGACCTACAACGACGGCAACATCGAATACGTCGATAACTGGAAAGCCTAACGCCGCCGCGGCCTGACGTTACGGCGTCCCGCCCTCCGACATGGTTTGGGGGGCGGGGCGCCCTCCCCGGCCGTTGCATTCCCCACCCGCACGGAGGTCACACATGACCGGTGTCGATATGAAGTCCCTGCTGGACAAGTGCAACGCCTTTGCCACCACGGCGCTGACCACCGCCGCCGGGCAGGCCGTCACCCGCACGCACTACGAGGTGACCATCGAGCATTTTCTCATGGCCTGCCTCACGGACGCCCGCAGCGACATTCCCCTGACGCTGGAGCGCTTCGGCATTGACATCGGCAAGGTGACACGCCTGCTGGACGCCGCGCTGGACGACTTCCGCTCCGGCAACTCCGGCCGCCCGGTCTTCTCCCCCCTGCTCATTGAACTGCTGGAAAACGCCTGGCTCATCGCCTCGGTGGATCTGGGGCTGGCGCAGATCCGTTCCGGCGCGGTGCTGCTGGCCTTTCTGCGCAAGCCCGCCGTCTACGCCCAGGGCAGCTATGCGGACGTCTTCTCCGTCATCAGCCGCGACGATCTGCTGCACGACTTCGCAAGCCTCGCCAACGCCTCGGACGAAACGGCCTCCATGGCCGCCGCTGCGCCCGCATCCGGCGGCGCCGCGTCGTCTGCGGCCGGGCAGCCGGGCGAGAGCTTCATCGCCAAATTCTGCGAAGACTTCACCGCCAAGGCCCGCGACGGCAAGATTGACCCCGTGTTCGGGCGCGACGACGAAATCCGTCAGATGGTGGACATCCTGGCCCGCCGCCGCAAAAACAACCCCATCCTCGTGGGTGAGCCGGGCGTGGGCAAGACCGCCGTGCTGGAGGGCCTCGCCCTGCGCATTGTGGAAGGCGATGTGCCGGACGTGCTCTCCGGCGTGACGCTGCTCTCGCTGGACATGGGTCTGCTGGAGGCGGGCGCGGGCATGAAGGGCGAGTTTGAGCGTCGCCTCAAGGGCGTGCTGGACGAAATCAAGGCCAGCCCGGCCCCCATCATCCTGTTCATCGACGAGGCCCACATGCTGGTGGGCGCGGGCGGGGCGGCCGGCGGCTCGGACGCGGCCAACCTCATGAAACCGGCCCTCGCGCGCGGCGAAATACGCACCTGCGCGGCCACCACCTGGAAGGAATACAAGAAATATTTCGAGAAAGACCCGGCCCTGGCCCGCCGCTTCCAGCTCGTCAAGCTGGACGAGCCTTCCGTGGAGACGGCCGCCCTCATCCTGCGCGGCATCCGCGCCAATTACGAGAAAGCGCACAAGGTGCTCATCCGCGACGACGCCCTTGCCGCCGCCGCCGGGCTGGCCCACCGCTACATCACGGGGCGCTTCCTGCCGGACAAGGCCATTGACCTGCTGGATACGGCCTGCGCCCGCGTGAAGGTGAGCCTCTCCGCCAAGCCCGCGCCGCTGGAGGACAAGGAGCGCGCCATCCAAGCCGCGGAACGGGAGTTGCGCGGCCTGGAGCGCGACGCGGCCAACGGCGTGGCCGTTGACGGCGAACGCGTGGCCGGACTGGAAGAACGCATCGCCTCCTTCAAGGCCGAAGCCGCAACGCTGGAGGCCGACTGGCGGGAAGAACGCGAGGCCGCGCGCGCGTTCATCGAGAAACGCACGGCCATGCTGGCCGCCAGAAACATGGCCGACACGAGCCAAGCGGACGGCGTGGCCGCTCCCGAAGGCGGGGAGACGACGCCCGCCGGCAATGCTGCGTCCCCCGCTCCGGCCGAGGCCGAGGCCGCCTTTGCCGCCGCCAGGGAACGCCTTGAGAAACTGCGCGAGCGCGGCGCCTTGGTGCATGTGGAAGTGACCGCCGATGTGGTGGCGCAGGTCGTGGCCGACTGGACGGGCATTCCCGTGGGCCGCATGGCGCAGGAGCAGGCCGCCGTCGTCAGGGATCTGGACACGCTGCTGGCCCGGCGCGTCAAGGGGCAGGACATGGCGCTCGCCGCCATTACCAAGGGCCTGCAGGCAGCCTCCGCAGGCCTCCGCGCGCCGGACCAGCCGCTGGGCGTCTTCCTGCTGGCAGGACCCTCCGGCGTGGGCAAGACGGAAACGGGCCTGGCCCTGGCCGACCTGCTCTTCGGCGACGAGAGTTGCGTTGTCACCATCAACATGAGCGAATTTCAGGAAAAGCACACGGTGTCGCGCCTTATCGGTTCGCCTCCGGGCTATGTGGGCTACGGCGAGGGCGGCATGCTCACCGAGGCCGTGCGCCGCCGCCCCTATGCCGTGGTGCTGCTGGACGAGGCCGAAAAGGCCCACATCGACGTGCTCAACCTGTTCTACCAGGTCTTCGACAAGGGCACGCTCACCGATGGCGAAGGCAAGGAAGTGAGCTTCAAGAACACCATCATCCTGCTCACCTCCAATCTGGGCTCGGACATCATTCAGGAAATGACCGCCAACGATGCCGATGCGGACATGGACGCGGTGCTCAACGTCGTCCGGCCCGTGCTCTCCGAGCACTTCCGCCCGGCGCTGCTGGCCCGCATGACCATTGTGCCCTACCGCAGCCTGGAAAGCTCCGCCATGGGCCGCATCACGGAGCTCAAGCTCCGGGCCCTGGCGCGCCGCCTCAAGGAAAACAAGGGTATGGAGCTGACATGGAGCGAGGACGTCATAGACCGGATCGTGGCCCGCTGCTCGGAAACGGAAACCGGCGCGCGCAATATCGAGTACATCCTGTCCGGCTCCGTCCTGCCCAGGCTCGCGCACAGCATCCTGGAACATATGACGGAAAGCGCCATGCCCGCGTCCGTATCCCTCGGCGTGGGCGAGGACGGCATGTTCACCATGAATTTCGCATAGGAGACCCGCATGGCCGGAAAGAAACGCGTGCTGCTGAGCCTGCTTGAAGATAACGAGGGTCTCGCGCGCCTGCTGGCGCAGGAACTGGCCGGATCCGGTCTGGACGTGCAGGCCCATTTCTGGGATGCCGCGCCGGATGCCATGGCCTGGGGCGCGGCCGCCCGCGAACTGGCCTCCTGCCATGCCTGGGTTATCGCCGGAAAGGAGTTTTCCGGCAGGGACGTGCGCACGAGTCTGGCGCTGGCCGCTCTGGCCGTGCAGGCGGAGCTGGGCAACGGCTTCCCCATCCTGCTCTCGCCCTCCGGGGCCGCGCCGGATGTGGCCGCCCTGCCCACGCCGCTGCAGGATGCAGAGGCGGTCAAGAACGGTCTTGGGGCCAAGGCGGCGGTGCGGGCCAATACCTTCAAGACGCTGCGGCCGGGCTACCGCCTGCGGCCGCATGCGCTGGGACGTCTGGGCCTCTGGTTTGAACTGGGGCCGACCGACGGCTTCTGGCAGGGCGCGTTCTTCGCGTCCGGCACGGCCGGGGCGGCCACGGGCGCGCCCACGGCCCACGGCGTGGGGCCTGCCGGAACCATCCCCGAAAAATGCACGCTGCAGTACCCGGTGCAGGGCGTGAAACTCTCCGTCCGCGGCGTGGAATGCGAGGGCTGGGGCGTCAAGAACACGCTGAATGCGGGGGTCTCCTACTACGTCCGCGTGCCCGCCTGCCCGGACGTGCTTTCCTTCGGGCCGTTCCCCGAAACGGACGAAGCGGAGCTGTACACCGTGGCGCTGAGTTAGGGCGATGACGCGCAATGCGAGGAAAGCGGCCGCGCTTGTGCTGGCGGCATGGCTGTCGGCGGGCTGTGCGGCGTCCTCGCCGGAACAGCCCCCGTCGCAACCTTCCGCCGCAACGCCTGCGACGGAAGCTGCGGCATTGCCGCATGAGGAGGTGACAGCCACAACCGGCACGCCCACGGAAAAGAAGGCATCAGCCGACGCGGGCGCATCCATGGGCAAGCGAAAGCCCCCGCCGCCGCTGCCGGTCATTTTTGAGGTGCCGCTGGACGCCAATCCGCACCAGCTGGAGCACCGCCTCATCGAACTGGGCTACCAGCGACAGGACTGGGCGCTGGAAGCGCCGTATTCCCGGCTGACGTTTGCCCTGGCGGATGACGCCGCCACCTTCCGCCGGGTGGATATGCTGGTCTGCAACCACCCCCTGCGGATTGCCGGCCTGCGCATTCAGGGCAGCGACCCGGACCATTTTTACGAGGCCGTCAAGCAACGCTTCAATCTCGGCGTTGCCGAATGGGAAAAGGACGACAAGGCGGACTTCCGGCACGGCAGGTACGTGCGCGAGTTTGCGGGCCATACGCGGGCCGTGCTACGCAGCGAACGGCACGGCGCCGAGCTGGCCCTGGAAGCGCGGGACGTCATGGCCGAGTGCAAGGCTGCCTTGGCGAAGGATGTGCAGGACCTGCGCGCGGCGGAACAGGCGGACATTGATGCCGCGCGCGCACGGCAAAGGGACAGCTTCTGACAGGCGGACAGGGGGCCGTCCGCCTCAGCGGCATCAGACAAAAGCCTCCAACGGCGCAACGAGATGTCGGCGTACGCCCATTGCGCAGGTGAAGTTGAGGACAGGGGCAAGACTGTGGACAAGTATTACCAGGAACAGCTGCAACGCCTGCGGGAAGGGGCCGGCGAATTCGCCCGCCGCTATCCGGCCATTGCGCCCATGCTGCTGGAGGAAAGCGGCGACCCGGACGTGGAGCGCATCCTTGAGGGCACGGCCTGGCTGTGCGGCAAAATCCACGAGCGCCTCGACCAGACGGCCCCCGGCCTGGTGCAGTCCCTGCTGCGCCTGGTATTCCCGCAGGCCATCCTGCCTGTGCCGTCCGTGACCCTTGTGCGATTCACCCCACGCCAAGGTTTCAGCGAGGCCCTGGACGTGCCCGCCGGCACGCAGGTGGCATCCAATCCCGTGGACGGCGTGTCCTGCATTTTCAGCACCGCCCACGATCTGCGCGTCCTGCCCCTGTCCATTGTCGCCGTGGCCGGCGAGTCCCCCAACGCGTCAAGCACAACGGTCACGGTGACACTGCGCAGCCGCGCCCCGCTGCGTGAGATTCTGGACGACAGCCTTCCCCTGTACCTCGCGGGCAGCTATGCCGCCGCATCGCAACGATTCTTGGCCCTGCTTACGCGCTGCACGGGCTGCGCGGTCAGCACGGGCGCGCAGACGATCTCCCTGCCGCCGCAGGCCGTCACGCAGCATGCCCTGCCCCTGACGGACATGCGCCTGCCCGCGAGCAGCAGGAGCAACCGCGGCTACATGGAACTGCTGCGCTACTTCCATTTCCCCGAACAGTTGCTCGCCCTGCGCGTGTCCGGCCTCAGGCGCTGCAATTTCTCGAGCGACGACAGGGAACTGCGCCTGGAATTCCGCCTGCGCGGCGGCGGGGACACAATCCCTGATTTTCCCGACGGCTGTTTCGCGCTCAACGTGACCCCGGCGGCCAATGTGTTCCGCGTGCCGGCGGAGCCTCTGGTCATCGACCACACGCGGGAGGAATACCTTATCCGTCCCCAAGACGGGAAACAGCGCTTCCTTGAGATTCTCGGCGTGGAAAGCGCCACGGCCCTGTTCCCCGGCGGGCGCACGCTGGCCTGCCTGCCCTATGAGGCCTATGACGAGACCCGCAGGGGGCTGCTCTACAGCCTGCGTCACCGTCGGGCGGAACAGGACGGGGCCGTCGAGCATCTGCTGACGCCCCTGTACCGCCTTGAAAACCGCGAAACCGTGCCGGATCGCTGCACGCTGTCCATGGACCTCCTGTGCTGCAACCATTCCCTGCCGGGCAGCCTCCAGGTCGGGGACGTGTGCCGTCCCACGGATTCCTCGCCCGCTCAGGCGGAATTTGCCAACATCACGGCCCCCGCGCCCATGCTGCCCCGCCATGCGGACGAGAGCCTGCAATGGCGCTTTGTGTCGCACATGAACGCCAACCTGCTTTCCCTTGCCTCCGCCGAGGCCCTGCGCTCCCTGCTGGAACTCTATGTGCCGGAAAGCGGGGCCGCCCCGGAGCTGGCCGCCGCCAACCAGCGCCGGGTGCAGGCCGTGACGGCCTTTTCCTCCGGCGACGAGGAGCGTTTGTTTCGCGGCCGTCTCCTGCGCGGGCGTCTCCTGCGGCTCACGCTGGACCCGGCGGGCTTCGTCTCCGACGGCGACCTGTTCCTCTTTGCCAGCGCGCTGGAACGGTTTTTTGCCGAATACGCCAACCTCAACACCTATTCCCGACTGCAGCTCAAGGTGGGCGGCACGGGGGAGAGCCACCAATGGCCGCCGCGACTGGGCGAGAAGCAGCTGATCTGACGGCGCGGCTCCTCGCCGAGCCGAAGACGTTCTCCCTGGGGCAGGCGCTGCGCCTGCTGGGCTACATGCATGCCCGGACGCCGGAGGAATGGCGCGCCTTCGTCCAGAACAACACCATCATCCGCCCCTGGCTCTCGCTGGCCTTTCCCTCCACCGAAGTGGCGGCCATTGAGGAGCGGGAGGAACGCCCGCAGTATGTCATCACCGCTACCGGCTTTGGCCTGTACAGCACCATGGGGCCGCTGCCCACCCTCTACACTGAGGAGCTGCTGGAGGAGGCCCGGCTCGACGAGAGCGTGTCGCGCGATTTTCTGGACATCCTCAACAACCATCTGGCCCGGCTGCGCTACGCCGCCAACCTGCACAACCGGCTGGAACGCCGCACGGTGGAAAACCGGAACCGCGACGCCGCGCACATTCAGTTCTGCCTCATGGGGCAGGCGCACCCGTCCCTGCGGGAGCCCGGGCTGCCCAAAGCCCGCCTGACGGAGATTTTTGCCCGCCGCACCCGTTCCGCCGCGCAGCTGGAACTGTATCTCGGCCACGTTCTGGACCGCGGCGACGTGCGCGTGGAACAGTGCGTGGAGCGGCGCGCCCCCATCCCCGCAGACCAGCGCTGCCGCCTGGGCCGGGCCAATGCCCGCCTGGGCGCGGACGCCATGCTGGGGCAGTGCCTCCGCGACAGCACGGGCAAGTTCCGCATCCACCTGGAGCATGTGGAACCGGATGACATGCGCCGGTTCCTGCCCGGGCAGGCGGGCCATGAAGCACTGGCCGCGCACCTGCGCCGCTTTCTCGATGCCCCGCTGGACTACGAGCTGGCCCTGCACCCCGCCGGACACGAGCCGCCCGCCCGCCCGCTGGGCGTGGACAGCGCCGTGGGCTTCTACCTCGGCGCGCCGCAGGTCTACCCGCCCGTGCGCGTCTTCTGGAACCGCGGTTTTTCCGCTCCCCCGAGTGATGGAGTCATCAATGCCTGACCGCACCCCTACCGAACTGTTCCACTTCGCCTCAGCGGCCCTGCCGCCGGAGACCTTTCATGTGACGCACTTCTCCGGCACGGAGGGGCTCAACACCCTCTTCAGCTTCACCATCGACCTAGTGAGCCCAAACGCCTCCGTGGACGCGGCCAAGGTGCTGGGTTCGCCCGCCATCTTCACCATCCGCCGGGACAACGGCGAGGATGCCGTGTTCCGGGGCTTTCCCGCCCGCATGGAACAGGGCGGCCTGTTCAACGGCTACGCCTACTACCAGGTGGAGTTGCGTCCCGCCTTCTGGAAGCTCACCAAGCCTGTGCAGAGCGCCATTTTCCTTGACAAGAGCGTGCAGGATGTCGCCAGGGAACTGCTCAACGGCCAGCAGTTCTTCAACATCCCGCACGAGTTCCGCCTCACCCGCTCCGACTACCCCAAGCCGGAATTTGCCATGCAGTACGGCGAGAGCGTCTATGACTACATCCTCTGGCGCATGGAGGAACAGGGGGCCTATTTCTATTTTGCCCCGGACGGGGACAGGGTCATCTTCGCCGACGCCCCGCAGTCGCACGACGCGGCCCCCGTCACGGTACGCTATTCCCCGGCTTCCGGGCTGGAGGGCGACAAGCGGGAGGAGGTGCTCACCGACTTCATTCTCACGCAGACGCCCCTGCCGCGCCGCGTGGTGGTGCGCAGCTTCGACTGGAAAAAGCCCAACACGGCGGTAGTGGGCACATGCGACGTTTCCGCGGCAGGCATGGGGGACGTCTACCTGACCAATGAAGACGCGGCAAGCAACGCCGATGCGTCGCGCATCGCCAAAATCCGCGCCGAGGAGCTCATCTGCCGCAGCCGCGTGTTCACGGGCGTAGGCTCCGTGCCCGTGCTGCGCCCCGGCGTGGTCTTCAAGCTGCAGGGCCACTACAGCGCCGGCTTCAACCGTGACTACATGGTCACGGAAATCACCCACGAGGGCGCGCAGGAAACCTTCCTCTCCATGGGCCTGGGCATTCCCCTGCGCGAGGCGCGGGAGCACCTTTTCTACCGCAACAGCTTTTCCTGCATCGCCTCCGACGTGCCCTACCGCCCGGCCCGCACGGCGCCGCGCGCCCACATACCGGGCGTCATCCGCGCCTTTGTGGACGGCGCAGGCTCCGGCGCGCGGGCCGAGATGGATCAGTACGGCCGCTACAAGCTGCTCTTTCCCTTCGACGTTTCGGGGCGCAAGGGCGGCAACGCCTCCTGCTGGATACGCATGGCCCAGCCGCAGGTGGGCAAGGACAGCGGCATGAGCTTCCCCCTGCTGCCCGGCGCGGAGGTGACCGTGGCCTTTCTGGACGGCAACCCGGACCGCCCGGTCATCACCGGGGCCCTGCCCAACGGCGAGACGGGCGCGCTCACCGGCTCCGGCAACGCCAATTTCTCCGGCATCCGCACGCCCGGCGGCAACCAGCTCACCATCAACGACACGGACACCCACCAGGGCATTTCCCTGCAGACGGCATCCGGCCTGGGCCTCACCATGACCTCCGGCTCCCTGGGGGCCACCACGCAGCACCAGGACGTGGCGCTGGGCATGACCTCCATCGCCGGCACGGAGATCGCCAACATGGCGAAAACGCTCGTGACAGGCTGCAAGGTGCAGTCCGCCGCCTGCATGGACTGGGCGGCGGTGATCACCGCCATCACCCAGGCGGTGCAGAACTGCGTGACCGGCGTGTTCAACTCCCTGGCCGAGAAGGCCGCCAAGCAAAACGACCTGCAGGCCGCCGAAACCGACAAGTGGGCCAGCGACATCACCAAGACTGCGGGCATGGCCATCATCAACATCGTTTCCAGCATCAAGACCTGGATATCCCCGACCAACCACTACGGCGCCGCCCTCATCGGGTCGAACGGCAAATCCGCTTCCACGCTGCAGGTCTGGCCCAGCACGAGCAAGATGCTGAGCCTTATCCTCACCTGGCTGACGGCGCGCACCGTGCAGTTTGGCACCGAGGGCGCAGACTCCGTCAAGGAGGTGAAAAGCGCGCAGAGCAAAGCCCAGACAAGCATGGACACGCACTTGACAGACGCCGGCGCGGCGACGCCCAAAACCGACGATGAGCGCAAGGCCGCCTACACGGCCACGACCAACAATCTCGCCAAGCAAATATCCGAGGCCATGAGCAAAGGCGACGCCGCCACGGCGCAGAAGCTGCAGGGCCAGCTCGCGGCCCTGCAGAAGGACTACAATGTCCTCTACAACGATAAAAGCGACGCCTATTACAAATACGCCAAGTCGGCCACGCAGCGGCGGGCCATGGTTTCCGCCGCCAATGACCTGGTGCCGGAAATCACGGCCATCATGCTGCAGTTCAAGGCGCTAAGCGGGTGCAGCAAGGACCACGGCGGCGTCGGCCTGGCCTCGCCGGACAGGAACGTCAACCTGAACGCCATGGGCACGGTTTCCGCCCATTCGCAGAAAGGCATCTACCTGGACACGAAATCCGAATATGACAACGCCACCACATGGGGCATCGGAGACAAGGATTACGTCAAGGAAGCCGGCATTTCAGGGTGGAAGTTCCCACGGCATGGCATGGTGGCGAGCTCGGACAAGAAATTCATTTCCCTGCACACGGACATTGAGCACCATGCCGTCGACCGCATTCTGGAGAAATCGACCCTGGCGCACCGGTTGTCCAACCTGCATCTATTGGAGACTGTTGACGGGAAAGCCAATTTTTCGCTGTACCAGAATGTGGGCACGCTCTACACGGAAGGCAACGACGGCTACCTCATAGTGTCCTACTGCCCTGGCAAGGAGAACAACTCCACGATCCTTTTGACCCAAAACTACGTCAAGATAAAAAAGGGGAATGATTCCCAAATCAACATCTTCGAGGACGACACCTTTGTCGTGAAAGTCAAGGACAACCTCATCCGCATTGACAAGGACGGCAACATCGGCTTCAAGAGCAGCAAGGGCAGCACGTTCGACATGGCCGACAAAATCATCCTCGCGCCCAAGCAGTCGACGAAGATCGGCGACATCAAGATAAAGGGCTCCGCCATTTCCGCGCAGACGCTCACGTTCAATTCCGGGGCCATCAAGATCACGGGCGGGGCGGGCGACGCCGCCACCAGCTTCATCGCCAAGGCCGCCGGGCAGGTCGCGTCGACGCTCAAGCAGCAGGATGCCAGGATCAGCCAGCTTGAGCAGCAACTGCAACAAGCCTCCAACGCCAACATCAAGGGCAACGACGCCAAGAGCGACGCGCTGTCGGCCAAGCAGAAGGCGTCCAACGCCGTCATAAAGGCCAAGCTCCTGACCGGCAAATAAGGCCCACCGGAAACCGCACATGAACACCGACGCCATCCCCGAAATCCTCAGCTTCACCGCCCAGCCCCTTGACTTGCAGGGCAGGCTGCACCAGTCCCTCACGCTGGGGCTGGGCTTTGACCTGCTCACCGGCCGGACGCTTCCGCAGGACGCGGCCTGGGGCGCGGCCATGAAGGCGCTGGAAGGCGGCGGCTGCATCGACACGGGCCTGCCCAAGAAAGAGGCCGAATGGCTGCTGGCGGGCAAGGCCTGCGCGCCGGGCGAGGACAAGGTCAAAAGCCTTGTGGTGGACATGCGCGTGGGCGCGGCCTCCCGCCGCCTGCTGGTGGAGCGGGAGCAGCCCTTTGCCGCCCTGCCGCTGACCTGGGAAAACACCTGGGGCACGGAGCAGGAGAACCCGCAGGGCCTGCCGCCCACCCAGGTGCGCCGCGCCCCGGTGACGGACGCCAAAAGCCCCTTCGGCACGCCCGCCTGCCCCGGCCCGCGCGGCGCATGGCCCTGCCGCATGGCCCGCATGGGCACCTATGACGCGGCCTGGCTGCGCACCCGCTGGCCCGGCGCGCCGGACGACTTCGACTGGGCGTTCTACAACCTGGCCCAGCCCTGCCAGCGCCTGCCCCAGGGCATCCGGGGCGACGAGGATTTTGAGCTGACAAGCCTGCACCCGCGCGAGCGGCGCATCTGCGGCCGCCTGCCCGGCAAGAGCCTGCGCCTCTTCGTGCAGCGGCGGGGACAGTGGCATGAGCATGCCGTCCACGCGGACACCATATGGCTCTTCCCCAACCAGCTCACGGGCCTTGTGCTCTGGCACGCCATGGCGGAATGCGCGGACGAGAGCGGCACGGACATCGAGGCCGTGCGCGTGGAGCTGACGCCGGAGGACGCCCCCGCCGCCTCGGAGGACGCCCCCGCCGCCCCGGAGGACACCGCACCCTCCGCCGATGCCGCGGCGTCTCCAGCGCCCGCCCCTGCGGAGCCTGCGGCTGCGGCGGCCCTGTCCGTCCCGGCTGCCGGCATGGCCGCTGCCGCAACGGTCGGCGCCGCTCCCGAAGCCGCGGCTGCGGCTGCTGCCGCCCCGATGTCTGCGCCGGAACCGCCCACGGACTACAAGGCGCAGTTCTCCGCCGCGCTGGACGAAAACCTAGCTGACATCAACGCGGGGCTGGCCGAAGCCGGCTTGCCCCCCCTGACCCCGGCACAGGTGGCGGAAACGCGCCAAAGGCTCAATGCCATGGCGGAACAGATGCAGGCCATGGAAGCCCGGACGGCCGTGACGCCGGAGCCGCAGCTTGCGGAGGTGCTGCGCAGGGCGGGCGTGCCGGAGGCCGAGATCAAAAATGTCAACGCCGCCCTGGATCTGCCCCAGCCGGACCCGGCTCTCTGCCGTACGCCGGAGGAATGGCACGCCGCCGTAGAAACATACCTCGGCCTGTTCGCGGGCCTCATGCACCCCTCGGAGAGCGCGCTGAACTCCCTGCGCACGACCCTGCGCCTGCAGGGGCCGGGCGGCGGGGAACTGCTGGAACAACTGGCCGGGGGCAAGCCTCCCGCGCCGGAAGCCGTCCTCGCCAAGGCCGGCATGGCCCCGGACAGGGCCGCCAACTTCCTGAAAGTGCTTGACGGCGACATGCCCTCCGACCCGGCGGGCATGCAGGCCTTCGCCGCGAAACTGGAACAGGCCGGCGGCTTCCCGCCCGGTTCCGTGGCCGGCAAGGTGGATGCCTATGCAGCCGCCTTCAAAAAGCTGGGCATCCCCCTGCCCGACATGCCGTCCGCCCCGGAGGCCGCCACGGCGGCTCCCGCGCCCGGGCCGGAAGACGCGACGCCGCCCCCGTCGCCGCAGGCGGCGGAACAGGCCGCCACCCCACCCGCGCCGCCCACGGACAGGGAAGGCGTCATCGCCTGGCTGGCGGCGGGGAACAGTCTGGCGGGCCTCAATCTGGCGGGCGCCGATCTGTCCCGGCTGGACCTCTCCGGGCAGGACATGCACGGCGTGGATTTGAGCGGCGGCAGCCTTGCGGGCGCAACTCTGGAGGGGGCTAACCTTTCCGGCGCGCGGCTGGCGGCAACCGACTGCACGGACGCCGTGTTCACGGACGCCGCGCTCTCGGGGGCCGCCATGGCAGGGGCCGTGGCGGCGAACGCCCTCTTCCTGCGCGCCGACCTCACGGGGGCGGACGCCACGGGCATCAGGGCTGCGGACGCGGACTTTTCCGAAACCGTGCTGGACAGGGCCGTGCTGGCCGGGGGCTCCTTCGCCGGGGCCACCTTCCTGCAGGCGCGGGCGGAGGGCTGCGACGCCGGCAGGACGGACTTCACCGAGGCCCGGCTGCAACACTGCCATATGCCGGGGGCGGTGTTCGCCGATGCCGACCTCACCGGCGCGGACGTGCATGCATGCGCGCTGGACAAGGCGGATTTCCGCAATGCCGTGCTGGACAGGGCCGGCTTCTGCTACGGCACAAGCGTGGCCGGGGCCGACCTGACGGGCGCTTCGCTGAAGGATGGCGTCTGGTCGCAAGTGCGCGCGGGCGGGGCCGTGTTCACGGGCTGCCGGGCGGCCGGGGCCGTCTTCAGCGACGGCGACTACACCGCCGCCGTGTGGCGCGGGGCGGACCTGCGGCAGGGCGATTTCTCCCGCAGCGTCCTTTCCGGCGCGGACATGGAGGGCGTCAACCTGTTCAACGGCTCGCTGCGCGAGGCGCAGCTGACCGCCGTCAACCTGCGCAGCGCCAACCTCTACGGCGTGGACATGGCCCGCGCCGCAACCGACGCCGGCTCCGTCTTCGACGGCGCGGACATGACCAACACCATCCGCGCCGCCAGGGAGGCCGCGAAATGACGGACACGGCAACCCTTCTCGCCGCCCCGGAGCTGTGCGGGGCCAACCTCTCCGGGGCCGACCTTTCCGGCGCGTCCTTCGCCGGAAAGACGCTGGCAAACTGCCGACTGGCCGGGGCCGACCTCACGGGCTGCGACTTCACCGGCGCGACCGTCACCGGCTGCGACTGCGCCGACGCCCGCCTGGAAGACGCCGTGCTGGATGAAATCTCCTGCGTAAATACGAGCTTTGCCGGGGCCGTGCTCACCGGAGCCTCCCTCGTGCGCGCGTCCCTCGCCGGCGTGAATCTGGACAGGGCCCATCTGGAGCGCGCCCTGCTGCAGGAGACCAGCCTGAAGGACGTGCATTGGCTGGGGGCGTCCTTCGCGCAGGCCACCCTGCGCGGCCTTGCCGGGCTGCCGATGTGGGACGGGGCCGACCTCACACAGACCCACTGTCTGGAGTGCGACTGCGCCAACCTGCGCATCATCCGCTGCACGGCCCCCATGCTCATGTTCCAGCGTTGCCGTGGGCAGGACATGCTCTGGGCGGATTCCGACCTCACGCAGTGCATGGCCATGGACGGCGACTTTTCCGGCTCCTCCTTCCTGCGCTGCTCCCTCACGCGGGCGGCCTTCATGGGCAGCAATCTCACGCGGTGCAGTTTTGCGGGCTCGGATCTGGCCGAGTCACACTGCCAGAACAGCAACCTGTCCCTGGCCGTGCTGACCGGCGTGCCGCTGCTCAAGGCCAACCTGAGCGGGGCGGACTGCTCCCGCACGGATTTCACCGGCGCGAACCTGACCATGGCCGACCTCTCCCACGCCGTGGTGGAGCGCGCCGTGTTCGACAAGGCCAACCTGACCCTGGCCAACCTCCACGCGGCGGACATTTCCCGCGCGTCCACCGCCGGGGCCAATCTCACCGGCATGCGCGGCACGGATCCGGCCCTGCTGCGCGCCGAAAACTTCCGCACACCCGCCATGACGGCGAAAGGATAGACTATGGGACACGCGCTGCCCTTGCATGGCGTTGACAACCTGTTCAGTTCCGGCACGGTGCGCAGCACGGAGGGCGACGCCGTGCTCGTGACCGGGAAGGCCGGCATGGTCCGGGCCCAGCGGGCGGCAAGCTGCCTGCTGGCCCCGCAGCCGCGCGACATGGTGCTGCTGGCCCTGCTGGATGACGGCACAGCCTGGGTGCTGGCCGTGCTGCGCCGCCACGCGGACGCGGACACGGCGGCGGAACTGCGCCTGCCGGAACGGACGGCCCTGCGCGCCCGCGAGCTGGACATCCGGGCGGACGGCGCTCGGCTGGCCGCGGAACGCCTTGACCTGCGGGGCGAAAGCCTCAATCTGGCGGGCGAGGCCGTGGGCATCACGTCTCGCCTGCTGACCATGGGCGGTCAGATGCTGTTTCAGGGCTTCTCCGTCATGCGCACCCTGGCCCGCAGCCTGGGCGAGAAGGCGGCGCGTCGCACCGGCCGTTACGGCGCGCTGGACGAAAAGGTGGACGGCCTGGCCCGGCGCGCGGCGGGCCGGGCGCAGACGGCGGTGGAAACCAGCTGGCGGCTGCGCGCGGAAAACGCCGACATGCGGGCCGAGAAACTGGTGGACATTGACGCCGACCGCATCAAGGTAGGATAGCCATGTTCGCACTGACCCTTCAGGGAGGCATGTGCATGAGCACCCCCCCGGACGTGTGCAAGACGCCCGCGCCGACGGGCACTGTGCCCGTGCCCTATGTGAACATCTTCCAGTGCAGCATGGTCACGCCCAACACGGCCTGCTCCAAGGTGTTCATCTCCGGCTCTCCCGCCCTGCACGTCAAGTCCGCCACCGCCATCTCCAACGGGGACGAGGCGGGAACCATGGGCGGGGTGGTGTCTTCCAAATTCATCGGGAAGGGCGAATTCATCAAGGGATCCATGAAGGTGACGCTGGAGGGCAAGGCCGCCGTGTCCCAGGGCGCAACAACAAAACACAACAACGGCAACACCACGGGCATGAACAGCATGGCCGCACAAGCGAAGGTGGACATTGCGTAACACAGTCAACATCTGCGTCGCCGCGCTGCTGACGCTGGCCCTGTGGGGCTGCGGCGGTTCCGCAAAACAGACGCCCCTGCCCCCGCCGCCCTCGCCCTCCGGCGACCCGGCGGGCGTCACCTGGAACCAGCAGGCGGGCGGCCTCACCTACCGCATTGAGGCGGCCGCCGACCTGAACCACGAGGGGGAAAAACCGCTGGGCCTGACGATCTGCGTCTACCAGCTCGACGACCCTTCGGCCTTTCAGGCCCTGGCCGCATCTCCCTCCGGCATCGATCAGCTGCTGGACTGCCAGCTTGACCCGGCCAAGGCCCGCTCAAGCCGGGCCTTCAGGGTGCAGCCGGGGAAAAAGCAGGACGTGACTGCGGACAGGGTGGAGAAGGCGCGCTATCTCGCGGTGGTGGCGGGCTACGAACACCTCAAGCCGGAACTTTGCGCAGCCGTCATTCCCTTCCCCATCCACCATGAGAAGGAAGGGCTCATTTTCAGGAACGACCTTTACACGGCCGCGCCCATGCGGGCCTTGATCCATCTTGGCGCGGAATCCGTCACCATATCAGGAGTGGAACGTGTACAATAGCCCCCCGTTCTGGGAACATGGCGTGTTTTTGCAGCCGCAGCATTTTCAGCTTTCCCATGTGCAGCAGTTGCGGCGGCTCGCACAGGGCATGGCCCTTATGAACCCCTGGCTGTGGGGCGTGCGCCGTGTGGCCGTCAATGAGGACGCCCTCGCCAATGACATTTTCGAGGTGGTTTCCCTGGAACTGCTGCTGCCCTCCGGCGCATGGGTTGTGGTTCCCGACAATGCCGCCCTGGCGCCCCGGGCGTTCCGCGACGCGTGGACCAACCCGGAAAGCCCGCTGACCATCAGCCTGGGCCTTGCCCCCCTGCGCGAACAGGGCGGCAATGTGGCCCGCGTGGATGACCCGGCACAGGCGGCGGAGCAGTACCGGTTCACCGCCGCCCTCACGCCGGACGTGGTGCCGGACCTTTACGGAGACGGGCCGGAGGCGGAGGTTTCCACCCTGCGCTATAATCTGCAGCTGTGCTTCGGTCCCGATGACGGCAGGGATTTGTGGAAGCTGCCGCTGGCCCGCCTCGTGCGCGACGGCGAGCGCGTGCGCCTTGACGCGCATTTTGCCCCGCCCTGCGTGGACATCAACGCCGTGCCCGCCCTGCACCGGCTGGTGCGCGATGTGCGCGACAGCCTGCTCTCGCGCAGCAAGCAGCTGGAAGAATACAAGATTGTGGCGGGCGATGCGGGCCTTTCGGACATTTCCTCCCTGCACGGCATCACGCTGTTCAGCATCCTTGGCGTGCTCAGCCGCAACGCCCCGGAGCTGGAGCACTTCCTGCAGGCGCCCTCCATCCATCCCTGGCCGGTGTACGGCGCCCTGTGCAGGCTTGTGGGCGAACTCTCCGTCTTTTCGGCCACCTTGTCCCCTCTGGGGGAAACGCCGCAGGGGGAGCGCGCCCTGCCGTCCTATGACCACGAGCGTCTCTACCAATGCTTCAGCGCGGCCTGCGCCATCATTGCGCGCCTTGTGGACACGCTGGTGGTGGGCCCGGCCTTCACCTTCCTGCTGGATCCCCTGGAGGGGGGCAGGCTGCTGGGCACGGTCATGCCGCAGAGCGCCAGGGGCAATATGTACGCCTACTGGCTCCTGCTGCGCACGGCGCAGCAGGAGGGACTGGCCTCCCGCGTCCAGACCATGGGGAAACTCGCGCCTTCTGCCGATATGCAGGGTATTGTGGGGCAGGCGCTTCCCGGCATCCGCCTGCTCTACACGGAGCAGCCGCCCGCCGGCCTGCCGCGCCGCAGCGACACGCTCTACTTCATGATCGACCAGAATGACCCCCTCTGGCAGAAGGTGCTGCAGGAGGGCGAGGTGGCCTTCATGCTGCCGGGCAGGCCGGACGACCTGCTGGCCCAGCTGACCGTCATCCAGAGGTGACCCATGGATCTGCAAGAACGCTTCGCGCCGCTCATGGCCGCAGCCCTGCATTATGCAGGCAGCGCCCAGGGGCTTGCCATGCCGCTGGAGGACATCCAGGCCCGCCTGCTGGAACAGGCTGAAGGGGAGCGGGCCATACCGGCGCTGTCGGCCGACGGCGGACTGCCGGACATGCCGGAGGAGCGCCGCCGCGAACTGGAGGACGCCCGCTTCGCCGTCTATGCCTGGGCGGATGAAAAGCTCCTCAACGCCCCGCGGCCCGACGCCGGGGCATGGATGCCCCTTTCCCTGCAATGCCGTTATTTTTCCACCACTGAGGCCGGACAGCTGTTTTTTTCCCGTCTCAATGCGGTTCTGGACACCCTCGGCATCACCGGCGAAGACGACGGCGAGCCGCGGGATCTCGCGCAGCGTCTGGAAATGGCGCGCAGCCTGCCCGCAGACGGCGCCGGCGTTGACGTGCTGCGCATCTTCGCTCTCTGCCTGCTGTACGGTTTCCGGGGCCGCCTCTACGGCCAGAAAGACTTGCTGGCCCGTGTGCGCAAGGCCGCCGAAGTCCTGCTGCGGCGGCCGGAAACCCCTCCCGCGCCCAAGGCTGTTTCTGTGCGGCATGACCGGCAAACGCCGCTCCACCGGCTCGAGCCCGCGCTCTATGTGCTGGTTCCGGTGGCCGGCTGCGTCCTGTTCTGGCTGTTCTGCGCCAACATTCTGGCCCATATCCCCGTGAAGGGATTCTAACCGGGGTTGTTATGAAGGTTCTTCTCACACTGCTCAAGGGCATCCTGTGGCTGCTGCTCCTGCTGGCGCTGCTTGCCCTGCTGACCGTGCTTGCCTGGTGGATGCAGTGGCCGCTGATCACAGGCGTGGTCATTCTCCTGACGTTTTTTGGCCTTGTGGCAGCCTTTCTCGGCGCCCGCGCCCTGTACCGCTGGCATGACAAAAACCGTTTCGTCCGCAAGGTGCTGGATGAACAGTCCGCCATGGAAGCCGCCGCGCCCGTGTCGCTCGGCCGTATGGCCGACGCCTGGCGGCAGGGCATGGATGTGCTGCGGGCCTCGCCGCACCGCTTCCAGGAACGGCTGGAGTTCAGCCAGCCCTGGTTTGTGGTTCTGGACGCCACGGGGGCCTCGTCCGGCCTGTTCGCCGCCATGGGGGACACCCTGCCGGGAAAAGCGGATTCGCCCCTGTTCTGGCATTTTCTGTCGGCGTCGGTGCTGTTGCGCTGCCCGGAGGCGCAGCTTTCGCCGGACGACTGGCAGGAACTGCTGACAAAACTGGCGCAGCAGCGCCGCCGCATCCCCCTGCGCGGCATTGTGCTGCTGCTTTCGGTGGCGGACATTTCCCGCCGCAGTGATGAGGAACTCGCCGTCCTCGGGCGGCAGCTCCGCACCCGGGCGCAGCAGCTCATGCTGACCCTGAACCGCCGCTATCCGGTTCATGTGCTGGTTGAGGAGCTGGAGGCCCTGCCCGGCATGGACACCATTCTGGACGTTGTGCCCGCCGACAATTTCGACGCCGTGCTGGGCCGGGCGGGCCAAGCTCCCACCGACGCCCGCGCCGCCGCCGAGGCGGCCGCAGCCCGTCTGGAAGAAATCTTGCGCGCAGAATCCGTCGCCGGGCGCCAACCGGAGGGGGATATGCTGGAGGCGCTGCGCTCCCTGCGCGCCCTCGGCGACAGGCTGCACCTGGCCCTGGAGCAGATTTCCCGTGAAGTGGCGCACCAGGCCCAACCTCAGCTTGCCGGCGTCAGCTTCTGCCAGGGGGCGGGCGCGGAGGGGCAGCGCCCCGCTTTTCTCACGAGCCTGTTTTCCTATGTGCTGCCGGCATCGGCCCATGCCGTCCCGCTCATGCGCGGGCTTCCCTTTGTGGCCAACACGCGGGCCTGCGTCATGGGCGCGTGGCTGCTGCTCCTGCTTGGGGCCTGCGGTCTCATGGGCGTCAATGTGCTCTACCAGCACCAGGTTCTGACGGAAACGCCCCCCACCACGGCGGCGCTCGTCCACGATCAGGAAATAGACGGTCTCTACCAGCAGATGCTCTACATCAAGCAACTGGAAAAGGCGCATGGCGCGTGGTACCTGCCGCAGTTCGGACTGGACGCGCTTTCGCGGGCTCTGCATGCTTCGCAGACCCAATTCACGGAAAAGGTCTATGCGAAAATCCTCGGCCCCCTGCTGGCGGAATACCATTCCCGCATCAGCGCCGGCAACCAACCCCACGAGCAGGAACGGGACATGGTTCGTGAGCTTATGTGGCTGACCGGCGTGGCATCGCACAGGCTGAACAATGAAGCCCTGCTTGTGGAAAGCAGCCATTTTCCCATGACCACGCTGAACACCGCCCGCTGGAATCCCGTAACCGGCCACCTCATCATCAACGCCGTCCACTGGATGACCGAGGGGGGCCAGCTGGAAACCTTGACGCGGGAAATGCACGCCCTACTGGCCGAGAGCCTGAGACGCCAGGACTCCAGGGCGCTTGAGGACATCCTTGGGGAAATCAATGACCGCTATCCCGCCGCCAAGATCTGCCTTGCGCAATTCTGGCCCCATATGAATTCCTCCGATCCCAACAATCTCTGCATCCGGCCCGCGTACACCAGCACGGGCTACAAGGTGTTCAGCGACATCCTGAACGACCTTGAAACGCTGGATGACGCCAACAAAGCCATACGGCAAAGCACCAACGCCTTCCGGACGGATTATTTCCGCCGCTATGCCGAGCTGTGGCTCAACTTCATCAAGGCCTTTTCCAAGATTCGCGGTTCCATGCAGGAAGGCGACGTGTTCATCTCCTACGCGGACATCCGCAAAATCGAGGAGATGCCGCATTACCGCATGCTCCAGCAAATGGCGGATGAGCTGAAGCCCCTGAGAGATGCGGGCAAGGAAAGCCCCCCCTGGCTGTCAAGCTGCATGCTCATGGACGTGGTGGTGGACATCGCCGAATATGAGCACAGGCAGGACCCCACCAGCCGCGTCCGGGCGCTGCTTTCCCTTGTCACCACCGCGCCGGAGCTGATGCAACGCCTGCGCGCCGAGACAAAGGACGCCAGAGAGGTGCGCATGGCGCTTGGATTGACCGAAAGCATGAAGGCCTTCTTCGACGACACCCTTTTCCTGTTGAAAGTGATGGGCAGCCCGCAAAAATCCTACGCCCTGGCGGCCGCATGGTTCGGCGGGCACAAGCGGGCGGCGCCCAGCGCCGCGCCCGCGCAGACGGGCGGCGACAAGGACCTGAAAGCGGATACGGAAGACCTGTACGCCAACGCCAGGACGCAGCTTGAAAACATTCTCGTTCCGTTCAAGGGCAACGGCCGGAATCCCGCGCTTGCCCTCCTGCCGGGCATTCTGGACTTCATTGCCCAGGGCGTCACCGTGCAGGCGGCCAAGGTGGTGCAGACAGCATGGGAAAATGACGTGCTGGGCAGCGCCACGGCCCTGTACCGGCAGGATGACGTGGCAAAGCTTTTCGGGGACAAGGGCGTGGTGCAAACCTTCGTGGGCGCGTATCTCAAGCCCTTCCTCGCACGCTCGGGCAAGGCCCTTGCCCCCGCACGGTGGGGCGACATAGAGTTCCCCTTCACCACGGACGGCCTGAAAGTTCTCTCCCAGGCCGAGATGATCGCCGCGCAACCGCCGGAGGACACCTATTACGTGCAGCTGCGCTCACAGCCCACGCTGGTCAACGTGGACGCCCGCGAGCGCGCCGATTCCACGACCCTCACGCTCCAGTGCCAGGACAAGAGCTACACGCTGGCCAACCGCAACTACCCGCGTGACGAACGTTTCCAGTACACGGTGAAACAGTGCGGCCCCACGACGCTTGAAGTGAGTTTCCCCTCTTTCACGCTCAAGAGGAACTACGCCACGTTCACGGAATTCCTCAGAGATTTCCAGTACGGGGAACGCGACTTCACACAGGATGATTTCGACGATGCGGCGGATAAAATGGAAACTGCCGGCGTGAACAGCGTCACGGTGCGCATCCTGCCCGACAATGTTCTCACGGTGCTGCAAAAGGAAGGCAATGAACCGCCGGTTCTGCCGGACCGCATAACCTATGTGTGGTGACGCCATGTATTCATTACGTTCACTCTACCGCATCATGCTTCTTGTCTGGCTGGCGCTGGTGCTGTGCATGGGATGCATCGTGGCGCACAATGCCGGCACCGAAGGTTCCGGCAGCCTCTTTGCCTTCCTGTTCCCCGACACGCGGGAACCTGCCCCGCTGCCTCCCGTCGTCGTGAAGGAAGCTCCCAAACCCGCGCCCGTGCCGGTCATCACGCCGCCGACGGAGGAGCCTGCCCGACCGCAGACGGAATGGATTGCCCTCCAAAAGGGAAAAAAGGCCGGCAAGGGCAGCTTGGGCAAGCCGGAAATCACGTCCCTCGATAACGGCGATGTGGAAGTGCGCTTCGCCTGCAGTGACGCGCCGGGCAATTTCCGGGAGTTTTTCCCGGCCACTATCGACTCCTTATCCATTGACCTCATGGGCGCCTGGGGCAAGGGCATGCGCGTGGACAAACGCCCGGACAGGGGGGTGCTCAAGCGCGTGCAGATAGCGGATCACAAGCAATGGCTGCGCGTGTCGGGCATAGCCCGCGAATCAACGGACAAGCTTGAGGCCAGGGTGGAATACGCTCCCACGCTCAAAGCCTTGCGCATTGTCTTTACAAAACAGCAATAGGACAAACGCAGCATGGCAGGTTTGCGGTTTTTGGAACGGCTGCGGCAGATGCAGAAGGATCCGGAACGCCGTCTGGCGGCGTC
>SUVB01000043.1 GCA_015062205.1 Desulfovibrio desulfuricans
GCAAGATTGCCGATGGGTTACAATATGTCCATAGAAGTCCTCGTTGTCAATATCCCGAAATTCATCTGGAAATTGCTAACCAAGGGCAGTATTGCCCTTTCCGAGGAGCGTACGGGGCGTAGGAAGGCCGATATCCGGCTAAGAAAGAAAACAAAAAACTGGCTCACCAAAGGAAATCCCTTTCGGGCCAGCCAGCTAGTTACGCTTCTGCCTACGCTGCTTGTTCGGTCAAGGGTCGCTACGCTTCTGCCCTTGACCTCACTTCCCTGCTTCGGCATCCGCTACTTACGCTGGCGGCTCCGAAGGAAATTTCAAGTACCTCTTTCCGACAGGCAGGACAACTGCCCCTGAGACCCGTTTTTTTCGTCTGAGCACAGTCTACAGAACAGAAGAAAATGACGAACAGGCAAAAGATGACCTGTGACCCATCCCGGCATGGTTCGTGATTTTCTCATTGCTATTATGCATGGTAAAATCGCTTAATAAGGGCAGTTTCACGATTCTTTCTGAGAAAGGACAGTATTCCTCAATTTATCAAGATGGTTAACCAAATCCTGCATCATCCTTGTCCGTTCGGGAAGATACTCGGCATAAGGGGCATCAATATCCTCTTGGGTGACAGATGGGTGACAAAATGAAGAAGGGGCTACGGCAATTTTCCGTAACCCCTTGTAAATTCTGGTGCGCCCGGCAGGAATCGAACCTGCGGCCTACAACTTAGGAGGTTGTCGCTCTATCCAACTGAGCTACGAGCGCAATTCATAACATTTATGACCTGTTGGCGGCCGTGTCAAGCCGGAAAGACGGGTTCTGGCCGGGGCAGGCGCATCAAAAAAACGTGTGACGCAGGGAAGCAGCTCTTCAGTTCCTTCAGCGGAGAGAAGGGCATCCTCCAACCTGCCGCATGCCGCGGAACGTCGAAATCCGGATGCGTCTCCCAGTTCAGATGCGTCCGGTCTATTGACAGCTGCGGGGGGCGTACTTACTTAACAAAAAGTTCGTGTTCCCGCATGGAACGCATCGCCGGCGCAACGGAGCCGGAGTTTGCCTGCGGGAGGATGGTGAGGAGGAAGCATGCAGCGTCACAAGCTACATCGCACGTACGGCCGGCAGGACGATCGTGCGGAAGGGCGGCCGGAGCGGCCCGGAGAGGATTTTTCGCCTGAAGATGCCTTTTTGAAGGACGAGGCCACGCTGTTCGGGCAGGAGCCGCCTTCCGAAGGGGAAACGGAGCGCGCCGGAGTTGACGCTGCGCGGGAAAAGGACGCGCCTGCCGCCTCCCCCGACGTGGCTATGGTGGAGGAACGCTGCAAGGCGGAAATTGCCGAGGTGCGCCTGCGCGCCGCGGCGGAAATGGAAAATTTCAAGAAGCGTCTGGCCCGTGAACATGAGGAGCAGATGCGCTACGCGGCGGAAAAGGTCATGGGCGACCTTTTGCCGACGCTGGACAACCTTGACCTTGCCCTGCAGTACGGCAGCAAGAACGAAGCCTGCAAGGACATGCTGCAGGGCGTGGCCATGACGCAGAAGCTGCTGCTGGATGCTGTAGCCAGACATGGCCTGAAGCCCGTGGGCGAGGAAGGGGAGGAGTTCGATCCCGGCGTGCACGAGGCCGTGGGCTTCGAGGACAGGCCTGATTTTGCCCCCAATTCCGTGGCCCGCGTGCTGCAGCACGGCTACAAGCTGGGCGAGCGGCTGCTGCGTCCGGCCAAGGTCATGGTCAGGCAGTGAGCAGCACGGCTGTTCAGCCTGCGATAGCAGGCACCGCATGACGACGCCCGACGGCATTGCCGTCGGGCGTTTTTGTCTGTTCAGGGAAGCATGCGGCCCCGCAGGCGCGGCTGCGTATGGCAAGGGCCTTCCGTCAGGCTGCCGGAGCCGACGTCATTGCCGCCGTTCCGTCATGCTGCCCGGTGCAGCTATTTTTTCCGCAGCAGGGGCGGCAGCAGCTGCCCCAGATGGTCGGCCATGCGGCGCAGCATGCGGCTTTCGGCGGCGGCAAGAGTGTCGTAGGCGGTTCCGGGTACCTCTTCCCTGTCGGCATAGATGCCCTTGCCCAGGGTGTTGTCGCGGCTGTCGCGCAGCGTCCAGCGGGCCTCCAGCACGGCGCTGGCATTGAAGTCGCCGTCCAGACGCTGCACGTCCACAAAAAGGATGTAGTCGGCCGCAGCATCGTCGCCGGGGGCGGGCACGTTGACGCCCGCCGCCAGCAGGGGCGCGCCCAGCCCCTCCTGCATCAGGCGGCGCACGCCGACGGCCACAGGTTCGGCCCATGCGTGAAACTGTGAGACAACCAGTTCCGGCGAGCCGTCCGCGCGGCTCACGATGCCGTTGCGATCCAGATAGTTCGGCACGGTCACCTGCGCCACGCGCAGGTTGGCGGCGGGCAGGGCGTCGGCCTGCAGGGGCGTGTGCGCGCTTTCCAGCAGGTAGTAGCGTGTGGGAGCGCTGCGCCCGCATGCGGCGAGCAGCAGGAGCAGCACAAGCGAAAGCGGAAGAAAGGGGCGGTGCATCAGCGTGATCCTCGTCTGCCCTTGAGCAGGGTCTCAGGGTTGCGTTCAAGCATGTCGGCCAGGGCGCGCAGGGAGCGCGCGGTTTCGACGCTTTCCTTGAGAAGCCGTCGAAAATCGTTCATGGCGGGCGAGTCGCGCCCCAGCAGCCGCTGGGCCGACGCCGTGACCGTGCGCAGCTGGTCCGCGGCCACGGCCATGCTTTGCATGGCCTCGCGGAAGGAGGCCAGGGTGGCGGGCAGGTTCTTGTCCATGGCCGTACTTGTCGTGCTGAGGTTGTTCAGGGTCTGCGTAAGGTCGGCGCGCATGGAACCCAGCAGGTTTCGGGCTTCCTCGAACGTGGCGGCAATGGAGTCAAGCGTCGTGCCCAGTTTGTTGTCGGCAAGGCCTGAAGATATGTTTTGCAGTACGGCGTTCAGCGAGTTGCTCATCTGTTCCAGCGGCAGCTGCTCCAGCGTGCTTTGCAGGTTGTCGATGGGGGAGGGGATGGTGGGTATTTCCACATCCGGCGTGGAGGAGCGGAAATTGGCCGGGGTGTTGGGGTAAAAATCCAGTTCCACGAGGTATCGGCCGGTGATAAGGCTCTGTAGCTGCAGCTGCGCCCTGAGACCGCGCTGCACCATGCGGCGGAGAATTTCCTGCTGGAGGGATCGCGAGGCCTCGCCCGCGCCGTCGGCGCGCACGAAGCTGTGCTCGTTGATGCGCACATAGACGGGGATGGTCACATTGGAGTCGCGCGTGTTGGCCACCAGGTTGATGCTCGTGACGCTGCCCATGGGCACGCCCCGGAAGACCACGGGCGCGCCCGTGGAAAGGCCGCTGACGGAGCCGTCAAAGTACATCACGTATTCCAGATCGTTGGTGAGCAGGCGGCCGCCGCCCAGCGCCATGATGCCGAGGATCAGCAGAAGCAGCCCCCCCAGCAGAAACGCGCCCACCGTTGTCTTGTATTGTTGTGCAGTCATACAGATGCCCCCTGGTCCGCCGTTCCGGCAGTCCCGCCGGGCGTGCCCGCGTTTTCGTTGCGCGCGCCGCCCCTGGTCAGGAACTGCATGGCGTTGTTCTCCGTGCCGGGATCGCGCACCAGCGCCTTGGGGTCGCCGTGGGCTGTGGCCGTACGGGTTTGCGCGTCCAGAAAGATGCCGTTGTTTGCAATGGCGAAAATGCTTGCCAGCTCGTGCGACACAATGACAAAGGTCGTGCCCAGGCTTTCGCGCAGCTCCAGAATGAGGTCATCCAGCAGGCGGGAGCTTACCGGGTCAAGCCCGGCGGAAGGCTCGTCCAGAAAGAGGATGCGCGGGTCCAGCGCCATGGCCCTGGCAAGGCCGGCGCGTTTGCGCATGCCGCCGCTGATTTCTGAGGGATAGTAGTCCTCAAAGCCCGCCAGCCCGGCAAGCGCCAGCTTCAGCGAGGCGTGTTCGCGAATTTCCTCGTCGTTCATCGTGGTGTACAGCTGCAGGGGCAGGCCCACGTTTTCCGCCAGCGTCATGGAACTCCACAGCGCGCCGCTCTGGAAGAGCACGCCCGTGCCGCGCATGAGGGTGTCGCGTGCGGCCTCCGTGCCGTTCCAGAAATCCTCCCCGTCGTAGCGCACCGTGCCCCGGCTCGGCTGCTTGAGGCCCATGAGCACGCGCAGCAGCGTGCTCTTGCCGCAGCCGGAGCCGCCCATGATCATGAAGATGTCGCCGGGGCGCACGTCAAAGGAAACGTCGCGCATGAGCACATAGGAGCCGAAGGCCACCGTGAGGTCGCGCGCGCTGATGCGGGCTTCCGTAGCGGCGGAAGCGGCGGCGGATGTGTTGCCCGCGCAGTGTTGCATCGCTGTTCCCGACATGTCACACGCCCAGCACGTTGCAGAGGATGGTGATGACGGCCGTGGCCACGATGATGCCCACGATGGAATGCACCACGGCGGTGGTGGTGGCCTGCCCCACGGCCTGGGCGCTGCGCCCGCAGCGGATGCCGTGGTAGCAGCCGAACAGGGCCACGATGACGCCGAAGGTCGTGCTGTAGACGAGCCCGATGAGCACGTGTTTGAAGGGCACCATGCGCACGGTGGCGTTGAGGTATTCCATGGGGTTCAGGCCCAGCATGAGCGTGCCCACCGCAAAGCCGCCCACCACGCCCATGAGGTCCGCATAGAGGGTCAGCAGGGGCACCATGCCCATGAGCGCCAGCACGCGCGGCAGCACCAGAAAATCGTGCGGCGAAACGCCCAGCGTGGAGAGGGCGTCCACCTCTTCATTGACCTGCATGGTCCCGATGAGCGCCGCATAGGCCGCGCCCACGCGGCCCGCCATGACCACGCCCACCATGATGGCCCCCATGACGCGCAGCATGCCGATGCCCACCAGCCCGGCCACGTAGATCTGCGCCCCGAACTGCGTCAGCTGCACCGCGCCCACAAAGGCCAGGATGAGCCCGAACAGCAGGCTGGTCAGCGAAATGATGGGGAGAGCCTGGACGCCGCATTCGTGCATGGCGGTCAGCAGATCCCGGGAGCGCATCTGCGTCCTGCCCAGCAGGAGCCGTCGGAAGGCGAGAACCGTCTCGCCCAGAAAGGCGAGAAAATCCGCCATGCGCGGGATGATGTCCAGCACATGCCCTCCCACGCGGGCGAAGATATGCTCCTCTTCATGCGCGTTCCGTCCGGAACCCGCCTTGGGGGGCACGGCGAAGGCCAGCCTGAGCATGCGTTCCACACCCTGCGGCAGGTTCATATGCAGGGAGAGGCCGCGTTCTCCGGCGGCTTTGGCGGCCTGTGTCAGAAAGACCAGCAGGCTGCTGTCCCAGCGGCCGAGATCCGCGCTTTCCAGATGCAACTCGCGCAGCCGTCCGTCGGCGACGGCGCGCAGGGCGGCGCGGGCCGTTTCCGGCCATGGCGTGTCCCTGTTCCAGCAGCCGCCCACGCAGATGCGCAGCAGCTGCCCCTGAACGTGGGCTGTCACTTGCGGACTTGGTTCCATCCCTATAGTATACACCCAACGGCAGGCCTGCGCAAGCGTCCCCTTCTTCATGGCGGCCGCGTTTCCCTTCACCGTCAACCCTCCGGACCGTCATGTCGCTGAAAGAACGTCTCAATCTCGCCGCCGCCCCCGTTTTCCTGATGGACGGCTCCGCCTTCATCTACAGGGGCTTTTTCGCCAACAAGAACATGCAGCGCTCGGACGGCTTCCCCACCAACGCGCTGGTGGTGGTGACGCGGGTGCTGCTGCGCATTCTGCGCGAGGAGCGGCCCGAGCACTTCCTCTTTGTCAAGGACGGCCGCGGCAGGACATTCCGTCACGACATCTTTCCCCTGTACAAGGCCAACCGCGAAGCCACGCCGGAAGACCTGACGCGCCAGATGGAGCCCATATTGCGCATGGTGCGCGCCCTGGGCATTCCTGTGGAGATTTCCGACGGCTGCGAGGCGGATGACTGCATCGCTTCGCTGGCCGCGCGTTTCAGCGCGCGTCTGCCCGTGGTCATCGTCAGCGGCGACAAGGACCTGAAGCAGTGCCTCGGCCCCAATGTCTACCTGTGGGACCCGGCCGCGCGGGAGGAGAAGCTGCTTACTGCTGCCGCCTTCACCGCCGAAAGCGGCGTTCCCCCTGAGCGCTGGCCCGACGTGCAGGCGCTCATCGGCGACACCAGCGACAACATTCCCGGCGTGCCCGGCATAGGCCCCAAGACGGCGCAGAAAATTTTTGAAATCTGCCCCAGCCTGGAGGACATCCGCGACCATTTCGCGCTGCTGCCTCCCAAATTGCAGGACAAGCTGCGCGACCATCTGGAAAACATGTTCCTCTGGCGACGTCTGACCACGCTCTCGCGTACGGTGTGCGCGGACGTGCGCCTGGAAGACACGCGCGTGCGCCCGTTGGATTCCGGACAGTGCTCGGCCCTGGCGGACGAGTTCGAACTGCACGCCCTGCGGCGTGAAATGGCGGGCCTTGCGCGCGCGCAGCGCGGCGGCGCCGCCCGCGCGGACGGGCCTGCGGCGCAGGCCGCCGCCTCCCCCGCCGTTGCCGACGGCCCGGTGGCCCCGGTCATCGCAGAGGCGTCCCCTTCCGCGCCCGTCGCCTCCACAGGGGGAACCTATTTGCCCCCCGCATTCGGGGCCGGGCCGCAGATGAGCCTGCTGGACATGCCCGCCGAGCCCCCGTCCCCCGCCGTGGACGTCGTGGCGGCGCTGCCGTCCTGCTGCGGAAAGGCGGCGGCCGTCATCTGGCCCGGCGGCGCGGATCGCGCCCCGCATGTGGCCGTGGAGGGGGGGGAGGACCTGCGCTGGACCGGCCCCCTGCCGGAGTTGCGCGCCTGGCTGGCCGACGCGCGTCGCGTCGTCACGGCGGACCTCAAGGCGCGTCCGGCGCTGGACGTCATCCGGCGCGCCACGGCGGAGGGCGAGGCCTCATGCGGACTTTTCGACCTTGGGCTGGCGGCCTATCTTGTCAATCCGGAAGAGGGGGATTACGGCTGGCCGCGTCTGGCGGTGCGCTGGGGCGCGCCCCTGCGCGACAGCGCCACAGGCGGCCCCGGTGCGGCCGCGCTGGCGCTGCGTATGGCGGACGTGCTGGAACGGCGGCTGGAAGCCGACGGGCTGCTCGATCTCTATACCGCGCTGGAACTGCCTCTCACGCCGGTGCTGGCCGACATGGAAGCCCGTGGCGTGCCCATCGACGCCGCCGCGTTTCAGACGTTTCTGGGGGACGTGCAGCGGGAACTGGACCGCCTGACCGGGGCCGTCTTCGCCGCAGCCGGAACCACATTCAACATCCGCTCGGCGCAACAGCTGGGCGAGGTGCTGTTCAACCGCCTCAAGCTGCCCGCGCCGCGCAGGACCAGAGGAGGGCAGGCCTCCACCAGTCAGGAGACGCTGGAAAAGCTGGCGGAGCGGCATCCTGTGGTGGACAGCATTCTTCAGTTCCGCAAGCTGGAAAAAATGCGCTCCACCTATCTGGACCCGCTGCCGCGCCTCGTGGACGGGCAGGGCCGCATACACACCACCTTCAACCAGAAGGCCACGGCCACGGGGCGGCTTTCGTCCAGCAATCCCAATTTGCAGAACATCCCCGTGCGCGGGCCGCTGGGCAAGCGCATGCGCGCCTGCTTCATTGCGGGGCCGGGCCGGGCGCTCGTCTCGGCGGATTACTCGCAGGTGGAGCTGCGCGTGCTGGCCCACATGTCGCAGGATGCGGCCCTGCTGGAGGCCTTTCGCAAGGGCGAGGACATCCATGCCCGTACGGCGGCCCTCATCTATGAACTCGAGCCTGAAGCCGTCAGCCCGGACCAGCGGCGCAACGCCAAGACCATCAACTTCGGCCTCATCTATGGCATGGGCGCGCAGAAGCTGGCGCGTGAACTGAAGATTTCCGCCGCCGAGGCCAGGGAGTTCATTGCCCGCTACTTTGAGCGCCTCACCGGGCTCAAGGCTTTCTATGAAAATGTGGAGGCCGAGGCCAAACGGCTTGGATATGTGACGACGCTGGGCGGCCGGCGGCGGCTGCTGCCGGACATTCGCTCTCCCAACGGGCAGGCCTATGCCCTGGCGCGGCGACAGGCCGTCAATACCGTCATCCAGGGTTCAGCGGCGGACATCATCAAGCTGGCCATGCTGGCCGTGGCCCGGGACGCAAAACTGCGCAGTCTGGATGCGCGTCTGCTCCTGCAGGTGCATGATGAGCTCCTGCTGGAAGCGCCGCTGGAGGCAGCCGACGCCGTGGGCGCGCGCGTGGCCGCGCTCATGGGCAATGTGCGCCCCGGCGGAGAGGAGCTTTCCGTGCCTCTGGTGGTGGATTGGGGCAGGGGCCCCAACTGGGGCGTGGCGCACTAGCCGGATAAACATCCAAAATGGGGGGGATGCCGGTTATGTTTGGGCTGTAATTGCTCCCCCGGATTTTCCCCCAAAAAATGTGAGGGGCCGCGCATGTCGCGGGACGTTGTGAAACACGGCATAGCAAAAAGCGAAGTCCCGCAAGGCGATTAAGGCCTTGCGGGACTTCCTGATATTCCATTTTGGTGCCGAAGGGGAGACTCGAACTCCCACCCCGTTGCCAGGACTAGACCCTGAATCCGCTTGGCATTATCCCCTGAAGTCCCGCGAGTAATAAAAACAGTGTGTTGTGTTGCCTGTGCATTCCCTCGGTATCCCTTGACCGCCCCCAAAAGTGGGGGCATGGTGGGGGCATTATGGCAGGCCGCAAGAAGCTCAAAACCCAATATCCCGGCGTGCGCTACTATGAACACCCCAGCCGGAAGCAGCGCAATGGTCAGCCTGACCGCTTCTACTCCATTCGGTACAAGCTCAACGGCTGCCTGGTGGAGGAAACGCTCGGCTGGGCTACTGACGGCTGGACTGCCGACAAGGCACATGCCGTGCGCGCCAACATAAAACAGGGACAGCGCACGGGGCAAGGCCCGCAGACGCTGGGCGAGGCTCGGGAGAATGCCGCCAAGAATCGTGCAGCCGCAGCTAGGGAAGCCGAGGATGAACGCGCGGCCAACATGCTGCTGCAGGATTTCTTCGAACAGTATTATCTGCCCAACGCCAAGCGCACCAAGCGGAGCTGGCTCACGGATGAGCAGCGCTTCAACAAAGCGATTCGCCCTGTCCTCGGCATGCGCCCTCTGCGATCCATCTCTCGCGCAGATGTACAGCGGCTCATAGACGCACTGGTGGATCAGGGCGCGGCAGCATCCACCGTGAAGCAATATCGCGGCATCCTGAGCCACCTCTACGCTCTTGCGGGACAGGAGGAAGTGGCCGGGCGCAAAATTTTTGAGGGCGTCTCGCCTGTCCAGGGCGTCAGAGTGCCGCCCATCCGCAACGCGCGGGAGCGTTTTCTCACGGCTGATGAAGCCGACGCCCTGATTAAGGCGGCGCGAAAGCTTCCTTGCCCTGATCTGCATGACTGCATTGTGCTGAGCCTGAACACCGGCCTGCGCCTGGGAGAACTGCGACGCCTTGAATGGCCGGATGTGGACATGATCAACGCCATGGTGACCGTGCGCGAGGAAGCGCAGCGCAAGCCGGGCGGCAAGGTGCCGCTCAATGCCGCAGCCATGCGTATTTTCACGGACAGGCTGGCCGGGCGCAAAGAGCCTGCGCGCGGTCTGGTGTTCCCGCCAGTGGCAGGCGGCGCCATGCGCGGCAACCTCACCAACGCCTTCCGCGATCTGGTGGACAGGCTCGGATTCAATGAGGGCCTGGACGCGCATGACAGGGCGCGGCGCGTGGTGTTCCACACCCTGCGCCATACGTTCGCCAGCTGGCTGGCGCTGGGCGGCACGGACATATACCGCATCCAGAAGCTGATGCGCCACAAGAGCATCACCATGACAATGCGCTATGCCCATCTCATCCCCGATGCCACACGACAAGCCGTGCATGACCTCAAGCCTCCTACAGCAACTCTTTGAGATTGCCCTTGAGCCGGTTCACGCCCAGGCGCTCAATAATCCAGTCCACCAGCGAGGCTGCAGGGTAGACGACGCTGCGGCCGACCAGATACGCTCCCAGGGGGCCTTTGCCGGAAGCGTCGGCATTGGCCAGCGTTTTCATGGCCACCACGCCGCCAATCTGCCGTTCCACATCCTTGCGGGCGATGACAGGCGGCAGCCGATCCAGCAACAGCTGGCGAAATTCTTCCTCCGGAGGCAGGGATATCTGTGACATGGCTACAACTCCCGTTCACTGAACCAGGCGTGCTTTGACAGGCGTTCCTTTTTCTCGGCCACCCAGCGCGCAATCTCCGGCCCCAGTTCAACCTGGAGCTGCCCCATCACCACCAGCACGTCGGCCAGCTCCTCGGCCAATTCCTCGCGGGCGCCGGGACGGCCGCGCCGCCAGTGATTGATGGCCGCCATGGCCTCGGCCAGCTCTTCCTGCATCTGGTTCAGGCGGTTTTCAAGCCCGTAGTGGCGCATGGCCGCCTGAGCAAGCAGAGCCTCATCAACGCCCTGCGGTTTGCGCGGCAGGGCGTTCCAAGCGGCGGCGGCACCCTCTGCATTGGTTGCGGAGGGGCCACGCAAACCGCAGTTGAAGCAGCCTACAAAGAACAATCCGTCATACTCGTCCGGCTCATCGGCCTTATGTCCGCACGCAGGGCAGGGCAACAGTTTCAGCTCTTCACACATACGGCTCCCTCCGGAATTTCCAGGGCAATGCGCGTGCCCTCCACGTCGCTGCCCGGCCACATGGCCAGGATGTGGCGCTCGCACATGGTTGCGACCGTCTGCTCCAAAAATCCCCAACAGCGGCCCCTGCACCAGTCCGGACAGATAACGCGGGCGCTGATCAGCTCCGTGAGGGCCGTCCACCATAGGGCCGCCCAGCGTTCGGCACGAACCTCCGGGGCCATCTGCTCCGTCTCGATATATGGGCCGACAACGGCGAACCGGGCGTCCAAGTCGCGCCGCGCCCCGGCGGAGAGGTTGCCGTCCCCCTGTTTCACCGCGAGCTCGCATTCCCGGTGCCAGCGCTCCACCTTCCGGAGCTGCCGTCCAAAGGGCGAACCGTCCCCGCAGTCCCGGTACACATCCAAGACCACGCGCAGCAGCGTCAACGCCCATACGGCCCTGGTGCGCTGCACGGCGGGAATGGGTATGGCCATGCTACCGTCCCTCCCGCGCGGCAACATCCGCAGCCATGCGGCGCAGGCGCGCCCATGCGCGAAGCTCCTGAACAAGCGCGACGCCGCAGGCAGTCAGGCCGAACAGACCGGCGGCAATGCCGACAATATAGCCGCTCATGCCGCCCTCCCTTGCCGCTGCGCCATGATGCCGCGCAGCATGGCGTGGATGCCCTGAAATGTGGCCCGTATGCGCACGCGCATGTCCCCAACCTTCACGATGTAGCCGCACCGCTTGACAGGCGGCCGCATTGTGCCGTAGCTTTTCATCACTCGAAACTCCGCAAGGTTTTGAGGTTGGCCCCCGACGCTGCGCCACAGCTCCGGGGGCTGTTTATTTGCCTATCCGCCGGGGCGGCTGGCCAGATCCACCAGCCGCAGCAGGGTCAATATGGCCGTCTGCGCCTGGTAGCCCTGTTCCGCCACCTGGCGGCGCTCTTCCTCCGTGATCCGCCCGTCCTCCAGGGCATCCGCCACGCCCGCCATCATGCGGCCGAAATCCTTGACCGTGCGCATGCACTGCCGCGCCACCTGGCCGCAGGGATCCTGCGCCGCGAGCGCGGGCACGCGCACAAAGAATCCGTCCAGGGCCTCGGCCATGACATCCATGGGCAGGGTCGATTCCGTCACGTCCATGAGCGGGAGCAGCAACTCCACGCCCGCCTTGTGGCCGCTGCGCTCGCCCACTTCGGCCAGCAGCGTGGTGTAGTCGCGCCCGAGCAGGCCGGCCACGGCCTTGGCGGGCAGGCCGTTGGGCGCGTGCAGCACCAGCTGCCGCAAAATGGGGGTGAGGCGGGGATGTTCGGCCATGCTAAAATTTCCTTTGGAATGGCGTGACAGGGGCGCGGGGCCGGTGTCTATTCGGCACAGGAGGCGGCCTGTTCCTTAATGTGAGAAGAGGTGCCCTTTTTTTGAAACTCACGGACGCCGCGAAGCAGTCGGTCAAGAATCTGTAAGCGATCTTCTGCGCGGAACAATGCTGTCCGTGAATCAACCTCGACGGGGAAGGCCCTTCGATACCCTCTCAACCCCATTTTTGTAGGAGAAGTCTGCTTCAACATGGCGAATCCTCTGTTTTGGCGGAATTACGGTTACAGGCCACGAAGGCCGGGGAAATCGGGCACCTTGGGCTTGGGACCGGGCGGGATGTCCTGCGGGGGCGGCAGCAGGCCCTCGGGGAAGCCTAGGGCGGTGAGCTGGGAATGCCGCGCCGTGGGCATGGTGGGCCGCGTGAGCAGCTCGCGGACGCCGCTGATGGTGATGCCCAGCTGCTCGCCCAGGGCGCGGTAGGTGATGTTGTGCTCCGCCATCCAGGTCTTGAGAGGCGTCATCTGCCGGGGCATGTTGTCCTCTGGTGGGTTAGCTGTTATGAATTACCTGCAAAGATTGCCCGTTGTCGTTTTCTGCATTGTTAGACTCAAAAGAATTATATGTCAAACTCAAATGAGCTAAAAAATAACAAAGGCCATGAAAAATGGCTTCAATGCTATGAAATTATTTATAAAAAATTTTGTAGCATGGCGAGTTCAATTGGGCTGAAGGCAAACATAAGCGGGTTTTGTCATTTTTTGAATATTTCAGCTGGCAAACGGCAAAAATGGTCAATGGGTCAATGGCCCAGTGCAGAAGATCTGGCAGTCATCCATGACAAACTGGGCTTTTCCTATCGCTGGCTGGTCACGGGCGAAGGAAACCCCCTTGATGACGTTGAGGAAACAGTCTCGGCAACGCAGCAAAGCGATGACATTCACCTGCTGCAGCACCAACTCAAGGCCGCCCGGACCAGAATCGCAGACCTGGAAAAAATCGTGTCGCTTCAGGAGGAACTTATCCATGCCCAAGCAGCAAAACACGTTGCCCCTCCTGTCCATACAGAAACCAGTGCTGTCCCGTCCAAAGCAGACAATAAAACACAATGCCCCGAACTTGCGCGAACACGCCCTGACGCTGCTGGAAACACTTTTATTGAAGGAACAGGGCAAACGTCGCATCAAGACGGGTGAAAAGTTTTTGACATCCTTTACGAAAGAGCCATCTTGGGAGGAACGCCCTGAACAATGGGCATCAGACTGGTGCGAAGGGTGGGCGTTTCACCCGAACTTTGTACACGCCTCGGCTTTGGGGGTTGAGCTGACCAAACGACAGCGCAAAGTGTACGTCACTGACGCTGATGGTAATCCTGTCCCTGATACGGACGCAGAGGGAAATATCAAAAAAGAAAAAGGCAAAATCATCTATAAAAGTTTCATGCAACAATATTTTGTATGGACGCAATCAACGGCTTTTGACTTTCGCGCCGGGTATATAGTGTATTCAGCCGCCCTGCCCAAAGATGAGACATGGGGCCAGCACTTGGAACAGCTTGGCGATATTGGGGAAATACTTGACGCTAAACCGGCATCGCCGGGTAACGCAACGATTCCGCGTGACCCCGGGCAGGTGCAGTTTCGAATCCTGCATAAGGAAGCGGATAACACGCTGAAGCCCAGCATCCCGCACTTGACGACACAGGACGGTTTCGTGCGTTTTTTAATTACAGGCGAGCTTCAAGCGGAACTTATCGCATGAGTAACCAAGCTGTTTTCACCGTTTCTGGCGATTCCGGACATGATTATGAATTAAGTATCGGCCATTCTGAAGATGGCATGTATTTCCGTTGCTCCTGTCCAGCAGGGCAAAACGGCCAACTATGCAAGCACCGGCTGCGCATTCTGCAAGGCGATGATAGCGCTATGTATTACACAGATGAAAATACGATGCTTTTATTAAACAATTTTCGTTCATTACCTGAGATTAAATCAATCCTCGCCAAAAAATACGAAATAGAGCAAGAACAGGAACGATTAAAAAAAGAATTGAACAAATTGAAGAAAAAAATGGGTAGAATTTTTGAGCATGGCGTTCAGGAGGGATAGTAAATGGAATGGGTCAGCCTTGCTGTCTTTATTGGAATAATATTTTTCTTAATAAAAAGACGCTCTAATAAAAAATCTCTATCAGAAGCCATCTCTCCAATCGTTACAGCCCATGCTGACAGTACAAAAAAGCCGGAGTCTCAAAAAACACATCTGCCGCGCAAGCATCTTTGCAGTGACGACAAAAATATCTCAATTTTGACAAAATTGATGAAAAAATCAGCAACGAGCAATTCCGGCCGGCCCTTCGGCAACTTGATGGATTCCTGCCCGTGCCGGAGACTGATGAGGACTTTTTCATCAATGCCGTTGAAGAATGTTTCTATGGCCTTGCCAATGGGAAAAAGCCGCAGGCAGCGTTGGCCCTTTACGATGAATTACGGGAAAAGAGCGCAGCCTTTGCCGCAGTGACCGAGGATGGCCCCACTGGCGAAATGGTTTCCAGCTTCGCGGAGTGCCTGGACAATTCCCTGCCGTCAAAAGGCAAAGCCGCCGCAGCGGTGGCTATAGCCCGTGCGGACCATCCTCTCGTTGCTGCCCTGCGGTCAACGGCCCCCCACAAACTAGTGGAGTTTCTGGACACAATTGCAGAGGAAGTCTTTGATGATTGGGCATCCGGCGACCTTCCTGATATTCCTGACGCTGAACTTCTGGAAAAGTTCTGCACCTTGCTGGAGGAACGCACCAGCCCTGAAGCGCTGGAAGCCGAATTCGCGGCCATTGTACAGGCCAAGGCCGATGCGCCTTTGCCGGAGGGCAATACGCTCCGCGTGCAAAGCCGTTCCACCCGAGGCCGGTTTTACGACCTGAATCTCGACGAGCTGACATGTACCTGCCAAGACTGGCAGGAGAAGCGCACCACGCAGCCGAAGACCATGCCGGGACGGCTGTGCAAGCACCTGCTCTCCGCCGTGCTGGACAAGCCGGACATTCTGCCCCCGCATTTGGCGCAGTTTTATGCGCTCTTTGAGCCTGTTGCGCGGGAAGGGCGCGGCATGCCCGTGCCTTCGCCGCGCCTGAGCGTGTGCTACGGCGTGCGCGACAATGGCACCCCCTTTGTCCTGACCCATGAGCCCGGCTCGCCGTGGGCCAATGTCATCGTGCAGGGCCAGAGGTACGGTTACAATGCCGAGGAAGACCGCTGGTCGTACCAGCGCGTGCCGGAGGATGCGGCGTTCTGGAAGAAGAAACTGGCGGAGTTGGGATAGAGCCGTTTGCCTCTGTGTGTGACAACTGCTGCTCCGCGATGTCGTCCAGCACCCCAGAAGTTCGACCTCTAGAGGACGAGTGAGTTTTGCGGAATCAGACAACAATGGGAGCTATAATGTCGGTGTTTTTTGTCTGCGGCATACATGGCGCTGGAAAAACAACATTATGTCAAAAGCTCTCGATTAAATTGGAGATACCTTTTTTTTCATCAAGTAGTCTAATCAGAGAATTTTCGAAGGATGCTGTTTCTGATTCAAAATTCGACAAACGGGTTAAAAATATTGTTAATAATCAACAAATTCTTGTCTCTGCTGTCCAAAAAAAACTGGAACAATTTAATAATCTAATTTTAGACGGACATACAACCATTATTAATCAAAATAATGAAATTGAGAACATAGATTCAATATTTTTTTATAATATGAGAGTAACTGCATTAATATTACTAGATGTTATTCCAGAAATCGTCAAAAAAAGGCTAGAACAACGTGATGGGATATCACCACAATTAGAATCAATAGCTCGACACATTGATATGGAGCGAACACAAGCACGTATAATTTCAACAGAGATAGGCATCCCATTATTCTCCTCTGATGGTGAAGAGAGTGTCATACTGTCCAAAATACATAAACTTTTAGAGATTTAGGAGGTTGATATATGTCTGAAGATGCCATCGTCACCCGTAAGTTTTGTGAAGTTGATTTGAGTGACCCCTTTTTTGACAGTTTGAAAGAGTCGTATCGAGAGTTTTCGGACTGGTTTCAGCGCAAATCAAATGAAACGGCATATGTTTCCTATGATAGTAATGGGAAACTACAAGCATTTTTATATTTAAAGAAAGAAGATGGTCCAATTATTGATATTAATCCTCCGTTGAATACAGCTTGTTTAAAGGTAGGAACTTTCAAGATAATTGCACATGGAACAAAACTCGGCGAACGATTTGTCAAGATCATTGTTGATGCGACATTAAGTTTGGGCCTCAGAATTGCCTATGTTACAATTTTCAATGAACATAAGAGTCTGATTAAAATTCTTGAAACCTATGGTTTCTTAAAGAGAGGAACAAAAAACACAACAAATGGCGAAGAAGACGTTTATATAAAAGACATGCAATATCTTTCTGGCGATACGAATTTAGACTACCCTGTTGTCAACAGTCAGAATCGTCAAAAATGGCTCATGTCGATTTACGCACCATACCACACGGATCTTTTCCCGGACTCAAGGTTGAAGACTGAACGCAATTTGGTTATTCAAGATTGTTCCCATACCAACAGCATCCACAAAGTCTACGTGGGGGCTTACCGTGACTTTCCCAAATTTAAACCAGGCGACTGTATAGTTATTTATCGCTGTGTTGAGAGGGACAGCAAAAAACCTGCCTGGTTCGGTTCTGTGGCAACATCTCTTTGCGTCGCTGAAGAAATACTACCTGCACGTGACTTTCCAAATTCCGATGCGTTCGTCACATACTGCAAAAAATATAGCGTGCTCGATGAAAATAACCTTCGTAGACGCTATAATAATTTTGGTACATATGCATTGCGGATGTCGTATAATCTCGCATTCCCCAAACGTCCGACACTTAGAGAGTTGGTTGAAGGAAGGATCGTTCCACATCCATCAACACGCGTATACATGGGATTGCAATTACTCACTGATGATAAATTTCAAAAAATTATCGAATTAGGAGGAGTCCGTGAAGGCTTTGTTATCTATTAAGCCGGAGTATGCGGAAAAAATCTTCTCCGGAAAGAAGTGTTTTGAATTCCGTAAGACAGCGTTTACGCATGACGTGACAAACATAATTGTTTACGTTACGGCTCCTGTTGGGCTCATAATCGGTGAGTTTGAGGTCGCAAATGTGTGGCAGGATACCCCAATAACGCTCTGGGAAAAGACAAAAGAAAATGCTGGCATTACTGCTGAATTCTTTTTTAAATATTTTAAGGGGCGCAGTAAGGCAGTCGCCATTGAAATCACTAACCCGAAACGCTACGCAAAAGTAATCAATCCGTATAAAAAATACAAAAATTTTACGCCTCCACAGTCTTTCCGTTATGTGAAAGAAGCACGTCTTTCACAGATGGCTTTGCTCTAGCTTGTCGAGAAAGGATGAGATGAAGGTTGTTCGATATTTTCGATTTAAAGAACCACGGGACAGGCAAACAGGAGAAAGCCCCAGTAGTGCAACCACTACCGGGGCTTTCTCCTGTTTGCCATTTTCCTAAAACGCCTGCGCGGCCGCAGCCAGGAAGCCGCTGCGCGTCATGCCGCGCTGCTTGGCCTTGGCGTCGATGCCGGCCAGCACGGAACGGGCGAAGCTGACCGAGATTTTCACGGGCGTCATGTCCACCTCCGGGGCCGGGAACATTTGAAACAGGGGCTCGCGGGAGGTATCCAGCCCTTCGGCTGTGGCCATTTCATGCGCCGCCTTTTTTCGGATGTCCTCTATGCCGGAGGGCGTGGGCAGCTTCCTGTTGGCCTTGGAATACTCTTCGACGGTGATGGATAGCGCATCGGCAGCCATCACCATGCATTCATCAAGCGTTTTGCCGGAGGTAAACGCCTCCGGGAAATCCGGGAAGTCCACCACATAGGTTCCCTCTTCGGAGGGGTAGATGATGGCGAAATAATACATATATGCCTCCTGCGGGGAGGGGTTGCCCCCTCCCCCTGTTAGCGAAGTTTCACACCCGTCTGCCGTTCAATCTGGATGACAACCCATTTTTCTATCTCAACATGCCGTTCAACGACGGACACAAAGTTGCCATCCCTGTCCAGAACCTTGGTGTGCCGTGATCCTTCTGCGAATTTGAAGCCCGCATCCTTGAGCTTTTTGAGTATGTCAACCCGTTTCATCTCACCTCCCGTTGAAAACAGAGTACCGGAACGCCTCCCTGTCGTCAAGAAAATATGTATTTTTTGCATAAAAATTTTTGCATCCTTTTTACATACAAAAGCCGCCCCTGTTGCCAGAGGCGGCCCATGCTGACGGAGGCTGCGCCGGGGTTACGCGGCATCCTCGCACGCGAACTGCGAAGCGGCGTAGACCATGGCCATCAGGTACGGGGTGCCGAGCGGCGCTTCCTGAATGCCCAGGCGGGCGCGGGTGCGGGCGGTGAGCTTCCAGCCCATCCACATCTGCACCGCCTGCAGCACGGATTCGCGGATGGTTCTGCCCGCAACGAGGCCGTCGCTTACGCTGTCGGCGAAATGGCGGCCCCAGGTGCTGTCCAGAAAGGCGCGCACCTCGCAGGCCTCCATGCCCGTGGCGCGGCAGACCAGCTCCATGGCCACAGGCCAGGCGAGGGAGGGACGGGCGAAATGCCGGATGGAGCCGTAGAAGCCGTATGCCTCATTCTGCGTATTGAGCATTTCCATTGCAACGCCTCCGTATTTTTATGGTGTTATTCTCTTGCCGTGATGGTGTTTCAGCTTACACTACGCAGATTGGCAAGTCCTTTCTGATGATATTTTTCACCGCCCGAGCATGGCCATGCCGAGGCGCATGTCCAGCCAGTCGGCCCACGCCTGCATCATGCGGCGACGGTCGGCCAGCAGTTCCGAACGCTGATAGACCGCCCGGACGCGGTTTTTATCCACATGCGCCAACTGGCGCTCAATGACGTCCGACGGCCAGCCCAGTTCCGACAGCGTCGTCGCGGCCATGGCGCGGAAGCCGTGGGCGGTCATTTCCCCGGATTTATAGCCCAGATGCCGCAGACCGTGGTTGAGTGTCGCGCCGTTCTCCGGGCGCGACCTGTCCCAGCGGGAGGGGAAAACACACTGCTGTTCTCCGGCAAGCAGGCGTTGCGCGCGCAGCACCTCCAGCGCCTGCCGGGAGAGCGGCACATCGTGGGGGCGGCGCATTTTCATGCGCTCCGCGGGGATGCGCCAGAGGGCGTCATCCCACTGCACCTCACGCCAGGCCGCACCGGCCAGCTCGCCTGCGCGCACGAAGGTCAGCGCCGCCAGTTTCAGGGCGTTGCGTCGCTGACGGAACCGATATTGCTCAATGCGGCGCATGAGCCGCCCGATGCCCTGCGGGTCGAGGATGGCCGCGCGCGGCGTGGACTTGTGCGGCATGAGGGCGTAGCCGAGATCGCGCGCAGGGTCTGCCGTGACGTAGCCGCAGGCGATGCCGTAACGGAAAATCTGGCTTATGTGGCTGCGGATCTTGCGGACGGGCACGACCACGCCCCGCGCCTCGATGCGGCGCAGGATGGCGAGAATCTGCGGGGCCGTGATTTTGCGGATGGGCCTGTCGCCCAGCACGGAAAGCGCCTCCCGCTCGAAGCGCGCCCAGCATTCCTCCGCGTAGCCTTCCACGCGCTGGATGCGCCAGCGCTGGTACCACTCCTCCGCGACATCGCGGAACAAACGAGCTGTTGGCATACTGCCTCCTTGTTTGTGGAGGCATATCGGCGCGCATGGCCAGAGTCCGGCGTGGGCGCGGTGCGCGAGGACAGGATGAGGGCCGTGACGGGCTGGGCATCGAACTATTGGTTGGGTGCCCTTTCGGGGAGTAATGCGACTGCTGCCTATGGTGCTCTATTTCGGGGTAGTCACTGGGGAAACACGCTCGATACAACGCACCTAAATAATTATTCCCTAAATTTTGATTCCTCCCGCGTCGTCCCCACCGGCCCCCACACGTCCCCGCGCGCGTGGGGCAGCCTGGCCTGCGTGTATCTTGGTCAGCCCGCGTCATGAGGCCGGTTGCCCCAGATACACGCACAGCAGCGAGCCGTAGGCGCGGGGGGAGACGTGCGCGCCCGTGGGGACGATGCGGGAGATATCGAATTGCATATCATAACGAGGCGATGAGTACCGCCCTGTCACAGCCCCCATGCTGCTATACGAAGCTTCGTTTGTTATTGTAAATGCACCCTCCAGCGAGGCTTTGTACACAATCCAGTTATTCGCGTCGTTGCCGTATCTCCCCGTCACATTCCTCATCCTGTCCTCGCGCACGTCGCCCACGCCGTACTCACCGCACAGGCGCTGCCACTCGGCACGCTGGGCAACCACTTCTTCCGGATCCGCGCCTTGGCCGAGAATGACCATCTGCGGGCTGCGGATGCCCGCGGCAATGGCGTCGATATCCGCCTTGCCGTCGCGCAGGGGATCCACGCTGGGCATGCCCGCCGGGATCCACATGGCCTTGCGGAAACGCGCCGGATTGCGCCAGTAGCCGCGCAGATAGTCCTGGGTGAGGGCCTCCACCTCCAGCCAGCGGTGAAAGACGGGGCGCACGAAGTGCTGCTCCAGCCGGAACTGGTGCGGCACAAGGAACATGGCGAAGTCGTTGCGGCTGGCCTTGCTGGTGGAATAGTTGATGCCCGTGTAGTCGCCGGAGAGTATCTCGTAGGGCAGGTCCATGGTGATGGAAACCATGCGCAGCACGAAACGCGTGAAGCGGTCAAAGCTGTCGCCGGGGCGCTGCGACTGCGGGGCGAAGGTCATGTCCTCGCCCTCGTTGAGGTACTCGACGACGGCGTTCTCCACATCGTCCAGTTCCGGCCGGGCAGCGGCGCCCGCGCCGCCCAGACCGCGCACCGCCTGCGAAAAGGCCGGGTCGCCGCTTTTGACGAAGGCCAGCCACTTGGCGGCCATCTTGGCGGCGTCGATTTCCGCGCCGGTGTAGTCGCCCATGTCCCGGGCCAGCAGCACGGCCGGGGCGAAGGGGGAAACGCCGCGCAGCTGGCCCGGCCGCTGGAACTGGAAGCCGTGCAGCACATTGCGGGCCGGTTCGCGCCAGGTGCGCAGCGTGCGCTCCCAGCCGAAAACGGTCTGGAAATGGTAGGCCACGGGTTCGCCGGTGAAGGCGTCGTATTCCACGCCCTGCCGGATGTCCGTATCCGGCTCCTGCCCGGCGGCGCGCCAGGCGGAAAGGTTCTCCGGCTCATGGAACTGCAGGGCCAGTGGATGGCGGGAACGGGAGCGCGGCACGGCGAAACGGGCCAGAAACTCGCCGCACTCGCATTCCTGCCGCTTGGCAAGAGCCTGCATCTCGTAAAAGTGCAGGCGGCCCGCCACATCGGCCTCGCTCTCCATCCACTGGCGGAAGCGCTCCTCGATGCGACGGCGCACGGGCAGATCCGGCTCGCCCTCGGGGGTGAGGGCCAGGGACTGGAAGCGCGCCCCCCGCCCCACGGTGAAGGCCACAATGCCGTTGACCGCGCGGGTGAAGGGCGGGAAGTTGCGCACCAGGTCGCGGATGCGGGCGCGCAGGATGGGCCCGGCCTGCGCAATGAGCGCGTTGACATCGATGACGTTGGGGCCCCAGCTGCCGATGGCGCGGGGGGACATGGCGGCGTCATAGCCTGAGCGGCCGCGGTAGCCGTTTGCCGCGCCGGCGGCATTACGGATAGCGACAGCAGTTGCGTTGGCTGCCTGCCCATGTGTCCCGTTGCTGTCGCCATTCGTAAGGCTCGCAGGCTCGCCAACGACTGGCGCAAGGGCGGGACGGCCTGCCGCCCGGACGGACGCCGCGAAGGCGGAGCCGGAACGGATGCGGCGGGCGCTGCGGGTGACGGGGCGGAGCCTGCTCATGAGTTCCTCCCCAGGAAGCCGCGCCCCCCGTTGACCAGGGCCACGCGGGCCTTGTAGGGCGCTATGCCGTCCTCCACGTCCGCCCTGGCCTTGACCCAGTCCAGCAGGCGACGGAACTCATCCAGGGAGCGGTAGGAGAAAGTGCGCCCCGCCACGCTGTACTGGCCGAACCGGCGGAAGGCGGGATCCCGCATGTCCTCCAGCATGTTCTCGTACAGTGTGCGCCAGATTCCGGCCATAGCAAACTACCCCGTGTGAAAGTGACCTTTCGCACGGGGTAGCACAGGAAAAATGTTTCTGTGAAGTGTTGGCAGGTTTTGGCAGGTTTTGTCAAAAAACTGACAGAAAGGAAGGAATTACACTGTCACTGCCGCAGCACGCTCACCGCACCAGAGCAAGCAGGTCAGGATGCGCATCAAGAATGCGGAACAGTTTCAACAGGGACAGTGGAGGCTTAATTTTCCCCGTTTCATAGCGGGTAAAGGCATTGACGCCGCCGCCGAAGATTTCCCCGGCCTCTTTCTGCCCAAGGCGCAGCTTCTTCCGCACTGTGCGGATGAAACTGGAATCCCGAGCATTGCACTGTTTGCGGAATGCTTCAAGTTCATTTCCTACGCGCCGCATTTCCGGGTAATCCATAACAAAATCATCGCACGCCGTGCAAAAATTTGCGTGGATGTCCTTTATTACAGTCTTTGCCCCGAAATACTCATATTCCACGTCTCGCGTATCCTCGACAAGCTCACCCTTGCCGCAGGTGGGACACATCTCTCGTTCCATATCACAGCTCCTTGAATGACAAAATCAAAACACCATTGCGAATCGTCAGCTTGAGATACACTGAGCCGGCCTTTGTTACAGGGCGGTAAACATCCTGCCATTCATGATTGTCGGCATAGGATGTCATGCTCTTGTAAAAATCGGCGCGGGAAAGGGATAGAACGGCTTTCAAAACATCATCAGGGCCAAGGCCCAGCAGATGCGCCCCGCACATCGCCACGTTGGTGGCTCTCACAGACCCGACGCGAACCAATTCTTTTACGGTCTCAAGCGGATGGTGCGGCTTGCTTTTTTCCATGAACAGAAAATAACCAAACTGGTTATTTTTGTCAAGGGCTACAACTCATTCCTGTTCAGCGCGGCCATGCGCCAGCGGTCCAGCTCTTCCCTGTCGGCGCACCAGCGCCCGCCCATCTTGCTGACGGGCAGGGCATAACGTTTTTTGTAACGGCGCACAGAGTTTTCGGACACGCCAAGGTAGGCCGCGATTTCCCCAAGCCCGGCGAGGATGCGGCGCTGCACGCGCGTGGCCGCCGCGCCGGAGGGATGGGCGTCAGTTGTCGAGAACGGCATGCTTCCTCCTATCCCCACCGCACGGCGGCCTCGCGCCGGGGCCGGGTTTTCCTGTGGCGCGACGCGGGCTCATGCGGCATCTGCGCCTGGCGCTGCTGCTGCAGCACATAGAGCGGCAGGCTGGGCGTCCATGAGGCGTCCGCGCAGGCGGCGGACAGCATGAGGCAATCCAGCAGGTGGTTGTCGCGGCTGGTCTGCTCCCAGACAAGGCGGCCGCCGCGGCGCACCTGATGCTCCGCCGTGAGGTGGGCGGCCAGCGTTTCGTCGGCCTGCGCGTGGAAACGCAGGGGCTGGCGGCTGTCCTCATTGAGCAGGCGGCCATAGTCCAGCGTCTTGAACACGGCGGTGTCCAGCAGGTAGAGGCGCAGGCCGCCGGGGATGGGCCTGCCGTTGTGGGGCATGCGCTCGCGCAGCACCCAGCGCACCGGCGCGGCCTGGGGGCGGGACGCGCCCTTGCAGGCGCAGACGACGCCGCTGCCGTAGGCGCGCACCCACATGTAGACCTCTTCCGTGCGGGTGTAGACGCCCTCGGTCTCCGTGCCGCCGGAGTCGATGGCCGCGCGCCAGACGGGCATGCGCTCGCCGGTTTCCGAGCCGTCCGGCCCCAGCACGGGATACCAGGTGTCAAAGCACAGGCGGGAGACGTCATCCCACGTCTCGACGAAGCCGTAGTCGATGACGTAGCTGGCGAGGCTCGGCATCCAGGCGCGCACCAGATACCAGAAGCCGCGCTTCTGCACGTCGATGCCGCAGGTGAGGGCCACGGCCCCGTGCGGCACAGTGCGCGGAGGCAGCGCGGGCTCGCGCAGGGCGAGCAGGTGCTCCACATCCGTCTGCACCTCCACCGGGGAGTACGGGACGGCCAAATCGTCATTGACGTACTGCCGCTTCACCTCCGGGTCGTCGGAGGCCTGCGCGTTCATGCGCCGGGCCGCGATGTCGGAGAGGCTGACGAAGCGGGAAAGGATGGCGGGCATGTGGAAGCCCACGGAGGCCGGGCGTTCGTCCGGCTGCGCGGCGGGCTCAAAGGCCGAGCCCGTCCAGACGTAGGGGCGCCACTGCCCGCGGGCCACGGCCACGTCGCGCGTGTGGTCGCTCCACAGGTAGCCGCAGTGCGGGCACTTGTAGCGCGCCAGCTTGCGCGAGCGCACCTGCCGGGCGTCGGCCTCGCCGCCCGTGATCACGATATTGGCCACGTCCGGCAGGTGGGCATGGCGGCAGGCCGGGCAGCGCAACTCGTAGCAGCAGCACTGGTCCACCTGCTGCGTGAGGCCGCGCCAGATGCTGGATTCCTCCCCGCCCTTGGGCTGGCAGACGCGCAAAATCTTGGCGAAGTCACCGTAGGAGCGCGTGCGGCCCTTAAAATCCTCCAGCGCCGTGGACTGGCCCGAGCCGCCGTAGAGGTCCTCCTCATCGCAGAACAGGTCCTGCACGGTGATGGAGGCGCGCTGCCCCGGGCTTTCGGCGCTGGCCAGCTCAATGGAGGTGCCGTCGCGCAGGGTGATGGCGCGGCCCTTGCGGTAGCGGGCCACCATGCGGCGCAGGCGCGGGCTGCCCTGCAGGAGCGGCCAGAGCTTTTTCTCCACCACGCGGGAGAGCGTGTCGGCCGTGGGCATGGCGAGCATCTTGACGCCGGGGGTATAGTCCATGCTCCAGCCCATGGCCGCGTAGGTGAGCAGCGTCTTGCCCACCTGCAGCGCGCCGCAGACCACCACCTCGCGTACGCGCGGGTCGCCGAAGGCGTCCATGGGGCCTGCCAGGTAGGGGGAGACGTCGAGCCTGAGCGGGCCGCCCTTGAAGATGCCGTCCTGCACGATGAGGTGCCGGGCGGCCCACTGGCTCACGGTGAGGGGCTGCCGCCGCTGGAACACCCGGCGCTCGGCCTCGCAGAAGGTCAGTTGCACCGCGCTCCCTCCGTCATGGCCTCGCGCATGGCCTCCAGCCATGCCCCGCGGTGGATGCCCGTCGCCTCCTGCAGCCGGCCCGCCAGCCATTCCATGCGCGCCCTGTAATCGGCGTAGCGCACCCAGCGGCCCAGGTCATCGGCCACCATGCCGCTGCCGGGGGCTTCGTTGTACCGTGGAATGTTCATGCCGTTTCCTCCCCGGCGTCCGTTTCCGCCGTATCGCCATCCGCGCCGTCCGCCGGGCCGTCCCCGGCCTCCACGTCCGCGCCGGCCTCCGTATCGACCAGGAACTCGCGCTCGCCGCTCCAGGCGTCCATCCACACGGCGGTGCGCTCATGCCACCAGTCCAGCAGGTCGCGCAACCGCGCCTCATCACCGCCGCAGACGTGGATGATTTCCGCGCCGTACAGGTGGATGAAGGTGCGCACCTCATTGCGGAAAAAGAGCGCCCGCGCGCCCAGGTCGCGCTCATGCTCCTCGCGGCGCATGAGCTGCCCGCTCTCCTTCTCCAGCTTGAGCTTGGCCCGCGCCGCCTGGTAGCGCTTGAGCTCCGCGTCCGCCGAAAGGCGGTTTTCCTCCGCGTCGGACAGGGCGCGGTTCTGCCGCTGGGAGAGCGTGGCCAGCTTGGCCTGCGCGTAGCCCAGCAGGGCGGGCTCCTCAAAGTGCCCGTCCGCGTTGCGCGGCACCTTGCGGGCCTTGACGTGGCTGTTGAACAGGCTCTTGCTGACCTTGAAGCCCGCGTCCCGCAGGAAGGCCACGGCGTCCAGCTGCGTCTTGTAGGCGCGGACGGGCGAGCCTTCGCCGCCCAGACGGGCCACCTCTTCCTGCGTGGCCGCACGGGCCCTGGTGAATGCCCCGACGGTTTCGGGGGTGGGATTGTCCTTCATGCGCTTCTTCGCCTCTTCCTTGGCGCGCAGAAGGAACGCCAGATCGGTCTCGGCACTCTGTTCCGCCAGGCGGCGCAAATCCTCGCTCATGCCGCCTCCCGTTCCGCCGCCACCTGCTCGAAGGGCAGCGCGCCCTCGTCCAGCAGGGCCGTGCCGCCCGTGGCGTCCTGCCAGCGGCGCACGATGACGTCCACGAAGCGCGGATCCAGCTCAAGGCAGCGGGCCGCGCGGCCCGTGACCTCGCAGGCCATGAGCGTGGAGCCGCTGCCCGCGAACGGGTCCAGCACCGGCTCACCACGCACGGAGTTGTGTTCCAGCATGCGGGCAATGAGGGCCACGGGCTTCATGGTGGGATGCAGGTCGCTCGCGCGGGGCTTGGGCTCGCAGAACACGGAGCCGGCCAGTTCCTCCACGCGCACATCCGCGCCATAGACGCGCCAGATGCGTTCGCCGTCCATGACCTGCCAGCAGGGCAGGCCCTCCACATCCGCCACGCGCAGGGCCGTGGGAAAGGCATCGACCACTGTGGTCTGCCGGCGGTCGCCGTGCCAGGCATGGGCCCCGCCCCTGAGCCAGCCATAGAGGATGGGCTCATGCTGCCAGTGGTAGTCGGACCGGGTGAGCGTGGCCGCGTTCTTCCGCCAGATGAGGCAGCTTGCGAGCTTGAAGCCCGCCGCCGCGAAGGCCTGCCGGAAGGCGAGGCCGGAAGAGCCGGCGTCCGCATGAGCCACATAGGCTGCGCCTCCGGGGCGCAGGGCTGCGGCCATGGCCGTGAAGGCGCGACGGAGGAAGGCCGCGAAGACATCCTCCGGCATGGCGTCGTTTTTGATGCTGCCGGCCTTGCCCTCGTAGGCCACGTTATAGGGCGGATCCGTCCAGACCATGGCGGCATGCGCGCCGCCCATGAGGCGCGCGTAGCTCATCGGTTCCACGGCGTCGGCGCAGAGCAGGCGGTGGCCGCCCAGCAGCCAGCAGTCGCCGGGGCGGCTCACGGGATGTTCCGGCGCTGCCGGGGCGTCGTCCGCGTCCGCTTCGTCCACGGCCGTGGCCGCGCGGAGGAAGGAATCAATCTCCCGGCTGTCAAAGCCGGTGAGTGCCAGGTCGAGCTCCCCGCCGCTCAAGGCGGCCAGCTCGACGGAGAGAGCGTCGGCGTCCCATGGCGCCCATGTTGCGGAGCGGTTGACCAGCAGGCGGAAGGCCCGCACCTCCTGCGGCGTCATGCCCTCGGCAGGCAGCACCGGCACCTCGGCCATGCCCAGTTTGAGGGCGGCCTTGAGGCGCAGATGCCCGTCGAGGATCTCGCCGTCCGCAAGGGCCAGAATGGGCACGCGGAAGCCGAAGGCCGTAATGGCCTGGGCCATGCGATCCACGCAGGCGTCGTTCCTGCGGAGAGGGTTGGCGCAGGGGCGCAGCCGTTCCACGGGCCAATACTCCAGTTGCATTTTGCTCATCCGGGGCTTTCCTGTTACGTTCCCCACGCTGCCCTACAGCATGGGGGTAGGGTTCACCTTGCCGGATGCCCTTACCATCCGGCAGCCGTGCGGAGGTAGCAACTCCGCACGGCTGCCCCCACCTTACCCGAGCCCAAGCGCCGCGCGTACGTCAGCACCCCAGCGCTTGAGCCAGGCCGTGAGCCGGGGGAAGTCCTCCCCGTTCCAGCGCTCATGGCCATAGACGCGGAAATCCCGGCCTTCCGGGGAGTCGCAGGGCTCCACCCGCAGGCCCGCCTGCGCAAGGAGTCGCAGGGCGTCCCGCGGGCCGATGGGCCGGAAGCGCAGGGCGTCCGCCGGGCGCAGCGCCCTTGCGGGCCGGGCCGACTTCGCAGGCATGCCCTGCCGCGCCCCGCGCCCCCCGGCGCCAAGGATTTCCTCAAAATTTTTTGCCGCATGGTCCTGTACGGCCGCCGCCCGCTCCGTTCCCGCACCCGGCCGGCCAGGGACAGGCAGGGGAACTTCCTGCCCGCCCTGCGCGGCCTCCTGCGCAGGAGCCGGGGCAAGGGAGGACGCCACGCGCGAGAACACGGGCGGCAGGCCCGCGCGCAGCCAGGCGGCCAGGTCGAGGCCTGCGGCGTAGGCCTCGCCGGGATCCTTGCCCACGGGCACGGGCCAGCGCCGGGCTGTCTGGTAGGTGCGGGCCCAGAACTCCCAGCCGCGCGCGCCGGGGCGCGAACCGTTGGCGTCCGGTGCGTCGAAATCCAGCGCCACCAGGATGCACAGGGCGCGGGCGCAGGCCGCGTGCGCGGTCACGTCCGGCTTGCCCACGTTGGTGCCCACGGCCAGCGCCCCCACATCCAGCCCGGTCCGCTGCGCCGCCGCCGCGCAGGCCATGGCGTCCATCTCGCTTTCCACCACCACCAGCGCCCGGCACTGCGGCCGCAGCAGCAGCGGATGCATGGAGCTGCCCGGCACCACCACGTATTTCATGGCGGGCTCGAACTTCTGCCGCGCCCGGTTGGTGCGCCGGATGCGAAGGCGCAGCACCGCGCCGTCTTCGTCCAGCGCGGGGATGACCAGCCCGGCAGGAATCCACAGCGCACGGGGCTTGCCGTTGGGCCCCGTGACCTCCGGCAGCCCCCAGCCCTTGCGGCTGCGAAAACAGCCGTCGCGCCCGTTCTCGCCCGGCAGCCAGCCCAGGCCGAAGGCCGCCGCGTCCTCGGCCGTGATGCCGCGCCGCTCCAGGGCCTGCAGGGCCGGGACGCACTGTGCGAGGTTGGCGCGGGCCTGCTCCAGCAATTTGCCCGCGTGCTCCTGCCACAGGGTTGACGGGCGGATGAGGCTCTGCCGGGGCGCGAAGGCCTCGCGCTCACGCCGGGCCTCGCGCGGCATGGACAGGGAGCGCGGCCCCGTGGCCGCAGGCAGGCGCAGCGCCGCGCAGGCCTCGCGGTACCCCATGCCCTCGAATTCGCGCAGGAACTGGATGCAGTCCCCGCCCTTGCGGCAGCCGCGGCAATACCAGGTGCCGCCGGGGCAGCCCTTGCCCTGCTGCTCCGGCCAGGCATGGAAGCGGTCGCGGCCGCCGCAGCCGGGGCAGGCGCAGGCGTACTCCCCGCCGTGCGTTCCGGCGACGCGCCTAGGCTGAAGGCCCCGCTGGGAGAGCAAGTCCAGAATGGTCATAAGCAATGGTCCTGCATGGTCATGGCAAGGTCCTGATTGTTTATTTTTATAACTTTTTATTTTTATTAAATAAAATTATTAAGTAGGACGATAGGACGATTGTATATGTAAATACGCGCGAGAAATGCTCCTCCCCTCGCATAGGGTAAATATGCAGGGGAATCGTCCAATCGTCCTGACAATCGCCAAAGACCGCGCCACACAAGACGATAGCGGCAGGACCAAGCCGCAGAACGGCCTGCGAAGGTCCTGAATGGTCCTGGCTTACTTGCCGCCATCTTCGCCCTCCCGCGCGCGCAGTTCCGCCAGCGCCTCTTCATTCAGTTCCACGCCGTAGTAGTAATACACGCCGCCTTTGCGCTCCCGCTCGAATTTTTCGCCCATGAGCTGGCCGAAGCGCTTCTGCGAAATGCCCTTGCCGGGCCGGCTCGTGACGTTGACGCGGAACCAGAGATTGAAGGCGTCGAAAATCTCCGTGGACTTGGTGCGGACACTGCGCGGGTCATCACCTGGCGGAACCATGATGCAGCAGTCATCAAGGAACTCGGCCATGTTGTCCTCGGCGCGCTGGTATTCCGCCGTGGCAGCGCGCACCTTTTCCGGCGGCTTGAAGCCGCCCGCCTGCTGCCAGAGCAGGCAGCCCCGCACCAGCCAGGCCAGCACGCCCGGCAGCTCCGCCAGCAGTTTCTCCTTGAGGCCCTTGTCCATGGGCCGCTCGGTCGGCTTTTGCGGCTCTCGGTCCACGAAGGACAGCGGGAAATCCACCAGCATGAGCCGTTCCCAGAAGGCGAAGTCGTTGGGATTGGCGCGCGGCTTGTTGTTGGTCAGCAGCACCAGCAGATGCGTCGGGTCGAACGACACGTTGCGTTTGTCGTGCGGGTAGCGGCCCGTGAGCAGGTCGCCGCCGGACAGCCATTTGACGCGCGCTGAGCTGAAGCGCTGGCCCTCGTCCGTCTCCGAGGCGAAGGCCAGGCGCATGCCCCGCAGGCTCATGATGTCCGGGCTGGGACCGGCCGCAGAGCGCTTGCCCTGGTCGAGCAGCATCTCCGACTGCACCGGCCCGGCCAGCGAGGCCGTGGCGTCCTGCCCGCCAAGCGCGGCCTGGACGATGTCGCAGAACAGGCTCTTGCCGTTGCGCCCCCGGCCGAACAGCATCAGGAAGATGTGCTCCGTGGAGCAGCCCGTGATGCCGTAGCCGAAAACGCGCTGGAGGAAATCCGCCATCTCCTGGTCATTGTCCATGATTTCCAGAACAAAGCGCTCCCACGCGGGGCATGGCGTGTCGAGGCCCTGCCAGACCACGGGCGACGCCTTCATCAGGTAATCGGCAGGCCGCCCCGGATGCAGCTCGCCCGTGCGCAGGTCAATGACGCCGTTGGCTACGGGCAGCTTCCACGGATCGCGGTCGATGACCTCGCTGCCGATCGACAGGGGGCAGTCGTGATTGGCCTTGGCGAAATCCAGGCAGCGCATGCGCCCGCTCTGGCTGCGCAGCCGGAAGGCGCGCTTGCGCATGTCTGTGGCGTAGCGGTCGTAGCGGTTGCCGGCATCCTTGTCGCCTTCTTCGCGGGCCTCCTTCGCCTGCTTGGCGAAATGCGCTGCCGCCGATTCATAAGCCAGGGCCACATGCTCCACATCGGCGCTGGCGCGATGGGCCTTGTCCACAAGGTCGACGTTCCAGTGGTGGCCGCTCCAGTACATCCACTCCTCGGCCTGTCCGACATAGACATGCCGATTGCGGAACAGGTAGGCGAACAGGATGCCGTCGCCTAGTTCATTGGCCCGGAGGCACTGCAGCACGAACTCCGGTGAGGGCATCGGCAACGGAGGCAGCCCGCCGCCCTTGCCGTCATCGCTGCCGCCATCTCCACCGGAACCGCCGGCAGCTCCGGCAGCGGCAGGCGCAGCCTCTTCTGCCACACGTTTCCGCACCATGGCGCGGATGGTTTCCTCATCGTTCAAGCGGTCAGACATGGGCACCTCCAGTACGGCAAGCCTGCACGCCGGCACGCCCGGCGCGGCAGAGCCTTCCAGTTTTCCAGCGGATTATTCCGAAAAAATTTTGAAAGAATTTGGGGTCGCCAAGCAGCGCGAGAGCCCCCCTGCCGGGGAGGACCCGTCGCGATGCGTGCGCGCAATCAGGCGCTAGGACCTTTTGGCGTGTCTTACAGCGGTGAGAGGGGCGCGGGGAGAGAGGGACGGCCGCCCCTTTGCGGGCTGCGCCCGCATGCGGTCGCGGCCGCTTCGGCCGTTGGCTTACGGCTGTGCCTGACATGACGGCAGGCACGTATCTGACGGACACAGACGCGGCCGCCCACCCAGATGCAGACCAAGCAGAGCACGGCGGCAGCGTGACATGTCGCAGAAAATAAGAAGTGAGAAATCCCCCAGAGGTGGGGGCATAGTGGGGGCAAAAAGGGAATTGGGTAAAACAAAACGGGTCAGCAGAATTATTATTTTCTGCTAACCCGTTGTGTTTCTTGTGGTGCCGAAGGGGAGACTCGAACTCCCACCCCGTTGCCAGGACTAGACCCTGAACCTAGCGTGTCTACCAATTCCACCACTTCGGCGTGAAGAAGTCTTTACGCCAACCGGGGGCGTCTGGCAAGCATTTTTTTTATGCAAGACGCAAATAATTTGATCTGTCCCAGGGGCTGCTGACAATCATTGTTTTTTTCTATAGCTGCACAAAAGGGAAAAATATGGACAACGCAGCTATACTGTAATATGTGATAATATTGTAAAAAGTAGTACGCATTGACAGGAATAAAAGACGATATATGAATGATATGTGTAGATAAAACTCTCGTTATTAAATTTTTTGTGTGGATTAGTAATATATATTGACTTAAGATAATTTTAGATGTAAATTGCATTTAATATAATCAATTTTGATATATGACAATTTGCAGGCTGCATATATAAAGCATATTATATAAAATATACGCAAAGTAGTATGGGAGAATAAATATCATGAAACTAGCAATGGGTGTAACATAAAAGTATAAAATTGAGTTAAAATTTGTTCTACAGCACAATATAATATGAAAAATAAATAAGTTGTGATATGTTTTATATAAAAGTGCAACGTGATTGAAAGTACTATTTGAAAAATAAAAAATTTAGGAAGTATTCGTGTTCGCTACAGCAAGTTAACATTTTCTATTTGGCACTTGCCCAGCTTGCGTTTCTGTTATTGTGGATGAAATCATTGTCGACAAAACCAGGATTGGCCCTGCCTTGTTTTTGCAAAAGCAAGGCGGGGCCAATCCCGCGGCGCCGGGAAACGCCGCGCGCGTCTGCTGTTCAGCAGCCCGCCCCCGGTCGTGAACCGCGCAACACATCGGCCAGTGTGACGGATTCCAGCGTATCAGACAGCCTTTCCTGCAGATCCCCCCAGACGGAGTGCATGGCGCATTTGTGGCAGCGTTCACAGGAATCGGGGCCTTCCAGGCAGCTCGACAATTCCATGCCGCCTTCCATGGCGTTGAGTATGGCGCCGATAGTAATCTGTGCAGGCTGTTGCACAAGCATATGCCCCCCGCGCGCGCCGCGAATGCTGTCAGTAATGCCCGCCTGGCGCAGCTGACGCAGAATCTGTTCGATGAACTGGGCGCTGATGCCTGTCTGCGCGGAAAGCCAGCTTGAAGAGACGGGAGCCGTAATACCATGTTTTGCCATACAAAACAAAATTCTGGCGGCATACCTCGTTTTGGCGGATAATTTCATTGCCGTCCTCGCTTTTCAACCTCATGAGGATGTGTTAACTAATACAAAATTTGTTTACAGTCAGGATGGGGGCAGCATACTATTGTCCCCATTTTTTTTGTACTGTTTTCTGGGCCGGTTTGTGTGTCGCGCAGGGGAACGCGCCGGTTTTACCTCCGACGGCGGGCAGTGGCTGTTGACGGTCCATAGTCTCTTTGCTAAAGAAAAATCCGAGCAATCAAGTTTTGATTATGTTTATGTTCTATACTCCACTTCACTAAAAAATCTGGTAAAAAATGCGCATATCTTCAATGGCATTCCACGCGCTCCATCTGTTGTTCCGGCTGGCCCGCCAGCCGGATGACGCTCCGCTGTCCGCTTCGGAACTCGCTGCGAGCTGCGGCATTTCTGAACATTTCATCCAGAAAATCATGCGGAGCCTGCAGGGCAGGGGGCTTGTCCGCAGCATCAGGGGCATCGCCGGCGGGCATGTGCTGGCCCGCGCTCCCGGCGAGATTTCACTGGCAGATATTGTCATAGCTGTGGAGGGGGGGATAAAGTTCCCCGAAATAAAAGGCGACGCGCTCGCGGACAACATTGTTGCAGACGTCTGGTCAACCGCAGGCCGTCGCATTCTGCAGGAACTGCGTGCCGTGACGCTGACCGACGTTTTTGAGCTTCATGACAGGCTGACCGCACGGCAATCACGGGGAAAAAGAGGGTGCGCGGCAGACGCAGTGCCCCTTTCGCTCGGGCGTCTGCGCTGCAGGCGTCCGCGGCGCAGGCCCCGCACCGCCACGCCCTGAGGGCATGCCGCCGCACTGCTGTTGCGCAGACGCGCAGCAAAAGGGCCGCACGGAACTCCCGCGCGGCCCTTTTGCCGTCATTCAGGGGGCACACGGTTGATGTGCGGGGGAATTTCCATCATGTCAATCAGCAGGGGTTTGAGGAAGGACCATTTGATGTTGTGTTCCTCATACACCTCCATCATGTCGCGGATGGCGTCCCAGCAGTTGTGGCACGGCGTCACGACAAGCTGCGCGCCGGTGGCCCTGATCTGGTCCAGTTTGTGCCGGAGGCCGGTATTGCGCTCCTTGCGGTACAGGCCTATGCCGTTGAGGCCGCCGCCGCCGCCACAGCAGAAGTTGTGTTCATTGTGCGGGTTCATTTCGCGGAAGTCTTCCGCAATATAGCCCATGATTTCCCGCGTGTATCTGCCGAGGCCGTCATTGCGCACATAGTTGCAGGCGTCCTGCAACGTACAGGGAACCTTGATTTTTTTTGCCGGGTTGATCTTGAGCCTGCCTTCGCGCAGCATTTCGGCAACCCATTCCACATAGTGCATGAAGCGAACCGGCGGGTCGCCGCTTTCGCGCCCTGCCCAGTACGGCCCTTCCACAACTGTGGCCCGGTGCGCGTGGCCGCACTCCGTGCCCACCACCATCTTGGGCTTCAGACGCTCCACAGCGGCATAGATGCGTTTGAGGTTCTGCGCGCAGCCCTCCCAGTCGCCCGCGAACATGGTCAGCGAGGTGTTTTCCCAGCCCTCGCGGGGCACGGTCCAGCTGACGCCGGCCACATGGAAGAGAATGGCCGCCTGCGCGAGATCTTCCGGGTAATGCTTCACCTCGCGGGCATTGCAGATGTACATGACATCGCAGCCCTCTTTTTCCACGGGAATCTCCAGGCCGGGCCATTCGTCGGAATTTTCGTCCACCATCCATTCGCAGGTTTCCACCCAGTCCTCGCTGGTGACGTCCATCTGCGCGCCGTAGACGCGGTGCATGCCGGAGCCGATCTTCAGCTCCCACGGCACAAAGCCGTGCCTGAACAGGATGCCGCGCAGATAGCTGAACATGACGCCGGTATCAATGCCGTGCGGGCAGTACAGGCCGCAACGGTTGCAACAGGTGCACTGCCCCCAGGCCACGTCCATGGCGTGCATCATGAAGGCCGCGTCAACTCTGCCCCGGCGTTTGAGCATCTCGCCCAGCGTGGACTGTATCTTGTAGGAGGGAATCTGCCTGGGGTCGTTGTTGTTTGCCTTGTAAAAAAAACAGCTGTCGGCGCACATGCCGCAGTGGGCGCAGATTTCAAGCCAGGTGCGCGTGCGTGATTTGCAGGTCTGCTGCAAATCGTTCCACAGCGCGGCCTGATCCACCTTGAGCTCGCGCATTTGCGCATAGTATTGTTCGCCGCCCTTGTCGGCCAGCAATGCCTGAATGCCTTCCTTGGTGGTGACGGGCGTCGGTGTGCACAAAACCTGGGACATGTCGGTCTCCTTGCAAAAGGTCGGATTACGCTTGCAGCCCGCTACCAGGGGAAAGCGCCGCCACGGGCTCTGCCGCCGCGCTTGATGGCGAAATCCATGCCCAGTTGCGCGCGGGAGCAGAAGAACAGCACGATATGCGCCAGCTTGGTGAACGGCGCGAGCACAAGGAAGAACTCGCCCGCGAGCACATGCAGCAGCATCCATGTGTCGTACGCGCCCACGTCAAGCCTGGCCATAAGGCCGGTAAAAAATGGAAGGAAGGTCAGCACAAGGATGAACCAGTCCTGCCATGTGTTGAGTTGCCGCAGCGCGGGCGACGTGAACCGCCGCACCCCCAGCAGCACGAGGCCCGCGAGGGCGGCGACACAAAGGACGTCCGCCAGCCCGGAGGGCAGGGAAGGCAGCGCGATGCCGGTATTCCGCTCCAGCACGACGGTATGTCCCAAAAGGAAAAGGGGGATAAGCACCGCGCCGAAATGCAGCAGAAAAAAGGCCGTCATGGCCACGGGCTGCGTGCGCCACCCTGCCGTGCCGCCGGGGATGAGCCATTTGCCGATGGAGACAAGCGCGCCGGGGATGGAGCGCTCCCTGTGGTATGCATAGGCAACGCGTTCCAGCCGCCAGTCCAGCCCGCGCACATACCATACGGCGCGAATCAGAAGGCCGACGACAAAAATCAGCAGTGAAGCCACAAAGCATGGCCCGGTAAGTGGTTGCAACATGTGGTCCCTCTCCTCAGCGGCGCGGAAACGCGCGCCGGAATGCTGGCGAATTACTTTTTCATTGCCCGGAGCACATTGCCCTGCGCGTGACAGACCCGGCATTCCGCAAGCGCCGGGCCATGCCCGCTCGCCTTATGGCAATCGGTGCAGGTCGCATGCAGATAGGGAACCTGCCTGTCCTCTTTCTGAAGCCGGACATCAAGCACAGCGGTGGACAAGCCTTCCGGGGTCATTCTATGGCAGCGCGAGCAGTCGCCCTCGTGCGTTTCCACAAAGGCCACATGTTTATCATGATTAAAAATGACCCGCGGCATGGTCGGATTGTCGATAGCGGGAATCCTGACAGTCAGAATCTCTTCGCTGCCGGCGGGCTGCGGGTACATGAAAACAAGCGTAAACAGGAGGAGACTACAGCAGCATGTGCATGCGCCTCTCACGATGATGCGGTGCATAGGCATATCCTCTGAACGGGCTGAAAGCCCGTCGTCATGTCGCGAGTGCGGAATGTCTCCGGGCCGAAGTTCAGGCTGCCGACTTCTTCTCGGCCAGCATCGCCTCGGCGGCCGCACGCGTAAAGACGGCGCACTTGTAGGGATCATTCTTCAGACAGCGCAGCACGTAGGCTACTGCAGCCATCAGGCTGAGCCGCGTTTCCTTGTCAAGATGCGCGGTCTGCAGCCAGTGATCGGCCGCGCTTTCCTCGGCAGCCAGACGGCGGACAAAACGGATGTCGTCATCATTCAGGCCTCGGGGCAGGCTTGAAAACACATCCAGAAGTTCCTCAGCCAGGTCTTGCCGATCATACGCGATAGCCATGGTAAACCTCCAGGGTTTCAGCGGGTTGTGGGGCAGGTTCGCGTGGACCAAACAGATTTTTTTTGTAATTAGTCGGCTCTTAAAAAGAGAGTAACTATTTAAAATATATTGATATACTTGTTGAAATGTCGTATCTTTTTCAACGGAAAATGCAACGAATGACGCAAAAAACCGGTTGAAAAGGAGCCCTCTTTCGATGAAGCCC
>SUVB01000044.1 GCA_015062205.1 Desulfovibrio desulfuricans
ACTCCGATTATGTTTCCTATGGCATTCATTGATAATCCAGATAAATATAAAACAAGTGCGAGAATTTTATCCTTCATTGGCCTGCCGTGTGGCGTTTCTCTCGTAAACTGAAATCCGCATTTTTTGCATTTATAACGTTGAACTCCAGCCATAAAGCCATTTTTGACAAATGCCTCAGAGCCGCATTTCCGACAGTGCATGTGCTATCTCCTTGTTTTTAGAAGTCTAGCACATCCTGGAATGGTTGTCATTGAAAAAGTTAATCTCTCCACGCCTTCAGCAGATCGGACGCATCCGGAGTCCCCTGCGGCGCAAGGATTCCGCACGCCGGTTCCTGCATCGGAAGCGGCGGAAGGCATCCGCCGCCTGCACAAGACACGGCCGCGCCCGAAGCCGGGCGAGTCGGGCCTGCATCTCAGGCCGCGCCGGGGACGGGCGTGCGCGTCCCTGCGCGAACAGGCCTCTCCTGCCCCAGAAGCTGCGCCGCATTGCGCATGATGTCTTCCAGTTCCGCACGGCTCAGGCCGCCCAGCCGTTGCAGGCGGCGCAGTTCGTCTGCCGGGTCGTACAGGGGCCAGTCCGTACCGAAGAGCAGACGTTCGCGGGGGAAGGCCCTGAGCAGCGTGCGCATGAGCTGCGGTGTGGCAAAAGGGCTGGTGCTGGACGTGTCGAACCACAGGTTTTCGCGCCGGCGCTGCCCGAGGGCGCGCAGGGCGTGCGCCCACATGCGGTAGCCGCCGAAGTGCGCCGCGATGACCCGCAACCGGGGAAAGGCATCCAGAATGGCCGCCAGCTTGTAAGGGCATGAGGGATTTTTCACGGGCTCAATGTGGTCGCCGATGTGGATCTCGAAGATGAAGTCGTTCTGGGCGGCCTCAAAAATGGGCAGGAGGCGCGGGTCGCTGAGCCAGAACCCCTGAAAGTCCGGGTGCAGCTTGATGCCGCGCAGGCCCGCCTTGCGCATGCGGCTCAGCTCCTTCTCCCAGTCGGCATAGCCGGGATGCAGCGTGCCGAAGGCTATCACCCTGTCCGGATATTCCTTTTGCAGGCTGATGGCGTAGCTGTTGGCCGGGATGACCTGCGCCGGGGCCGTGGCGGCGCACAGAACCACGCATTTCTGCAGCCCGGCCTGCGCTTCCCGCTCCAGCAGGTGGGAAATGGTGCCGTCGCCGGAGCAGGTGAGGCGGTAATGGTTGTTCAGGTGCTCCACCGCCTTGCGCGCGATTTTGGGATGAAAGGCATGCGTGTGGATGTCAATGAACATGGCGTGCCGTCACTTGACGCCGTTGACCACGTTGACGGGCGTGCCGGCCTGCCAGCGGCGGATATTTTCGGCCGTGAGGTTGATGATGTTCTGCCGCGCCCTGGACGTGGCCCAGGCAATGTGCGGCGTGATCAGCGTATTGGGCGCGGTAAGCAGGGGATTGTCCGCTTTGGGAGGCTCCTCGCTGAGCACGTCCGTGCCGAGGCCGCCCAGCCGGCCGGAGCGCAGGGCCGCGGCCGCGGCGGCCTCGTCCACCAGTTCCCCCCGCGCCGTGTTCAGCAGGATGGCGCCCCGGCGCATGAGGGACAGGCTCCGGGCATTGATGCACTGCCGGGTTTCTTCCGTCAGCGGGCAATGCAGGGAGACGACGTCGGCGGCCTCCAGCAGGCGCGTCATGGCGGCGAAGGCAAAGGGGCTGTACGAAGGCGGGTTTTTGGGCGTCCGGCAGCAGGCCAGCACATTCATGCCGAAGGCGTGCCCCAGCTCGCCCATGCGGCGGCCGATGGCCCCGAAGCCCACAAGGCCCAGAGTCAGCCCTTCCAGGCAGACCGGGGGCACTTTCCAGTAGCACCAGCTGCCGCAGGCCTGCCATTCGCCCCGGCGGACGCTTTCCGTGTGCAGGCTGGTGCGGCGGCACAATTCCAGAAGCAGGGCCATGGCGTGCTGCGCCACATCGCCGACGCCGTAGGCCACCACATTGCACACGGGAATGCCGCGCTCGGCCAGCGCCGCAATGTCAACGACATTGTACCCGGTGGCAAGCACGCCCACCATGCGCGCTTCCGGCAGCTTGTCCAGATCTTCACGGCGCAGGGGCGTCTTGTTGGTCAGCACCACATCGGCCCCTGCGGCATGTTCAGCCAGCTGCGTCGGGGAGGTATCGGCGTGGATGACAGTTTCGCCCAGTGCCGTGATGGGCGACCAGTCCACATCGCCGGGGTTCAGCACTGCGCCGTCAAGGATGGCGATTTTCATGGGATTCTCGCGGGATGGGGTTGTGCACGCCTACGGAGACAAAACGCCTCCGGCAGTGAATAGTCGCCCCATGAGGCGGCGCATGTCAAGGGAATATGGGCGTGCTGCGGAGCCTCGGGACGGGAGGAGGGCGGCCGGAATCGCATGCGGATTTCGGGCGCAGCGGGTACGGGTGACGGGACTGCGGCAAGTTATGCAGGCTGGCTGTCAGGGAGTTTTCCGCTGGTATCATAGTTTCACGAGCATAGGTAAAAGGGGTAAAAAAAAGAGCCGCCCGAAGGCGGCTCTCTGAATGGGCAGTCCGAAAAACTAGTGGGCGATGACGCGGAAGTCGTCGCGGCGGTTCTTGGACCACGCGGCTTCGCCGCTGCCCTGCACGGCCGGATTTTCCTTGCCGTAGCTGATCATTTCCAGCTGGCTGGGATTCACGCCGAGGGTGACCAGATATTCGTAGGAAGCGCGCGCGCGGCGTTCGCCGAGAGCGAGGTTGTATTCCTGGGTACCGCGTTCGTCGCAGTTGCCTTCGATGCGCACGCGGATGGTGGAGTACTTCTTCAGCAGTTCGGCCTTGGTCTTCAGCATGTCCTTGTATTCGGGCTTGATGTTGAACTTGTCGAACGCGAAGTACACGCGGGCGTCGGTGATCTGCTCAATGGCGGCGCGCATTTCGGGGGTCATGCCGTCATCGTAGCCGGGTTCGCCGGTGGTTTTCTTGGCGCAGCCGAAACCGGCGGCAAGGGCCATAACCAGAGCGAGAATAAGAGCATAGCGTTTCATTGTGTCCTCCTGAACAGCTCATTCTCCAAAAAAACTTGGTACCTTTCCTTTCTGCACACGCGGGGCCGTTTGACCCTCACGCGCAAATGGTATCTGTACCGCAATTTTTGTCAAGGTGTAGGAAGGGGGTTCAGCCCACTTTCGTAAAACATTTTTTACCGTGCCGGGCCAACCGGCCGGAACGGCGAAACAAAAAGAGGGGCTTGCGCCCCTCCTGTTGCTCGCCGTTATTTTTTCGCCCCTCCGGGCATGCCCCAGCGGGGGAAGTAGGCCGCGCCGCCGGTGGGCACCTGCTTGGCGTCGCCGCCGTGGCGGGTGGTCAGATAGATGCCGTGCCCGCCGCGCGTGGACGCGAAGGCGATGAAGTAGCTGTCCGCGCAGAAGGAGGGCTGCTCGTCGCTGCCGGGGCCGAAGGTGATCTGCCGCTCCATGCCGGTCACCATGTCCTGCACGAAGATGCGGTGGCCGTATTCCGTCATGCGGCTGTACACCACCAGCGTGCCGTCCGGCGAGAGGTTGGCTTCCGTGTTGTAGGTGCCGTTCTTGCTCACCCGCGTCACCGAACCGGAACTCAGGTCTTTCAGGAAGATCTGCGGCCCGCCCATGCGCGAGGAGGTGAAGGCCATCTTGGTGCCCGTGCTGTCAAAGGTGGGCGACACGTTGATGGAGTTGCCCCCCTCCAGAATGCGCTCTTTCTGGAACACGTGGTTCAGCAGGAATATGACGGGGTACTTGCCGTTGGAGAGGGCCACGGCCACCTTGTTGTCGGGCGTGAACGCCGGGCCGATGACCACGTTGCCGGGGAAGCGGATGCGTTGCACCTTGCCGCTGGCGCGGTCCCACACGCCGAGCGCGTGGGACTGCTGGTCGATATGGGTGAAGACCACAAAGCGTCCGTCGGGCGACCATGCGGGCGACATGGATTCGCCGGGCATGTTGGTGATCTGGCGCAGATCGCGTCCCGTGGGCTTGACCAGCCAGACGTTGGCGTTCATCTTGCCGTTCTTTTTCACGAACGCCAGCGTGGAGCGGAAAAAGGAGCCGTTGCCGGTCAGCGCCTCCAGCAGGTCGGCGCAGAAGCGGTCGGCCACTTCCGGCAGGTCCTTGGACGTGACCCTGGGGTATTCCTTGCCGAACAGACGGCCACCGGTATTGGTCTCAAACGCGCGGATCTGCACGGGGCGGGTTCCGCTGTCGCCCTCAGGCCAGTAGGTGGTCACCACAATGTCCGACCCGGCGAGCTGGAAGCGCTTGAAGTCCAGCGTCGGGGGTTCCCAGCCCGCCAGCACCGTGCCGCCGAGCACCGCCTTGGGATCGGTGAGGCGCATGAACGGCAGGAAGCTCAGGTTCTGCTGCACAATTTTCTGCAGCGCCGCGCCCATGCCCGTGGCCTCCGTCTGCGGGCCCCGGACGGGGGCGGCGAGGGCGAGATTGACGATGTTCTGGCCGGGGCCGTAGATATCCACGCGCATGGCGGCCTGCGCCCCGCTGCCGAGCGCCGGCCAGACCGCCAGGGTCAGGAGGAGAAGAAGCAGTTTTTTCATGGCGTCAGTGTTCCTTGTTCGGGCGACGCGCCTCAGCGGCGCGTCAGGGTAAGGGTGATGGTCAGCACGCCCTTGATGTCCGCAGGGGGCGGAGCCAGCCTGTCCGTGCGGCGTATGCCCGCGCGCACGGCCTTGTCAAGCTGCGCGTCTCCCGTGGAAGAGAGCGTCGTGAAATGTTGGATCTTGCCCTTGGGCGAGATTTGCAGCCGCACCTGCGCGGTATACGCCCCCGCCTTGGTCGCCTTGGGAATGGTGACGGCCCTGGCTAGGCGCGCCTCCGTCTCCCGGCGATAGGCCTCTACCGGGGAGTGCCCCGCAGGCGGAGGCGCCTTGGCGGCGTCCGGCGCGGCTTTCGGGGCCGTCGAGTCGCCGGGCGCGGCCGGGCGTGCATTCCGCGCCGCCTTTTCCTGTTTTCCCGGTGTTGCGTCTTTGGCCGTTGCGGCGGCCGGGGCGGGAGATTTGCCGATGCGCTGCGTGGCCGGGCTGCTGTCCGCGCTTTGTGAGGCGAAGGTCGACGGCGTTTTGCGCGGTTTTTCCTTGTGCGGCCTGGGTGCTGCGGGGGGCGCTGCGGGGGCCGGGCGTATTGCCGGCAACTCTTTGCCGCCGGCTTTCGCCGCTTCCTCGGCGCGGCGGCGCGCGGCTGCCTCTGCCGAGGAGGCGCGCTGATCGCCCCGCACGGCTTCTGCCCTGGTCCTAGCCATGATTTCGGCGCGCATGGCCGCCTCGCTGTCCGGGGGCTGCGCCCTGGGGGTGCCCTTGGGGGTGCCGTTCCAGAAGGTCATGTACACGTCCAGAGGCTGACCGTAGGGCGGCGTGCCGAAGGGGCCGGCCTTCCTTGCCGCGCCGCAGGCCGCGTCGTCAAAGGCCTCCAGGCCGGAAGGGGCCACGACCCTGCATCCGGCCACCTTGCCGTCCTCACCAATGGAGATTCTGATGCGCGTCTGGAAATCGTTCTTCAGCGCGGGCGGCGGAGCCCATATTTTGCTGACGGCGGCGAGCACCCTGTTCGTGTAGCTTCCGTCCAGGCCCGCGCCGACGAAGGAGGCCGCAGGACTCTCGCCCCGCGCAAGGCAGAGGCTGACCGGGGCGAGCAGGCCGACAAGCGCCCATGAAAGGGCATGGCGCAGGCGTTGGGAAACTGGCATGGGCACCTCTGCGATTGGCGGGGACAGGAGCCGCGGGGAGGGGAGCGGCTAACGCCCCATCATTTCATCAAGCGTGAAGACCAGGTCCAGATCTCCGTATGCCGCCGAGGGAGGGGGCGGAAAATCCCCGCTCTGGCTGGTGCGCACAATGGCGTTCACCGCCGAGGCGTCGAACTGCGCATTGCCGGAACTGCGCGTGACCTGCGTCTGCTGCACCTTGCCCTGCGCGTCCACCCTGACGTTGACGACGCAGCGCAGGTTGACCCGTCCTGCCGAAGCGAAGCCCCAGTTGGGGCGCACAGCCAGCATGACCTGCCCCATGTACACATCGCCCAGACCGCCGCCGCCGGGGCCTTCGCCCTCGCCGCCCCCGCCGCCGCGGTTGCCGCCCGCATTGCGCCGGGCCTGGGCCAGGGCCTGCTCGACGGCATTGCCCCTGTCGCCGGATTCCGCACGTGATGTTGCCTTCCGGCGGGCCTGCTGCAGGGCGGCGGCCACGGGATCCTCGCTGCTCTTGCCGGGCTTGGGCTTGTCGTCTTTTTTCTGCGGCTTGGGCGGTTCGGGCTTCTTTTGCTCCTTGTCCTCTTTCTTCGGTTCTTCCTTGGGCTTGGGTTTGGGCTTGTCGTCCTTTTTGGCGGCCACGGGCTTGGCCTCTTCCTTGGGTTCGGGCTTGGGCTGCGGCTTCTGTTCGGGCTTGGGCTCAGGCTTGCGCGCGACCGGCGTCTCCTTGCGCGGCTGCGGCTGCAGCGGCTTGGGTTCCTTGATTTCCTGGCGCTCCGGCGCGGCCACCTCGGCCTTGGGCGCGGGGGGCGTGGGAGCCTTGGGGCCGTCGCCCGGTTCTCCCATATGGCCCAGAATGGGCGAGGGCGTGCGGTTGCCGCCGGGATCCCCCTCCACCAGACTGATCATGACGGGCGGCGTGTCCAGCCGGAGGGGCGCGCCGTGCGGCCAGAACCAGATCAGCAGGAAGACCGCCGCATGCAGGCAGAAGGAAAGAACGTAGGAGGCCAGCCGCATGGAATGTTCCTGTCGTCGTTACTTTCCGGCGGGCGCGGGCCTGCCGGCGGCGCTGTCGGGCTGTTCGGCGATGACGCCGAGCTTTTCAATGCCCACCGCCTTGATGTGCCCCATGACTTCCACCACAATGCCGTAGGGTACGGCCTTGTCCGCCTGGAGGAAGAGCGTCTTGTTTTTCTCCTTGACCAGGCGCTGCAGATAGCCCTCAAGGTCTTCCATGGTGTCGACGCCGTACTCGTCAAGGAACATCTTGCCGTCATTGCGCACGGTCAGCACCATGTGGTCGGCTTCCGTGGGCAGCACCTCCACCTGCTTGGTCTGCGGCAAATCCACATCCAGCCCCTGGCTCATCATGGGAGTGGCCACCATGAAGATGATGAGCAGGACCAGCATCACATCCACAAAGGGCGTGACATTGATCTCCGAAACAAATTTGTTGCCGCCGCCGAGACTCGCGCCCATGCTACATCTCCGTCGCGCCCGTGCGCTGCACGGGGCGGTGGGCGTTGAGTTCCCGCTGCACGCGGTTCAGGAACACGCCGGCAAAATTCACCAGCAGGGTGTCCACCTGCGAAAGCTTGCCCATGAACACGTTGAAGCCGATGGTGGCGGGCACGGCCACGGCAAGGCCGATGGCCGTGGCCACGAGGGCTTCCGAGATGCCGGGCGCCACCGTGGCCAGCGAGGCGCTTTTGAGCATGCCGATGGAGTGGAAGGAACTCATGATGCCCCAGACCGTGCCGAACAGGCCGATGAAGGGCGCGGTGTTGGCCGTGGTGGCCAGCAGCGAGAGCGAACTCTGCAGCCGGGCCAGCTCCGTGCCCACGCCCTGGCGCAGGGCGCGCCGCACATTGTCCACCACCACATCGCTGCTGTTGCCCAGTTCCTTGGAGCGGTTGAATTCAATGACGCCCTGATGGGCGATGTAGTACAGGGGAGAGGTGGGGTCCGCCCCCAGCGACTGCACGGCGTCGCGCAGGTTGGGAGCTTTCTCGAAGCGCTCCGTGCCGGAGAGCGCCTTGTTGTTGGCCGCGTTCAGGCCGATGAATTTCTGGATCATCAGCCCCCAGCTCCCGATGGACATGATGACCAGAAACGCAAGCACCGCCTTGGCTACCAGGCTTGCCTGGGCGATCATTGAAAAGAAACTGAATTCCATGAGGTTCTCCATATGCGCGACAACTGGAGTCCGCACGACGCTCCGCACGGTCGTGGGCCGGTAGCCGCAGAAGCCGTTTGGGCGTGCCGTCATTGCCTCTGCCGAGCGGCTGCGCTGCGGAATGCCGCAGAAACTCTGCCGCGAAGCATGCAACGAGTACGGCAAACTTTCAAGAATTTTTTTAGAATATTCCGGCTGGTCGTTTCGTTGCCGGTGCGCCGCGCCATATTGCCAAGGCCGTGTCCGGCAGTGTATGCTGCGCTACACCCTTGCGGCATGGGCGCCTTTTTGTGTCCCCGGCGCGACGCTTTTGACGTCGCGCCGTCTGTGAAAACCCGCGCGGGAAGAATCGCAAGGCGGTGCGCGTGGGGAAGCCGCGCTGCCGGGGAAGAAGGATGAGCGATGACGTGTTCCTGACCATAACGCCCCTGGGCGGGCTGGGGGAGATAGGCCTCAACTGCCAGCTGTGGGAAACGGCCGGCGGCGTGGTCATGGTTGATTGCGGCCTCATGTTTCCCGACGACGCGCATCTGGGCGTGGACGTGGTCATCCCGCATTTCGGCGCGGTCAGCGCCGTCAGGGACAGGCTGCTGGGCATCGTGCTCACCCACGGGCACGAAGACCATATCGGCGCGCTGCCGTGGATCGTGCCGGAGCTCAAGGGCACGCGCATCTACGGCTCGCGCTTCACCCTGGCCCTGGTTGAGCACAAGCTGCGCGAACGCGAAATCCTGGACTGGGTGGAACTGTGCCCGGTGGACAGTTCCACAGTCCTGCCGCTGGGCGATCTGACGTTCCGCTTTTTCCCGGTCTGTCATTCCATCCCGGAGGGGTTCGGCCTTGGCGTGGAAACCCCCGTGGGCCGGGTGGTGCACAGCGGCGACTTTAAAATTGATCCGCATCCCCTGGGCGGTTCCGGCACGGATCTTTCCCTGTTCCGCAACTTTGCGGGGCCGGAGGGCGCGCGGCTGCTGCTTTCCGATTCCACCAACGTCATGCGCGAGGGACATTCGCTGACCGAGCGCGAGGTCAAGGATTCGCTGGGCAGAATTTTTTCCACGGCCGAAGGGCGCATTGTCATCACGCTCTTCTCCAGCCATATCCAGCGCATTCAGGAAGTGTTCGATCTGGCGCGGGAGCATGGGCGCACGGTGGTCATCAGCGGCAAGTCGCTGGCCAACAATATCGAAATGGCGCGTGACCTGGGCATTGCCAAGCTGCCGCCCTCGTTTTTCAACGCGCACAACGGCGTGCCCGACCTTCCGGACGACAAGCTCGTGCTGGTGGTCACCGGCGCGCAGGGCGAGCCGCTCTCCGCCCTGTCGCGCATGGTGCACGGCGGGCATCGCCAGCTGGAGATACGCAGGGGCGATACGGTGGTCATGAGTTCGCGCATGATTCCCGGCAATGCCAAGGCCATTTCCAAGCTTATCAACGAGATGTACCGCATGGGCGCGGAGGTGCTGTACGAAAGCGTGCATGCCATCCACGCCTCGGGGCATGCCCAGCGCGAGGAGCTGGGCGACATGCTGCGGGCCGTGCGGCCGCAGCTTTTTGTGCCCGTGCACGGCGAATATCAGCATCTTGTCAAGCACGGCCGCCTTGCTGCGGACTGCGGCGTGGCCCCTGAAAATGTCATCTTGCTCGAAGACGGCCAGCCCCTGACCCTGCTGCCCGACGGCTTCCGCCTGGAGGCGCGCGTGCCTGTGGAATGCACGCTGGTGGACGGCAAGGGCGTGGGCGATGTGGGCTATGCCGTGCTCAAGGAGCGCCGTATCCTGGGCGACGAGGGCATGGTCATCGTGGTGCTGGTGCTGGATTCGGAAACGGGCAGCGTGCTGCACGGCCCCGAGATGCTTTCCAAAGGCTTTGTGTTTGAGCAGCGCTACAGCCATTTGCTGGAAGACGCCAAGTGCCTCGTGCTGGATGAAATTGAGGCGGCCCGGCCGGGGCAGCTCGACCGCATGCAGGAGGGCATCCGTTCCTCCCTGCGGCGCTTCTTCCGCCGTGTGCTGGAGCGCGACCCCGTGGTGGTGCCCGTCATCAGCGAAGTGTGACGCACTCCTGCGGCCGTGTTCCCGGCGCTGCCCGGCGCGCAGCGAAATTGCGGAGACGGGCGGCCCCGCCTCCGCAGTTGCCTGTCCGCGCGGCATGCGGCCGCGCTTACGCCTTGAACGGCCTGACCCCGGCCACGGCGTCCGCCGGCAGGATGCGCGCATCCCCCTTGTCGACGTCCAGCAGCCGGTAGCGGTCATTGCCCATGCCCAGTTCCTTCATATAGGTCAGCTGGCGGAAGCCGTGCCGTGTGCTCATGCGTTCCATGAGGACGGCGCGGTCCTTCTCCGGCAGGGCGTGCACCAGATCCACAGATGCCTGGTCTGCCGCCAGTATGTCCGTCGAGGCCACGATGCCGATGTCGGGCGTGACCACGGGCGCGGCGCCGGTTCCCGCGCAGTCGCAGTCCACGGACATGTTGCGCAGCACGTTGATAAAGACGATGCGCGGGGCGAAGTGATCCACTGTGGCCTTGGCGGACTCCGTCATGCGTTCCATGAATTCTTCCTGCGTGATGCTCCACTGCCCCTTGCCGGGCGCGGTGTGGATCATGGCCTTGCCGATGCGGCCGTCGGCGCAGCCGATGCCGATGTTTTTGTCCGACCCGCCGAAGCCGCCCATGGTGTGGCCTTTGAAGTGCGTGAGCACCAGCAGGGAGTCATAGGCCAGAAGCCCCTTGCCCACGCTCATCTCCTTGAACCATTTGCCGCCCCTGACGGGCAGCATGGCCGTGCCGTGCTCGTCCAGAATGTCCACAGGGGCGAAGGTCCAGCCGTTGACCTTGAGCGTTTCGCGGTGCTGCGCCGTAGTGTAGCGGTCGCCCTCGTAATAGGCGTTGGTCTCCACGATGGCCGCGCCGGGCAGGTCGCGCGCCGTCAACTCCTGCACCCACGGGCGGGGGATGATGTTGGGGCCGTTTTTTTCGCCGGTGTGCAGCTTGATGGCGATCTTGCCGTTGAGCCTTCCGCCGACTCTGGCGAAGATGTTGCGCAGACCCGCCGCCGAAAGATCGCGGGTGAACCAGACGTCGGATTCTGCCCCCTGCCGCCTGTCGTACGGGATATAGACGTCGCCGCCGGTTCCTGCCGCGGGGCCCGGCCCTGTGGCGGCCCCCGCCGTCCCGCCGGGGACCATGCCCATCGAAGCCGCCCCCACCGTGGCGGCGACGCCCTTGACGAATGTGCGTCTGGAAACTGTACTCATGGGGCCTCCATATGCTGTTGATGTATTGCCGTATGATGCCGGCGGTCAGACGTCCCGGGACGCCTTCCGGCCGGGGCGGTTATGAATCTCTCGCCGGGGGAGCGTCCGCAATGGATGCTGCCGCAGTATGCCGTTTGTGCAGGTTCTTGACGTCCCGCAGCGGCGGCGCGCCGAACTGGCGGCGATACTCGCGGCTGAACTGCGAGGGACTTTCGTACCCGACCTGAAAGGCGGCGCTGGTGGCGTCCATCTGTTCCATGACCATGAGCCGCCTGGCCTCGTGCAGGCGCATCCATTTCTGGTACTGGAGCGGGCTCATGGCCGTCATGGCGCGGAAGTGCATGTGGAACGTCGAGGTGCTCATGCCTATCCGTCTGGCGAGGTTGCCGATCCTGAGCGGCTGCCCATAGTGTTTTTGCAGCCAGTCAATGGCCTGGGCAATCTGGAAGCCGTGGCTGCCCGTCCGGACGATGCGCCGCAGCTGGGGGCCCTGTTCGCCCTGCAGCAGACGGTACAGAATTTCTTTTTGCACAAGAGGCGCGAGGACTGGAATGTCTTCCGGCTGTTGCAACAGGTCAAGCAGGCGCAGAAAGGCATTGAGCAGCGGCGCCGTGACCCTGCTGACGGTCATGCCGCGCGCGGGCGTCGCAGGGCGGGCGTCGGGGCGGTCGCTGTCCACCATGAGCTGCGCGGTGACGCCTAGGTCGATTTTCATGGCCACCCCCAGCAGGGGCGTCTCGCTGCTGGCCGAGATCACGTTGGCAACCACCGGCAGCCCCACGGACGTAATCAGATAGTGGTTTGCGTCATAGACGTATTCCTCGTCTCCCAGCACCACCCGTTTGGCCCCCTGCGCCACCAGGCAGACGCACGGCTCGTACATGCCGCTCACCGGTTCTGTGGGCGCGTCATACCGCACCAGCATCAGGCCGGGGATGGCGGTTTCCAGTTTTTGGGAGGTTCCGGCATATCGGGCAATCCGTTCAGCCAGGGCCCGACGCTGCGCATCCAGGTCGTCGTCCCTGTCCATGTCTTGCATACGCATCAGTATTCTCCATTTCCTGCGCGCAGGATACCAGAATCAGGCCGGGGCAAACAATATGCGTGCGGCGTTTGGGACGATCGGGCAAGAATTTGCGAGGATTGTTCATTTTCCCCTGTGCCGCGCAGAAGCAGACGCCCCCGGCGTGCGCGGGGGCTGACCCGTGGGGGAATGCTGCGGCGCCCTGCGCCGGAAGCGCTCAAGGTGGACAGCGTCTTTCTCCCTTCCCTGCACACGGCTTCCGCCGTGCGGGGGGAACGCCCGCCGATCCGCTGCGCCGCCGCGTCACGCCCGCAGGCCGGGCGCGTGTTGCGCCCGCGGGGCGCAGCGCGTATAGTGCCCCGCGTCAACCTTTCAACCCTGCGGCGGCAAGCCGCTTGCTTATGACCATACATGACATTCGCGCGCAGCTGGCTGCGGACAAGGCCACCGTCGGCACCTGGCTGCAACTGCCCTCGCCCGACGTGGCCGAGCTCATGGCCCGTGCCGGATATGACTGGGTGGCCGTGGACATGGAGCACGGCTCCTTCGGGCGCACGGGCCTGCCCGATGTCTTCCGCGGCATCGAATGCGGCGGGGCCGTGCCCTTCGCCCGCCTCGGCGAGGCGAGCAAGACGCAGATCAAGTCCGCGCTGGAGGCCGGCGCGCAGGGGCTGATTTTCCCCATGATCGAAAGCCGCGAACAGCTGGACCGCGCCATTGACCTTTCCACCTATCCCGGTCAGGACTTCTGGCGCAGGGAGGGCGAAACAGCGCCGGAATACCGCGGCGTGGGCTACAACCGCGCCAACGTTTTCGGCAAGCATTTTGACGGCTATGTGGAAAAGACCGCGCCCGACATCTTCCTGGTGGCGCAGATCGAGCACATCCGCGCCGTGGACAAACTGGACGCCATCCTCTCCCATCCCCGGCTGGACGCCATCATGGTGGGGCCGTACGACCTCTCCGGTTCCATGGGGCTCACGGGGCAGTTTGACCATCCGGACTTCAAGAGCGCCATGCAGCGCATCGCCGAGGCCTGCGCCCGCAACAACGCGCGCATGGGCCTGCACATTGTCAAACCCGACCCGGCGGAGCTGGAACGGCAGATCGCGGCAGGCAGCCGCTTCATCGCCTACGGCATAGATTCCGTCTTTCTATGGGGGGCGGCGGAACGCCCCCGCCAAGGAGAGTAGCTGTGAAGATCACTGTATTCGGCGGGGCCGGATTCCTGGGGTCGCACATCTGCGACAAGCTGTCCGACGCCGGGCACGCCGTCACCATTGTGGATTTGCGCCCCTCGCCCTGGCTGCGCGACGACCAGGCCATGCTCACCGGCAACATTCTGGACGAGGAACTTGTGGGCCGGGCCGTGCAGGGCGCAGACGCCGTGTTCAACTACGCGGGCATAGCCGACATCGGCGAGGCCAACAACCGCCCGGTGGACACGGCCCGCATCAACGTGCTGGGCAACGTCATGGCGCTGGAGGCCTGCCGCAAGGCCGGGGTGAAGCGCTATGTCTTCGCCAGTTCGCTGTATGTGTACGGCAAGTCCGGCGGATTCTACCGCTGCAGCAAGCAGGCCTGCGAACTGTACATTGAGAATTACCAGGCCATGCACAACCTGCCGTACACCATACTGCGCTACGGCTCCCTGTACGGGCCGCGCTCCGACAGGCGCAACGCCATCCACCGCTTTGTGCACGAGGCGCTTTCCACCGGCTGCATCACCTATTACGGCGCGCCCACGGCCCTGCGCGAATACGTGCATGTGGACGACGCCTCCACCGCCACGCTGGCCGTGCTGGCTCCGGAGTTCGAGAATCAGAACATCATCATTTCCGGCAACCAGCCCATGCGCGTGGGCGATCTGTTCAAGATGATCGGCGAAATGCTGGGCAGGGAGCTGGAAATCAAGTTCCAGAACGACCCCAACAGCGGCCACTACCAGATTACGCCCTACGCCTTCATGCCCAAGGTGGGGCGCAAGCTCGTGCCGCCGCTCACGGTGGATCTGGGGCAGGGCATTCTGCGCGTCATGGAGGAGGAACACAGGGCCTTGCACCCCGAGATGGCCTCGGAGGGCGGCTACCTTGTGCCCACCGACGACTAGCGCCGACGCGGACGCCAGGCCCGGCCCCGCGTCAATGTGCACGAACCGGCGGAGGGGCTGGACGGGGACGCGCTCAACCTCAATTCCGGCGTGGTCGTGCTGCAGCGCGGCCTGGACGACGCCGTATCGCTGGGGCAGTGGTGCCTGGAATTCTTCCGGGAGCATGCCGTGCAGCTGCGCTATCCGGACCAGGCGGCGCGCAACGCGCTGGCTGCGCATGGGCGGCAGCCCCTATGGCGGCCCCGTGGACAATGCGGGATACGGCGGGCGCGGGGCCTTCTATCTTTTGCGGGGCCTCTTTGATACCATCAGCCGCAGTGAGGCGGCCCTGAAAAAACTGGAAGAACGGCTGGCCGTCGAAAGCGCGGCGCGCAACAGGCTGGAAACCCTGCTGCGCCGTCTGCAGCCCGGCGCATAGGCCGCGTTGTTTTCTTGTGGTGTTTGTCCTGACAGCAGCATCCCGCGCGGCACGCCCGCACGGGGCATGAGGAGAATCGCATGAACATTATCGCCATCATTCCCGCACGCATGGGCTCCAGCCGTTATCCCGGCAAACCGCTCGCCCTCATCCACGGCGTTCCCATGGTGGGGCATGTGGCCTTCCGCACGGCCATGAGCAAAACCCTCGCCGCCACCTATGTGGCCACCTGCGACGAAATCATCGAAAACTACTGCAAGGACGCGGGGCTTTCCTGCGTCATGACGGGCGACCATCATGTGCGCTGCTCCACGCGCACCGCCGAGGCTCTGCTCAAGATCGAGGCCGCCACGGGCAAGAAGGCCGACATCGTGGTCATGGTACAGGGCGACGAGCCCATGGTCCGCCCGGAGATGATCGACGCCGCCGTGGAACCCATGCTCAGGGACGCTTCCATCAACGTGGTCAACCTCATGGCCGAGATGGACACGCTGGAGGAATTTGAGGACCCCAACGAGGTCAAGGTGGTGGTGGACCGCAACAGCAACGCCCTTTACTTCTCGCGTGAGCCCATCCCTTCGCGCAAAAAGGGTTCGGACAGGGTGCCCATGCGCAAGCAGGTCTGCATCATTCCCTTCCGGCGCGACTACCTGCTCCGTTTCAACGAAATGGAGGAAAGCCCGCTGGAGATCTATGAATCCGTGGACATGATGCGCATTCTGGAATACGGCGAAAAAGTGCGCATGGTGCCCACCACGGCCCGTACATGGAGCGTGGACACGCCGGAGGACTTGGCCCGCGTGACCCGCCTCATGGACGGCGACGACCTCATGCGCAACTACAGCAAGTAGGAGGCGGGATTTATGCCTTTGCCCGGCGCAGGGGAGCACGCGGAAGCGACCGGACAGCCCGTTCCCGACGCGGCGGGCGGGCCCGTCGCCGCTTCCGCCGCAGTTCCGGCACAGGGGGCGGGGGGGCGCGGGCCTGCCTTGCGCGCCCGTGTGTCCGCGGCCCTTGAGGAATTGTGGATTGCCCTGTTTGCCTGGATTCCCACGCCGCTGGGCATCGCCCTGCGTCTGCTGGCCTGGCGCTGGCTGTTTGCGCAGTGCGGTTCTGTGCGCTTCAGCACCGGGCTGAGCCTTGCCGGGTGTCGCGGCATGCGGCTGGGCAGGGGCGTACGCGTGGGCCGGGGCTGTTTTGTCACGGCCACGGGCGGCGAGTTGGTGCTGCATGACAATGTGGCCCTTTCCCCCTTTGTGCACGTGGGCGCGGACGCCGGGCGCATCGAGATCGGCGCGCAGACGGCGGTGGGGCCGGGCACGGTCATCCGTGCGGCCAACCACTGCATTGCCCGGCAGGATGTGCCCATCATGCAGCAGGGGCATGTGCCGGGGCAGATTGTCATTGAGGACGATGTGTGGATAGGGGCCAACTGCGTCATCACGCCGGATGTGCGCATAGGCCGCGGGGCCGTGGTGGGCGCGGGCGCGGTGGTCACGCGCAATGTGGCTCCGTTCAGCATTGTGGGCGGCGTGCCCGCCAGGCTCATCGGCATGCGCGGGCAGGGCGTTTCCCCGCAGCGGCCCGCAGACTAGCTATTGCCGCGCGGCGCGCTGCGCATCAGGGCATGCGCCGCCGGCTTTCCAACAAGGAACATCATGGCTCTGCAATGTCTTGTTTTTGATTGTGACGGCGTCATCCTGGACAGCGTGCCCGTGAAGACAAAGGCCTTTGCCCGCGTGGCCGAGCCCTTCGGCGCGGAAGCCCGTGACCGCCTGCTCATGTACCACAAGGTGCACGGCGGGGTGAGCCGCTACAAGAAGTTTGAATGGCTGTATGAAAACGTGCTGGGCAAGGCCATCACGCCCGAAGAATCCCGCAGGCTGGGCGACCTCTTTGCGGAATACGCCATGGACGAGCTGCGCCGTTGCGCGCTCATTCCCGGCATTCAGGAAGTGCTGGACGGCTGGCGCGGCAGGCTGCCCCTGTTCGTCTGCTCCGGCGCGCCGCAGGAGGAGCTGGTCGCGGTGCTGCAACTGCGCGGGCTGGACGGGTATTTTGACGGCATACACGGTTCGCCCCCGGCCAAGGCCGAAGTGCTGGCAAACATCGTGCGTGCGCAGAAACTGGACCCGGCCGATGTGCTCATGGTGGGCGACGCCCCCACGGACCGCGACGCCGCCGAATGTGCGGGCACGCAGTTTTACGGGGTCGGCCCCATCCTCAAGGGCGGCAATTTCCCCTGGGGCGAAGACCTCACGGGGCTGGACGCCTGGATCCGGGAGCGGGCCTGACCCCGCTGTTCTGCACTTTTTTCAGAACTTCCGCACCAGTGGCGCGGAAGTGTTTCAACGTATTTATGAACAGACATTCCTTTCTGCTGACGGCGGCCCTCCTGTCGGGCCTGTTGCCGGCCGCCTGCGATTCCGGCCCGGACAGGGAGCCTGCGCCGGAGGAGAGCGGCGCAGCCGCATCTGAAAGCGCACCCGCCCGCCCGGCATCGCCGGAAGTGACGCCCCATTCTCCCGCTGCGGCGCCCCCGCCGCCCGCCTCCGACGCAGGAGAGGCCGCGGTCGCGCCTCCCAGCCCGGAGGAACTGGCCCGCGCCGACAGCCTGGTGGCCTTTGCCAACGCCGCCTCCATGGCGCTGGCCTCCGGCAAGTACGCGCAGACCGATGTGCTGGCCGCCTACACCGAATATTACCTTGCGGAATGGCAGCTGGCCCGGCGTCCGAAGATTGACGCCGAGGCCGATGCGGCCCTGAGCCGCCGCCTTGTCCCCCCAAAGGGGCTGTTCACGCCGGATCAGGAAAAGGAACTGGCCGCCTACGCAAAAAACATGGACAAGGCCATTGCCGACATGCGCGCTGACTACCGCGCCCTGGAAGATTATGTGGAGGACGCCTCCATTCAGGATGACGGCGTGCGCGGCAAGCAGCTGGGGCAACGCATCCTCCGGGCGCATGCGGTGTACACGGCTGCGCGCGACGGCTGGCTGCGCATTGTGGAGGGCCTGTCCGGTCCGGCCGAGGAATTTTTGCTGCAGGGCCATCCCTTGCGCCGCCAGATTCTCGCCGCCAACCGCATTTTTGCTGTGCACCGCAAGATGGCCCAACTGCTGACCCTTCCCCGGCCGGACAGAGAGGCCCTTGCCGCCTTGGGGCGGGACATGGAGGCAGACATCGCCGAGGCCGGACGGCCGCCTTTCATGGCTCCTCCCGCCGTGGAGCGGCCCTTCCGCCAGTTCCTCAAGGATGCCGCCGCATACCGGCAGGGCATCGCGCGCGGCGCAGCCGAGGGATTCCACAATGCCGTGCGCGAGGAATTGAACAGGGCCGTGCTGGCCTGCCGCAGCGCCTACAATGAATTTGTGCGGGTGGCCAATGAAGCGCGCGTGCGCGTGCGGCACAGTACGCCGGATTTTTGACGAAATTTTTGAGAATAACTTTAATATATAGAAATTAAAAGATAAAATAGCGTTGGCAAGCGTATTGCATATCTCATGGCAATACTGTTCACAATCCACCTGTTTGGGAGGTTGCCATGTTCTTTTTGATGGGGGGCCAGGACAAGAAGAAGCGCAAGGGCGAGAAGACGGCCGGTTCTTTCGGCGCCACTGAAAAAGTGCGCGAGGTGTTCCTTGCCGGGCGGTTCCCCGTGGTGACGACGCACCAGGTGGAAGGCCGGCATATTGCCAAGGTTCTGGGGCTGGTGTGCTGCCGCGGCTATGACTCGGAGGAGGCCTTTTTCGGCATGGCGGCCCGCGCCATGAACAAGGGCGCCCAGGCCATAGTGGGCTATAATGAAAATGTGGCCTTCCACCCTGACGGCAGCAAGTATTTCTCCTGCTTCGGCACGGCGGTCATGTTCGAGTATGACCCGGCCGACCCCGATGCTCTGCCGCTGATGCTGCAGCAGAAATTCCGGGCGCAGGACCAGTCCGGCCTGAACGAGATGATTTAGGGCGGATTTCCCTCCAAGGTTTGGCATATCGGCGCGGGCGGCTGTGAAAAACAGCCGCCCGCGTTGCATGTTGGCGGGAAAACGCGCTTTTCCCGTGCTTCAGCCGTTGCCCCTCTTTCCCCGCGCCGGGGGCGCGTCAGGCGTAGGTCACGCGCACGAGCGTCAGGCCTTGCGGCGGCGCGGTGACGGAGGTCACTGCCCGGCGGTCGCGGGCTTCCAGCAGCGCGGGAAGATCGGCGGGCCGTATTCTGCCCTGGCCGCAGGCCGCCAGCAGGCCGGCCATGTTGCGCACCATCTGCTTCAGGAAGCCGTCGGCGGTGACGTTCAGGCAGAGCTGAGGCGCGTGCGGCGGGTAGTCTCCGCAGGGGGGCAGGGGACGCACTTCAGCCGCCAGTACGGTGCGCACGCTGCTTTCCATATCCGTGCCCGCGTTGCGCAGGCTTGCAAAATCATGCCGCCCCAGCAGATGGGGCAGGGCCGCCCGCATGGCGTCAGCGTCAAGAGGGCCGCAGGCCCAGACAAAGGGGGCGAGGCATGGCGGCACAAAGGCGCGTTCCTGCCAGAACCGGTAGGCATAGGTCTTGTGCAGGGCATCCGTGCGGGCGTGAAAGTCGGGCGCGGCGGGTTCCGCCTGCACCACGCGGATGTCCGGGGGCAGCAGGGCGTTCAGGCTGTGCCGCCAGTCCAGCCCGGCCCTTTGGTCGGGCACGTCGCAGTGCGCCACCTGCCCGTGGGCATGCACTCCCGCATCCGTACGGCCGGCGCCGTGCGCGCGCACGGGCGCGCAGGCTATCCTGCGCAGGGCCGCCTCCAGCGCGGCCTGCACGGTGGGGGGCGGGTCGCGCTTCTCCTGTATCTGCCAGCCGCTGTAGTTGGTTCCCACATAGGCCAGCACCAGCTTGAGGCGCATCAGTCGGTGATCCTCATGCGCGTGATGAGTTCCGTGAGCTTGGCCGTCTTGACCGGCTCCATATAGGTCATGATTTCACCGGACTGCTTGGGCGTCATGCCCGAAAGAATGCGGATGGCCACGCGCTCTTCCATGTTTTCCAATGCCTTGGCGGCGGCCTTGGGCTTCATGTTGGAATAGGTGAGGATGAGGCGCTTCACCTTTTCATTTTCCAGCCCCTTGGCCTCGCGGATCATGTCCTGCATCTTTTTTTCGGTGTTCTGCATGTCCTTGAGGCGCTGGTCCATCTGCTGGCGCAGCATGAGGATGTCCTGCTGTTGCCGGGCCAGTTCCTGCGCCTTGAGGTTGGCGTCATTGCCGGCGGCAGCGCCTCCCCGGTTCACGGAGGGCGCAGGCATGCCGGAGGGAGCGGCTGCGCCGGGCGTTCCGGTACCCTGCGGCAGGGGGGGCGCGACGGGCGTCGGGGCTGCGGCGTTGCGCGGCGGCAGAGGCGCGCCGTCGCCGCCCTGGCCGCGCGGGATGTTGGCCGGGATGGGCGGCGCGCCGGGAACGCTGAGCGGCGCGCCCTGCTCCGGCGGGGCAAAGGCGGAGGTCGGTGCGGATGTGCCGGGCGTCTGGGGCACGGGCATGTCGAGGGCGGCGGCGTGGGCCGCCTGCACGCTGCCCAGACCGGGAACAGGCAGGCGGCGCAGGCCGAAAAGGTCCAGCAGGTCGGATTCGTCAGCGCGGTTGGGTCGGGCCGAAGCCAGCAGCAGGCCGCCGGCCGGGGTCGGCGCGCCCGGCTGTGCCTGCGGGGCGGGCAGGGCTGCCGGGGTGGGCATGTGCTGCGTGAAGGCCGGGGGAGCTCCGGCGGCATCGCCGCCGTCCGGCTTCGCGTTGCCGGGCAGTCCCGCCCGGACGAGCGGGGCGGGCAGGGCGGCATCCACCAGCGGCGCGGCGCGGTTGTCGCGCGGGCGTGCGGCTGCGGCCAGGCGGGCCGCTTCGGCGCCCTGGGGGGCGTGTTCCGCATCGCTGTAAAGGGGCGGCCCGGCCTGCGCCTGCGGTGCGGGGCGTTCGTCGCGCGCGGCCCCGGCCTGCGCGGGAGCGGCGTTGCGGGCGGCCATGTCGTTTGCCGCAGCGGGGGGGGAAGCCGGGGGCGTCTGTTCCTGCCGGGCCGGGTCGCGGGCTTCCCCGCCCAGCCATGTGGGCAGGGGAAGATCCAGCAGCAGCGCGCCAAGGATGGAGAGCTTGATGAAACAGAGCACCGCCAGCCAGTGGAAGAGCTTAGAGAGCCGGAGCTTTGTACCGGAGTGTGGCTGTTTCGTCATTGACGCGTTGCTCCTTCAGGTATTCCTCGTGCAGGAAGTGCTTGTTTTGCCGTTCCTTGAGCTTTTCCAGCAGCTTGCGATCCATGGCGCGGGCCGCCAGCAGCTTGCGGGCCTCGTCCGTGAGCTGCTGCAGCATGCGGACCTGCAGGGCCGTCGCGCCCACATCGCCGCGCAGGCCCTTGACGTATTGCTCCTGCAGCCAGCGTTCGGCCGCAGATTTGAGGGCCGCCGCGCTCAGCCGCTCCTCTGCGGCGCGCAGTTCCTGCTTGAGCTGTTCAAAGCGCGCGCGGGCCGCTTCCAGTTTCTGCTGCTTCAGCGCAAGATCGACCTTGGCTTCTTCTTCCAGCTGCTCCCGGAAGTCGAGCACTTTTTGCATTCTGAAACGAAAAGGCATCGCACGCCGCCTGATTTTTGACGTTAAGAACCGTCAGCGGGGGCGATGCAAAAACTGCGCCAAGGCCCGGCAGGCAACGCGATCCCGGCGGGGCACAACAGAAGAAGCTCCATTGCCGCTTGTGCCGGGTGGAGCGGATTGCCTTCGTCACAACGGCTGCGGCGCGGAGAAGGCGCGGCATTTCCGTTCAGTTGCAGCGCGGGCGGCTGTACGCGCCGCCGTCGGAGCAGACAAGCTCCGGAAGGTTATCTGCTCCGGAATTGCAGCCCCGCAGCATGGTTTACGGGGCCGCAGCCCTTGCCGGGCGCGTAACTCCTGCGCAATGCCAGGTTGAGAAATTCCTGCGCCCCGGCCACGGCGGCCTGCAGGGGCAGGCCTTTGCCCAGGCCCGTGGCGATGGCCGCCGAGAGCGTGCAGCCGGTGCCGTGGTTGTTGGTTGTTTCCACCTTGGCCTGCGGAAGGCATTTGGGCGGCTGGCCGGGCAGGCACAGGCAGTCGGTGACGACCACGGAACTCTCCATGTGTCCGCCCTTGATGAGCACGGCCTTTGCGCCCATGTCCAGCAGTTTTTCACCGGCCGCCGCAGCATCGTCCGTGGAACTGATGCGCAGGCCCGTGAGCATTTCCGCCTCCGGGCGGTTGGGGGTCAGCAGATCGCAGCCGGGCAGCATCTCCTCCATCAGGGCGGAAATTGCGTCCTCCTGCAGCAGGCGGCTGCCGCTCTGACTGACGGAGACGGGATCCACCACCAGCGGGAAGCTGCGGTTGCGCAACTCCTGCGCCACAGCGCGGATGATGGGGGCGGAAAAGAGCATGCCGGTTTTCGCCGCCGCCACGGGAAACCCCTCCAGCACCGTGCGCAGCTGCAAGGCCACGAATTCCGGCTCAGGCGCGTGGATGCCCGTGACCCCCAGCCCGTTCTGGGCCGTGAGGGCGGTGATGACGCTCATGCCGTAGCCGCCCAGCGCCATGACGGTCTTGAGGTCGGCCTGGATGCCTGCGCCGCCGCCCGAATCGGAACCGGCAATGGTGAGGATGTTGGGGGGAGTCTGCATGGTGTGCCTCGCTGCCGTCCAAAGGCGGCCCTGATGTGAAAGGTGATGCGTCATTATATCCTTCGCGGCGCGGAGACGCAATGCGTCGCCTGCCCCGGAAGTTTTGCCCGTATGCGCATCTTGTCGGCAACATGTCGGCTTTTCAGGAAGGTTCTGATTGCCTCCAGCAACGTGCATGTCTCTCCGCTCCCGGCCTTTCCGGGGCCTGCCCATCTGGAAACTATCCGGAAAGTGTCTGGAAAATATCTTCACAGCGGGAGGGAGCAATGCTATTGTACACGATGCAGACGGCATGCGCCGAAAGGAGAGTGCGCGCAGCCCTCACGGCGATGCGCCGCGTGCGCAGCGCGCGGCAAGGCGTCCGGCGGCGCAGGAAACGCCCTGTTCCCGCCGTACTGCCGCAGGAGTTCATATGAAATTGCAGAAAAAGGCCCAGAGCGTGCCGGGCATTGCGGAGCTGCCCAAGCCGGACCCGTCCCGTGCGGGCGCGTATAAAACTGTCATACTGGCCGTGCTGGCGGTGTTGCTTGTGGGCGGCGCGGCGTTCTGGCTGACGCGCGACGATGATACGCGCCTGCGTTGGCGCGAGGAGGCCGCCGGGGTCATCGACGATGTCACCGAGGGCACGCCGCTGGCCGGCGCGGGCAGTTTTCTGCGCGAAGCGCCGCCGCCCCCGCCGCCCGCTGTCGTCAACCCGCCGACGCTGCCCGGCACGCTGGCGGGGCAGACGGTGCAGGGGGCTGTGGGCGGCGGCCCGGCAGACGCCCCTGCCGCCTCCGGTTCCGGTACGGCCGGCGTCCCCTCGGGCGAAGCCGCGCCCGTCGCCGGACGGAACGATGCCGCGCAGGGCGGCGGGCCGCAGGTGATGCCCAAAGTCACGGAAGACAGCCGGGTGCGTCCCGATGTGGTGGAAGATTTGGCGGCCTGGGTGGTTTCGCGCTACAAGCGCGGGCCGCAGGGCGGCTCGCTGAACGTCAGCGTGCAGTCGCTCAACCAGCGGTACGGCGTCAAGCTGGCCGCCGCGTCCGGCGGCCGGGGCGGCGGGCGTGACGCGCTGCTGCGCTACGCCTTCCAGCCCACCATGCTGCGCGGCCTGTACGGCCTGTATGCCGACCGTTTTCTGGAAGCCGTCAACCATGAGGCCGCCGCCAAGGGATTCACGCCGGAGCAGACGGGGCAGCTGCGCACGGCGCTGGCGGGGCGCGCAGCGCTGCTGGCGGGGGCGCTGGAAGGCGTGGCTTCCGTCTCCGATCTTCCCGCGCGCCTGAATGCGGTGGACAAGGCCGCCCAGGGCGTCGTGGACGTCAACGCCCAACTGGCCGACGCCGTGTTTGATCTGGACCGGCTGCGGGAGGACAAGGCCTCCGCCGCGCAGCTCTCCACGGCCTCCCTGCGGGTGGAGGGCCTGACCGCCCGCTATCGCCGCGCGCTGGACAGTCAGGCTGTCGCAGAGCGTTCCCTTGTGGCTGCGGTGCGGCAGGGCGGCGGCCTGTCGCTGGATGACGACACACTGCTGTTTCTGGCTCAATGGGTAGGTCGTCGCCTGAAAACCGACGCGCAGGCGCTGGCCTCCGTGCGGGCTTCGGCAAGCGTTCTGCGCGATCTGGCCCGCCGGAGCACGCAACCGGCCGCTGCCCGCAGCCGGGAACTGTCGGCTCCCCGCGCTTCCGGTGGGGCGGACGGCGCGTCGCCCGCCCCGACGCCGTCGGCTCCTGCACCGCCGTCCGCGTCGCCCGCAGCGTCTGCCGCGCCTGCGCCGGAGACGCCGGTTCCGACGCCGTCCGCGCAGCCGAAGCTTCCCCCGCCCGCAGGCGCGCTGACGCCGCCGGCCTCTCCGGCGGAACAGCTGACCCCGCCTCCGGCGGCTTCGCCCATGCCGAAGGCCGTGCCCGCGCTTCCCTCGCCGCCTGCGCCGCGTCCGGCGGAAGAGGCCGCCCGTTGAGCGCGGATTCCGTACTCTTTGTGGGCGGCGTGCGCAGCGGCAAGAGCGCTCTGGCCCAGCGCTGGGCCGAAGCCCGCGCGGCGCGACGGCTCTATGTGGCCACGGCCCGCGTTGACGATGCGACGATGGCCGCCCGCATCGCCCGGCATCGGGCCGAGCGGGGCGCGGGCTGGCAGTGCCTGGAAGCGCCCCTTGCGCCCGTGGATGCGTTGCGGGCGCGCTGCGACGGCCCGGAGGCGGAGCGGCCGGGCGTGGCCCTGTTCGATTGCGTAAGTTTGTGGATCGCCAATATGCTGGCCTGCGACATGGCGGAAGACGCCGTTCTCGAGCGTGTGGCGGCGCTGGCGTCGCTGGCGGCCGCCCCCGGGCTGCCGCTGGCGCTGGTCAGTCTGGAGGCCGGTCTGGGCATGGTGCCCCTGTCCGCCGTGGGCCGCAGCTATCAGGATGCGCTCGGCCTGGCCAACCAGATGCTGGCGCGGGCCTGCGGCACGGTGCTGCATGTCGCTTGCGGTCTGCCCCTGCCCCTGAAGGGGCGCTTGCCGGAGGAACTATGCTGATGCTGACCTGCTGCCGGACCGTTTCGGCCCGTGCGCTGTGCGCCGCGTGGGCGCTGGCGTGCTGCCTTTTCTTCTTCCCCCGGGCTGCCGCTGCGGCGGACGATCCGCGTCAGTGCGTCATTGACGCGGGCAGGGCCGTGGACAATGCCGATGTGGAGGCTTTTGAGCGGCTGGTGGACGTGGACGCCGTGCTGGAGCAGGCTCTGGACATCTTTGTGCGTCGCGCGCGCGATCCGCAAACGGCCCGCGAGCTGCCGCCCATGGTGGCCCTGCTCTTTTCGCAGGCGGCGGAAAAGGAGGGGAGCGTGCGGGCCCTGCTGCTCAATGAAACCCGCGCGTTTGTGCTCAACGGCGTGGCCTCCGGGGCCTTTGCCGGGCGCAGACCTTCCGGGGCCGCCGCGCAGGGGCTGCTGGCGCCCCTGTTTGCCGACGCCTCCACGGGACGCAAGGAAGTGCGCGACGTGGGACCGGCCCGCCGCGACGGCGACGGCTGGCTGGTGCCCTTTGTGGTGCATGACGGCGGCAACGGCGAGTCCTACCCTGTGACGGGGCGTGTCACGACGGCGGACAGCGGGCTGCGCCTTACTGCCGTGTCCAATATGGAAGCCCTGCTCGCACAGGTGGCCGCGGAACATCGCGCCCTGGAACCATAGGGCAGGCCCACCGCGTTTGCCGGCCGATTCACCGGCCGAGGGGGCATCACGCCCGGAGGCCGTGGGGCGGGCCATTCCTGCCGGGAACCGTCGCGATGCGCCGTCCGCTATGCCGCGTCTTTGGGGGACCGTGCAATGCAAAGAAGCGGCCCGGCCCGTACAAGGGGCCGGGCCGCAAAACGTCCCTTGCCGGAACGGCGGGTTACTGCTGCATCTCCTGCATAAGCGAACTGAGTTGCTGCGTCTGCGCGGAGAGGTCGGCGATGGCCTTGGCCGCCTCGCTCATGGCCTGTGCCGTCTGCGACGAAAGGTTGTTGACCTCGATGACGGAGCGGTTGATCTCCTCGCTGGCGGCGGACTGCTCCTCCGACGCCGTGGCGATGGCGTTCACCTGGTCCGTTGTGGCCTCCACATTGGCGACGATTTCCTCCAGCGCCGCGCCGGATTCGCGCGCGAACTGCGTGGCCTCTTCCAGGCGTTCCACAGCCTTGGCCATGCCGTCCATGCTCTTTTCCGTGCTGTCCTGAATGGCCTTGGTGGCGTTGCCCACATCGGCCGTGGAGGCCATGGTCTTTTCGGCCAGCTTGCGCACCTCGTCGGCGACCACGGCGAATCCGCGCCCGGCCTCGCCCGCGCGGGCCGCCTCAATGGCGGCATTGAGCGCCAGCAGGTTGGTCTGGTCGGCAATATCCGAAATGACGGCCATGATCTGGGAGATGCTCTGGGCGTGTTCGCTCAGTTCGGTCATGTCGTCCTTGAGCGCCAGCGAGGCCTTGCGCATTTCCTCAATGCTTTCCACGGCCTTGCCGACCACCTCCGCGCCCGCCACGGCCTTCTGCCGTGTTTCGGCGGAGGCGTTGGCGGCGTTGGCGGCGTTGCGGGCCACCTCCTGCACGGTGGCGTTCATCTCGTTCATGGCCGAAGCCGCGTCCGCAAGGCGGGTGGCGGAGTCGTTGGCGCTCTTGTCGGACTGCTCGATCTGGGCGGCCAGCTCCGTGGAGGCCGAGGATATGACGCTGACCATCTGCCCCAGCCGTTCGGCCACGGAAAGGATGCGGCTCTGCGCCTCCTCGGCCCTGCTGCGGGCCACATCGGCCTCCGCCATGGCCTGCTGGGCCTTTTCCGCTTCAAGCCTGGCCTTTTCGGATTCCTCCTGCGAGGCGCGGATCATTTTCTTGAGCGACTCGACCATCCGGCGCAGCGCGTCGCCCAGTGAACCCAGTTCGTCAGTGCGCCGCACATCAAGGGTCTTGTCCAGATCTCCCCCCGCCACGGCCTGAGCGAAGATGTTGGTGGTCTGGACGTCACGAGTCATGGAGCGGATGACGATGATGAGGATCACGGCCACAATCAGCGCGCTGCCCAGCATCAGGGCCAGCGTGATGTTGCGGATGTAGGAGACCTGTTCCTCCAGCTCTTCCTCCTCAAGGCAGGAAACCGCGAGCCAGCCGGACGTGGGCTCCTTGTAGTAGGCCACCAGGCGGCGCAGCCCCTCGCTGGAGTAGTAGTCGTCCTTGATGCCGGACTGCCCGTCGGCGATGCGCTGCATCCAGGGCTGGGACTTGTACATGTTCATGGTCTGTACTTTGTCGTAGTCCGGGTATGCCAGCATCAGGCCGGAGGAACTGTCCACCAGGTAGGAATAGCCGGTCCTGCCGATCTTGACGCCTTCAATGGTGTCCTTGATGAGCCGTTTGCAGGGCAGGATGGCGTACATGACGCCCGCAACCTGTCCCTTGCTGTTCTTCAGCGGCGTGGCCACCATGACGGTCTTTTCGTTCAGCGACTTGCTCATGACCGGATCGGAGATGACGGTCTTGCCCTGCATGGCCTCCTTGAAGTAGTTGCGCTCGCTCACCCTGACCTTGCCCACGCTGGCCGCGCTGCTGCTGGCCGCCACCAGGCCGTCCGGCCCGGCCAGGTTCATCTGGGCGAAGGCGTGGTAAACGGCGGGGAAGCCCTCCATCACCTTCTGCGCCTGGGCCGCAGCATCTTCGCGGGTCATGCCGCTGGGGGGCGTCAGGCCGCTCAGGTGGTCGGCCAGGGGCTTCAGCCGGGCCATGGCGGCCATGGCGTTCACATTGTCCTTGTAGTTGCTTGCGGAGCTCGCGATGCTCTTGGCAAGGATGGTGTTGCCCGCATTGAGCATGCTGAGGGTGTCTTCCTCCAGCTGCTTGACGACCATGTGCGACAGCATGAACGCGCTGGCAACCATCAGTACGAGAAGCGTCGTCAGGCTGGGGAGGAGGAGTTTGTTCTGCAGGTTCAGTTTCATGTGGCCACTCCTTGGTGGGTTTCTGGAAATCTCACAGCTTATCGGATGCCGGTATTCTTTGCTTTAGGCAGATAGAAGGGGAAGAATTTTGGGGAGGCTACATGTCATGTAAAAGTTTGTCTCCATTTTATGAAGAGGTCAAGGACGCAAGGCGCGGCCGTCGCTCAGGCAAAGGGACAGCAGGCACGGGAGCGGCGTTCGCAGAACCCCGATATTTTTATTGCGTCGCAGAGAAAAACTGTTACAAATTCCTTGCATTGTGAAGGGCAACTCTGTATGAGCAAGAAAAACATCTGTGGGGGTTGTATGGACGACTATCTGAAGGAAGCCATTGAACTGGCCCGAGCCCAGGCCGGCGTGCGCGTCATGTCTGAAGATGAAATCGCCGCTTTTGTACAGAAGGTTGCGGCCAGCCTGCGGAGCATTGCCGGCGGCGAAGTCGCCGGCGAGTGCCCGGCCGTTGATGTTGACTCCAAGAAGTCTGTAAAGGAAAAATCCGTTACATGTCTGGAGTGCGGCAAGAATTTCAAGATACTCACCAAGCGCCATCTTGCGCAACACGGCCTGACGCCTGAAGAGTATCGTGAAAAGTACGGCATGAAGAAGGACGCCCCGCTGGTGTGCAAGGCGCTGCAGCGTGAACGCCGCAAGAAGATGAAGGAAATGCAACTCTGGGAAAAGCGCCGGGGCGCGAAGAAGTAGCGCACTGCGCACAGCCGGAAAAGCGGAACGCCGATATTCCGCACGATGACGGCCGGGGCGGATGCCCCGGCCGTCATCGTGCGGTGTTGTCGGAATGCCTTTCCGCCGGGAGCGTGCCGCTGCAACTGCAGTCGGCGCAGAAATACGGGCCGGTCTCTCCCGAAGCGGATGTTACGGCCGGATAACCTTGCCCGCCAGCGCCAGACTGCTGACAATATCCAGCATGTTGGTCGTTTCTCCCACCTGTTTTTGCTCCATGAGCCCGTAGTGGTTGAGACAGGTGCCGCATACCAGCACGCCGACTCCTGCGGCCTCCAGCGCGCGGAGGTTCTCCAGAGTTTTGCCGGGCGTTGCTGCAAGCTTCACGCCCCCGTTGAGCAGCACCACGCGCCACAGGCCCGCGCCCAGTTCGGGCAGGCTGCCCAGGAAGTTTTCCATGAGCTTCACGCCCAGCCCGTCATCGCCGCGGCCCAGCGTTTCGGTGGTGATGAGCACCAGCGTTCTGCCGTCCGCCGGGGCCGGAGGTTCCGGCGTAGTTTGCGGGGATGCCGCCGGGCTGTCGCCGCCGGCGGCGCTGATGGTCCAAAGACGGTCGCTGTTCCTGCATACGGCGGTCTGGTAGCCGTTGCGGCCCAGAAAACGGCTGACGTTTTCCGAGGCGGCGGCATTGTCCACCAGCACACGCAGCACGGCGGGTCTGTCCGCCGTCAGCAGGTCGCGGCAACGCATCACGGGACCGGGGCAGGCGAGCCCCCGGCAATCCAGTTCCTTTTCCATCTGTCCGTCCTTGTTGCAGATGCGTTCGGCGCGTCGCGTCGGCGGGGCCATGTGGCGCGCCACGGTTCCAGCGTTCAGCAGGCCGTCAATGGCAGCCGCCGCAACCACCGCCGCAAGAGGCGCAGCCTCCCTGACCGCCCGTATTGGGCAGCGGTTTTTCCGTTGCGATGTGGAAACCCGCGTAATTGGCATCGACAGTGAACGCGCCGACATTCGCATAAAATGTTTTGGACGTGCAGAACATGATGCCCGCGACTTCTTCGGTCTCGTCCTGATCGTTGGCTTCGTCCAGGGCCATGGCGACGGCGGGGCCGCAGCAGCCCCCCGGCGCGAGATAGAGCCGCACGGATTTTTGCACGTCGGGATTGGCGGCAAAATACGCGGTCAGTTCTTTTTCTGCGTCCTGTGTCAGGGTAATCATGGCAGTTTCCTTGTGCTGATAGAAGGTTGTGAAAGATCGCCGGAAGCGCGGCAACAGGCCGAACTTGCGGCCTGGAGCGGCACTTGCCGGAGAGATGGCCGCGAGGCAGCGGGCGTTTTGAAGAAGCAGCGGGGGCAGAATGGCGGGAAACGGGAATGTCACACGTATTGCCGCCGATTGTGACGGGACGAACCGCCCCGCTGCAATCGGCTTCACGTTTCGCCTGCAGCAATGTAGTGAGCATGAGACATGAGAATCCCTCGAAATCAACGAGCCGTATTCATAGCTGCGGAAGTACGCAATGTAAAGGGATTCGTCCGTGCTGCACTCTGCAGAGCGGGGCGGCCCGCAGGGGGCGGTGGAGCGAGGGCGCAGCCGGGTTGCAGGCAGTCGTCGCACGCCTGCGAACCCGACACAGTAACGGCATGGAAGGGGATAGGCTTTCGACGCATTGCCTTTCCTTAAAAAAAGGGGTATGTTTTCAACTCCAGTTGCCGGGTGAAAAGCTCGCATCTGCGGAGAGGTAGCGAAGCGGCCGTAACGCGCTCGACTCGAAATCGAGTTGTCCCAGTGATGGGGCACGTGGGTTCGAATCCCACCCTCTCCGCCAGAAGATACAATCACAAGGTTTCATGTGGTCTCAAAAGGCGCATGAAACCTTGTTTTTTATCCTTTTCCCTGTGTCATGGTGTCCATTAATAATCTTGACAGCTCAAACATGTTGGGGGCATTTCAGGGGGCATACAGGCAAGTGGCCCTGTTTTTGGGGGCATCCTGCCTTTCAACTTTTCTTTGGAGGTTCTTTTTATGCCCCCACTGACCGAAGCAAAACTGCGCGGAATCAGGCCCAGCGGGAAGATTGAGCGCCTGTATGACCAGCACGGCCTGTATCTTGAAGTGAGCAAGGCAGGCAGCAAGCTGTGGCGCTGGAAATACCGTTTTGGGGGCAAGGAAAAACGGTTGGCCTTGGGGGCATGGCCGGAGGTTTCTTTGCGGCAGGCGCGGGAGAAATGCGAGGAGGCCCGCCGCGTGTTGCATGGCGGGACTGACCCGGGGACAAATGCCCCGCGGAAGTCGCAAACCAAGACGTTTGAATCTGTTGCTATGGATTGGATAGAAGGCCGGGCCGGTGTGTGGTCAGAACGGCACAGGGAAACGGTTGTCAGTCGGCTTGTGGCAAATGTCTATCCGGCTATCGGGTCGATGCCCATTGATACCATTGGGCCTGCGGACGTACTGCGCGTCGTGAAGGGAATCGAAGCGCGCGGCGCGCTGGAAGTCGCAAAGCGTGTTCTGGGCATATGCTCCCTGGTGTTCCGTTATGCCGTGGCTGCGCAGGCTGTGAAGTCTAACCCGTGCCGTGACCTTGGCGGCGCGCTGACCCAGAGGGCCAAGTCGCATTTTGCGGCCATCACCACGCCGGAGGCCGCCGGAGAACTGATGCTGCGCATAGAGGGCTACCGCGGGACGCCTGTTGTCCGGGCGGCCCTTGTGTTCTCGGCTCTTACGTTCTGCCGTCCTGGCCCCATACGTCATGCAGAATGGGCAGAAATGGATTTTGAGCGGCGGCAGTGGGCAATCCCCGCCGAAAAAATGAAGCTGACCAAGGAGGCCAAGCTGCGGAATGAACCGCACATTGTTCCTCTTGCCCGCCAAGCTGTGGACTTGCTCACCCTGATACGGCACTTCACCGGGCGGGGGCGGTATGTCTTCCCGAACCCCCGGAACAACGACCTGCCCATGTCTGAAAATGCTGTAAACGTGGCCCTGCGGCGAATGGGTTACACCAAGGAACAAATGACGGCGCACGGTTTCCGCAGCATGGCTTCCACGCTCTTGAACGAGGCAGGGGAACGCCTGGACGTGATTGAGGCCCAGCTTGCCCACGCCAGCGCAGACAAAATCCGGGCCATATATAACCGCGCGCAATACATGGACGCTAGGCGGGCGCTCATGCAGACATGGGCGGACATGCTGGATTCCCTGCGCGCTGCTGCTGAACAAGGTTCGCGGCATACGCCCTGACTTCTCCCTCCTGCCAGAAGGAACAGCGCCCGTCCTTGATTGGCGACGGGAACAAGCCCGCCCGTATCCTGCGGTAAATTGTCGGGCGACTCAAGGGAACAATTCGGCACACTTCGGAAATGCGTAACAGATTGTCATTCATGGCTTGTTACCTCAAAAAAGCCGGGCCTGCGGCTGCACTTTGGTGAAAATTTCCTTCAGCACAACGTCCACCTGCTTTTCCAGCGCCTTTGACTTGTTCAGGGCTGACGGGGCGCGCGTGGCGAAATACGTCTTCTGCGCCTCGCGCATGTCTCGCACAAGGATGGTGAA
>SUVB01000045.1:0-2500 GCA_015062205.1 Desulfovibrio desulfuricans
ACAGCAAAAGCCCCCCGCGCGTGAAGCGGCAGGGGGCTTTTGTGCAATCGTTGGCAGCGGCCTACTTTCCCACATGACGTTATGCAGTATCATCGGCGATGGAGAGCTTAACTTCCGAGTTCGGAATGGGATCGGGTGTACCCTCTCCTCCATGGCTGTCAACGAAATCTCGGGACGATGGCGTCCGAAATGGAATTGACAGGGTGGAAGGAAGTTTTTTCGCAACAAGCCGCACGGGCTATTAGTACCGGTCAGCTCCACGCCTCGCGGCGCTTCCACCTCCGGCCTATCGACGAGGTAGTCTACCTCGGCCCTTCAGGGATTGCTCCAGGGAGAACTTATCTTAAGGCAGGCTTCCCGCTTAGATGCTTTCAGCGGTTATCCCTTCCGCACTTAGCTACCCTGCTGTGCCGCTGGCGCGACAACAGGTCCACCAGGGGTGCGTCCATCCCGGTCCTCTCGTACTAGGGACAGGCCCTTGCAATTCTCCGACGCCCACAGAAGATAGGGACCAAACTGTCTCACGACGTTTTAAACCCAGCTCGCGTACCACTTTAAACGGCGAACAGCCGTACCCTTGGGACCTGCTTCAGCCCCAGGATGTGATGAGCCGACATCGAGGTGCCAAACCGCATCGTCGATGTGAACTCTTGGATGCGATCAGCCTGTTATCCCCGGCGTACCTTTTATCCAATGAGCGATGGCCCTTCCATGCGGGACCACCGGATCACTAACACCTACTTTCGTACCTGCTCGAGATGTCTCTCTTGCAGTCAAGCTCCCTTCTGCGTTTGCACTCGACGGCTGGTTTCCAATCAGCCTGAGGGAACCTTTGCATGCCTCCGTTACTCTTTAGGAGGCGACCGCCCCAGTCAAACTACCCACCAGACACTGTTCCCTCCCCGGGTCACGGGTGAGGGGTAGGGACCTGAAAAAACAAGGGTGGTATTTCAACAGTGGCTCCCCCCATACTGGCGTACAGGGTTCAATGCCTCCCACCTATCCTACACATGCAGTTCCAAATCCCAATGTCAAGCTATAGTAAAGGTGCACAGGGTCTTTCCGTCTTTCTGCGGGTACACGGCATTTTCACCGCGACTTCAATTTCACCGAGTCTCTGGCCGAGACAGTGTGGAGATCGTTACGCCATTCGTGCAGGTCGGAACTTACCCGACAAGGAATTTCGCTACCTTAGGACCGTTATAGTTACGGCCGCCGTTTACCGGGGCTTCAATTCGGGGCTTCGCTTGCGCTGACCCCTCCTTTTAACCTTCCGGCACCGGGCAGGCGTCAGTCCGTATACGTCGTCTTTAGGACTTCGCACAGACCTATGTTTTTAGTAAACAGTCGCCACCACCATTTCTCTGCGGCTCCCTCAGGCTCACATAGTGAATACGCTTCACCCAAAGGAGCACCCCTTCTTCCGAAGGTACGGGGTTATTTTGCCGAGTTCCTTGGCCAGAGTTCTCTCGAGCGCCTTGGATTATTCATCCCACCCACCTGAGTTGGTTTCCGGTACGGTTTGCAAGGGCTAAACTTAGGAGCTTTTCTTGGCAGTTGAGGCTCAGCAGCTTCAGGCCTTGCGGCCACGGACTCGCGTCTCGGCTCAGCCATGCGGATTTGCCTGCACGGCACGCCTACCTGCTTGCACCGGGTAAGCCAACACCCGGACTGCCTACCTTCCTGCGTCCCTCCATCGCACACCCTTACAAGTATGTGAATATTAACACATTCCCCATCAGCTACGCCTTTCAGCCTGGCCTTAGGAACCGACTAACCCTGGGAAGATTACCTTTACCCAGGAAACCTTGGGTTTACGGCGAACGGGTTTTTCACCCGTTTTATCGTTACTCATGTCAGCATAATCACTTCCCCACAGTCCACCATGCCTTACGGCACAACTTCTGCCCGTGAGGAACGCTCCCCTACCAGACCGCTTGCGCGGAATTCAAAGCTTCGGCGCCATGCTTAGCCCCGTTACATTTTCGGCGCAACGTCATTAGACCAGTGAGCTATTACGCTTTCTTTAAACGATGGCTGCTTCTAAGCCAACGTCCTGGGTGTCTCTACAACGTCACCACCTTAACCACTGAGCATGGACTTGGAGGCCTTAGCTGTTGATCTGGGCTCTTACCCTCTCGACGACGAACCTTAGCACCCGCCGTCTGACTCCCATGGTACATCTGACCGGCATTCTGAGTTTGAAAGGGTTTGGTAATCTGGTAGGACCCCTAGCCCTGTCAGTGCTTTACCTCCGGTAGACAATCCATGAGGCTATACCTCAATATATTTCGGGGAGAACCAGCTATCACCGGGTTTGATTGGCCTTTCACCCCTATCCACAAGTCATCCAAACCGTTTTCAGCCGGTATTGGTTCGGTCCTCCACAAGGCTTTACCCTTGCTTCAACCTGCTCATGGATAGATCACCCGGTTTCGGGTCTGATCCGCACTACTTATCGCCCTCTTCAGACTCGCTTTCGCTACGGCTCCACTTGCGC
>SUVB01000045.1:5000-57947 GCA_015062205.1 Desulfovibrio desulfuricans
CGCCTTTCCTCAAAAGGTTCATCCTGAGCGTATGCGGTATTAGCAGCCGTTTCCAACTGTTATCCCACGCATAAGGGCAGATTGTCCACGCGTTACTCACCCGTGCGCCACTCTACTCAGGGCCGAAGCCCCTTTCTCGTTCGACTTGCATGTGTTAAGCACGCCGCCAGCGTTCAATCTGAGCCAGAATCAAACTCTCCAGTTCAAATTCTGCAAGATCCCCGCGGTTCCCCGCGGAAATCGGAATCTCAAAGACTTTCTTCCCAATCGCTATTCACTTGTCAATGAACCACCCCGCTTCCGCGGCCCGCCGGACTTCCGCCCGGCGCGAGGAGCGTTTATGCTCCCTTTCACACCCCAAGTCAACAACTTTTTTTCGGCTTCGCAAAACTTTTTTGCAGCGCCGCGTGTTCACCCGGAACGCGAGGAGCGGTTATGCCCCTCTTCTCGCCGCGCGTCAACCCCTTTTTTTCACTCCCGGAACACGTCCCGGGCAAAGGCTGATCCGCAGCGCGAGATTCCCTTCTACGCCCAACGGCAGGAATTTGTCAACAACAAAAACCGGGCCGCATGAATGGGAACGAGCCCGCCCTATGCCGGATGCCGCAGATGCCGCAGATGCCGCACCCCATGCCCCGCCGCGCGCAGAACCGACAGTGCCGTTTCCAGCTGTCCGGCCCTGACCAGAATATAGTCCGTATCAAAGGTGGAAACGGCGAAAATGCTCACCTGCGCCCCCGACAGGGCCGTCGCCAGCCCGGCCAGCACGCCGACCATGCCGAAATCCATGCTGCTCGCCACGCGGAAGGCCCGCCAGCCGTCCTCGCGCGCGAGCGTTTCGCGCGGCGCGTCTTCCACACGACAGACCACGGAGCACTCCCCGTCCGTCCGGCCCGTGAAGAGCCACGGCGCGTCAAAGGGCACATCCTCCGGCCGCGCAACCTTGCAGACCGTAAACTCCTCCGCCAGAACCTCAAGCTGCATACTCGTCCCCTTTTGTCGCGGCAACGGCCCGCGCTTCAGGAAAGCATGCGCAGATGCCGGTAGGCGCGCGGCGTGGCCATGCGCCCGCGGGGCGTACGCTTGAGAAAGCCGCGCTGGATGAGATAGGGCTCATAGATGTCCTCCAGCGTGCGCACCTCCTCGGAGCAGGCCACTGCCAGGGTCTTGATGCCCACGGGGCCGCCGTCATAGTGATGGATGAGCACCTCAAGGATCTTGCGGTCCATCTGGTCCAGCCCCTGTGCATCCACATCCATGCGCTTGAGCGCGGCGTCGGCCACCTCCTCCGTCACGCGGCCGTCGCCGTGCACCAGCGCGAAGTCGCGCACGCGGCGCAGCAGGCGGTTGGCGATGCGCGGCGTGCCGCGCGAACGCCGCCCGATTTCCGTCGCGCCCCCGGGCGTCACCTCCACGCCGAGAATGCGCCCCGTGCGGCAGACCACGCGGGCCAAATCTTCAGGTGTATAGTATTCCAGCCGGGCCACGATGCCGAAGCGGTCGCGCAGCGGCGAGGAAATAAGGCCCATGCGCGTGGTGGCCCCCACCAGGGTGAAGGGCTCCAGGTCTATCTTCACCGTGCGCGCCGCCGGGCCCTGGCCGATGACCAGATCCAGCTTGAAATCCTCCATGGCCGGGTAGAGCACTTCTTCCACGGCGATGGGCATGCGGTGGATTTCATCCACAAAGAGGATGTCGTGCTGTCCCAGATTGGTGAGGATGGCGGCCAGGTCGCCGCTGCGCTCCAGCACGGGGCCGGAGGTGCAGACAAGGTTGACGCCCAGTTCCGCAGCCATGATCTGCGCCAGTGTGGTCTTGCCCAGACCGGGATTGCCGTAAAAGAGCGTGTGGTCCAGCGCCTTGCCGCGCTCGCGGGCCGCGTCCAGATAGACGCGCAGGTTGGCGCGCAGCTCGTCCTGCCCGATGAAATCGTCCAGGCTGCGCGGGCGCACGCTCTCGTCAACGGCGGCAGCGCCCTCCGGCGGCATCTGTTCAAGGTCGGGCATCAGGCCTTCCCCCTGGCGAGCGCCTTGAGCGCGGCGCGCAGCGCGCCCGTCACGTCAAGGTCCGGTTCGTCCAGCAGCAGCTTCTTGACCAGCGGCGCGCATTCGTCGCGCTCATAGCCCAGGTTGGCAAGGCCGTCCAGCACGTCGCGGAACACGGAGCCGGGCTTGCCCGCCACGGCCAGCACGGCCGCCTGCGGGGCGTCTTCCACCTTGAGCTTGTACCTGAGTTCCAGAAAGACATGCTCGGCGGTCTTCCTGCCGATACCCGAGACGCGCGTGAGCGCCTGAACATCGTCTTCCAGCACGATGCGCCGCAAATCGTCCGGACGATAGATGGAAAGGATGGCCAGGGCCGTGCGCGCCCCCACCTTGGAAATGGACAGCAGCACCTCGAATGTCTGCCGTTCCTCAAACGTGGCGAAGCCGAAAAGCTCCAGCGCGTCTTCCCGCACGGCGAGACTGGTGTAGAATGCCGCCTGCTCCCCCCTGGCGGGCAGGGCGGACAGGGTATGCATGGGCAGGGCCACCGCATAGCCCACGCCCCCCTGCGTGACCACAAGGCAGACGTTGCCCCAGACTTCGGCCACACGTCCCTCAATATACGCTATCACGTCAAAAACGTCCGAATACTGTGGTTGCCGCAAGGTCACGCCTGCGGAACGCGCCGCCGCATGTCGTCGGCAGCGGGAAAGACATCCCGCGCATGGTCGCCCTTTCGGGCCGCGCGTGTCAAGGGCGAGGCGTGCCCTAGCCGCCGATGCCCACCATCTGCGCGCGCGCCACGGCCTGCCCTTCCCGGCGGGCCCTGAGCAGTTCCGCGCCCACGGGCTTGACCGCACAGGCCAGACGCAGCACGCGGGCCAGAGCCGCGTCGTCGCAGCGGGCGTTGCGCAGCAGGCCGCGCAGGCGGTATTCCCTGTCGTCGAACAGACAGGTGCGCAGATGCCCGTCGCTGGTAAGGCGCAGGCGGTTGCACGCGGCGCAGAAATGACAGGAGACGGCGGTAATGAAGCCCATGCGTCCCCTGCCGCCCTCCACCTGAAACATGCGGGCCGGACCGGCCTCGACAGGACGCTCGCGCACGGGGACGAGCCGCGCGCGGCGTTCGACCGCGGCGCGGATTTCTGCCACAGGCCAGAAGGTTTCCGGCCCCCAGAGCGTGCCGCTGCCCATGGGCATGAACTCAATGAAGCGCACGTCCACCGGCAGGGTGCGCGCCGCATGGACAAAGTCGTCCACCTGCCCGTCATTGACCCCGCGCATGGCCACCGCGTTGATCTTGACGCGGATGCCCGCGCGCAGCAGGCCCTCCAGCGAGGCCAGCACGGCGTGCAGGCAGTCGCAGCCGGTCACCCGCGCGAACGTCGCGCGATCGAAGCTGTCCAGCGAGAGGTTGACGGCGCTCACCCCCACCCGCCGCAGCAGGGGGATGTGCGGCTCCAGCAGCGTGCCGTTGGAGGTCAGCCGCAGATCCAGCGAGGGGAAGCGCTCGCGCAGCATGTGCAGCAGCCCGTCGCAGCCCTTGCGGACAAAGGGTTCGCCGCCCGTCAGACGCAGCTTGCGCACGCCCAAGGCGGTCATGACGCCCACGAAACGCGTCATTTCCTCATAGCGCAGCACCCTGGGATGGGGAATGAAGTTCTGCCGGATCTCGCTGCGGCAATAGAGGCAACGCAGATTGCAGCGATCCGTCACGGAGAGCCGCAGGTAGCGTATCGTCCGCCCATGACCGTCGCGCAGCGTCGCCGGGGCGGGCGCGTCGCCCGTTCCATCCCGCGCACTGTTGCCAAGACGGCCAAATGGATTTACACATGCCTGCATGAAGTACCTGCTTTGTCTGGCCGTCCTGCTGGGCTGCCTGTACGGTTCCGGCCCCGCTGCGGCATGGGACGGCTTTGACGCCGACTCCGCCGATCTTGTTGAAGTGACGCCCGACCGCGTGCCCCGGAAAGGGGACACGGTGGACGTGCGCAATTACGACAAGGACGCCACGGAGACATGCCTAGTGGAATCCGTCACCCGCAACGCCCGCACGGTGGAGCTGGTGGTGCGCGCGGCCTCCGGCACGCGGCACACCCTCGTCATGGAAGGCCGTTAGACGCCTCCTCCGGCGTCTCGACAGCGACGGCGCGCATGCGGGCCGTCAGCCCTGCTCCTGTTCCCGCTCGTAGCCGGGCAGCAGCACGCTGGCGCTTTCGGCCTGCCCCTGCCCCTTGGGACACTGCGCCTGCAAATGACAGATCTCACAGCCGCCCCGGAAGGGGTAATGCGTCACCACGGCATAGCGCAGGGCGAGCGTTGCCGCATTTTCCCTGTATGCCAGCCCCAGCGAGGCAAGCGCCGCGCGCAGCGTTTCCGTGGGACGCGGCGAGGGCGCGCAGCCGCTGTCCTCCACCTGCGGCAGCATCTCCTGCACGGCGGCCATGCACATGAACTGGGCGAGATTGTTGATCATGAAGCCGTCGGAAGCGGACTTTTCCCAGGCGTCGTCCACTTCTTTCTCCACGGCTTCCGGCAACCAGACGGCCAGATAGGAAATCTTGCCGGCGACGATTTCACAAACCCGCAATTCCGGCAACCACTGCCCCCACAGGCTTACGAGCCGTTCCAGAATGGCGCCGCCAAGGCGCGTCTCATGGCTCATCTCCATAAAGGCTTCCATATTGAAATAGGGCCGGATATCATGCTGCCGCACTGTGTACGGCCTAGCGCTTGCCTCGTTCACGTGTGCTCCTTGTGCGCATCAGATTGCTGCCGGGCATGTGCCGGGCATATGCGCATTCTACCCGCAGCGCGGTCTTCGTCAAGGGCCGGCCCCGACACGGATGCCGCCTGACGGGCTGCCGCCTCACTTGGCAGGGACGCGTTTTTGTCATAAGCAGGGTAGGCCACGTCCCGCTGCGGCGCTGCGACGACGCCCCGGCCGCCTGTCGCGGTGCGGCCTTCCAGTACATGTATCACAAGGATGACTCATGAAAACTCCCAGCGACCACCCAGCAAAAATCCGCTACCAGTATCAGATGGACGCCGGCGCGCGCCTGCAGACGGCCCACGGCGTCTGGGGGGGCATTAATCCCCAGGGCGAGATTGAAATGAATTTTTACCATGAAAGCGACTCCCTGCCCGCCTATTCCGAACAGCTCGTGGCCCCGGACGGTTCCATCGGCCATGAAATAACGCCCGAAGATCAGGACGTGCGCGAGGTGACGCGCTGCATCCACAGCCGCGTGCTGCTCAACTACCATACGGCCCGCGCCGTGCTGGACTGGCTGGAAGACCGCGTGGCCACGCTGGAAGAGGAAGGCGCGCCCGGCATGTATGAAACGGATATGGATATTGAGCAATAAGCCGCAGATGCGTGAGAAAACCTACCATATCATCACGTTCGGCTGCCAGATGAACGTGCACGACTCCCGCTGGCTGGGGCGCGCCCTCGGCGCGCGCGGTTTCAGCGAAGCGCCGCTGGAACTGGCCCAGGTGGTGGTGGTCAACACCTGTTCCGTGCGCGAAAAGCCGGAACAGAAAGTCATGAGCGCCCTGGGGCGCATCCGCCAGGTCACGGGAGGAGATGCCGCCGTGCTGGTCTGCGTGGCCGGTTGCGTGGCGCAGCAGTTCGGCGAAGCGCTGTTTGAAAAGGAAAGCCAGGTGCGGCTGGTGGCGGGCAGCGACGGCATTGCCGCCGCGCCCCAGGCCATTGAGCGCCTCCTGGAAGAGCCCGGCCTGCGCATCTCGCTGCTGGACTTCACCAGCAGCTATGTGGAGCGCGAGGCCGCGCCCGCTCCCGAAGGCGGAGGCGACCCCGTGGCCTATGTGAACATCATGCAGGGCTGCGACAACTTCTGCGCCTACTGCATTGTGCCCTTTACCCGCGGCCGCCAGAAATCCCGCGCCGCAGGGGCCGTTCTGGAAGAATGCCGCAACGCGCTGGCCGGGGGCGCGAGAGAGATCACCCTGCTCGGGCAGAACGTCAACGCCTTCGGGCGGGACAGAAGCGGCGACGGCACAAGCTTTGCGGCCCTCCTGCGTCAGGTGGCCGCCCTGCCGGGGCTGGAGCGCCTGCGCTACGTCACCCCCCACCCCAAGGACATGGGGCCGGAAGACGTGGCGGCCTTTGCCGAACTGCCGCAACTCTGCCCGCGCCTGCATCTGCCCATGCAGGCCGGGTCGGACGCGGTGCTGGCCCGCATGCGCCGCCGCTACGACAGCGCGGCCTTTCTGGATCTGGTGGAGCGGTTGCGGCAGGCCCGGCCTGACCTGGCGCTCTCCACGGACCTCATTGTGGGCTTTCCCGGCGAGAGCGAACAGGACTTTCAGGAGACATTGCGCATGGTGCGGGCCTGCGGCTTCATGTCCAGCTTTTCCTTCTGCTATTCGGACAGGCCCGGCGCGCGGGCGTCCCTCTTTCCCGACAAGATTCCCGCCGATGTCGCGCAGGACAGGCTGCTGCGGCTCCAGGCCCTGCAGGACGAGCTGAGCGCGCGCTGGCTGGATGCGCGTGTGGATACGGAGACGACCCTGCTCATTGAAAACCGCAGCCCCAGGGAGGGGCAGGGGCAGGAGCCCAGCTGGCAGGGACGGGACCCCTACGGCGCGCCCGTGCACGTGGAGTTGCCCCCCGGCGCGGACCATACGGGGCGACAGGTACGGGTACGGATCACGCAGGCCAAGAAACACAGCCTTACGGCCCTGCGACTGGGGGAACCATGGTAGAAATGCGCGTATACGGCCTGACCATTGATGCGCAAAGCAAGACGCCCCTGGTCGTTCTGCGCGAAGCCGACGGCGACGCCACGCTGCCCGTGTGGGTGGGCGCTATGGAGGCTATGGCCATTTCACTGGTGCTCAACAACGAGCATCTGCCCCGCCCCCTGACCCATGATCTTTTTCTCATGACCCTCAGGGCGCTCAAGGCCGAGCTGCGGCAGGTAGAGATCATTGCCTTCAGGGGGGGCGTGTACTACGCCGTGCTGGCGGTGCACGGCCCGGAGGGCCGAGTGCGCGTGGACTGCCGCCCCTCGGACGCCATAGCGCTGGCCGTGCGCACGGGCGCGCCCATCATGGTTGACGAGGAGGTGCTGCGGCTTGCGGCGCAGGCCCGGGAGGAGGCGACCCCCGCCGCCCGGGAAGAGGCCGCCCCGCCGGAGCCTGACGCCGCCACCAACATGGTGCGCCGGGCCGGCGCGCGCAGGGAGGCGGACCTGCTCGGCGGCGCGCTGCTGCGCCACGGAACGCTGCCGCCGGCATCCCCGCAGCAGGCCGAAGCCCGCTATCGTGAAATGCTGCGCTCTCTGGATCCGGTCTCCCGGCGCAAAATGTGACGCAGCCTGACTCTACAGTTTCTCTTGATTTTTCTTTTACTGCAACAAATTGAAATTTTTAATCTTTTTTGCAACTCCTCCAAATTGTGCGGCAAATCTTCCCTAAAGGTTTGTCCCGGCATTCCGATAGACTGGGCAATGGGGAAATGCCATGCTGGACTACCGCCTTTTCAAACAGATTGACGATTGTTTCGCCTCCGGACAGACGGACAAGGCCCGTCGGCTGCTCATGGAAGTGCAGTCCCGCAGCATTGCCCTGCGCGACGAGATGAACATGCTCCACATCCGCCTGAAAACGCTTGAAGACGCCCTGCAGCTGGCCCGCAACCTGTGCAGCAGGGACGGTTTTTACTGGCTGAAAACCGGCGATGTGACCCAGGGGCCCTTCTGTCCCCGCTGCTATGAGGATGAAGGCGGCCTCATACGACTGGAGCGGACCGGCAGCGGCCTGCACTGCCCTTACTGCCACGCCTCCTTTGCCGGAATGGCCCGCGCCGCCGGCGCGCAGGGCGTCCGCCACGCCCGCATCCTCCCCTTCGCCTGACCCGCGCCGGACATTCCGGTCAATCCTGCGGCGTTCTTGCGCGGCGGTTTCCGTCCGGCTATAGTGGGGCGAGCGAATTCACGCCCGAGGAAACGCACGCCCATGGCCCAGTCACCAGCCGCGTCCAATGCCGCGCCCCCGCACGCCCCCGCCGTTCTCCTGCTCTCGGAGGGCGACGCTGCGGGCAATCTGGACAAGCGCGCCCTGCGCGAAACCGGCACAGGCCGCGTGGAGAGCATGGCTTCCGGCGTGGCCGCCGCCCGCCTGCTGGCCGGGCTCAAGCCCGACGCCTCGGGCTTCTTTCCTGATGTCGTGGTCTGCACGCAGCGCCTGGCGGACATGAGCGGCGAACAGTTCTGCGCCATCCTGCGCCTGCATCCCCTGCTGCTGGATATGCCCGTGTTGCTCATCCTGCCCCACGACAACGAGGTGGAGCAGCTCAGGACGCTGGGCTGCGGGGCCAGCGCGCTGCTGGCGCGGCCCTATTCCGTGCAGACGCTCAAGGAACACCTGAACAGTCTGGCCGCCGCCCGCCCCTCGCTTTTCGAACTGGAGCGGGCCGCGCGTCTGGCCGACACCAGCGCCTTTGACGAGGCGCTGGCCACCTACGGCATGCTGCTCAAACCCGTGCGCGCCCCCGAGGATTACTTCCGCGTGGGCATGCAATGCCTGGAACAGGGCAAGTGGAACAGCGCCCTCAACGCCTTTCAGCGGGCCCTGCGCGGCGCGCTGATCCGGGGCAAGGCGGAACTGGGCATGGCCGCGGCCTGGAAGGGCAAGGGCGATATGCAGCGTTACCGCCTCTACCTCGCCCGGGCGGCCGCCACCTTTGTACGCGCCTGCCAGTGGAGCCGCGCCCGCGCCGTCTACGGTCGGCTGCTGCAGGAGGATCCCACGGCACGCAGCCCCTTTCTGGCCGAGGCCCTGCAGCGCATGCGGCAGGGAGCGTACGAGGAGGCCGCCGCCGTTCTGGCGCAGGGCTACAGCGTGACGCCCCGGCAGCAGCTGCGCGAGAAGCTGGCCCAGGCCTGTCTGACGGCCGCAGAGCCGCAGGCGGCGCTGCAGGATATGGAACATATGCTGGAGATGGCCCTGGGCGAGGATGCGGGCGAGGCGCTGGGCGAGGAAATCCGCCGTACGCTGGACAACCTTGCGAGGCAGCTGGAAATGCGGCGGCAGGAGGAGGCCGCCGAACGCCGCCATCTGGCCCGCCAGGCCGCGCGCCGCAGCGAGGCTGCCGCCCAGACTCAGACCCCGGCGCAGGACAACACCGCCGACCGGCAGGACAGCCCCTCCAGGGCCCATGCCGCCAAGGGTTCTGCGGATCGCCCGACCGCCGGACACGGCGACGGCCCCGTCATTGCCCCGCTGGGCGCCGACACGCCTGCCCCCCCGCTCTCCGTGCGGCCCGGCGACGGCGGGCCGCCCCGCCTTCCGGGCCGGGATGCGGGGGAGCCGGAAAATGCCGGGCACTCCGGCGGGCTGAGCGACATTCTCTCGGTCATGAAGTTCACTTGGCGCATGGCCCGGCGAAAGTAGACTGCGCCTACCGCCGCACCCGCTCCAGCATCGCGTCCGGCGCGAGCCTGTGCAGGTGGCGCAGGCGCAGCAGATAGCACGCGCCGCTGAAACCCAGCGCCACTATGTAGGAAATCCAGAAACCCGCCGCGCCCAGGGGGGCGGGCGTCAGCCAGTCGGTGCGCCCCAGCGCGTATCCCAGGGGCAGGCCCAGCACTCCGTAGCCCACAAGACATATGAGCGATATTACGCGCGTGTCATTGTGTCCGCGCAGAATGCCGATGCCTGTGCACTGCACCCCGTCCACGACTTCATAGCAGGCCTGCAGCAGGAGCAGCTGCGCGGCCAGGGCCGCCACGGCGTCATCCGAGGTGTACAGGCCCGCAATCTGCCGGCGGAAAGCCACAATGCCCACGGCCAGCAGCAGGGAGGCCCCTGCGCTCAGAAGCAGGGCCGTGCGCGCCACCTGCCGCGCCCGGGCCGCCTGCCGCGCCCCGAGGCAGAACCCCACGCGGATGGTGGCCGTCATGCCCAGCGCCAGCGGAATCATGAAGACCAGGGATGCGAAATTCATGGCGATCTGGTGTCCCGCCACGGTAATGACGCCCAACGGCGCCAGCAGAATGGCGCTCAGGGCGAAAAGGGCCACTTCCAGAAAGAGCGCCAGTGCGCCGGGCAGGCCGATGCGCAGGATGCGCAGCAGGAGTCCCGCGTCCAGCCGGGGGCCGTCCGTGCCCCGGATCAGGGGCGTCCAGAGCGCGCCAAGCCCCTGCCGCCGCAGGTCCCGGCGCACATACAGCCCCATGCCCAGAGCCATGATCCAGAAGCTCACGGCCGAGGCCCAGCCGCAGCCCACGGCCCCCAGTTCCGGAAAGCCCCACTTGCCGTAGATCAGCACATAGTTGCAGGGCACGTTGCAGGCGAGGCCCAGCAACCCCAGAAGCATGGCCGGGCGCGTGCGGGAGAAGCCTTCCGGAAAAGCGCGCAGGTTTACAAACAGCAGGAAGGCCGGCACGCCCCACAAAAAAGCCCGCAGATAGCCCCCGGCCAGTTCCGCCAGACGCGGCTCAAGGCCAAGGGATTCCAGACAGAGGGATATGCCCTGAAAAAAGCCGCCCAGCAGAACGCTGATTCCCAATGTCAGCCAGAGCCCCTGACGCATCAGATGGGCCGCCCTGTCCGGGCGCCGCTCGCCCACGCTCTGGGCGCACAGGGGCGAGAGGGCGTGCAGGCAGCCTATGCCCAGTACAAAGGCGGGGCCCAGAATGGAGCCGGCCACAGCCACGGCGGCCATGTCCTCGGCATGGTACTGCCCGGTCATGGCCGTATCCGCGAAGTTCATGCCCGTCTGGGCAAGCTGCGCCACGAAGATGGGCAGGCCGACGGCATAGATGCGCCGGGCCTCGCTCCACGAAAAAAATTTTTGCATGTTCTGCTCGCAGGCTGCCGCCGTCAGCGCGCCGGACGCCGCGTGGGGCGGCAGCGCGGAATGCGGCAGGTCGTCGGGCCGTCCGGCAGGTCAGCGCAGGAAGAGCCCCCCTTCCGGCAGGGGCGTCCCGGCCAGCTCTGCGGCGCGGCCCACCAGCGTTTCAATGGCCGCCCGGCCCGCCTGTCCGAGATCGAGGCTGAAATCGGTCACAAAGGTTTTGATGTGCGCGCGGGTGACATTTTCCTCCATCTCCTGCGCATGCTCGCGGATAAAGTCCCGCGAAGCCTCGGGGTGGGCGTTGGCGTGGGCCAGGCTGGCCGTGATGGCCCCCTGCATGCGCCGGGCCAGCGCCGCGGGCAGATCCCGTCGCACGGCGATGGCCCCCAGCGGCAGGGGCAGCCCGTATTCCGTCTCCCACCATTGGCCCAGGTCCAGCAGCTTCACCAGACCGAGCCGTTCATAGGTGAAGCGCCCCTCGTGGATGACCAGGCCGATATCCGCCTCGCCCCGCGCCACGGCGGGCATGACGTCGCTGAAGAGCATCTCTCTGCGCGGCCCGTCAAAACCGCCGTGCAGGGTCAGCAGCAGATTGGCCGTGGTCATGAGGCCCGGCACGGCCACAACGGCGCGTCTGCAGTCCTCGGGATGCAGCGCCCTGCGCGCCACCACCAAGGGCCCACAGCCCCAGCCCAGCGCGGCCCCGGACGACAGCAGGGCATAGTCGCCCATGATGCGCGTCGTCGCGCCGACGGACATCTTGGTCACGTCCAGCCTGCACGCGCAGGCCAGGGAATTCAGTTCCTCCACATCGGCGATATGCGGCCTGAGGGGCGCGGGGGACGGCACGATGCCGTGCAGCAGGGCGTGGAAAATATAGGTGTCGTTGGGGCAGGGGGACAGGCCGAGGGACAGGGTCTGCGGAACGGCGACGGGCATGGCTTTCCTCTCATTGACAGCGCGCGGCGGCGGGGCGTACTCTGCGGGCGGCCGTCCGGCCTGCAACCCGCACAGGAATCCGACATGTTGGACAACGCATACTACGCCGCACTGGGGCTTTCGTCCATCCGTGAAAAGGTGCTCGCCGGCGAGCGGCTCACGCCCGAGGACGGGCTGGCGCTCTTCCGCTGCCCCGACATCACGGCCGTGGGCGCGCTGGCCCTGCACGACCGCTGCCGCCGCCACGGGCACAGGGCCTTCTACGTGGTCAACCGGCAGATCAACTATACCAATGTCTGCGTCAACGGCTGCACCTTCTGCGCCTTCCGACGCGACAGGGAAGACGAACCCGGGGCCTTTGCCCTGAGCATCGACGACGTGCTGGCCCGCCTGCGCGAAGCCGACGCCGCCTCCCTGCATCTGGACGAACTGCACATTGTGGGCGGCTGCCACCCTACGCGGCCGCTGGCCTGGTTTGAAGAACTGCTCCGCGCCGTGCGCGCCTGCAAGCCGGATCTGCCGCTCAAGGCCTTCACGCCGGTGGAGATCGCCCACTTCGCGCAGCTGGAGGGCATTTCCACCCTGGAAGTGCTGCGGCGTCTCAAGGCGGCCGGGCTCGTGATGATGCCCGGCGGCGGCGCGGAAATTTTCGACGAGCGGCTGCGGCGCGAAATCTGCCCGCACAAGGCCGATGCCGCCGCCTGGCTGCGCATTTCGGGCGAGGCGCACAGCCTGGGCATCGTGACCAACTGCACCATGCTCTTCGGCCATCTGGAAACGTGCGAGCAGCGCATCGACCACCTCTGCCGCCTGCGCGCGCAGCAGGACAAAAGCGGCGGCTTCACCTGCTTCATCCCCCTGCCCTTCCTGACGGAAAACAGCCGCCTCAAGCTCCCGGACGAAAACATCGGCCCGCAGCGCGGTCTGGACCAGCTGCGCACCATTGCCGTCTCCCGCCTCATGCTTGACAACATCCCGCATATCAAGGCCTACTGGATCATGCTGGGGCACAAGCTGGCCCCCACGGCCCTGTGGTACGGCGCGGACGACCTGGACGGCACCATCCTTGAGGAGCGCATCGGGCACATGGCGGGCGCGGGCTCGGCCCAGGGCATGACCATAACGGAACTGGAGCACGTCATCCGCAAATCCGGCTTCACGCCCGTGCGCCGCAACGCCACTTTCAAGACGCTGGAGCGCGGGAAGGGCGACGACGCCGAAGAGCGGACCGCCTTCGCGCCCTTTGCCCCGGCACACAGCGCTTTCGCCGGCCCCGCCGACGCGGCGCTGGACCGCGCCGTGGACATGGCCTCCAAGGGCCACCGCCTCGACCGCGACGCCGCCGAAGCGCTCTACTACAGGGCCGATCTGCACACGCTGGCGCGTCTGGCCCACGCCATGCGCCTGCGCCTGCACCCCGACCCCGTGGTCACCTATGTGGGCGACCGCAACATCAACTATTCCAATATCTGCGTGTGCGGCTGCCGCTTCTGCGCCTTCTTCCGCGCGCCGGGCGAGGAAGGGGGCTACGTCATCAGCCGCGAGGAAATGGCGCGGAAAATCGACGAGACCCTGGCCCTGGGCGGCACGCAGGTGCTGCTGCAGGGCGGGCACCACCCGGACCTGCCCCTGGAATGGTACGAGGATCTGCTGCGCTGGATGCGCGCCACATGGCCCGCGCTGCACATCCACGCCTTTTCCCCGCCGGAAATCTTCTTCTGGTCCAAAAAGTTCGGCCTGCCCGTGGCCGAGGTGCTGCGCCGTCTCAGGGAGGCCGGGTTGCATTCCGTACCCGGCGGCGGCGCGGAGATTCTTGAGACAAGCGTGCGCGCGCGGGTTTCACCCAACAAGTGCACGGCCGAGGAATGGCTCAACGTCATGGAGGAAGCCCACAAACTGGGCATGCGCACCACCGCCACCATGATGTTCGGCCATGAGGAGGAGCCGCGCCACCGGCTGGACCACCTCTTTGCCGTGCGCGGCGTACAGGACCGCACTCACGGCTTCACGGCCTTCATCCCCTGGACCTTCCAGCCCGCGCACACGCGCATCCATGCGGCTCCGCTGCCCGCCCCGGCCTATCTGCGCCTTCTCGCCGTGGCCCGCCTTACGCTGGACAATGTGCCCAACATCCAGGCCTCGTGGGTGACCATGGGGCCGCAGGTGGCGCAGCTGGCCCTGTTCTACGGGGCCAATGACTTCGGCTCCCTGATGATTGAGGAGAACGTGGTGGCCGCCGCCGGGGTGTCCTTCCGCATGAGCCGGCGGGACATCCACAAGGTCATCCGCGCGGCGGGCTTCACGCCGGTGCAGCGCACCATGGACTACCGCCCCGTGGACCCGCAGCCGGAAGCATAGCGAGCAACGCGAGGAGGACGCCGCCGTGACCGATTCCCGCCCCGAAACCCTGCGCATGGGCCGCATCAGCTATCTCAATGTGCTGCCCATCTACCACCCGCTGGAAGCGGGCATTCTGCCGCACGACTACGAACTGGTTTCCGGCCCGCCCGCCCTGCTCAACACCATGATGGCGCGCGGGGAACTGCACGTCTCCTCCTGCTCCTGCTTTGAGTACGCCTGCCGCCCGGAACGCTACCAGCTGGTGGAGGATCTCTCCATCGGCTCGCACGGCCCGGTGATGAGCGTGCTGCTGCTCTCCAGGCTGCCGGTGGAGGAACTGGGGGGGCGGCAGATCCTCATCAGCGGCGAATCGCACACCTCCGTGGCCCTGCTGCGCCTGCTCATGCGCGAACGCTACCGTCTGGACGTGAGCTATGCCACAGGCCCGGTCACGCCCGCCCTGCGCGGCCCCAACCCGCCCGTGGCCTTTCTGGCCATCGGCGACGAAGCCCTGCGCCTGCGCCGCCATCAGGAATACCCCTACTGTGTGGACATGGCCGAGGCCTGGCGTGACTGGACGGGCCTGCCCTTCATTTTCGGCCTCTGGGTGGTCAGTCGGCAGGCCGTCGCGGCAGGCCTTTTCCATGAAGACCCCGGGGCACTGCTGCGACGCGGGCGGGACTGGGGCCTCGCCCACATGGACGTGATCCTCGACCTCACAGCCTACGGCTGCCCCCTTTCGCGCGAGGAGCTGGCCTTCTACTACACCCGCGGCCTGACCTACCGCCTGGGAGAGGAGGAACTGCGCGGTCTCTCCCTCTTTTACGAAAAACTGGCCGCCGCACGCATGATACCCGCCGCGCCGGGGCTGGATTTCTTCTCGCTGTAGCCGCAGAAACGACACGCCGCAACCAGCAAAAGCCTGCCCCGACGGACAGGCTTTTGCTGGTTGCGGGCTCCCTGCATCCGGCTGCTCACCGGCGGGGGAACGACGGTTCCGCTGCGGCCCGCGCTACTTCATGGCCCCGAGAATGGCCCCGGCGGACACCGACGACAGCGGTTTGCCGTCCACAATGACGGCGGGCAGCTTCACGCCGAAGTATTCCGCAATCTGTTCGGCCTGATAGAGGTTCACGTTGCCCGCGTCGTAGCAGTATTTCGTCACGGCCAGTTCCTGACCGGCGGGCACGGGGGGCCGCAAATGCGACATCATGTAGGTGTAGTGGATGGGGAATTCCCCTTCCTTGGCCACGGAGTCATACTCGTTGTTGAAACGTTTGGAACGCCCCTGCGCCGCCTTGGCCCTGTTCCAGGCCGAAAGGGCGTAGGTCATGTACTCCATGGCCTGCCCTGGGCGCGAATAGGAAATCCAGATGCCCAGGCCCATGAGATCGGTGCCGTAATATTCCCGGCTGTTGGCAAACACGGCCACCTTGGCCTGCTGCGGCGGCAGGGAACGGGCCGCCTCGGCCACGGCCTTCCAGACCTTTTCGCTCTGCGGCGCGGCAAAGTCGAGCAGCACAAGCACCTCATGCGGGGCCGTGGGATTGCCGAAAAACACGGGATAAACCTCCCGCTTCCACTGCGGCCTGTGCGCAGCCTCGCCGGCAATGCTGACCACATGACCGCCCATTGCGTCCAGCATGGCCTGGCCTTCTGAACTGGGAGCGCGCAGATTGGGCAGACGCTCATTCATGAAGGGATTGAAGATATTGGCCTTGCCCCCGACACCGGCAGAAAGGTTTGCGCCCCCCCCAGGGGCGGCGGACGCCTTCTCCGTCTTCGCGGCCCCGCAGCCGCCCAGCGCCAGACCGGAAATCAGTATCGCCGTCAACAGTCCTCGCATTGCTTCACCTCATTCCCCTGCAGCAGACAGGGCTTGCACGGCACCGTCCAGATGCCGCAACCAGATTTCCGCCACACCGGCGTATTCCGCCGTCCCCACAAGCACAGGCAGGCACTGACGCCCCGTACGTTCGATGCGGCCGCGCCAGCTTTGTTCCCCTGCGCCCGCCATATCCTCCAGCGTATGCCGCCCCACCACCGAGAGCAGCGGCGCAAGCCAGACCCGGCGGGAGCCGAGCGCCGGCAGGATATGCTCAAGCCGCACGGCCCCGCTCATGGTGCCCACATGCACGCGGGGGTCCAGTTCCCGGACGGCCGAGGCCAGATCCGCATACCGCGAAATCGCGTCGTGCCGCGTGCCGTGCCCCATGAAAACCACATCCTCCCCGGGATCGCGATCCGCAGGCAGATGCCGCACCAGGGCCGCCGCCGCCGCGCGGATGTCGGCGGGCGCATGCAGCAGGGGCGCGCCCACGCTGCAGCGCAACCCGCCCTGTTCGGCGGCATCCTGCACTGCGGCGCGCACGGCCCCGTGCTCCTGCCCGGCAATGGTCTGCAAGGGCTGCACGGCCACCGCGTCAAAACGCTCCAGCGCCAGCCGCAGCACCGCCTTGAACACGGAATCGCTCTTCTGGCGCGCACGGGCCATGCGTTCCCGCAGCAGCAGCGAGGTATAGGCCCAGCGCACGGGCGTCCCCGGCCAGCGCTGCCGCGCCCGAGCGTCAAAGCCGCGCAGGGCGTGCCGCCCCTGGACGCTGCCTATGCCGTAGGCCACCAGAAGGATCGCGCTTTTCATGGGCCAAATTTGTACGTCACTTGCGCCGCAGAGGCAAGGCGCGCGGCGACGGGGATTCCGTCTGCCGTCGTATTGACCCCTGCCCGCATGCGGGGCTACACTGTGCAGGCTGCGGCCTACCCGCGCGATGTGGGCCCGAGTGCGGAGGATATATGGCAAAAGCGCTGGTTCTGGGGGGGGCTACGGGCCTCCTTGGACAGGCTTTGACGCGGACGCTCGCCGGCCGCGGCTGGGAAGTCGCCACCCTCGGGCGGAACGACGGCAATCTGCTGGAACCCGGCTTCCTGCAGGCCGCTCTCGACGCATCCCACCCCGACGTCATTTTCAACGCCGTGGCCTGGACCGCCGTGGACGACGCCGAAGACCACCCGGATGAAGCAGGGCTGCTCAATCGCGCCCTGCCGGATTCCCTGGCGCGGGCCGTGGCGGCGCGCACGGGCTTTCTCATGCATTTCAGCACGGATTTCGTCTTTGGCGAAGGCGGGGACACGCCCCGCAGGGAAGAGGACGAACCGCAGCCGACCTCAATCTATGCCCGCACCAAGCTCGAAGGCGAACAGGCCGTGACGGCCGCCCTGCCGGACCGTTCCTGCATTGTGCGCACAGCCTGGCTGTTCGGCCCCGGGCGCAAAAATTTTGTGGACACCATCATCGCGGCCTGCCGGAGGCGTGACGCCATCCGCGTGGTGCACGACCAGGTAGGCTCCCCCACCTGCACGCTGGACCTCGCCCAGTGGTGCGCTGTTCTGGCAGAAAAACGCGCCGCGGGCGTCTGGCATGCCGTCAACAGCGGTCAGGCCTCCTGGTGCGAACTGGCCTGCGAGGCCGTGGCTCTGGCCGGGGCGTCGTGCCGGGTTGAACCCATTGAGTCCTCGGAGTGGCCGCAAAAGGCCAGACGGCCCGCCTTTTCCGTGCTGGCCAACAGCAAGCTGGCGGCGCTGCTGGGCAAGCCGCCGCGCCCGTGGCCGCAGGCCCTGCGCGAATATATTTTCAGCTCGTACGTGCCCGCCGGCCGCACGGAGGGGACGTGCTGACGCGTCTTCCGCGCCGGGCGGCGGCGCTGCTTGCGTTGTGCCTGCTGCCGCTCTGCCTTTCCGCGCCCCCGGCAGAGGCCAAACCCCGCACCATGAACGACCTGGCCAGAATCTCCGACAAGCTGCTCGTTACCGGCGTCAGCTACGGAGCCATCCCCTCGCTCTACCGTCCGCACTATGACCGCATTCAGGAAGCCGATCTCAGCTGCAGCGACGACGACATTGTCTTTGTGGTCATGCTGCCCGACGGGCCGCGCATCTACCCGCAGCGCATCATGGTCTGGCATCAGGTGGTCAACGAGGTTGTGGACGATCTGGCTTACGCCGTCACCTACTGCCCCACCACGGGCACGCTGATGGCCTATGACGCCTCCATGGCCGGGCTGAATCTCATCTTTGACGCGGAAGGCCGCATTTTCGACGGCAACAGCGTGCTCATCGACCGCAACTCCGGCAGTCTCTGGCTGCAGGAGACGGGCATGGCCTTCGAGGGGCCGCTCATGGGACGCGGCCTGCCCATGCTGCCCGTGTTCTGGACGAACTGGGGAGCGGCCAAGCGCACGTTTCCCACGGCGCAGGTGCTCTCCAAGCCTGCGGGCAACCGTCCCTACGGGCGCGACCCCTACGGCAACTATCTGCGCGAGGACAGCTATTACCACAACGACAGGCTCATCTACCCCGTGGAGCGGCTGGACAGGCGCTTTCACCGCAAAACGCCCATGCTCTGCCTGGAATACGAGGGCTACCTCCTGGGCATCGACATCGGCTATGTGAAAAAAAAGGGCGCGGTCAATTTCTTCATCGGCCCGCATGCCCTGCTGGCCGCCTATGATCAGAAGCTTGAAGTGGTGCGCGTGTTCAACCGGCAGGTCTGGTCCGAGCCTTTCCTCTTTGTGCCCCGTTTCGGCAGGCTCATGGACCTTTCCACCCGCAGCATCTGGGACCCCGCCAACGGCACGGCCGTAGAGGGCAGCATGAAGGGCGCTTCCATGCCGCAGTTTTACGGCGGCTATTCCATGTGGTTCGCTTGGTACAGCATGAACCCGGAAACGCTCGTCATTCCCGGCCCGGGCGAAGTTTCGGACAAACTGCTCTCACCCGCGCCGCCAGGGCAGGACCCGGCGGAAACCGCCCCCGGCGTGTCCGCGCCGCCGCAGCGTCCGGCGCAACCGGCGCCGGCTGCGCCCTCCGTTCCGATTCCGCCGCCCGCCGGGCAATAAGCACGGGGACGCCGCATGCCGGCCCGGCCGCCCTTGCCTTGCCCCCCCGCCGGGCGTACAACGCAGGGCATGAACACCACGCCCGCTTCCGAAACGTCCACGGACATCGCCGCGCACCTGGACTGGTTTACGGCGTACGCCGCGCAGGAGCGCGCCAAAGAGCAGGGGGACGCATCCCCCCTGGACCTGAAGTTCACGCACACCCTGGCGGTGCTGGCCAACGCCCGCCGCATGGCGGAGGATGAGGACTTTCCGCCGCCGCTGCCCCGCGCCTGCCTGCTGGCCGCCCTGTACCACGATGTGGGCCGCTTTGAGCAGTTCCTGCGCCATCACACCTTTCGGGACAGGGAGTCCTGCAACCACGGGCAGCTGGGGGTGCGCGTTCTCAAGAAGGAACGCTGCCTCGCGTCGGAGAGCCCGGCCGTGCGCAGGCTTGTGCAGGCCGCTGTGGGCATGCACAACCGCTTCGCCCTGCCCGCGCGCACGCCCGACGATGTGGCGCTGACGACCAACGTGGTGCGCGACGCGGACAAGCTGGACATCCTGCGCGTCATGGACGAGCACCTGAGCGGTCCCGGGCCGTACAATCCCACCGTGGTGCTGCAGCAGCCCGACGACCGGACCATCGCCGGGGAGGGCGTGCTGGCCGCCGTGCGGGAACAGCGCGTGGCCGCCTATGCCGACCTGCGCTGCGTCAACGACTTTCGCCTGCTGCTCGCCACATGGTTCTATGACCTGCATTTCGCCGCGAGCCGCCGCCAGTTTCTGGAGGACGGGCACGCCCTGAGCCTGCTGCGCGGTCTGCCGGACGGCACGCCGCAGGCTCCCCTGCGCGATCTCATGCTGCGCCGGCTGGCAGAGGCCGAACAAGGCTGATGCGCGCGCAGCCCGCCCGCCTCCTGCGGCAGTTTGCGCTCCGGCGCATCCCGTGGCCTGCCTGCGCCTCAAACGCCCCCCTCAATCCCCCGATGAAGGCCCTTGCTGACGCTGTTGCGCGGCCTGAAGGGCAGCTTCCCTGCCTGCGGCTGGCGTTCTGCCTCTTTTCCCTGCCGGAAGAGGAGGGCGCAGCCCTGCTGCGGCTGGCCTGCGCGGCCTCGCCCCTGGTGCTGGCGGCGGATTTCAAGCAGGCCGAACGCAATCTGGAGCTGCCCGCCGCATGGGCGGCCATGTTCCTGCTGCAGCTGACGCGCGGCGTGGGGCGGGACTTTCTGCGCCGCGGCGGGCTGGAAGGCCTTGTGCGCGCGGCCGGCCTTGCGGCGCAGGACCGCCGCCCCTTCCTCGGCGGCGCGGCCGTGCTGCTGCGGCTGCGCTCTCCCGGGGCGGCGGGGGACGCAGCCCGCCCGAAGGCATTTCCCGCATAGAAGCCCACGCCGCAGAGGAAGGATGCGCCTGCCCAGACCGTCGTCCCCTGTCGCCTTGAGACCGCCACCGGCCTGTGCTATGTTTCTTCTGTCGCGGAGTTCCCGTATATTCCCGCCATATTCCGGCGGCATGTCCGCCTTTCCGAGGTACGTTCATGGCCGATTTTGTCCACCTGCACTGCCATACCGAATACAGCCTGCTCGACGGAGCCATCCGCATCAAGGACGCCTGCGCCCGCGCCAAGGACTTCGGCATGCCCGCCTGCGCCATCACCGACCACGGCAACATGTTCGGCGCGGCCTACTTCTTTCAGGGCTGCAAGGACATCGGCATCAAGCCCATCTTCGGCTGCGAGGTCTACGTCTGCCACGACCACACGGACAAAAACGCGGATTCGCCCCTCTCCCGCGTGCGGCACCACCTCATTCTGCTGGCGCGCGACATGACGGGCTATCACAATCTCGTCAAGCTGGTCACGGCAGGCTACCTTGAGGGCTATTACTACAAGCCCCGTGTGGACAAGCCCCTGCTGCGCAAATACGCCGAAGGCCTGACCTGCCTCTCGGCCTGCATTGCAGGCGAGATTCCCCGCGCCATCACGGGCTGGAAACCAAGAAAAAAAGGCGACCCCGATCCGGGTGACGCGCCCTGCGTCATCACGCCGGAAAATATGGACAGGGCCCGCACGCTCATTCATGAGTACGCCGACATTTTCCCCGGCCATTTTTATCTGGAACTGCAGTCCAACGGGCTAAAGGTTCAGGAACAGGTCAACACCGCCCTCATGGAGCTGGCCGAAAGCGAAAAACTGCCGCTGGTGGCCACCAACGACTGCCACTACCTCAACAGGGACGACGCCGAGGCCCACGAGGTGCTGCTCTGCATCCAGACGCAGACCACCATGGACGACCCGGAGCGCATGAAGTTCAACACCGACGAGTTGTACTTCAAGTCCGCCGAGGATATGGAAAAATCCTTCTCCCATGTGCCCGAAGCCCTGGCCAACACCATGCGCATCGCCGAGGAGTGCCATGTGGAGTTGGACTTCGGCCACCACTACTTCCCGGTATACAAGCTGCCCGAGGGCATGAGCCTGGATTCCGAATTTCGCAAGCTGGCCGAGGAGGGGCTGGAAAAGCGCCTCGAAAAACACCCCAACCGCGAGCACATCGACAAGCAGGTCTACCGCGACCGCCTGCAGCATGAGCTCAAGGTCATTCTGGAGATGGGCTTCCCCGGCTACTTCCTCATCGTGCAGGAGTTCATCAACTGGGCCAAAAACCACGGCGTGCCCGTGGGGCCGGGGCGCGGGTCGGCCGCCGGTTCGCTGGTGGCCTGGGCGCTGCGCATCACCAACCTCGACCCCCTGCCCTACAACCTGCTGTTCGAGCGCTTTCTGAACATTGAGCGCGTCTCCCTGCCCGATATCGACGTGGACTTCTGCGAACGCCGCCGCACCGAGGTCATCAGGCATATGGTGGACACCTACGGCGCGGACTCGGTGGCGCAGATAACGACCTTCGGCACCATGAAGGCCAAGGGCGTGGTGCGCGACGTGGGCCGGGCGCTCGGCATGAGCTTCGCCGAAACGGACAAGATCGCCAAGCTGGTGCCCGCCGACCTCAAGATGACCATCAAAAAGGCCCTGGAAACAGAACCGGACCTGGCCGAGATGTACAAAACCGATTCCAAGGTCAGGCATCTGCTGGACACGGCCCAGCGGCTGGAAGGGCTGGCGCGCCACGCCTCCACCCATGCGGCGGGGCTTGTGGTCTCGGACAAGCCCATGGTCGAGTATCTGCCCCTCTATCTGGGCAAGCGCGACGAACTGGTGACCCAGTTTGACGGCCCCATGACCGAAAAGACGGGCCTTGTGAAGTTCGACTTCCTGGGGCTCAAGACCATGACCCTCATCCAGGACACCCTGGACAACATCTCCCTGCAGGGACAGACCCCGCCCGACCTGGACAACCTGGCCCTCACCGACCAGGAAACCTATGACCTCTATTCCCGCGGCGACACGGACGGCGTCTTCCAGGTGGAAAGTTCCGGCATGCGGCAGTACCTGCGCATGCTCAAGCCCTCCTGCTTTGAGGACGTCATCGCCATGCTGGCCCTGTACCGCCCCGGCCCCCTGGGCTCGGGCATGGTGGACGAATTCATCAAGCGCAAGCACGGGCAGGTGCCGGTGGTCTACCCGCACCCCTCGCTGGAGGGCTGCCTGCGCGACACCTACGGCGTCATCGTCTATCAGGAACAGGTCATGCAGATCGCCCAGATCATCGCCAGCTACACGCTGGGCGGGGCTGACCTGCTGCGGCGGGCCATGGGCAAGAAAAAGGCCGAGGCCATGGCCAAGGAACGCGTCAACTTCGTGACGGGCGCGGCCAAGAACGGCATCGACAAGGAAAAGGCCGACGAAATCTTTGACCTGATGGAAAAATTCGCCGCCTACGGCTTCAACAAGTCGCATTCCGCGGCGTACGCGCTCATTTCCTATTTCACGGCCTATCTCAAGGTACACCACAAGGTGGAATTCATGGCGGCCCTGATGACCTCGGAAATGGGCAATCAGGACAAACTGCTCAAATACGTCTCCTGCTGCAAGGACATGGACATCCCCGTGACGCAGGCTTCGGTGAACGTGAGCCGCCGCGAATTCACGGCCCACGGCGGGCAGGTGGTCTTCGGCCTCGGCGGCGTCAAGAACGTGGGGGACGAGGCCATCCGCGAAATCGTGGACGCGCGCGAACAGGACGGCCCCTACGCCTCGCTGTTTGACCTATGCTGCCGGGTGAATCTGCGCAAGGTGACCAAACGCGTGCTGGAATCGCTGATCAAGGGCGGCGCGTGCGACTGCTTCAGCGTGCCCCGCGCGGCCATGCTGGCCTCGCTGGATCTGGTGGTGGCGCGCGCGCAGAAGAAAGCTAGGGACAAGACCTCCAACCAGGTCTCGCTGCTGGCCATGGCCCCGGCCGCAGAGACCGCGCCCATGCCCGGCGTGGGGCTGGACTGCCCCGAGGCCGCCACGCCCGAAATGCCCGACGACGAGAGGCTCAAGGCCGAAAAGGAAGCCCTCGGCTTCTTCCTCACCAGTCACCCCCTGCAGCCCTTCAGCCGCGAGATACGCCGCCTCGGGCTGACCACGCTGGAGGATGCGCGCGAAATGTTCCCCGGCGCGGAAATCCGCTGCGCGGCGCTGGTGACAAGCATCAAGGAGGTCCTCACCAAATCCAAGGGCGAGCGCATGGCCTTTGTGGGCATTGAAGACCTCACGGGACACGGCGAGGTGACCTTCTTCCCCAAGCCCTACGCCGCATGCCGCGAACTGCTGCACGCCGATGCGCCCATCTGTCTGGCGGCCCGGCTGGACAAGCAGCAGGCCGAAGACGCCGACCCCACGGATGCGGACGGCGATGCCGAGGAAACCCCGCGCGAGATCAAGCTGCTGGGCCAGCACGTCATGCCCCTGGCCGAGGCCTGCGGCAGCAGCGATACGCCCGTCTGCGTGCATATTCCCGAGAACCGTCTGGGACGGGAGGACATGCTGGCCCTGCGCAATATACTGGAACGCTTTCCCGGGCCGGTGGAAACCCACGCCCAGGTGCGCCTTGACGGGCATCTCTGCCTGCTGCACCTCGACGCCGCACTCAAGGTCAGCCCCGGCCCGGAACTGGACAAGGCCCTGACCGCCTGGGCCTCGTAGCGCGCCCGGGCCGCGCGCAGGCGCTCCACAGACCGGCGCGGCAGACGGCAGGACGCCTCCGGCGCACAACCGCAACCACAGGATGACCATGTCGTTCAAATCAAGATTGCAGGCCCTGTTCAGGGCGCCTTCCGCCGACGGGGATGACTTTGAGGAGCAGAATGCCGATTTTGAATGGAACCAGCACGCCCGCATCATGCTGGCCGTGCTCATCGTCATCCTGTCGGCTCTTGTAATGTACTGGATACTGGCATGAACCGGCGACATCTCCCGGCAGCAGGCGCACGCGGCCGGACGCGGCGCTGACGCGCTCCACGGCGGCCATGTCTCAGGCGCTCTGTCTTCTGCACGCCAACTGTCAGGGCGACATGCTGCTGCCCCTGCTGGAGAACTCTCCGGCCTTTGCCCGCCGCTTTCGCGTGCGCCGCTATGTGAATTACACGCAGGAAGCCATTGACGCACAGGATATTGCGCGCTGCTCCCTCTTTCTGTACCAGCGTCTGGGCCCCAAATGGGGAGAACTCTCCACCGGGCAACTGCTGCAGCGCCTGCCGCAATCCTGCCTGCCTGTGGAGATTCCCAACCTGCTGTTCAAGGGCTACTGGCCCTTCTGGCAGAGCGGCGGCCCCATCAACTTCACGGACAGCCTGCTGGAAAAGCTGCTGGAAAAGGGCGACCCCCAATCGGCCCTGCGCCTCTATCTCAAGGGCTCTCCGGCCCTGCTGGGAGACAGGGCCGCGCTGGAGGCCACAGCCGAGGATTCCCTGACCCGCGAGGCATCCAAGGAGGCCGACGCTCCCATCCGCTGCGCCGGCCTGCTGCGCGCGCGCTGGCGCGAACAGCAGCTCTTCCTGACCGTCAACCACCCCGGCCCGGAGCTGCTGCTGCACACGGCAGACGCCCTGCTGCGCCTGCTGGGCCTGGGCGGCCTGCCCCCCTCGGTGCGCGCGGCCTACGTCCACCCATTCAACGACTTCTGGCTGCCCATCCACCCGGCGGTGGGCCGCGCGCTCGGCCTGCCGTTCGCCGGGCCGGAACGCCGCTACAAAATCTTCGGCAACAGTCTGACACACAGGGAATATGTGCTTGCCTACCTAGCCTGCCGCGCCAACAGCGTGCATGACCTTCTGGCCTTCCTGGAGCATCTCACGCCCGCAGAGGCCGCCGGGCTGTCTCTCCCGAACGCATGACGCAGGGCTCGGGCGTCAATCCGTCCAAACCGCAGCCGGGGGCTGCACCACTGCATCCGGCAGCCTCTCTTCACCGTGCGCGTTCACCGTGCAGAGCGTGTTGCCGCAAAAAAGTCTCGCCCCAAAGACAGCAAGGGCGCACGGCATGCCGTGCGCCCTTGTCATCGTCGCAACATCTTCCCGGCGGACGGCAACCGTCCCGCACATGGAAGGTTCTTCCCGTCAGTTCCTGATTTCCCGCATCTTGGGCAGGCTCTTGACCATCTGCAGGGCCATGCGCAGCTGGTTGTCGCGCGCAAGCTGCTCCTGCGCGTCCTGCTTGCCGTTCTTGTTTCGGGAGGTCTTCCTGTCCTTGCCGTTCTCCAGATGACGGTTGAGATCCTGTTCCCGCACCTGGATGCGCGAGCCGTCCTTGCCGCTGTCATCGCGCGGCGTTTCAAAGGGGATATCCACGTCAGGCACAATGCCCTCGGCCTGGATGGAACTGCCGCTGGGCGTGTAGTACAGCGCCACGGTCAGCTTGAGGCCGGAGCCGTCGGAGAGCGGAATGATGTTCTGCACCGAGCCCTTGCCAAAGGAGCGCTCGCCCACGGTGAGGGCGCGCTTCTGGTCGCGCAGCGCGCCGGCCACAATCTCCGAGGCGGAGGCGGAACCCGCGTTGATGAGCACCACCATGGGCATATGCACGTCATCGCTCTGGCTCTTGGCCTCATACACGCGGTCGGTATTGCCGCGCCGCCCCTTGATGGAGACGATGACGCCCTTGTCGAGGAAGGCGTCCGAAACGCTGACCGCCTGATCCAGCAGCCCGCCGGGATTATTGCGCAAATCAAGCACAATGCCCTTGACGCCGCCGGAATTCTTGCACTCCCTGGCGGCAGCCTTGAGGGCATCCTTGAGTTCATCCGTGGTGCGCTCGGAGAAGCGCGTCAGGCGTATCCAGTAGTAGCCGTCCTCCAGCTTCTTGGATTTCACGCTGATAAGGGGGATGGCGTCGCGCACGATGCGGATGGTCTGCGGAGCCTTGGCGTCGCTGTGAATGATGGCCAACTCCACCTCCGAGCCCTTGGGGCCGCGGATGCGCGAGACCACTTCCTGCAGGGAAAGCTCCTGCGCGGGCTGCCCGTTGATGGAAAAAATGATGTCGCCGGGCTTGATGCCGGCGCGGAAGGCGGGGGTGTCCTCAATGGGCGTGACCACCGTCACCTGCCCGTTTTCCATGGAAATTTCAATGCCGACCCCGAAGAATTCGCCGGAGGTCGTCTCCTGCATTTCCTTGTATTCCTCGGCATTCATGAAGGTGGAGTGCGGGTCGAGGCCCTGCAGCATGCCCTTGACCGCCCCGTTGATCAAATCGCCTTGCGAGACGTCGCGCACATAGTAGCGTTCCACCAGATCCAGCACCTGGCTGAAACGCTTGAGCGCGTCGAACTTTCCAACGGCTTCCTTGGACGAATTTTTCACATCGGCGGCCGCAGCCGTGCCCGGCGCGGCGCACAGCGCGCCCAGGGCAAGCAGCAGAGCGACAGGCAGGCAGTAACGGACAAGAAGACGCATAATGCCATTCTCCACACATACAGAATAACTGCGCCATCGCCGGTCCGGCGAAGCGGCGCGAGGACGCGCGTTCCCATGACGGATATTGCCGCAGAACTGGCTGACAATGCCCTTTTTCACGGCAAAATGCAATGAAAAAGGCGGTACACCCGCCCCCTGCGGCGCGTGGCCGGCATAAACGCGGAAGGGGCCGCCGGCGCATGCCGACAGCCCCACGGGCAAAAGGAGGCTCAATCCCCTGTGCTTCCGGCGCAACACGCCGAAAATATCAGTCTTCCACCTTGAAGAAGGCCGCCTTGCCCGCGCCGCACACGGGGCAGGAGTCACAGGGGCCTTCGTGGGTGTAGCCGCACACCTTGCACACGTAATAATCCGTGGCGGGCAGGCCGCCGGGATTCTCCAGCGCCTTCTTGTACAGTTCGGCGTGCACGCCCTCCACCTTGTTGACAAGGGTGAAATATTTGGCAACGGCGGTCTTGCCTTCGGCCTCGGCATCCGCGATCATTTCGGGGTACATCTTCGTGAATTCGTGCGTTTCTCCGGCGAGGGCGGCCTTGAGGTTGTCCGCCGTCTTGCCAACCTTGCCCGCATTGCGCAAATGCGCCATGGCGTGCACGGTTTCTGCGGCGGCCGCAGCACGGAACAGCTTGGCCACCTGCGGCAGGCCTTCCTTGTCGGCAGCTTCGGCAAAGGTCAGATAGGTGCGGTTGGCCTGGGATTCGCCGGCAAAGGCGGCCATCAGATTTTCCTGGGTCTTGCTCATCATGTCTCCTTTCGGAATGGTTGTTGTTTCCTTACTATCAAGAACAATTCCTATTTAAGTCAAAACGCTCCCTTTGTAAAGTGGCTGCGGCCAATTTTTCAGCGGCATCAGCGCGGACACCGTGCTGGAGTTTTGCTGCCCAGGCGGCTGCGCACCCGACAGCCATACGTGTCATTACCTGAAAAAGCATTTTTTTGTAAAAAAACAGATATGGTTTGCCTGTCAAAAGAGCAAACGGGAACTGCCCAACGCGGCTGCATTGCGCATCCCGGAAGGACACGCTACAAATCGGGCATGACCACGAGGAACACGCGAACCGGAGGCGGCGCATGACGCGCTTTGACGTGCCCGACGCCTCTCCCGAACGGCCCCACTGCACGGAGCTTGTCATCCGCCGCAGCCGTTTTCTGGCGCAGTGCGCGCATACGCCCGGTCCCCAGGCCGCCCGCGCCTTTGTGGAACACATTCGCCGTCGCCATGCTGACGCCACGCATAACTGCTGGGCCTATGCGGCGGGAGCGCCGGGCGGCACGGCACAGATCGGCTCCTCCGACGACGGGGAACCCCACGGGACAGCCGGACGACCCATGTTGCAGATTGTGCTGCACAGCGACGTGGGGGAAATCTGCGTGGTAGTCAGCCGATGGTTCGGCGGCGTGAAGCTGGGCACGGGCGGCCTGGTGCGGGCCTATCAGGACAGCGTGCGCGAAAATCTGGCCACGCTGCCCCTGCGCCGCCGCGTGCAGGAAACGCGTCTCCGGCTCGTCCTGGCCTACGCCCATCTGGACGGCCTGCGCCGCCTGCTGCCCGCCTATGAGGCGCGCATCGACACGGAGGACTACCAGGCTGAAGCGCATTTGCTGCTGCGCCTGCCTGAAGAGCATGCAGCCGCCTTCACCACCGCCCTGGCGGGGCTCAGCAATGGCGCGGCCCTCTGCGAATCCGCGCCGGACGACGGGTGACGGCCGGGCGCGAAACGCCGTTTCCGGCCCAGCGCCCGGCGCCGCAGGAAAAAAACGGGCTCTCCGGCCGCGCCGGAAAGCCCGCATGCCTGCGATAACGGCGCCCCCGGGCGCTGCGGCCTCAGGCTTCGCGGCGCGCCCGCAGCCGAAGCTCCTCCATGAAGCCTTCCGGCACGTCGAAGCCCAACTCCCGGGCCTTGCTGACGGCCTCCTCGGCCTCCTCGAAACGCTCCAGTTCAAAAAGCGCCAAAGCCAGATTGTTCCATGCCGGGGCAAAGCCCGGCTCCAGCTTCACGGCATCCCGGCAGGCCTGCTCGCAGGCCGCATACTCGCCCTTCATGTACAGGGCCGTGGCCAGCGCGTTCTGCGCCTGCACGAACTTGGGATCCCACTTGAGCGCCTTGCGCAGGACGGTGATGGCCTTGTCCGGCTCGCCGCGCTGCAGATGCACAAAGGCGATGTTGCTCAGGGGCACGGGAAACTTGGCGCGGCAGTTGGCGGCCTCCTCATTGTAGCGCAGGCAGCCGTCAAGGTCGCCGCGTTCAAGACAGATGCCGCCCAGCTGCACATAGGCCTCGGCCAGATGGGGCGAATTGCGCACGGCCTCAAGAAAGGCCTCCTCGGCGGCCACAAAGTCGCGCTTGGTCAGCAGGGCCAGGCCCAGATTGTAATAGTGCGTGGCGCACTGGTCATTTTGGGCGATCTCGGCCTTGAGATCGGCAATGTATTCATCCAGGTCGTCATAGCGTTCCTTCATGCTATGTGCCCCTCTTTTTTCAGCAGCTCGCAATACCAGTTGCAAAAATCAAAAATGCCCAGATACTTCTCGTCCCTGTTGACGACGCCCAAGGCGCACTCCACGGCACCCTTGCTGTAGTCCTTGCCGTACGGCCCCTTTTTGGCCGCGTAGCGCAGAAATTCGTTGACCAGCTGCTGCGTGGTGCGCCGGGTGACGTCGGTACGCAGGTCAAGGGGATCGTTGGGTTTCTGGAACGGGTCCCAGTTGTCGTAGCCGATGCGGTCCACGAACTTGCGGCGGCGCGGGTGCATCTTCTCGTAAATTTCGCGCTTGAGCGCCTCCTGCTCTTCCGTGAGCTGCTGCGGCGTGCCGTCGCGAAAAACGGTGGCGGGAATGCTGCCGAACATGCGGCCTCCTTTCCGGTGCGCAGGAATCCCCGGCCTAGCGCCAGGCGTCTTCCTTCCTTGCCGGACCAATGCCGAGGTACGCCTCGTCATAACGGGTGAGCAGCGCCATGGAGAGCGGCACGTACACCGTATGCAACTCATTGAAGCGGCTCTGCACCGCCTCCCCTATTTCACGGCTGAGATCCTGAAGACGGTCCTGAATCCTGTCCATATGGATGGTGGGATATGCCCGCCCCTTGGTGAAATTTGAAAAGCCGCACACATGCCCCTGCCCGGCAATGGCCGTGGGCACGCCGTACACGCGGCAGGTAATGGGCCGCGCGTGGTACAGCAGGCATCTGTCCTGCCCGTCCAGCAAGGGACAGCGCAGCTTCAGCTGCGCCGCGCGCTCCATGATGACGCCGGGGTTTTCGCCGTCCTTCTCCGCGCGGAACAACTCGCGCTTCAGGCGCACGGCGTGCCGGTCAACCTCGGAGGCGCGCTGCAGAATGGCGGAACGTTCCGGCCCGTAGCCGAAGGCGTCCTCAAAGGCCTTGTGCAGATACATGGCCTCCACCAGCGAGAGATCAAAGAGCGCGTGACAGCAGTCACTGCACCCTTCCCTGCAGGAAACGCACTCGGGGTGCGCCTCCCGAACGCGGTTGAACAGGCTGTCGGCCTCAGCCCGCAACGCCTCGTAGCGGGCAAAAATGGGACTCAGATCGGGAATCATGGCTATCCTGTGCGGAGCAAAGGCCGCGCGGCGACGCCGTTTGGGCGCATGTCCCGCGCAAGTGCCGCCCGGCGCGCACGCGCCGGGCGGCATAGGAATCATATCAATGCATCAGCAGGGGCTGCCGCTCGGGCGTCCCCTCCGATGCTAGCTTTCTTCGACGGTGATGGCATTGGACTCACAGACTTCCACGCAGGACTCACAGCCCAGGCATTCCTCGGCGTTTTCGGGGCTGGATTTGCCGTCCTTGATCTCGTACACTTCAACGGGGCACACATCCACGCATTCGCCACAGCCCACGCACTTCTCGGCATCAACATTCACATTGTAGCCCATAGTTTTCCTCCAAATTAGCGTTGTCTCGCTTGACAGTTACAGCGGCTTCGACCGCTTTTGCAATGGATAGCTTCACGCCCCCCCCCTGTCAAGTGCCGCCCTTCCCGGCCCCGCCGTTCCCGTTCCGTCCGGCGCAGGCGGCCTACTGCCCCGCCTGCGGCGCCAGCCGCGCGTAATAGCCGCGCCCGCCGCGCACCACCTGCAACAGCACCTGCCCCGACATGCGTTCGCGCCGGAAGGCGTGCAGCAGATCGTCCAGCCCGGTCACGGCGGCAGCGCCCACAGCGGTGATTCTGTCGCCCTTGCGCAAAAAGGAGGCCGGACCGTCGGGGCGAACCCGGCTCACCGCAACGCCCTGCGCCGTGCGCACGGCGTCAAAGCCCCAGCGCCGCTCCATGAGCGCATGCACGTCCGCATCGGCGAAAGGCTCGGGGGTCACGTCCAGCCGCAGCGCGCGCCCCTCGCGCGCCAGCTGCAGGCGCAGGGCCGAACCCTGCGTCTGATTGCGCAGAATATCCAGATAGTCGCGGCGGCCCCGCACGGGCGAACCGTTGACGCTCTCCACCACATCGCCGACGGCGAGCCCGGCCCGCGCCGCCGGGGAACCGGGATGCACGCCCGTCACCAGCACGCCGCCGGACCCGCGCAACCCCAGGGCCAGGGCCGTGCGGGCGTCCACATCCTGCAGATCCAGCCCCAGCCAGAGCGGAACCACCCGCCCGGCGGACATGAGGTCTTCCATGACGCGGCGGGCCTTGTTGACGGGAATGGCGAAGCCGATGCCTTCGGCCCGGGCGTCCACCACGGTATTGATGCCGATGAGCCCGCCCTCCAGGTTCAGCAGCGGACCGCCGCTGTTGCCGGGGTTGATGGCCGCGTCCGTCTGGATGAGGTCCGTGAAGGCCCCGTCCCTGCTGCGGATGGTGCGCCCCAGCGCCGAAACCACGCCCGTGGTCACGGTGTGGTTGAAGCCGAAGGGATTGCCGATGGCGATGACCGTCTCGCCGGGCATGATGTCGCCGGAGTCGCCCAGCCGTATGGCAGGCAGGTTCGTTGCGCCGTGAATCTCCAGCACGGCGATGTCAAAATCCGGGTCTGCGCCCTTGACCGTTGCGGGAAACTCCCTGCCGTCCAGCAGATGCACCATCACCTCGTCCCCGCCCGCGATGACGTGCGCATTGGTCAGCACCAGTCCCTGCCCGCCGTCCACAATGACGCCGGAACCGAGGCTGACGCGCTTCTGCCGCACAGGGCGGCCGGCGGGCGCGCGCCCTCCGGGAACGCCGAAGGGGTCCTGCCCGAAAAAACGTTCCAGCGGCGAGATGCGCTGTCCCTCGATGACGTGCGTGCTCGTGATGTTGACCACGGCGGGCGCCGCAGCCCGCACGGCCCGCACCACCGGCGTCATGCGCGGGCTGCCCTCAGTAATGGCCGCAGCGCGCAACGGCAGCAGGGTCAGCAACGTCAGCAGGACGGCAGCCGGCGCCCAAAACGACAGCAGCAGGCCGCGCCGGAAGGCTGCCGCCGGGGCGGCGCACGCCGCGGCGTACGGCGCGCGGGCCTGAGGCCCGGAAAGATGAACAGCAGGCATGGATGTTTCCTCACGGTTGCATGTTCTCCAAACCATAATCACCCCGGCGAAAAGGTAAAGGGGGCAAAGAACGGGCTTGCCCTGCGGGCGTCAGAAAGGGTACACACTATCCATGAACGCGACCGCCCCTTCCCTGCTGGAACAGATTTCTCCCGGCCTGCATATCGCGCCCGTGCGTCAGGAACACCTGGACGCCGCGCAGGCGCATCTGGACGACCTCACCAAACCGCGCGGCAGTCTGGGCCGACTTGAGACGCTGGCCCGCCGCCTGTACGCCATGTCCCGGGGCCGCACCCCCCTTGCCGTGGCCCCGGCCGTCATGCTCACCGTGGCGGGGGACCACGGCGTGGCCGCGCAGGGGGTCTCCCCCTTTCCGCAGGCCGTGACGCGCCAGATGGTGCAGAATTTCTTCCACGGGGGCGCGGCCGTCAACGCGCTGTGCCGCGCCTCGGGCATGGAGCTGCGCGTGGTGGACGCCGGCTGCCGCGGCGGCCCCTTCGCGCCGCATCCCCTGCTGCTGGACCGCCGTCTGGGCGACGGCACGGCCGACTTCAGCCGGGGACCGTCCATGAGCCGGGAAACCTGCCTCAAGGGGCTGCGCGCAGGCGTGGAGCTGGCGCGGGAACTGGCCGACGCGGGCTATCGCTGCCTCGGCACGGGAGAGTTGGGCATTGCCAACAGCACGGCGGCCACGGCCCTGTACTGCGCCCTGCTGGGGCGCGACCCGACGGACATGGCCGGCCCCGGCTCGGGGGCCGATGCGGTCATGGTGCGCCACAAGGCCGATGTGGTGCGCCGCGCTCTGGACGTCAACGCCGACGCCCTGCGCGGCGACGCCGTGGATGTGCTGGCCGCCTTGGGCGGCTTCGAGATCGTCATCATGGCCGGCCTCATGCTGGGCGCGGCCTCGCGCCGCCTGCCCGTGCTGGTGGACGGCTTCATCTGCAGCGCGGCCTATGCGGCTGCCCTGCGCATCTGCCCCGGGCTGGGCAATTATGCCGTGACGGCCCACAGTTCCGCCGAACCGGGACACGCCCGCGCCCTGGCGGGGCTGACCGGCGACGCGGAGCAGGATACGCCCCTGCTGCAGCTGGGCATGCGCCTCGGCGAAGGCACGGGCGGGGCCGTGGCCTATCATCTGCTGCGCTGCGCGGCCGCCGTGTTCAATGACATGGCCACCTTCAGCTCCGCCGGCGTGGCGGAGAAATCATGCTGACCGCCCCCGACGCCCGCGACGCGGCGGAGGCGTCCCGCTCCGGGCCGGGCAGCCCTGCCCCGTCCGCGGTAAAGGACAGGCCGCCCCTGCTGCAGCTGGAACATGTCTCCCGCACGTTCGCCGTGCGTCGCGGCCTGTGGGGGGAGAAACGCGCGCTGACGGCCGTGGACGACGTGAGCCTGAGCCTTGCCCGGGGCGAAAGCGTGGGCCTGGTGGGCGAATCCGGCTGCGGCAAGTCCACCCTCGGGAGGCTGGCCTGCGGGCTGCTGCCGCCCTCGGAAGGCCGCGTGCTGCTGGAGGGGCGTCCCCTGCCTCCGGCCGGACCGGGGAGCTGGGCCGCCGGACGCATCCAGATGATTTTTCAGGATCCCTTTTCCTCTCTCAATCCACGCCTGTGCGTGCGCGCCTCCGTGGCCGAGCCGTCGGCAGCCCGCAACGCGCCCCGCGCCGAATGCCGCGCGCTGGCCGACGCCATGCTGGCCGAGGTGGGGCTGGAAGGCCTCGGCGACCGCTATCCGCACGAATTTTCCGGCGGGCAGCGCCAGCGCATCGCCGTGGCCCGCGCCCTTGTCACCCGGCCCGACGTGGTTGTCTGCGACGAGCCCGTCTCCGCGCTGGACGCCTCGGTGCAGGCGCAGACGCTCAACCTGCTGCGCGACATGCAGGAGCGTTTCGGCCCTGCGTACCTCTTCATCTCGCACGATCTGGCCGTGGTGGGTTTTTTGTGCGAACGCGTGCTCGTCATGTACCTGGGGCAGATTGTGGAGGAAGCCCCGACGGCGCAGCTTTTCGCCGGGGCCGCCCACCCCTACGCAAGGGCGCTGCTGGCGGCCATGCCCGACCATGCGCGCGCGGGTGAAGTCGCGCCGCCGCTGGAGGGGGAATTGCCGAGCCCGCTGAACCCGCCTGCAGGCTGCCGTTTCCACGCCCGCTGCCCGCTGGCCCGCGCTGTCTGCCGCCGCGAAGCCCCGCCGTGGAAAGAGCTCGCCCCGGCCTGGCGCGTGCGCTGCTGGGCGGCGTAGCGCCGCCGCATTCCGCCGCGGCCGGAGGGGCAAACACGCCCGCAGCGCGGCCGTTCAGCGTTCAAAGTAGGTATAGCCCCGCAACCCGTCCTCAAAGGCCTGCATGATGGAGAAGCGCTCGCTCGGCGAGATGCGTCCCTCGCGCACGGCCTGTTCCGCCGTGCCGCGCAGGTCTTCAAGGATGCGGCGGGGGTCGTATTCCACATAGCTCAGGATGTCGGCCACGGAGTCGCCGCGAATCTCGCGCACGTACTCGTAGGAGCCGTCCTCGGCCACGCGGATGGAAACCACGTTGGTGTCGCCCATGAGGTTGTGCAGGTCGCCCAGGGTTTCCTGATACGCGCCCACGAGGAAGACGCCGAGATAGTATTCCTCGCCGTCGCGCAGGGGGTGCAGGTCCAGGGTGGGCTTCATGCCCTGCGGGTCGATGAAGTGGTCAATGCGGCCGTCCGAATCGCAGGTGATGTCGGAAATGATGCCCTGGCGCGAGGGGAATTCGCCGAGCCGGTGCACGGGCATGATGGGGAAGAGCTGGTCAATGGCCCATGAATCCGGCAGCGACTGGAACACGCTGAAATTGCCGTAATAGATGTCGGCCAGGCTGACGTCGATGTCCTCCAGGTCGCGGGGCACGGCCTTGAGGCGCGTCTTTTCCTGCGCGATGCGCATGATGATGGCCCAGAAAAAGCGCTCGGCCTGCGTTCGCTGGCGCAGGGTCACGCGGCCGGTGGAAAAGAGCTGGCGCATCTCGTCGCGGTAGTACACAGCGTCGTTGTAGCATTCCTGCAAATTGCGCAGGCTGATGCCGGCCAGGGTCTCGCGCAGGTTCAGCACCGGCTCGGGCGTGCCGTCGGGCAGGCTGTCGGGCAGCTGCACCTCCTCCACCATGCTCACGTCAAGCACGTTGAACAGCAGCACGGAATAATAGGCCACCGTGGCGCGGCCCGATTCCGTAATGATGTGCGGGTGCGGCACTTCCTGCTCGTCAAGGATGCTCATGATGGCCTCCACCACGTCGGTGCAATACTCGTCCAGCGTGTAGTTGCGCGAGGAGACGTAATTGGTGTGCGAGCCGTCATAGTCCACGGCCAGGCCGCCGCCCAAGTCCAGGTAGCCCATGGGCGCGCCCTCCTGCACAAGGCCCACGTAGAGGCGCGCGCCCTCCATGACGCCGGTGCGGATGTCGCGGATGTTGGAGACCTGCGAGCCCAGGTGGTAGTGCAGCAGGCGGAAGCAGTCCAGCATGTCCTCGGCCTTGAGCGTGTCCACCACGTCCACGATCTGCGCCGGGGAAAGCCCGAAGGTGGAGCGCTCCCCGCCGGAGTCCGTCCAGTGGCCGCCGGCCTTCACGGCCAGCTTGGCGCGCACGCCGATATTGGGGCGCACGCCCAGCGCCTTGCTGCGCTCCAGCAGCACGCGGAGTTCCCCGGGCATTTCCAGCACGAAGAAGACATTGAAGCCCAGGCGCAGAGCCTGCAGGCCCAGGTCCATGAATTCCTCGTCCTTGTAGCCGTTGCAGATGATGCAGGCCTCGCGGTCGCTCATGAGCGACACGGCGGCGATGAGCTCGGCCTTGGAGCCCACCTCCAGCCCGTGGTGGTAGGTGGGACCGAAACGGGCAATCTTTTCCACCACCTGCTGCTGCTGGTTGACCTTGACGGGAAAGACCCCCCGGTACGTGCCGTGGTAGTTCAGGCTGGAGATGGCCTTGCGGAACGATTCATGGATGTTGGCGATGCGCGAGTCCAGAATGTTTTCCACGCGCAGCAGCACGGGCATGTCGTAGCCGCGCTCCCGCAGGCCGCCGATGATCTCCGGAATGGACACCTGCGGCCCGGCGGCCCCCTGCGGGCAGATGACCACCTCGCCCCTTTCGGACACGTCAAAATACCCGGCCCCCCAGTTGCGGATGCCGTACAGTTCGATGGAATCCTCCACCCGCCACTGCTGCAATGCGCGGTTCTTCGCCAATTCCTGCTCCTTGCGCGCCCTGGCGCGTGCGCTTGGCCGTCCCCAGGGGCTGCGGCCGTCGAAAATATAATTAATACTCAACGATGCGGCCCAAAGTCAATCGCTCGCGCCGCCGGACGCGCCGCCCGCGCGTTGGCGAAATATCTGCCAACGGCATGATTTTTGCTTGCATCAGGGCAACGGATCGGGCTGTCAAATTTTCCGCCCGGCCCGCTGAAACGTCGGCCATGCCGACGGGACCATAACGCACAGGAGCCTACAGATGGAACTGGAATTCCGTTTTCGCAATAATGACATGGGGCCCATTTTCCCCACCTTTCAGGAACGCGTGAACACCATGCTGCCCGTCAACAGGGCCGAAGCCGCCCCCGCCGCCCCGGCGCAACCCGAAGGCGGCGCTTTTGCAGCCTCCGCCGCGCCCGCGCTGGAGCGCAGCCTTCCCGGCACGCCGCACATGCTCAATTCCGAGGAGATGCGGCAGGCGCTCGCCCAGGTGGAAGCGGAAGCCGAACAGCACAGCCAGGAGCTCATCCAGGCCCACTCCGGCCTCAACGAGCAGCGCGTGGCGCGCCTGCTCGGCCTGCTGGACTGACCGCGACCTCCCGGGGCGCGACCCGTCTTTCCCGCCGTCCGCGTTCCGCGTGGGCGGCGGCGCGCGTCAGATTTCGAGGCTCAGGCCCACGGGGCAGTGGTCCGAGCCGTAGACGTCGTCCTCTATCCAGGCGTCGCGCACGGCGGGCGCAAGCTCCTGCGAGACAAAAAAATAATCAATGCGCCAGCCGATGTTCTTCTCCCGCGCGCGGCTCTTGTACGACCACCAGGAGTAGCGCCCCTCCTCGTCTCCGTGCACCTGACGGAAGGTGTCCACATAGCCCGCCGCCGTAAAACGGTCCAGAAAGGCGCGTTCTTCCGGCAGGAAGCCGGTGGATTTCACGTTTTGCCTGGGACGGGCCAGGTCAACGGGCCTGTGGGCGATGTTGAAATCGCCGCAGACCACGATGGGCTTGCTTTTGCGGCATTCCTCCGCATAGGCCAGGAAGGCCTCGAAAAAGCCCATCTTGTAGGGCACGCGCTTGAACCGCCCTGTGGGCCTGCCGTCTGCGTCCAGCTCTTCCGCGCCGCCGTTGGGAAAGTACCCGTTGAAAAAGTGGAATTGCGGAAATTCCAGGTGCAGCAGACGACCCTCGCCCTGAAATTCCGGCCGGGGCAGTTCCGCCGCCACCCGCAGGGGCTCCGCGCGGCTGAATACGGCCACGCCGGAATAGCCCTTCTTCACGGTACTCCACGCCCAGTAGGCATGCCGGCCTGCCGGTTCGCGCACGTCGTCGTCCAGCTGTTCCGGCCGGGCCTTGGTTTCCTGCAGGGCCACGATATGGGCGTCCGTTTCGGCAAACCAGCGCCATTCCGGCTTGCCCGACACAGCCCGCAGGCCGTTGACATTCCAAGAAACGAGTTTGACCAGCATACAGCCTCCCGCCGCAGCATAGCCCCGGCCGGGGCGCGGGCGCAAGGGCATTGCGCCGCCGCGCGCGGACGAAAACGCGTTGCTTCCGCCCGCTTTTTGGGATATCAGGAAGTTACGGGCACGCAGTACGCCCTGTCGCTGCATTGCCCGCCTCCGCCTGTCAGATATGTTATTGTGAGGAGTCGCTTCATGGATATACTGCCCATTCGTCGCGCCGTCCTGAGTGTCACGGACAAGACCGGCCTTGCGGATTTTGCCCGTTTTCTCGTCTCCAAGGGGGTGGAACTCGTGTCCACGGGCGGCACGCAGAAGGCTCTTGAGTCGGCGGGCCTGACTGTCACCGCCGTGAGCACGGTCACGGGCTTTCCCGAAATTCTCGGCGGCCGCGTCAAGACCCTGCACCCCAAAATCCATGCGGGCATCCTGGCCAACAAGGACAATCCCGAGCACATGGAAACGCTGCGGGAAAAGGGAATCCGCCCCTTTGACCTCGTCTGCGTCAACCTCTACGACTTCGCGGGCGCGGTGGAGCGCAAGCTCTCGCTGGAACAGGCCGTGGAGGAAATCGACATCGGCGGCCCCTGCATGCTGCGCGCGGCGGCCAAAAACTTTCACAGCGTGCTCGTGCTGCCCTCGCCCCAGTGGTATCAGGCCGCCACGGACGAAATGCGCGAGAACGGAACCGTGAGTCTGCAATTCCGGCAGGCCATGGCGTCACGGGCTTTCGAGGCCACCTCGCGCTATGACGCGCTGATCACGTCTTACCTGCGCCCGTAACCGGCGCGGCACGGCGACGCTTCCGCCTTCGGCGGGGACAGAGCCCGTCCCCGCCGGGGCGTCGGCAGATCGTCCCCGCCGGGGCGGATCCCGTCTTCACTTCAGCCCTTTCAGGGGAGAATTCCCATTCCCAAACCAGAAGGCAATGTGCAGGGGCTCAAGCCGAGCCAGCTAAACGCGCTCTCCCGCCTGTTCAACCGCCGCTTCCCCGCGGCGGAGGTGTACACGGCGGAGCAGGCGCGCGAGTTGGCGCTGCTCTCGCGCGCGCTGGGGCGGCAGGTGGGGCTGCTCATCGACCGCAAGGGCCGTGTGCAGACGGTCATCGTGGGCGAGGCGGGCGGTCTCTATATTCCCGAACTGCCGCGCGGCCGCGGCGGGCCGGACAGGCTGCGCGGGCTGCGCCTTTTGCACACGCACCTCACGCCCGACGGACTCAGCCAGGAAGACCTGATGGACATGCTCTTCCTGCGGCTGGACGCCGTGGTGGCGCTGACGGTCAACCCCGCGGGCGACCCCGTGCAGTGGCAGGCGGCGCACCTGCTGCCCGCGCCGGACAGGGGCAGGCCCTATCATGTGGACGAGCTGCGGCCGTGGGACCGCACGGAAGCGCAGTTCGCCGCCACGGCCGAAGCGCTGGAAGCGGAACTGGCGCGCAACGCCGGGGATGCGCGCGAGGCGGACGACACGCCGCGCGCCCTGCTGGTTTCGGTGAGCACGCAGCCCCGCGTGCTGCAGGAACGCAATCTGGACGAACTGGCGGAACTGGCGCGCACAGCCGGGCTTGTGCCGGTCGGACGCATGGCCCAGCGCGTGGCGCAGGTGAACCCGCGCCTCATTCTGGGCAAGGGCAAGGTGGCGGAACTGGAGGTGCTGGCCCTGCAGGGCCGGGCGGGCATGCTGGTCTTTGACGGCGAGCTTTCGCCCGCCCAGCTGCACAACCTGGCGGACATCACCGAACGCAAGGTCATTGACCGGACGCAACTCATTCTGGACATTTTCGCCCAGCACGCGGAGAGCCGGGCGGGCAAGCTGCAGGTCGAACTGGCCCAACTGCGCTACACCCAGCCCCGCCTTGTGGGCAAAAACCGCGCTATGGACAGGCTCATGGGCGGCATAGGCGGGCGCGGCCCCGGCGAAACCAAGCTGGAGACGGACCGCCGCAAACTGCGCGAGCGCATGGCCCGCATCCGCAAGGACCTGGACCGGCTGCGGCGGCAGCGCGCCTTCATCCGCGCCCGGCGCTCGCGCGCGGGCATACCGCTGGCGGCGCTGGTGGGCTACACCAACGCGGGCAAATCCACCCTGCTCAATACGCTCACCCGCTCCGACGTGCTGGCGGAAAACAAGCTCTTCGCCACGCTGGACCCGACCACCCGGCGGCTGCGCTTCCCGGCCGAGCGGGAAATCATTCTGGCGGACACGGTAGGCTTCATCCGCAACCTGCCGCAGGAACTGACGGACGCCTTTCGCGCCACGCTGGAAGAACTGGAAGCGGCGGACCTGCTGGTGCACGTGGCCGACGCCGCGCACCCCGACCTCCTGCAGCAGCTTGACTCTGTGGACGCCATCCTGGCGGACATGGGGCTGAACCGCGTGCCGCGCCTGCTCGTGCTCAACAAGTGGGACGCGCTCGCGCCCGCCGCCCAGGCCGAACTGGCGGACGCCTTTCCGCAGGCGCTGACCGTCTCGGCCCGCAAGGGCGACGGCTGCAGGGCTCTGCTGGAGGAGTTGGAGCGGCTCCTGCTGCGACAGTCCGCCGGGCTTGTGGCCGCAGACGCGCCCCTTTCCCTCAATTGAGGCCGAAATTCCCCGGTGACGGCAAGGCCGTCCGCGCTCTTCAGGCGCAACGGCCCGGCCCGCAGCGGGCGGAGGCCTTCCGGCAGGCGCAGAAAAGCTGCGGAACGGACGGCGGCTACAGGTTGGTCACGCCTTCCGGCTTCTTTTCCGGCGTGGCGCCCCGCGCGGGCGCGGCCGGAGCCGCAAACTCCCGCGCAGCGTCCTCCATGACGGCCTGCCCCACAACGCGCCAGTCCTCGCCCTGCCTGCGCAGGGCCAGCCAGCTTGTCATGCGTGCGGCCGTCGTCACCTGCGCCACGGCGGCGTCCGGCCCCAGCTCCTTGACGCGGGCATTCTTCAGCGCCTCCGGCGTCCACGGGCAGTCCGGCGTCTCCGCCTTGCGGCAGCGGCCCATGAGTTCCCCCGTGCTCACCCCGCGCGTGAAGTCGGCGCGCAGGCTGCGCTCCACATCCATCACGTTGCCCAGCAGGTCTTCCATGCCGCCCAGGCCCAGTCGGCGGCCAAGGGCGTCCAGCGTGCTCAGGGCGCGATCCTCCCGCGTCATGCTTTTGATAGTGTTGGCGGCCATGGCCTTCATGTCCACCTGGGCCAGAAAAGCCGCGCTGTCATTCCTTTCCAGCGCGTCAGCCAGGGCGTTGAGGCCCTTCTGCGGGCCGGAAGGCAGGCATGCGGCCGCCAGGGCCGACAACAGCACAACGGGCAGCAGCAGCCCGCGGCGAAACATCTTCATACGCACCTCTCCTGCGCGCGGCGACAATATCTTCCGGCGCATCGCACAGCATACGCCTCACCGCCGCAAATGCCAAGCCGCGGCAACGGCCTGCGCCCGTCGGGGCAGGGCTTTTATTCCTCCCGTGCTTCTGCTACACAAGGGACGCGCGCCGCGCTCCCGGCACGGGCAGACGCGGCGGCAGGAGGCTCAACAATGAAAGTCATCATCATGTGCGGCGGCAAGGGCACGCGCCTGCGCGAGGAGACGGCCGTCAAGCCCAAGCCCATGGTCGAAATCGGCGGACGCCCCGTGCTCTGGCACATCATGTCCATCTATGCGCGTTTCGGCTTCAAGGATTTCATCCTGCCCCTGGGCTACAAGGGCGAGGTTATCAAGCAGTATTTCCACGATTACACCATCCGCAACACGGACTTCACCGTGGATCTCAAAAGCGGGCGCATCACCCCCTACCCCAACCGGGTGGAGGACTGGCGCGTGACCCTGTGCGACACCGGGCAGGAAACCCTCAAGGGCGCGCGCCTCAAGCGCGTGGCCAAATATATTGACACGGACCGCTTCATGGTCACCTACGGCGACGGCGTGGCCGACATCGACTTGGACAGGCTCATCGCCTTCCACAAGGCGTCGGGAACCATCGGCACCTTCACCGGCGTGCGCATGCCCTCACGCTTCGGCACGGTGCGCACCGACGCGGACGGCAAGATTCTCTCGTGGGAAGAAAAGCCCGTGCTCAACGAATATATCAACTGCGGCTTCTTCGTGTTCAAGCGCGAATTTCTGGACTACCTCAGCGAAGAGGAATCCTGCGACCTGGAAAAGGAACCCCTGCAGCGGCTGGCGGCCGAGGGGCAGCTTTCCATGTATCCGCACCCCGGCCAGTGGCAGTGCATGGACACCCTGCGCGACTCGATGAAGCTCAACGAGCTCTGGAACAGCGGCAAGGCCTTCTGGGCCTGACCCTCCGGCCATGCGCGTCTACTACCACCTCAGCGACTACATCAGCCACCGGCGGGCGGGCATGGCCTACATGGCCTGCCTGCGACGCCTGGGGCATGAGCTGACGGAAGATCCGGCCCGATGCGACGTGGCCGTCATCCACGAGACGCCGCACTATTACCCGCGCATTCTGCAAACCCTGCCGCTGCGGCCCGGCACGCGCCGCGCGGGCTATGCCGTGTGGGAAACGCCCCAGCTGCCCGAGGCCTTTCTGCCGGGCCTGGCGCAGGTGGACGCCGTGTGGACCTGCTCGGAATTTTCCCGACAGGCCTTTGCGCCGCATGTTCCCGCCTTTGTGCTGCCGCACGTGGTGGAACGTCCGCAGGTCTCCCCGGCGGCCCTGCGCCGCATGGCCGGCCGCCTGGGCGTGCCGCCGGACGGCAGCGGCCCGCGCCGGGATTTTCTCTTTTACTCCATCATTGATTCGGTGAACCCCCGCAAGAACCTGCTCGCCCTGCTCTCGGCCTTCGCCACGGCCTTTCCCGGCCCGGGCGGGGACGTGCGCCTTGTCCTCAAGCAGTACCGCGAGCCGCAGGATCTTTCGGGCATCCCCCATGTGTGCAGCATCCCCGAGACGCTGGACGACGAGGAAATCGGCGCGCTGCACGCCCTCTGCGACGCCTATGTGAGCGCCCACCACGCCGAGGCCTGGGGCCTGCCCCTCTCGGAAGCCATGAGCTTCGGCAATCCCGTGATCGCCACGGGCTATTCCGGGAACATGGAATTCATGAACGAGTCCAACAGCTTCCCCGTGCCGTACGCCATTGCGCCGGTGACGGAGGCCATGTGCCGCGCCCTGCCCCGGCTGTTCAACCGCGCCATGACCTGGGCGGATGTTGACATTCCCGGCCTGGTGCGCATGCTCCGCCGGGTGCGGCGGCTGGCCTGGACGGCGGCGGACCGGGCCCGCGTGACGGCCGACATGGCCCGCTTTGCCCCCGAAGCCGTGGCCCTCCGTCTGCAGGCGCTGCTGGACGCCCTGCCGACGCGCCGGCATCCTTGACACGCGCGCCCTGTCGGGCGACCATGCCCCTAGCGGGATCCGGGCCGTTCCACGGCAGCGGCCCGTCCGGGGCGCGCTGTTATTCCCCCGCGCCAGTACCATCCAAAAGGAGCATACGCATGTTTGCCGACGCATATACGGGCCGCCGGGTGTTCGTCACCGGGCATACGGGATTCAAGGGATCCTGGCTGGCGGCCTGGCTGACGCGGCTGGGGGCCGAGGTCTGCGGCTTTGCCGACACGGTGCCCACAACCCCCTCGCACTATGAAGCCATGAACCTCGGCGCGCGTCTTTCGGCCGATCTGCGCGGCGACATCCGCGACCGCGCGGCCCTGGTCAGGGCCGTGCGCGACTTCCGGCCGGACGTCATCTTCCACCTGGCCGCCCAGGCTCTGGTGCGCAAGTCCTACGAGGAACCGGCCCTGACCTTTGAGGCCAACATGATGGGCACCCTCAACATGCTGGAGGCCGTGCGCGCCTGCCCCGACGTCAAGGCCGTGGTCATGATTACCTCCGACAAGTGCTACCGCAACGATGAGTGGGTGTGGGGCTACCGCGAAACAGACCACCTCGGCGGGCATGACCCCTATTCCGCCTCCAAGGGCTGCGCGGAAATCATCGCCCATTCGTATTTTGACAGCTTCTTCAGGGACGGCCCTGCCTGCGCCACGGTGCGCGCGGGCAACGTCATCGGCGGGGGCGACTGGGCACAGGACCGCATCGTGCCCGACTGCGCCCGCGCATGGGCCGCAGGCCGGCCGGTGCAGATCCGCAGCCCATGGGCCACGCGCCCATGGCAGCTCGTGCTGGAGCCGCTCTCCGGCTATCTGTGGCTGGGCGCGCGCCTGCTGCTGGGCCTGAACGAACCCTTTGACCTGCGCGGCCAGGCCTACAATTTCGGCCCCGCCGCCGACGTGAACAACACCGTGGCCGAGGTGGCGGCAGGGCTGGCCAGGCACTGGCCCGGCTTCAAAAGCGAAATGGACGCGGACGGCCAGGCGGGCATGAAGGAATGCACCCTGCTCAAGCTCTGCTGCGACAAGGCCTTGGCCCACCTCGGCTGGAAGGCCACCCTCACCTTTGAGGAAACCATCCGCTACACGGCCGAGTGGTACCACCGTTTCTACAGGGGGGAAGGCGGCAGGCGCCCGCAGGACATGATGGACTTCAGCCTCGGGCAGATAGCGGCCTACGTCAACGCCGCGGAACAGCGCAACCAGGTTTGGGTGAAGTGATGGACATAGATGAAAGCACTGCCGAAGATGTGGGCATCACGGGCGCGCGTCTGCAGCCCCTGGCCGTGATTCCGACGCCGGGCGGGCCCGTGCTGCACATGCTGCGCCCCGGCACGGCCCTGTTCCCCGATTTTGGCGAGGGCTTCGGCGAAGTCTACTTCTCCGAAGTGCTGCCCGGCCGCGTCAAGGCATGGAAACGCCACACCCGCCAGACGCAGCACTTCGCCGTACCCGTGGGACGACTCAAAATTGTGCTCTACGACGACAGGGAGCACTCCCCCACGCGCGGCGTCCTCTGCGAACTGGAGATGGGCAGGCCCGACCGCTACGGCCTGCTGCGCATTCCGGTCAACGTGTGGTACGGCTTCACGGCCGTGGGCGCTGCACCGGCCCTTATCTGCAACTGCGCGGACACTCCCCATGATCCCGGTGAAGGGATGCGCCTGCCCGCCGATGATCCCTCCATCCCTTACCGCTGGGAACCGGAGGACGCGCAGTGACCTGCTGCCCTCTGCTGCGCGCGGCCTGACAGCCTCGTCCGGCCGACGCCCCCCACGGCTCGGAACAGGCGCGCGTGGCGGCAGGCCTGCCGTCCGCCCTTTTTCACCGCTGCCGTTGTTCCCGTCACGCCGGGGCAGGCGCTGACGTTCCGCCTGCGGGGCGGGTCAGTCCGCGTCAGGGGGTACGCCCTGTTGCTGCCGGGCCGCCTTGATTCGCGCAGTCCGGCGGCCCTGTCCGTGGGCCTCATGGCAGCGGGCGCACCCCGCTGCCGGAGTCTGCCGGCAATCGGAACCGATCTCACCGCAGAACACGCGCGCCGGTCTGGACAAACTGCCCCCTTCCTCTTGACCACGCACGGCGTATCTGACAAAAAACGGATACGCGCCATGCGTATTGCCGCAAAACCCCACAAAAAATCCTCGCCGTCCCCCGGCGCAAAACCCGGAGCCGCGCATGTGGAGGATCGCCATGCATTCGCGCACGCTGCTCCAGGCGCTTTGCATTTTTGCCGGGACCGCTCTTGTCGCCCTGCTGTGTTTCTCCCGGCCGGCCATGCTGGAAAAGCTGGACCTGGCCGAATACGACTGGTTCATGCTCCGGCACGCCACGGATTCGTCCCGCAGCTCTGTGCTGGTGGTGGACATTGACGAACCCTCACTGGAAAAATACGGCCAGTGGCCCTGGTCGCGGCGGCATCTTGCGCACATCCTGCGCACGATCACCGACAACGGCGGCCGGGCCGTCGCGCTGGACTTTCCCCTCTTTGAAGAGGACAGGACATCCCCCAAAAACATCCTTCAGGCGCTCTGGAAAGGCGGCTGCCCGGAGGCCGTTCTGGAAGGCGTGCCGGACGTGCTTATGGATCACGACGCCCTCATGGCCAGGGCGGTCAGAAACTGCCCGGCGGTCATGGGCATGCAGCTCGGCGACTTCCCTCCGGTGAAGGACGCGCCCATGGGCGTCCACGTCAGGCTGCTCGGCGAGGCCATTCAGAAGAATCCCCCGCAGTTCCCCGCCTTCCCCTCCCTGCTCCGCCCCCTGCCCGCCTTCCGGGGGCTGGCCTCGGAAGGCTTTCTGAACGGACACCGCGACGTGGACGGCCGGATCCGGCGCACATTCTCCCTGGCCGAATCGGGGGGCGTCATCTATCCCGGCCTGACCCTGCGGACGCTGCTGCGTTCGTTCAATGCCAACATCATCACCATGCGGCGGACCATGTTCGGCCTGCGCGCATGCATCGCCGGGCGCTTCTTTTTCGTCGCCGAAGACGGAACCATCCCCATCCCCTTCCACAAGCAACTGGGCAGGAAGCGCACGCTCTCTGCCGGCAAGCTGCTGGACGGCACCTACGACCCCCGCATGTTCAAGGACAAAATCGTCTTCATCGGCTCTTCGGCCGACAGGGTCATGGGCCAGTTTTCCACGCCGCTGGACGACCACACGCCGCGCATGGAAGCGCACGCCTCGCTGGTGGACGGCATCCTCTCCGGAGAAATCCGCACCATTGTGAGCAACAGGCATCCCTTCCAGTACCTGCTCATTCTGGGCGTCGGCCTTGTTTCCGGGGTCGGCGTGCTGCGCCTGCGCCCCTGGATGGCCCCCCTCCTCCCCCTTTTCCTCATTGTCGCCTGCCACATCGGCGCGTCGATCTGCTATGCCGGCGGCCTGTGGTTTTCGCCCCTGTGGGCTTCGCTTTCCGCCGTGGTCAACGCGCTGCTGCCCATTGTGCTGCGCACGGGTTTCTCCGAACATGACCGCCTGCGCATCCGGCGCATGTTCGGCCAGTACGTCTCGCCCGATGTCGTTTCACGCATCATTGACCAGGGAACCGACGGCATGGGCGGCGAACAGCGTGAAATCACCGTGCTTTTCACGGACCTGCGCGGATTCACCAGCATCTCGGAAATGCTGACCCCCCAGCAGGTCGTGGCGCTGCTGAACCGCTATTTCACCCCCATGACGGAACTGGTGCGCAGAAGCGGCGGCACGCTGGACAAATACATCGGCGACGCGCTCATGGCCTTCTGGAACGCCCCGCTGGATACGGAACACCATACCCTGCTGGCCGTGGACACCGCGCTGCAAATGCAGAAAACCCTTGAGGACATGAATGCCGAACTCCGCCGCGACTTCGGCGTGTCGCTGATCATGGGCGTGGGCATTCATGTGGGCATGGCCGCCGTCGGCAATATCGGCAGCCGGAATCTGACCAGCTACACCGCCGTGGGCGACACCGTGAACATCGCCTCGCGCCTTGAAGGGCTCTGCCGGGAATACAATGTGACCATTGTCGCCAGCGATGCCGTCATGCAGGCCTGTGAAGGCCGGGCCCAGGGCTCCTACCTGGACAGCGTCCGCGTCAAGGGGCGCAGCGGCGGCATCGGGGTGTGGAGCATCACCGGCCTTGCTCCTGTCCGCCCGACCGCATAGACCGGCTTTTCCGCCCACGCCCGCGACGCTGTTCCCGTTCTGCTGCCGTCAGCCGTCCGATCCCGCACGCCCGCCAAACGGCGATTCCGGCTCCGCCGGAACCCTTCGGGCAGCATCTGAACAGATTATCTTTTCAATATGATATACTAGGTTACTTTAACATACTAATCAGCCTCACCACTCACAATTCCTGCGCTGCAACGCAGCATCCAACAATGCCGCCGGCAGTGGCATGAAGACATATTCCGGATAGTTCACAGTGTTATAACTTATTCAGCACATGACGTTACATGTCATATTTTCTCTATTGACAATTTTATTTTTCAAGCGTGAAATAATTATCTAAACAAATATAGTTACGTATGATTTTATATAGATGACATTCCACGGAGGAAGCATGACTCTCAGCTACCAGGAAATGGAACAAACCCTGATGGATTCCCTTCGGCTATACCATCACCCCATTGCCGTTACCTTTCTGACATCGGATGCGGAGGTGGAAGCGTTCAGGCAAAGCACGCCGCATGTGACGCCGGTCAGGCCGCTGACATTCTGCCAGTGGGAAATCGCGGCCCGCATGCAGGCCAAGACCGTGCTGGGCGTCGTAGACAAACTGGCCTGCACCAACGCCCAGGTCAGCTTCGGCTGGCGCGAGATCGACGACAATGAGGTCAAATCTCAGGCAAAATACTGCGTTGATCAGGATCAGGCCCGCCGCTTCCTCGCCGCCAAGCCCCGCATGCCGCTGGGCAGCCTCAAGGCCGTGGCCGTCGGCCCGCTGGGAAAGGCCGTCATGCAGCCCAGCGTGGTGCATTTCTACTGCGATTCGCTACAGGCCTATCACCTGGCCGTGGATTACATGGCCGCCACAGACACGCACCCCCTGCATCCGCAGCTGTTCATGAGTTCCTCGGCCTGCGGCGGCAGCGTCTATACCTACCAGCAGACAATGTTCAACTACTGCCCGCCCTGTTCCGGTTCCTACAACGCCGGAAAAACAGAACGGAGCGAGAGCAATGTGACCATTCCCGGCTCGCAGATCGGAAGCGTGGTTGAGCGACTGCTGGCACGCATCGGCAAGAACGGTTCCAGCTCCATCACACGCCCGGGCGACTGCTTCCCCGGCGCCGATATCTGCAAGAACTGCCCGCTGATCATTTTCAAAAATGCGGGCGACGCCTCGGCCTGTGCCGGTTGCGGGAAGTCATAGCGCAGGCGGCCTGCATTTCTTGCATCAGGCGACGCGCTGCCTTCGCTCCCCCGCTGCCGCCGTTCATTGCCGCCGCTCTCGCCCGTGCGGCTTCCTTATTGAGGCGCTCAAACGCGAAGCGTACAAAAAAACGCGCCCACGCGGCCGTGTTACGGGTACGGCACGCCCGGCTGAGGCGGGCTCTGCACAAAGCGTCATGGCGGAACGCCTGCGACATGCCGCCTCAGGGCCGCTGCGGCGGATTGGGGATGAGCGCCTTGTAGGGACCGCGCATTGCGTACACAAAGTCGGCCCGCTTGAGGTCGCCGCTCACAAGCAGCATGAGCAGCAGGCCGGAGGCCTTGTCTTCGCGCGCAATGCCGCAGCCGCGCACGCCCTTCTGCTCGAAAAAGAATTCCCACTGCCCGCCGCGCTGCACCGGCTTCCCGCCGCCCAGACGCCGCGCGTTGGCCTCTGCGGCCTGCTGCGCCTCGCCGGGGCGGGCCGGGCCCACAAGGAGCAGAACCGAACTCTTATGGTCCTTCTGCCCCAGGAGCACCTGCACGGCCCCCTTGACTTCCGCAGGTCCGTTGACCACAACCCAGTCCGCAGGCAACGCGAGACTGTAGTATTTCGTCGTCAGGGGCACGGCCTGCGCGGGAGCGCCCGGCAGAACGACCCATGCCCACAACAGCAGCCACAGCATACCGATACGCGCAACAACAGGCATGACCATCCCCCTCGTCTTCTGCTGCCGTGCCGACAGGCGCAGCATGCGAGTACTGTACGGCCGGGAACAGCGCCTGTCCACAGGCGTCTGCGCCTGCAGACCCGGTCTGTTGACGGCACGCGGAAATTTCCGCTGACAACGGCGCGCCGTTTCCAGCGGAAAGCGCTCCGGTTCTTCCGCCTTGAAGCTGCGCGCCTGTTGACCTGCCCTCCGTTGTGGTGCAAGCAAGAAAACAGGCCGTGCCGGACGCGATTCCGGCCATTCTTTCCGGCAGCATCCAGGGGGTCACCGTATGCGCTTCGTCCTTCGCCGCCTTGTCGCTTCCCCGGCATCCGTGCTTGTTCTGTGTATTCTTTGCGCCGCTGTCGGCGAGGCTGCAGCCGGGGACTACCCCTGGTTTTCGCTGGAACTGCCGCAGGGCTGGCAGGCGGGCTCCCCCGTCGTGACGGCGGGAACCTGGACGCTCCCGCTCACAGGCCCCGGACAAAACGTGCATGTGCGCATCATGGTGGGCAAAACCGCCGGACCGCCGGATGCGGCGAACGTGGCGGGCCTGCTGCGCATGGCGGCCGGCGTGGGCGAGCCCCTGCGCCGACGGGAGGGCCAATACGCCTTCCGCGGCCGGGATGCTTCCGGCACGGATACAGCCTGTGTTGTGGGAGCGGACCCGAACGCGGCCCTGTATATGGCGGTACTGTGCAGCGGAGCGGCAGACGCGGCCGAACCGCTGCTGGCCGCGCTGCGCAGCGAGCGCCATGCTGCCATGCTGCCGCGCGGGCAGACAACGTCCGTCAGCACGGAACTGCGCTTTCTGCTGCCGCTGCCGTCACGCCGCTGACGCCATCAGAGCCGACAGGGGGCGCCGGCCGCAACGATTCGCTACGGCTGCAGCACAGGCTTGCGGCTGAGCCGGACGGGCTTGCCCAGCCCCAGACTTTCTGCGGCGCGCTGCACATCCGCCGCCCGCGCCTCGTCGCCGCGCAACAGCACCAGCACAACGTACAGCTTTCCCGAACGCTGCATGCGGGTGCGCAATCCCCGCCCCTCAAGGCGCTGACGCAGGGAGTCCACAGTGTCTTCGTCCTTGAATGCTCCCACCTGAAAAACATAGTCAAACAGAGCGGCCGGCGCGGCTTCCGGTTCCGGCTGCGCAGCGGGCGGCGGAGCCGACGGCGCGGGCGCGGCCTGATGCGCGGGGGCTGCGGCAGGCGGGGCAGGAAGCGCGGCGGGCGCATTCGCCGCGGCCGCCGGATGCGGCTGCGCAGGCTTCAGGGACGGCAGGGGTTTCAGGGGGGCATCGCCGGTGGAGGCGTCATTGCGCAACACTCGGGAGAAGCGCAGTTCCTCCGGGGCAAGAATTTTCTGCTTCGGCTCCGTGTTTTGGCGCGCAGAGGCATCTTCCGGGGGCACACCGTCGCGCGCCTCCCCTTCTTCGGTTCGCCCCGCCAGGGGCGCAGGATGGGAATGCCAGTAGGCGCGCCCGCTCATGACGCCGCCCAGATATGCCAGCACAAGGGCCGCTGCCGCCAGAAAACAGGCCGCCAGCAGGGCGGTGGGACGCAGGGTCAGGCAGCACTTTGCATCCGGCTTGCGGGAAACGGAAGGCATGGAATTCTCCTGCGCTGCTCTCGCCGGGACCGGCGGAACCGTCGGCCCGGCCTTTGCTTGCACATGCAGCGGGCAACACCATATCAGCCGGGGGGGCTGCCGTAAAGAGCGCCTGACGCAATGTGCCCCGACGTCAGGGAAAATATCGCATTTCGCTTGACAGCCGCACAACATTTGCGTAGATATTTTGCTGCGCAGTGGGTCATTAGCTCAATTGGTAGAGCAGCTGACTCTTAATCAGTTGGTTCGGGGTTCGAGTCCCTGATGGCCCACCAAAGATTTCAAGGGGTTGCAGAAATGCAGCCCCTTCTTTTTTGCTCCATAACACCTTTTTGCTCCATTTTTGCTCCACTGGACCCACTTCTTGACCCCAAAAAGCCCCTCTGATACCCCTTTCTTGACCAAGAGATTTTTTTCAGACGGAGCAAAAATTATGAGCGTGTGCAGACACGGAAAGGGATGGCAAGTCAAAATCCGCCGCAAGGGCTATCCGCATCAGTTCAAAACATTCACAACGAAATACGAGGCCGAGGCCTGGGAGCGCGAAATTCTCGCGGAGATGGACCGCGGCGTGTTCGTCTCACGAACCGAGGCTGAATCTACAACGCTGGGTGAACTTCTGCAACGGTACATCGATGAGTACGTCCCGAGGCTCTCGAGCCCTGATCGGCAGATCACGCGGATCAGGGCGCTCATGCGCCGCCCCATCGCCGGCCGCATCGTCGCTACCATCAAAAACAGCGACATCGCCGAGTTCATCCGTTCACGGGAGGCCGAGGGCGTCGGGGGCAATACAATCCGGCTCGATCTTGCCGTGGTTTCGCATCTTTTCAATGTCGCGCGGTCAAACTGGGGTTTTGCCAGTCTTTCCAATCCGGTCACACATGTTGTCCGCCCCAAGATCCCCACGGGCAGAACACGCCGCATCAACGGCCCCGCCGAGTGGCGCGCCCTGCTGAAGGCGGCCAACTCCCGGTTCAGGCTGGTGTTGCGTTTTGCCGTGAGGACGGCCATGCGCCGTGAGGAGATAGCTGGCCTGACGTGGGACAGGGTCAACCTTCAGCGGAGAATCGTCTACCTGCCGAAGACGAAAAACGGCGAACAGCGCACCATCCCCTTGTCCCGGCGCGTCGTCGCCATTCTCAGGCAGGCAGGCCCGAAGTTGTCCGGGTCGGTATTTGGCATGAGCGCCGACGCGATTTCAGCGGCGATGATCGATACGCGCCATCGCGCCGGCATAGAGGACCTGCGTTTCCATGACCTTCGCCATGAGGCGACCTCCCGACTTTTCGAGCAGACCGACCTCGACGTCATGGAGATCAAATCCATCACGGGCCACAAAACGTTGCAGATGCTTTCCCGGTACAGCCATCTCCGCACCGAGCGCCTTGTGGCGCGACTGGACGGAGCACGACGCGGGACGCCGCAGGCACACGGTCCGAATGTCGTCGCCTTCAGGGAATCCGTAAGGTAGGAGTTTTTTTGAGGGGGCCATGCGGCCCCCATTTTCGCGCGGGACGCAGGGGGCTCGGAATGGCGTGAGCCCTTCTCTCTTTTTCTCTTCTTCTTGTGGATCTCTTTCGCCCTTCATCGGGGCCATGCGGCCCCGTCTCGCGCAGGATGCGGGGGGCTCGGAATGGCGTGATCCCCCGCGGTTCATCGTCAGCAAAAATCTCCCGTCCGTATCATCGCCCTCGCCCCCATGTCGCAGTCGCACCGATCCTGATAGTCGTAGATAAACTGACCGCACGCGCAGCAGAACCGTTCGCCTGTCCGTTCCTTCGCGGCGACGCTCTCCACCCACTGCGATGACAGTTCGATACCCTTTCTAATGAGCTCCATGCTCTTCACGTCCCCGATACCCTCGACGATGGCCGCGTCCGTGACCTGCGCCGCCTCCAGGAGATCCTCGGCGGACTCCAAATCGTCGAGGACGTAGCGCGGGCACAGAGCCTTCTGCGGC
>SUVB01000046.1 GCA_015062205.1 Desulfovibrio desulfuricans
CCGATCCCATTCCGAACTCGGAAGTTAAGCTCTCCATCGCCGATGATACTGCATAACGTCATGTGGGAAAGTAGGCCGCTGCCAACGATTGCACAAAAGCCCCCTGCCGCTTCACGCGCGGGGGGCTTTTGCTGTGGCCCCCTCCCCTCATTCCCCGGCAGAGGAAATCGGCCTGCCGGGGCACAAAACTGGCGTGCTGCGGCGGCGCATACGGGGAACGTTCCTGCCTGTGGTCCGATTGTGCAGGGCGTCGGCCTTGTTGCGGCCTCCGCCGAGAGACGGCGGCCGCATGGCATCAGTCGGCAGTCAGCCGTGGTTGTGACGCGGGCAGCCGGGTGCTGTCGTCAAGGGGCAGAGAGGCGGCCCCTGCCCCTTTGCGGCAGCGTATGGCATCTGAAAAAGCGACGGCGTGCCGTCCGGGGCTGTTGCCCCCATGCACATGCGGCGGCCGTGTTTGCCGCGCCGCGGCACTGGCGGCGCTCTATGGCAAGGCTATTCTTCCCGCACGCCCTTCATGGCCTTTTTGCGCGTAAGCATGGCCCTGTCGGCCCGCTTGAACACGCTTTCCACCGTGTCGTCCTTGAGCGCGTCAAAGAAGGCGATGCCGATGGCGGCCGAAATCCGTTCCCACTGTTCGAGCGTTTCGTCATGCGCCGTTTCCTCAAGTACGGCATGGAACTGCGCTGTCAGGGCGTTTATGTTGGCAAGGTCGTCGTTTTCCAGAATGACGGCAAACGCGTCGCCGCCAATGCGAAAGACCGGGGAGTGCTTGAATATGGTGCAGACGATGCGGCAGAGCCGCTTGATGGAGATGTTGCCTTGCTCGTGCCCGAAGGCGTCATTGATGCGCTTGAGGAAGTTCAGGTCAATAACGGCGATGCCGAAGTTTGCGTTCTTATCGTCAATGGCCCAGGTCAGCCGCTTGACTTCCTTGTCGTAGGCCGTCTTGTTGCGGATGCCCGTGAGCGCGTCTCTGTTGGCAAGCGCGTCCATGGCTTCGGCGCGCTCTTTCTCCTTGTCGAGGGCCTGTGCCGTGTCCCTGAGATTTTTCATGTAATTTTCAAGTTCAAGAATCATGGACGCGGTCTGCATCGAGAGGGAGGAAATCTCATCCTTGCCGACGGCATTGTTTTCAATGGCGGTCACGACAGAGGGGTCCTTGTCTTCCGCATACTGCCTGACGCCGGCCTGCAGGCGTTCCAGCTTCAGGATGTATCTGCGGTAGATGAGGAAAAGCAGAACTGCCATGCAGAGCGCAAGCACGGCCCCGATGCCCGCCGTCTGAACTAGGGTGTTTTTCAGTATGGTCGCGTCCACATCGGCGATGTCGATTTCCGTGCCGATGACGCCGGCCTTTTCTCCGTCGAGATGCACGGCCGTGTAGTAGGCGTAGGTCTTGCTCCACTGGTTGTCATAGGTGTCGTAGCCGGTGGCGGCGCTGCCCGTCGTCCACGCTTCCCACATCTTCCGGTGTTCTTCCAGGGGTTCACGCACTTCGGTACAGAGGGCAATGTACTTCATGCCGTCAAGGACTTTCTCCTCGCGGACGCCGTCAATGACCCGGCACATGTGCAGCGGTTTTTCCGACGGCACAAGATAGTAGGAGTAACGGATGCCGAACTCTTTGGAGGCGTCCTCAAAAATGGAGAGCCACTTCCTGTGCATGTAGACGGCGCAGGCCATCCGGGCGTCGTCGTCCATCTGCGTGAATGCGATGTCGATGCCCAGGGTCCTCCCGGGATATTTGGCGTTGAAAAGTTTCTCGAAGTCGCGCCATGCCGGTTTCCAGTTGCCGTCATACTCCACAGGCACGCGGATAACATCCTTATGCGCGATGAAATAGCGCTGAAAATCGGCAAAGACGCGCCCTTCCGCCTCAACAAGGTGTTCAAGGTGCTTGGCAATGCTGACGAGGCGCTTCTCACACTGGGCTTTGTAAATGGCCCGCTGGTTGAAGTAGGCGCTGACGCCGCTCAGGGACAGGGCCACAAGGATGAACAGCGCGAAGATGATCGCGAACTTGAAAAGCAGGCTGCCGGTTTTCTTGCCCATGTGCCCCCCTGTCAGACAGACATGCGCTGCAGGATCGCCCGGATTCGGCAATACGCGCATGTTGTGGTTACTGCACCGGCACGCTTCCCGACACAGCCACGATGCGCGCCCGGCGGTTGCGCAAAAACTCTCCGCAGTCTGCCCCGTTGAGCGGTCTGGAGAACAGATAGCCCTGTATGATGTTGCAGTGGTTGGCGGCGAGGAACGACAGTTGCCCCAAATCCTCCACGCCTTCGGCCACCGTGTCCATGCCGAGGTTTGACGCCAGGGCCAGCATGCCTTTCACCAGCGCCTTGGAATCTCCGTTCGCGGCGGCGATGCCGTCGATGAATCTCTTGTCGATTTTCAGGCAGGCAATGGGCATGGAGTACAGGAATTGCATGGAGGAATATCCTGTGCCGAAGTCGTCCAGGGCGATGCGGATGCCCGCCTCGTGCAGTCGCGCGATAGCCGCGTTTGCCGTGTCCAGGTCGGTCATGATGCTTGTTTCGGTGATCTCCACGTCAATGAGCGAGGGCGGCGTCCCCTCTTCCTGCAGCGTGCGTATGACTTTGTCGGCAAAACCTTCGGACAGGATGCTGCGGGCCGACATGTTCACGGCGACGGGCACCGCGCCGCTGCCGTCTCTGGCCCAGGCATTGACCTGACGGCATGCGCTGCGCAGCACGAACATGTCTATGCGCTCCACTAGGCCGATTTCCTCTGCCAGAGGGATGAAGGCGGGCGGCGGCACCCATTTGCCGTCGCCGGTCTGCCAGCGCACCAGCGCCTCGCATCCGGCCACGTCGGTTGTGGCCACGTTGATTTTGGGCTGATAGTGAACGGTCAGGGTCTCTTCATCCACAGCCCTGTAGAGCGCGGTTTCCATCTCCATTTTACGGGAAGCCGCGACATCCATGGCTGCCACGAAAAAGGAGACGGTGTTCCGCCCCTTTTCCTTGGCGTCATACATGGCCAGTTCCGCCCGGTGCACCAGTGTCTCGGCGTTTTCGCCGTCGCCGGGGAACAGGGCCACGCCGATGCTTGCGCCAAGGTGGAGCTTGTCTCCCTTGATGACAAAGGGTTTGCTCAGGGAAGCCAGGATGTTCCGTGCCTGCGCTTCAATCTGGTTTTTGTTTGCCGCCGCGATGGCGACCAGAAAGGCGTCGCCGCCGGGGCGCGCCACGCATCCGCCGGTGAACCGGGCCTGCAGGCGTTCGGCCGCTTCGCGCAGCAGGTTGTCGCCCTGCGCATGCCCGTAGCTGTCATTGGCGGCCTTGAAACGGTCAAGGTCGATGAACAGGACGCCCAGACAGGTTTTTTCCTTTTGCACCGTTTCTGCCGTTTCGCGCAGCCGTTCCAGAAAGAGCCCCTTGTTCGGCAGCCCCGTCAGGCTGTCGTGTCCGGCGCGGTAGGCCATTTCGTCACGGATGAAGCGGCGTTGCGCATGCTGCAGAAGGGCGAGCCCCGCGACAAGGATGACAACGCCCAGGCCGAGAATGAGCAGGAAGTTCTTTTGTGAAATCTGCCTGCCCAGTGCGGCGATGAGCCTGTTCCGTTGCAGCTCCAGACAGAATGCCGAGTTGCCGAACACGTCGTAAATTATGGAATAGACACGAATCGCATCAGGAAGCTGCAGAATTTTGTAGCCTGTGCCGAGGGCGGCTGTGGTTTGCACGGCGCTGTACGCGGCGACAGGAAGGACGGAAAAATGCAGCTGCGTGATTTTTTCGGCATCCTCAATAAAATCCTTGTCAAGAAGGCTGGACATGATGAGCAGCCCCTTGGGCGGCTTGAGCTTGTTGCCGTCAAAGACCCGGTGGGCGGCGACCACCATGCCTTTGCCGCCCACGGTGATGTAGCCCTCCAGCGATTCCAGCCCGCCGCGCAGCAGCTTCTCCGCCAGCTGCCTGAAAATGCGTTGTTCTTCTTCAACCCAGGCTGCGCCGTACAGCAGATCCGTGCCGTCGACAAAGGCGACGGGCACACCGGACAAATCGTAGAAGGCTGCGCCGGAAAGGTGCAATTCGTTAAGAAGGCTCAGATCGAAATTGTTGTCAATGAACTCGCTGTTATGGTCATCCATGAACTGATAGGCTTCGTCCCACAAGGCCCAGTCCAGCATGTGCTGGTGCATGCGCAGTTCCGCCATGCGCAGGTAGCTGCGCAGCTGGTTCATATCGTTTTCGGCCTGGCTCGTCTCAATGGCGTTGACGCCGCGCAGCACCACGGATTCGTTGATAAGGTAGGCCAGCGCGGCAAAAACGGTTATAATGCAAAGGCATGCCAGTAGGAGAGGGATTCGGCGACGCATGGGACAGCACCTGACTGCATCAAATGTGTATAGTCATTTTTTACTTATCGGCAGGTTTGCACGATTTCAGGAGGCTCGGCCCCGGGCCGGGCGCATTCCGAAAGATTTTTCAGCCGTCCCGGCTTCAGTCATGGCATTCCCCCGGTGCTGCGCGAGATGTCCTCCCCCGGCGCCCGGAGCTGCCGGGCATCAGGAATTTCGGCCGGCGTTTGCGTGTCCACATCATGGGCATAACGCCGGGGGCGTCCCGTGACCCGCTGCCCGCGCTGGCGGGCAGACGGCAAACGACGGGAAAGGACAAACCGAATTGCCGGGGCTCCTGCAAACGGCAGCATCGGAATGTGGAAAAAGGTTGTTATTGTTTTTCAGGTAACAAATTCCCTGCCGATTGTACATCACGTCAGGCGAACTTTTTCGCAGGGCCGGGACGGCGGGCAACAGCGAGCCGTTCTCTTTCCAGAACCGGGGGACACGCGGCAGCAGGCTCTTCTGATTCTCGCGGCGGCGCTCCTGCGGCTGCAATTCCTTTCCGGAAGCCTGAGTACCGGCCGGGGAGGCAAAGGCCGCCGGCTTGCGCGTTTCTCCGCATAGTCCGTCCTGCTTGCTGGCTCGTTCCATGGAGCCCGCAGAAAAGCCGCGCGGCCCGCCCCTGCCTTGACGGGTATAGTCCGTATCGATACATTGAAAAAAATCAGGAGAAGCGCCATGAAGCTTGCAGAAGCATTGCAGGAACGCGCTGATATACAAAAGCGGCTTGCCCAGCTCAAGGGACGCCTGCGCAATAATGCAAGGGTGCAGGAAGGTGAACAGCCTTCAGAAAAACCTGAGGAACTTTTGCGTGAACTGGAGATGCTTATTGCGCGGCTTGAAGACCTTGTGACGCGCATCAACAAGACCAACGCTGAAACCGTTGACGGTGAGGAATCGCTTACGGCCCTTCTGGCCAGGCGGGACTGCCTGCGGACAAAGGTTGTCATGCTGCGTGATTTTCTTGACGAGGCCAGTGACTTGTCCAACCGCGCCCTGCGTTCTGAAATCAAAATAAAGAGCACAATTTCGGTTGTTGAGAAACGCAAGGAGCTTGACACGCTGGCGCAGGAGCTTCGCCGGCTTGACACGCGCATTCAGCAGCGCAACTGGCTGACGGAACTGCTGTAAATTCTTCGGTGTAGTAAGGGCGGGCGAGTATCACCCTTTCCTGTGAGGGCAAGCGCAGGAACTAACCTTCCCCTAGGGGAAGGCGCGTGCCGCGGAGCAAGGCACATGCGGCTATGCCGATATTGTTACGCTCAGCATTGTTACAACAGTACTGTAACAGGGCATTGTGACTACCGGATACTGACGCTGTTACGAGGGCGGGATGCGGGGCAGCGAAGAAATTGCGTCTTCACGGCAAGAGCCGGACGGCATTGCCGTCCGGCTCTTTGCGACACTCCTTTGTAAGATGGTTCGCACGGCATCGGGGAACTGCAAGGGAATGGGAATGTTTCAGTGCGGCCTCCTTGGTATGTTCCTCTTGTTTTGAAAACCCGCACTTTCCCATATGCAGTGTCTGTGCCATATCTAAAAAAAGTCTAGAAAACATATGAGATAAGGGAAGAGCCTGCGGCGGCGCGTCGAAAATCCGGCATATTCTGCTGCTCCCCCGTCAGATGGATTCGCCCCGGCAAGGCCCGGGAAGGCTGGCGGCGCCGGGCACGGAAACAAAGGCCGCGTTGCGCCTTGCGTCCTCTATGTGCATGGGCGCGCCTCGCGGGCAGATTGCAGTGCAACCCTGCCCGGCCGGGAGTATTCCCGCCGGCCGTCTGCCCGTGCGGCGCTCCAGCCGCCTATCTGCCGCAGGCAGGCGGGCTCCTCCCCCTGTATGGAGAACTTCCGGCGTATCTGCGGGCGCCTGCCGAACTGCCGACAGGCACGGCCTGCCGGACTTCTTGCCTCGACAGGCTGATTGCCGTAGGCTGTCTGACGTTGTGTCCGCCGCTCAACCGCCGGAGAACCGCGGCGGACGCGTCGGATGTGCGGACGTTTGGGCTTGCGGCAGTGCGTTCGGGAAGGGACATGGCGACATTTCTGGTCATACAGGCGGCCCGTTTCGGCGATCTGGTGCAGACCGGGCGTCTGCTGCTGAGCCTTGCGGCGCGCGGCGAGGTGCATCTGGCTGTGGACGCCGGGCTGGTTCCCCTGGCGCGGCTGCTCTATCCCTTTGCCGGGCTGCACGCCCTCTCCGTGCACGGCGTCCCCGCAAGGGACGCGCTGGCGGCCGACAGGGCGGCGCTGGCGCGTTGGAAGGGCATGCGCTTTGATGCCGTGTACAACTGCAATTTTTCCGGCCTGACCACGGCGCTGTGCCGCGTGTTCCCGCCCGAGACCGTCCACGGCTACCGGCCGGAAAACGGCGCTGCCGCGCGCTCGCCCTGGGCGCGGCTGGCCTTTCGCCTCAGCACGAAGCGCGCTGCCACGCCCCTGAACCTTGTGGACTTCTGGGCGCATTTTGTGGAAGACCCTGTGCCCCCGGCGGCGGTCAACCCTGCGGCGGAGCCCGGCGGACGGGGGCTGGGCGTTGTGCTGGCGGGGCGCGAATCGCGCCGTTCCCTGCCCATGCCCGTGCTGGCTGAAGTGACGCGCACGGCGTTCGGCGCGCTGCACGGCCCCAGGATTTTTCTGCTTGGCTCCAGGGCGGAGCAGCCCGCCGCGCGGCGTCTGCTGCGGGAACTGCCCCCCGGAATGCACGACCGCATTGAAGACCTGAGCGGCAGAACGGACTGGCCCGCGCTGGTCGAGGCCGTGGCCGGGCTGGATGCGCTGATCACGCCCGATACCGGCGTCATGCATCTGGCGGCGCATCTGGGCGTGCCCGTGCTGGCCTTTTTTCTTTCCTCCGCCTGGCTGCACGAGACCGGCCCGTACGGGGAGGGGCATCATGTCTGGCAGGCCGCGCGGGAATGCGCGCCCTGTCTGGAATCCGCTCCCTGTCCGCGCGGTGTGGTCTGCGGCGGGCCTTTTGCCGGGGCGGAAATTCTGCGTTCCCTGGCCTCTGTCCTGGGGGGACGGGCGGGCGCGCCGCCCCGGGGATTCCCGCCCCTGCCCGCCGGTCTGCAGCTCTGGCGGACAACAACGGATGCGCTGGGCGCGAAACCCGTGCTCTGCGCCGGGGAAGATGCGCAGGCCGCCCGTCGCGCCGCTGTGCGCGCCTTTCTGCGGTCGCGGCTGCACCTGCCCCCGGCGGGGGACGAACCGGCGGATATGCCCCCCGATGTGGGGGAATGGCTGTACAATGACGCGGACTGGATGCTGCCGCCCGGGAGATATTGCTGATGCCCCTTGCCCCTCTGCGAATTCTTGTGGTGCTGCCCATGTATGGCGGCTCCCTGCCCATCGGCCGCTACTGCGCCCGCGCGCTTGCCGCCATGGGGCATATGGTGCGCGTGTTTGAAGCGCCCCTGCTGCATCCGGCCTTCACGGGCCTGCGCGGCCTGGGGCTGCCGCCCGCGCAGACGGCCCAGCTGGAAAACTCCTTTTTGCAGGTGGTTTCCCAGGCCGTGTGGGCACAGGTGCAGACGCAGGAGCCGCAGCTGGTGCTGGCGGCGGCTCAGGCCCCTCTGGGACGCGCCATGCTGCAGCGCCTGCGCCGGTCGGGGGTGCGCACGGCCATGTGGTTCGTGGAGGATCACGAGGTCTTTGATTACTGGAAGGCCTACGCTCCCCTGTACGACGTCTTTGCCGTCATCCAGAAGGAGCCATTCCTTTCCCGGCTGGCAGCTCTGGGGCAGAACAACGCCCTGTATCTGCCCCTGGCGGCCCTGCCGGAATTTCACAGGCCCCTGGAGCTCACGCCGCAGGAGCGGCGGGAGTACGGCGCGGATATAGGCTTTCTCGGCGCGGGCTATCCCAACCGCCGCCTGGCCTTCCGGCAGCTTGTGGGGCGCAATTTCAAGATTTGGGGGTCGGACTGGGAAGGCGAGACCCTGCTGGCGGCGCATGTGCAGCGCGGCGGCGCGCGCATCAGCGCCGAGGAGAGCGTGAAGATTTACAATGCCACGCGGATCAACCTGAATCTGCATTCCAGCCTGCACACGTCCGAACTGGTCAGCAACGGCGATTTTGTCAATCCCCGCACCTTCGAGCTGGCGGCCGTGGGCGCGTTCCAGCTGGTGGACCGGCGCACGCTGCTTCCGGAGCTGTTCGCGTCGGATGAGCTGGCCTCCTTCAGCTCGCTGGAGGAGTTCTACGCCGCCATAGAGCATTTTCTGGCCTGCCCGGAAGAACGGCAGGCCATTGCGGAACGCGCCCGTGCGCGCGTGCTGCGCGATCACACCTATGCGGCGCGCATGACCTCGCTGCTGGACTTCATTGAAGAACGCATGGGGCCGTGGCCGCAGGAGGAACAGCCGGCCGCAGAGGAACTTCCGCCGGAATTGACGCCGGAACTGCGCGATGAACTGGCGGCCCTGACGCGCGGGCTTGCCCTGGGGCCGCATGCCGGTTTCGGGGAGGTCATCGCCGCGCTGCGCGCCCGCAGCGGCGTCCTGACGGACGCCGAGGCCGCCCTGCTGTTTCTGGACGAGTGGCGCAAGCAGCACGGCAGGAAATAGCGGCTCCTGCGAAAGGCAATGCGCGACGGCCCGCCGGACAGGGAAGCCCGGCAGGCCGTTTTTTTGCGGCAGAGTACGGGCAGGTTCGGCAGCCCGCTCTACTGCGCAAGCCCGGGAAGGGGAGGCGGCGGAGCATCCGGCGTCACCGTTGCGGGGCCGGTCTGCGCGGCCGCCCCGGCAATGTCCGTCATGCCCGCATAATAGGGCAGTGTGGCGGCCAGGGAAAGCAGCAGGGCCGCCAGCAGGGCGGGCTTGTGCCGCAGCGGCGTCGCGCTGCGGGCCGCCAGCGTCCAGAGCGCGGCGGGAATCAGCCAGAGCAGCAGCCAGGCGCTTTCCCTGAGGGCGCTTTCGGGCGTGAAGGCATCGCCCTGCCACTGGCTGCCGATGCGCAGCGCCGTGGCCGCCAGCAGCAGCAGCCAGAAGACAAGCCATGCATTGCGGGCCCAGGCCGCGCACCAGGGCAGCATGGCGTTGTAATGGTCGCGGCCGAAATCGTCATGCCTGCGGCGCAGCACAAGCCAGACGGCCCCAAAGCCTCCGGCTGCGGCCAATGCCAGGGGAAGCGTCATGCACAGGGCGCAGAAGAACGGCGTGCCGACCACCGGCGTATAGAGTTGCGCCAGGGTGATGGCGGCGGCGTCCGGCCGGGCCTGCGCGGTGAGGAGGCGCGCGGCGGCCAGAGCCGCGCCGGCGGCCGGCAGCCCCAGAATGCCGCACAGGATGCCCTGGGCGGCGTGCAGCAGGGGCAGTTTGGTCAGATATTTCCACAACATGTAGTACACGCTGGTGAACATCACCGCCATTCCCAGCAGCATCCAGCAGGATTCCAGCAGGAAGCCGGGCAGGGAATCGGGGGCATGGCTCCCTTGCGAACTGAAAAGCCACACCCTGCCGCCGATGAGCAGAACCCAGCCCAGCAGCATGGCGAGCATGGCGAGTTGCCGCGCGCATTTCTCATATGAGGCGCGCCCGCGCGTGACGGCCAGCGCTCGCGCCGACCCGGAAAGGATTCCCAGCCCGGCAAGGGCCAGCAGCCCGCCTAGGGGCAGAGCTATGCACAGGGCGCCAAGGCTTTCGTCAATCAGGGGAACTGTCCGTATCGCCTGCCGCAGCGTTTCCGCCCAGGAGCTCAGGACTGCGGCCGTCTCCGTAAGAATATCCATTGTATGCCGCCTCCGGCGCGGCGTGAGGTCATGTCGTCGCGGCGCAGGCCCGGCAGCGCGTCGCGGCGGGGGCCCGCATTGTCGTTATACCGACGTTCTTTGTGCCTGAAAAAAGCCGCTGCCGCAAGCGTTCCGGATTTTTCCCGCAACCGGCGCGTCTGTTGTTGCCTTGAAATCTGCCGGAACGGTTTTTGCTTAACGAAATGCGTATCGCACCGGATATTGCCTCTACCCCGGGAACGTCATGTCGCTCGTCATCAACCATAACATGATGGCCGCCAACACGGCCCGCAACCTGAACGCGCACTACGGGCGCCTTTTCAGGTCCGTGGAGCGCCTTTCCACCGGCCTGCGGGTGAACTCCGCGGCCGACGACGCTGCAGGCCTTGCCATCCGTGAACTGCAGCGCGCCGATATCGCGGGCATGCAGCAGGGAGCGCGCAACGCCAATGACGCCGTCTCCCTGATCCAGACCGCCGACGGTGCGCTGCAGATCATTGATGAAAAGCTCATCCGCATGAAGGAACTGGCGGAGCAGGCCGCCACCGGCACCTATGATTCCATCCAGCGGCTGATGATCAATTCGGAATTTCAGGCCATGGCCTCTGAAATTGACAGGATAGCCGCCGCCACGGAATTCAACGGCATTCATCTGCTGGACGGTTCCCTTGCCGGGCCGCACAACGGCAGCGGGATGACTTCCTCCGGTGCCATGAAAATCCATTTTGGCACGGGGAACGATTCAGCTGAAGATTATTATTATGTAAGCATTCCCAACTGCAGCGTGCGTGCGCTGTTTCCCAGTACTCTGTCTGAGGCGGGCTATGACGGCGAAGTGGAGGGCGAGACTTTCCGACTGGAAATCATCGGGAAGGCCGCCGGCGACTGGAATACGGGATTGGACAGTTACAATATTCCCAGCGGACTGAAAAATCTGCGCATCGTTTCTTCCAATGCGGTTGAGAATCCGGCTCACAAACCTCATGTGAATCTGTTTTCCGCTGACGGAACGCAGCTGACCGGTTATTCGCCTGACAACGCTGCCTATCATGCAGACTGGTGGAACGGGATGAACGGCGCACAGGTCGTGACGGGGCCGGGCTTCAAGCCCAACGCCGTGTTTGACGATTCAAAAATAGTGACGCAGGCCGGCCAGAGCGTATCCCACAATGGGCTGACTGTAGCTGTGGAGGCCTCACAGACGGAGACAAAGGGCACTGAAGAGGTCATCACTGTGGAGGAAGTTACCGACGATATGGTGTTCCTTATCGGCGGCCATGCCAACGGAGTCTGCAACAGTTACAATCTGACCATCACCTGTGAGCTGCCTTATCCCAGCATTGAAACCCAGGCCAAAGCGCAGGACATGCTGGAGCGGACAGAGATCGCCATCGCCAACAAAGACAACATCCGCGCCGCGCTGGGCGCGCTGCAGAACCGGCTTGAAAATACCATCACCAGCCTCAATGTGCAGGCGGAAAACCTGCAGGCCGCGGAATCGCGCATTTCCGATGTGGATGTGGTCACGGAAATGACGGAATTTGTCCGTCAGCAGATACTGACCCAGTCCGCCGTGGCCATGCTCTCGCAGGCCAATTCCATGCCGCAGATGGCCATGCAGCTCATCGGCGGGTAGCGCGCGGCGCGGGCGTTGAAAGAACCCTCGGGGCAGGCGGGCCGCGCGTCCGGCGTCCTGTACAGGGCGGCCGGGTCGTTTCCTGCGCTTGAAATATGGTCAGGCTTGGGGCACAAGAAAGCTGTCCCCGGCAGGGCGGCAGCGCCAACGCGACGACACCGCCCGCCGTGCGGAAAGATTTCGGGCGGGAGATATAGTATGAAAATTTTTGTCATGGCGCCGCTGGCTTGCCTTGCCCTTGTGGCGGGCTGCGCTGCGGCGGATCGTCAGGCGGAATCCGTCGAAACCGAACAGAAACTGCAACGCGAGACGGATCAGCGTTTGCGGGCGTTGGAGCAGAGCGTCTCCGTGCTGGATACGCGGGTCGCCCAGTTGAACAACAGGGTGTATGAGGTGCGCACAAGCAAGGGACGGAAGACGGGCATGACCGTGGTGCCCATATTGCCGGAGCAGCCCGCCGCCGCGCCTGCCCCCGCTGCGCCGGGGCCGCAGGTGGCGCTCACGACGCACGGCCCCGCCGCGCAGACTGGCGCAACGCCCCCCAAGGCACAGGCGGCCCCGTCCGCTCCCCATGCGCGCGTCATTGATCCGGCGAGCCCGCCGCGGTCCCCGGCCTCCGCCGCGCCTCAGGCGCGTCGAGCCCCGGCCCCGGCGACGCCCGCGCCGACGCCCAAAACGTCGGCCCCCGCCCCGCAGGCGGCGCCCGCGCCTGCCAGAGCCCCCGCCGCACTGGGGCTGCCGCCGGAAAGCGCCTCGGCTCCGGCTGCTCCCGCTGCGCCTGCCGGAAATGCCGCGCCTGCCGCGGCCGCTTCCCGCAGTGCCGCTGCGGCAGCGGTGCCGGTTCCCGCCGTGTCGGGCTCCGATCTGGCCTTGCCGCCCGAAAAGCCGGGGCTGGGCCTGCCGCCCGCGGCGGCTGGTCCGCAATCCGCAGGGAATGCCCATGGGCGCGTGGCGGCTTCAACGCCGTCCGCGCCTGCCGGCGTCGCCGTTCCATCCACGCCTGCCGGCGTTGCCGCGCCGTCCGCGCAGGCCTCCCCGCAGCCCGCCGCTCCGCGTCGCGGCGGCAAGGGCGAGGATGCCGCCTACAAGGAGGCCGTGCGCCCGGCCCTTGCCGGACGCGCCGGTGAGAGCATTCCGCGTTTCCAGTCCTTTTTGCAGCAATATCCCGACGGCCGCTATGCCGCCAATGCGGAATACTGGATCGGCGAGGGCTATTACAGCCAGGGCAAATACCAGGAAGCCCTGGCGCAGTTTGAAAAGGTGAACGCCCGCTACCCGCGCCACCACAAGAACGCCGACGCCCTGCTGAAAACCGCCATGACCAGGAGCAAGATGGGCGACAAGGCCGGAGCGGCCGAGGCCTACAAACAACTGCTTGCGCAGTTCCCCAATTCCGAGGCGGCGCAGCGCGCCCGTGCGCGGGGGGCGGCCCGCTGACCGCGCGCAGCGCGCCCGGCCCCGGGGATGCGGCATGACGGCCTCCAGCGGCAGAAATCTGCGGGCTATGGACGAGGACGCCCGCAAGGAATACTGGGCCTGTCTCGCTCTGCGGCATAGCCGCGGGCTGGGGGCGCGCTCCGTGTGCCGCCTGCTGCGGGCCTTCGGCTCTGCCTACGCCGCCGTGCAGGCGAGGGAACGCTGGCCCGGGGCCGGGGTGGACAGCGGCAAGGCCGCTGTGCTGGCCTCCGGCTCGTGGCGCGTCACCGCCCGCAGGGAATGGGAGAGCGCCCGCACACTGGACGCCCTTGTCGTTTTCTGGAAGGATCCGGAATATCCCCCGCTGTTGCGCCGCATTCCCGATGCGCCTCCGCTGCTGTACTGCCGGGGCGATATCTCCCTGTTGCGCGCGCCCGGCTTCGCCGTGGTGGGTTCCCGCAAGGCCACGCGGCACGGCAGGGCGGTAGCGGAATACATGGCGCGCTGCCTTTCCGCCTGCGGGCTGACCATCGTTTCGGGCATGGCTCTGGGCATCGACAGGGTGGCCCATGAGGCGGCCCTGCGGCGTGTGGGACGCAGCATCGGCGTGCTGGGCACGGGCATCGACAGCGTGTACCCCCGGCAGAACGCCTCCGTTTTCGCCGAGATGGAGCGGTACGGGCTGCTGGTTTCGGAATTCGCGCCCGGCACGCCGCCGCAGGCGGACAATTTCCCTGTCCGTAACCGCATCATCAGCGGACTTGCGCTGGGCGTGCTGGTGGTGGAGGCTGCCGGGCGTTCGGGCAGTCTAATCACGGCCCGTCTTGCCCTGGAGCAGAATCGGGAGGTCTACGCCGTGCCCGGTCCCGCGTTGGACGCGCACTGTCTGGGCAGCCAGGAACTGGTGCGTCAGGGCGCGCATGCCGTATTCTGCGCGGAAGACGTGCTGCGCGACCTTGCGGAGCAGCTGCGACCCTACGGCATCAGCGAGAAAGACCTGCCGGAAGAGGCGGCGGTTCCGGAGCCGTCGACGGCGGCAGAGGAATCGACGGCGTCTTCCGCCGTGCAGCAAAGGCCGGAGAGCCGCAGGGCGGCAGAGAGGGCGGCCGATCCGGCGCACGGCGCGCAGGATGCCGCGCTGACCGCCGGGGAGCGGGCGGCGGCGCAGGGGCTGGCCCCTGCCAGGGGCAATGCGGTCCTGCTGGACTATCTGCGCGCTCACGGTCCCACGCAGGCTGACGTGCTGGCCGCCTCCGCCGGGCTTTCGGCCGCCGCCGTCAACGCGGCCCTGATCGGGCTGGAAATGCTGGGGCAGGTGCGACGGCTGCCGGGGGCACGCTACGAGGCCGTCTCATGAGCGCTTCCGATGCCGCCATAGAGGCCTTTCTGTCGTGGATGGCCGTGCAGAAGGGCGCTTCCGGGGCGACGCAGAAGGCCTACGGCAGCGATCTGCGCGGGCTGGACGACTTTTTGCGCGGGCAGGGCGCGGATCTTGGGCGGCCCGAAACCGTGACGCGACGGCATGTGCAGGCCTATCTGGCCTGGCTGTTCCGGCAGGGAGAGGCCAAAAGTTCCATGGCGCGCAAACTGGCTGCGGCGCGCTCCTTTTTCCGTTTTCAGCTGCGCAGCGGCCGCGTGACCGAGAATGTGGCCGCGCAGGTGCGCAATCCCCGGCAGGAACGGCGTCATCCCCGCGCGCTCAATGTGGACGAAACCTTTGCCCTGCTGGACGCGTCCCCGCCCTCCGGCGGGCAGAGCGCGGAAGAGGAGCGCCGTCTGTGCCGCGACCTGGCGCTGGCCGAGCTGCTCTATGGCTCCGGTCTGCGCATTTCCGAAGCGCTGGGCCTCAATGTGGACGATGTGCAGCTTGCTTCCCGCGTGTTGCGGGTGATGGGCAAGGGCGCGCGCGAACGCCTAGCTCCGCTTTCCGACACGTCCTGCGAGCGCCTGGGGGAATGGCTGGGGGAGCGGCCCTTTCTGGCCCGGCCCGAGGAGCAGGCCCTCTTCGTGGGCGCACGCGGCGCGCGCCTGAACCGGCGCGAGGCGGCGCGCATCATTGAACGGCTGTGCCGCCGCGCCGGGCTGGAGTTCACGGTGTCGCCGCACAGCCTGCGCCACTCCTTCGCCACGCATCTGCTGGCGGCAGGGGCGGATCTGCGCAGCGTGCAGGAGCTGCTGGGGCACCGGCGGCTGACCACCACACAGCGCTACACGCAGGTCAGCCTGGAGCGCCTGATGGAAACCTATGACCGCGCGCATCCGCGGGCCGAGAAAAATAAAAAAATCACGATATGAAAATGCCGTTCATTTTGAACGGGTTAGTATCGCAGCGTCCGCGCGCGGCTGTTCCCGGGCGGGTTTTTCCGCGCGGGGACCTTGGCATGCTCCTGACTTTGTGCTAAAGAGAACAAAGCGGCTGAAGGAAGCCGCCAACATCCCGAATACTATCGGAAGGAGAAACCATCATGTCCGCACTCGTCATTGGTCACATGAATCCCGATACCGACAGCATTACCGCCGCCATCGCCTGCGCCGACCTGCTGAAAAAGCTCGGCAAAGACGTGACGCCCGCCGCCCAGGGCGAACCCACCCCCGAAACCAAGTTCGTGCTGGACAAGTTCGGCCTTACCGCGCCCCAGGTTGTCAATGACGTGGCCGGCAAGGACATCTACATGGTGGACTTCTCCGATCTGGCCCAGGCGCCCAAGGGCATGGATTCCGCCTGTGTGAAGGGCATTGTGGATCACCACAAGCTGGGCGACGTGACCACCTCCGCCCCGCTGGACGCCTGGATCTGGGCCGTGGGCTGCACCGGCACCGTGCTGAAGAACATGTATGACTTCTACGGGGTGGAGATTCCCAAAAATATCGCTGGCGCCATGCTCTGCGCCATCCTTTCCGACACCGTCATCTTCAAGTCCCCCACCTGCACCGACGCCGACAAGAAGGCCGTGGAAGCCCTGGCCAAGATCGCGGGCGTGGCCGACGTGAAGGCCCTGGGCATGGAGATGTTCAAGGTCAAAAGCGCCGTTGACGGCGCTTCCATGCACGATCTGGTCTTCCGCGACTACAAGGACTTTGACATGAACGGCAAGAAGGTCGGCATCGGCCAGCTCGAAGTGGTGGATCTTTCCCTGCTCGACAAGGTCAAGGACGGCCTGCAGGCCGAGATTGCCAAGGTCAAGAGCGAAGGCCGTCACAGCGTCTTCCTGCTGCTGACCGACATCATGAAGGAAGGTTCCGAAATGCTCATCGTCTCCGACGATCCTTCCGTGGTCAAGAAGGCCTTCGGCGTGGAGCCCAAGGGCAATTCCGTGTGGCTGGACGGCGTGATGAGCCGCAAGAAGCAGGTTGTGCCCAACTTTGAAAAGGCCTTCAAATAGCACAGAATGCTGCGCTGGAGCAGCATAGCGCTGTTTTTGCAGCAACAAAAGTTGCTCCGGAGTGCGCCGCGTGCGGCGTAGTGACTGAATGCTGACCCCGCCGGGGTCGGAGATCTGCCCGTTTGGGCCGGTTCCCGGCACGGCGGGGTTTTTGCGTCCTGGCGAGGTGCTTGGGCGCAGGCCACATGGGCGCAATCCCCGGCGTGCAGCTTCACAACCAGGGTCTGTGCGCCTTGCCCCGCGGAAGGCGTGGGAAGGGCTGCGGCCCCGGCAGGGCCTCCGGCCCTGCAGCAATTGGCGGACGGTATCGTGAATCCAGGGCTTGCCCCTGCCACATTGGGGAAAGCCGCCATAACGATGCGACCTGCGCCTAGGGCGGGCCTGTAACGGAATTTGTGCAAACCTCCGAGCAGGGTAGTATCCCTGCACGGGCTTGCCATTTTCGTGGTAGCCCCGTGGTAGCCAGATAGAAAAAGGAGTTACGGCGAATTTCCGTAACCAATTGATTTCTTTGGCTCACAGAGACGGACTTGAAGCGCCAACCTAGTGATTAACAGTGTCTCGAGGGCGAAAAATTATTTTTCAAAACCCTGTGCTATCAACGCTTTCATCCTGTATTTACTGACCTTTTTTCTCCATTTCTCAGACTAGCCACCGTTATATCTGTATAGCGGCAATTAGAATTGGCCTCAATTTGGCCCATGCTTTATACCAAGTGATTTTGTGACCCAGCGATATCTGCATCACCCAAAAAATCTCTTAGTATTCGATCGCAGCGGCAGATCGTTCGAGTCGAATTTCGCGCCTATAGGATGTTATTCGTATCAAGGAACTTCAGACAGATACGAAATAACATTTTTTTCTTGACTCTCCGGCGGGCTACTGAGGTAAGATGTCAGGAAAGAAAGGATTTTCCTATGCTTAAAGAGAAATCCGCCATCAAAAAAACTACGAAATGCTCTCGCTGTACGTCCAGTTCTGCGAGTCCGCCACGGCATGACATATCGCGGAACAGGAACTGATGCATTCCAGTATGTATCTGGCGCGGTTTGCGGGGCGCGTGTCGCAGCAGCGCATGGAAATTGCCGCCGTCCTGTATCGGCTTGACGGCGATATCAAGATTCCTCTTATTGAAAAAATTGACACACCGGCAATCGAAAATAAGCCAATACGCACCGCACTGGCGATTGACGGCATCGTCTATTGCGGATTGCAGGCGCAGGAGAAACCAGTCGGCGTGACGACGCTACTGCTTTCGGCGCTGGAGGAGACGCTCTGGCAGGCAGGCGAGGCAGTCGAGTTGCTCAACCATGCGGATTATTATGTCTGCTCTAGTTGTGGCGTCCGGCTCGAAAACGCTGTTGAATGCCCGAGTTGCGCAACGCCTGCGTCGTGGGCGGAACCGAGGCGTAACCCGCCGGAGGAAAAATCGGACAGCGGGGGAGTTGCGAGAACCTGAATCGCACCCCGCGCGGGCGCGTGGATTTCAACGCAAGTGCCGCCGACTCCTCCCTCAAAGGCGAGCCAGATCGCCGTGTTTGACGGCGGCGAGGAAACCGCTCCCAAGCATGTCATAGGGCTAAATTTCATCAAGGCGCGATAAAGGAAAGCCACGGACCCGGGGCTTTCTGCGGTGAGGGGGGTCGGTTCGCCGTCCTGGGGGGATGCTACCGGCGAAACGGGAGGATGCGCAGGCGTACCCTTTTCGGCTCAATGGCCATGAGGGCGCCGTCAATTAAGTTCCTGCACATCCTGCCGTCGGCATTGTTCCGCGCCTTGGCTGGCCTTCAGATTCCCCCTGCGCTGCGGTGGGCATGGTCATCATTCAGCCGTCCCGGTCGCTTGGCGGAATGCATAGCCGCGTTTGCGTCACGCATGAGGTCGTGTGCTTCCGGGGCGAACCCTGAGTTCAACTGCTTGCCACTTGCATCGGTGAAGGCTATGCTGCCACGCATCGCAACCGTTCATGGCGCGTGTGGAAGCCGTTCCTGTTGTTGCCATAAGTTGCGGCAATGGGTTCTCCAGATTCGCCCTAGATAGTGTCTACACGAGTTATGCCAAGATGCTGAGCCAAATGGCTATGCAACGGATTTGAACAGCAGCTACAAACGATGCAAGCGTCTTGGCGTATCTGGTTGCAATTCCACGCCATCGCTTCAGATTCAGAAAAGCA
>SUVB01000047.1 GCA_015062205.1 Desulfovibrio desulfuricans
GACTTTCACCTTATCAATGATAAAAGTTCATTTATACTCCCATTCACGCGGAATCGCTGAAATAACGCAATGCTTTTGTTCAACATATCCAAAGACCGGGTGACAATTTGCGTCCGTCTGCGAAAACGTCCCAACCAGTGCCGTTGTAGTGCATTATTCTGCTCAATTTTATAGGTATTTTTCTTGCCTTGTCGTAATTGTTTGGCTCCAACGACTTCCGCATAACAAACATAGTTGTCTGTATATACTCTGCGGGCTTGCCAAAGATTAAAATCGTCAAAAAGCCCCATCAAGGTTTTGGAACTACGATCACCATATCTCCAGCCGAGAAGCCTTCGAGTGTTATGATCAATAGCCTTCCAGATCCAGATTGAATCTTTTTTTTATTAATATATGAATACATTTCGTCAATTTCAATCTCATCAAATTTTATTTCTATTTCATTCTGTGGAATAAATTTATCATAAAACATTCTTATCCATCGCATGATACTCTGTGTGCTGACTCCGATTATTTTTCCTATGGCATTCATTGATAATCCGGATAAATATAAAATAAGTGCGAGGATTTTATCCTTCATTGGTCTGCCGTGTGGCGTTTCTCTCGTAAACTGAAATCCGCATTTTTTGCATTTATAACGTTGAACTCCAGCCATAAAGCCATTTTTGACAAATGCCTCAGAGCCGCATTTCCGACAGTGCATATGCTATCTCCTTGTTTTTAGAAGTCTAGCACATCCTGGAATGGTTATCATTGAAAAAGTTAATCTCTCCTGCGCCGGAGCGATTCGCCGCATCAAGGATACAAATTCCCCGTTGTCTCATGCGGCGGACGTTTTGCGGACCCGTCAAATCCCGTCAGCCCGCATCAATCCCTTTCTTCCCGTCTCCCTGTTCTGGTCAGGAATAGGAAATGAAAAAGGCACTTATGGCTTGTATTCCATAAGTGCCTGATTTCTCTGGTTGCGGGGGCAGGATTTGAACCTGCGACCTTCGGGTTATGAGCCCGACGAGCTACCGAACTGCTCCACCCCGCGTCATGGGCAACGATTCCCGTTGCGAGAAAAAATATTTACTCATCCTTTGACAACTTGTCAAGAAATAATTCGCATTGCATCACGTCGCCGGGCAGTGTCACTTTTTCCGCAAGGATTTTTTGCATATTTCGGGTTCACGCCACGCTCTGACATGATAACAGACGCAGCGACGACGGCGCTGCGGGCATGCACCGCCGCGCGCGGTCACAGACGGACCGTGGCCCTCTGCGCAGCCCGCACTACCCGACTTCCGTTGCAGCGCAAAGATGCAACATTCCCCTACTCCGCAGAGGGAAATTCATGCGTCGTCCATCACCATGCCACCGGGCGGAATCCCGAGGCGGGCGCCGCGTGAACCGTCAGGGCAGGCGGAGCGCACTCATGGCGTTAGGCGCCATGTGGCATGTGGAGGATGAAAAGCCCTCCCTTCGCGAAGCGCTGAAAAGCGGCACAGGGAATTTTTGATGCGCCTGCCCTGACGGCATGGAGAAAATACTTCCATTTTTTCTAAATATTGTATAGATTCTTTTCAGGCGCGAAAGAGAGGCCGCGCTGTTGCCCTTTTTCGGTTGCCCGTCCAGCGGGCGGACGGGCGACCGGTCATTGAGCGAGGGAAATATGAAAAAATTCGTTGGTGTTATTGCTCTGGCGTGCGCCTTGCTGCTGCCGGGCCTGCTCCAGGCTGCCGCCCCCCAGGCAGGCAAGCCTGTACAGGACAAGCCTGAAAAGGGCCTTGACCGCATCACGGTGGTCAGCGTTGCCCTGCAAGGGACGGACAGCATCGGCGCGCGGCTCGGCACCAGGCTGAAGGAACGCTTCAACCAGAGCAGCCTGTTCACGCTCAATGACGACGAGGAAAAGGACATCCCCAAACTGTACCTCATGCTTGAAACAACATCGGAATTTGCGGGCCGTCCTGCTGTGGGGTCGGTCTATTCGGTCTGCTGGGTGTTCAAGCAGGGCAAGGGCTATCTGGGCTATCTGCTGGCCCGCGATCTGGGCACGGTCAGCGGCGAGGATGTGGACGGGCTGGTGGACAAGCTCGTGGAACGCACGGACGGCATTGCCGCCAAGTACGGCAGCCTGTGGAAGTAACATAGCCACTGCCCCTGCCGGGTGAATGCGGACGCATGCCGCGCATGCGGCAGCGCCTCACGATACAGCTTACAGTGGTGTATGGCGCGCCTGGTGGCGCAAAAGGGGTTCCCTCGTGGCGGGAACCCCTTTTTTATTGGATGCTGCGGAGAATCGCATGCCCTGTGCGGTCGCATTGCCGCAACGGCATGGCCCTGCGCCATTTTGTCGGCGCCGGCATGTGCCGGGATCAGTGCGCGGCCTGCGGCGCAGGCGCGCCGGTTACGGATGACGCCGTCGCCGTGTCCGGCTGCGCATTTTCGGGAGCTGTCGCGAAATTTTCATCCCAAGCGTCCACCACCTCGTCATAAAAGCGAAAGGCGTTCTTGTTGGCCTGCTTGGCGTGATACTGCGCGGTGTCTGCCCGTTCCAGCGCCACCTCGTAGGAAGGTTCCGCGCCGTCGAAGAGATAGATGCCGATGCTGGAAGTGACTTCCACGGTAATGTCGCCCTCTTCAAAAAACATATGCAGGCCCGAGCGCAGCGCTTCGGCGCGTTCCCGCAGCGCCTCGCGCGTGATGCCCCTGACGAACACGCAGAATTCGTCCCCGCCGAAGCGCCCCACGGCGTCCGCATTGCGGAAAATTCCCTTGATAATTTCGGCCGTTTTGGTCAGGGCCTCGTCCCCCCGTATATGTCCCAGGGTGTCATTGAGCGTCTTGAAATTGTCCAGATCAAGGAAGATGAGGGCATCGGTCCTGTCCTGCTGCGGGCGCGCAGGCAGGCAGGACTTGACCTTTTCGTTGAAGGCCGTCTTGTTCAACAGGTCGGTGAGGCTGTCGCGCTGGGAAAGGCGTTCGAGCTGCGCGCGTTGCCGGACACTTTCGTCAATATCCACAATTTTGCCCACGAGACGCAGGGGCATGCCCGGCTTGCTGACGCGTGCAGTCTGGATGCGGCACCAGATGTATCGCCCTTCGGCAGTGGGCATGCGCACGACGGCGAAGGCCGTGGGATCGTTGGCGAGTATGCGGCGCCAGACTTCGCGGAACGCGGGCAGATCATCCGGATGTATGACGCGCCTGGCATTGAACTCTCCGTTGGCGTCAAAGCCGGGGATGGCGTCATCGCCGAATTTGCGTCGGAAGTTGGACGAACACTGGAACTGCCGTTTTTCCATGTCCACATCAAAAATGATGTCCTGTGACTGTTCAAGGATGAGGCGGTAGCGTTCCTTTTCCTGCTCAAGCTCTTCCCGCATGAGCCGCTGGTCGGCGATGTCCAGGATCACGCAGTCCAGTACCGGCTGTCCGCTTGCGGTCGAACCAAGTGTGCCGCGCAGCAGCAGGGGCAGCCAGGCCTTGTCGGCGCGGCGCAGGCTCAGTTCCATGCTCACCACATTGTCGCCCGCGTTTTGCAGCTTGTGCAGCAGCAGAGCGGCGTCGCCGTGCTGCAGCAGATCTGCGAAGTTTTCCGTCCGCGTCCGGCTGTCGGTATAGCCCAGCATGTCCCAGAAGCCGCTGTTGGCGTCAAGAATGGGCAGAGAACCCGAGGGAGAAAGCCGTATGACCCCGCCATTGATATTGTTCGTGATGTGGGCGAAGCGCTGGTCGCCGGCGCGGATGCGGCGCAGACTGACGCGCCGCAGGCGCAGGACATACGAGAGCAGCCCCAGAATCACCAGAATAAGGATAACTTCGAGCGTCAGCAGGAAGCCGTGATGGGACACCAGATGGTCCATGCCCGCCTCGTCAACGACGTCCGCTGCGTGCGCCGTCATGCCGTCAGGCAACGCCCCCGCTGCGGTTTGCGCCGCCTGCGCGTAGCAGGGAGCGGCGGCATTCGCGTCCGCCGACAGGGCGCAGCAGGCTTCCCCTGCCCAGAGAAAGCAAAGACTGAACAACATCAGCTGCATGAAGATATAGGTACGCATGACAATCTGCCTTGTGCCGGGAGCGCTGCTCCACCTGCCCGTCTGCGGGAAACGCGCGGCTGCGTGCCGCAGCGGCGGTTGTCGGGCCTGCCGGCAATACGTCGGCGCGGCAGGGAGTCTATATCAGCGGACCCCACGGCGCAACGTAAAAAGCCGTGCCGCCAGCGCCTCAAGAACTCTGGCCGGAGTCACGCCATAGTGCAGTGCGTCCTGCGCTTCGGCAAACCAGCGGCACGCCGTGGCCCTGCCCATGTCGTCCAGCGCAGCCAGGGCCGCGTCCAGCGGACGGCCGGCGTCATGTTCTCCGGCAAGGAGCCTGCTCATGGCCTTCCGGCAGCAAAGCAGCAGCCGCGCGGCCAATGCCGCGTCCACAGCGCCCCTAGCGGAGGTTTTGTCTAAAAACTCCGTGCCGTTTTGCAGGAAATCCGCCAAAAGGCCTTCCCATGCATGCATGCCGTCGTCGTCGGAGCGGCTGTCGGGCCAGGGCAGCGTCAGGCAGAAGGAACGGGAAACCAGCGTCGGCAGCAGTTGCTCGCGTTGCGGCGCGAGAAGAATGAACACCGTGGTGGGCGAAGGTTCTTCCAGTGCCTTCAGCAGGGCATTGGCGGCCTCGTCACGGGTGAGGCCCAGACCCGTCAGCAGCACGACCCGCCGTCCGCTGCCGTGCGGCGCGTCGCGCAGGCGGGCCTTGAGCTCGCGGACGCGCTCCATGTTGAAGGCGCGGACAGGGCCGGGATTTTCCTCATCGTCGCGATTGCTGATGCGGCCGTCATAGGCGGCCCAGTCCAGATGCTCGCCCGCCGCGATCTGCAGGCAGGAGGGACATTGCAGGCAGGGCGCGCCCGCCCCGGCGGCCTGCGGGCAATTGATGCGGGCGGCCCAGTAGCGCGCGGCATCCATGCGTTGCGCTTCCGTGCCCCCCTCAAGGAGCAGAACCTGCGGCGGCGCGTCGCCCAGCCGATCGAGCACGCGCCGCACTCTGTCAAAGGCCGGGCCTGCGATGGCGGGCAGCAGTTCCTCCATGATCGTCCGGGCCGCGCGGGGCCTTAGCGTTCAATGGTCTGGCGGCGGTCCGGCCCCACGGAAACCAGGGAAACCCGCACACCGACCAGTTCCTCAATACGGCGGATGTAGGCGCGCACCGTGTCCGGCAGGTCGTCGTAGGCCGCGCAGCCGCTGATGTCGTCCTCAAAGCCGGGAAGTTCCTCATAGACGGGCGTGACCTTGCCAAGGCCCCCCTCTTCCTGCGGCGGATATTCCACGCGACGCCCGCGGTAGTCATACGCCACGCAAATCTGCAGGGCGGGCAGGTTGCGCAGCACGTCCAGCTTGGTCAGGGCGATATCGGTGAGGCCGTTGAGGCGCACGCTTTCGCGCAGCACCACCGCGTCCAGCCAGCCGCAGCGCCGGGGGCGGCCGGTGGTGGCCCCGAACTCATGCCCTTCGGTGCGCAGATAACTGCCCGTGTCGTCCAGCAGTTCCGTGGGGAAGGGGCCGGAACCGACGCGGGTGGTGTAGGCCTTGACAATGCCCACCACGCGCGTGAGGGCCGAGGGGGCGATGCCGCTGCCCGCCGCCGCGTTGCCCGCCACGGTATTGGACGACGTGACAAAGGGATAGGTGCCGTGATCAATATCGAGATGGACCCCCTGAGCGCCTTCAAACAGAATGTCGCCGCCCTGCCGTTCCACCTCCTGCAGACGATCCTCCACTTCGGTGAGATAGGGCACGAGGCGTGGGGCGAGGGCCAGCAGCTCGTCGCTGACCGCGGCGGCGTCCAAAGGCTCGAAGTTGTACGCGCGCAGCAGAATGTTCTTTTCTTCCAGAGCGTGGGCCACCTTGGCGCGCACGAGGTCAGGCTCGGTCAGGTCGCCGGCGCGCAGGCCGACGCGTGCGGCCTTGTCCTCGTAGCAGGGGCCGATGCCGCGTCCGGTGGTGCCTATCTTACGCCCGGCGCGTTTGACTTCGCGGGCTTTGTCCAAGCTTTTGTGATAGGGCATGATGAGGTGGGTTTTCTTGCTGATGCCGAGGCGCGCGGGCGAAACGTCGATGCCTCTGGCGGCGAGCTGGTCCGTTTCTTCAAGAAAGACATGCGGATCCAGCACAACGCCGTTGCCCACGAGGCAGATGGAGCCCTCGTGCAGTATGCCGGAAGGGATGAGGTGAAGGATTGTTTCCTGCCCCTGCACCTTGATGGTGTGCCCCGCGTTGTTGCCGCCCTGAAAACGGACAATAGCGCGGCTGCGGGCGCTCAGCATGTCCACAATCTTGCCCTTGCCCTCATCGCCCCACTGGGCGCCGATGATAACTGTATTCGCCATGGTGTTACCTGCCTGCAATGCCGCCTTGCGGCAGCGTGTGGATCCGGCCGCCCGCACGGAGGACGACCTGTCAGGGACGCCAAAAGTCCCGCCGGAGGCGGGACGGGGAGCGCCGATGCGCGCCTTTGCAGCATGTATCCCGGATGCGGAGGCAAGTCAAATAACCGCCGCCGCTGTGGCGACGGGCGGGCAGCGGACTACTGTTCCGATTCCGGAGAGCCGGGGGGCGGGGTGTCATCCGGGAGCGGGGGCGTGAAGGCCAAAACACGGCAGCGGTGGGCTTCAGAGGGTTGCTCGGGCGTTTCCAGCCGGAATTCCGGAAGATGGACGGGCATGCCGTCCGGACCGTCCAACGGTCGCGCCTGTCGCGCCCAATGGTAATTGAAGAGCTGGTTTTTCCAGCGCTTGGCCTGAATCAGGGAGAAGACGAGCGCCGTCTCTTCCCACTCCCTAGTGGGCTCAAAACGGCTGGTCGCCGTGGCGTACTTGCTCCACAGCGACATCAGCGAAGCCTCGTCAATGGCGTCCAGTTGCCGCGCCAGGCGAACAAGCAGCTTTTCCATGCGACCTCCCGCGTACGCATGCAAAATAGAGCGCCCCGCGCGATTCGTCAACGCGCGCGGTTGCGCCCTGCCGGGGCAGGGAGGCCGGATGCCGCGCGATGTGGCGCGTCGCGCGGTCGTCGCCCCAGGGCTTTTCACGTGCGGGCATGCGCGCCGCAGCCGCCGGATCGGCAGGAGGCCGGAACCGCGCTGCCGTCTCAGGCCACGGCATACGACCGGGACAAGACGCCCACAGAGCGCGCAAGGCGCTGCGCATCCGCATGCCTGCCAAGACGCAGCAGCTGCAGAAGTTTGACAAACCACCCCTGCAGGGGCTTCAGAACGATATATTGCGGTTGCCCTGCCTCCAGCCTCGCAAGGATGTCATACGAGGCATCCAGATCATGCAACTCTTCATGCATTTTTCTGACATCCTGGTCAGATACGTGCTCATCGGCAAAGCAGTTGTACACAACGCCAACCCAGTATTGCATATAATATGCGAATGCGCTGTCTGCATACCGTATTTTATTATTATTTTTTGCAAGATCATAAAATATTTTCATTATATAGAGCACAGCATAAAATCGTTCAATTCCTATCGAGCTGTTTGACAACGATTTCTCATTAATATAATTATAGAAATAAATGCTTTTTCCCAAAAACGTCACTTTTTTTTGAATAAAAAAAAGCTTCATGAGGAATAATACATCTTCATGGCTGTTAAATAATTTTCCATACATTATTCTGTTATTTATCAATATATCACGTCTGAACAGGAAACAACAATGATCTCCCAATGCATGAAAGAAAAAGGCGTCATTAAGGCTGTTGTCGCCGTCTGTGCCGCAGGGGCAGATATTGGGGAAAATGCCCTCACAGGGAATTTTGACGGTACGCGTCCCGCCGGAACGTATCGTACATCCCCCGCGCACAGCGTCGGAGTCGTATTCAAGCAACAGGCTCAGCCGGGATGACAGCGAATCCGGCGGAAGCGTGTCGTCAGGATCCATGAAACATACAAAGCGCCCTGTTGCCGCACGGAGGCCCTCATTCCTTGCAGGCCCTGCGCCGCGATTGGCCGGAAGGTCAATGACCCTGATCCTGGCGTCACGCCCCGCATAGCCGCGCAGCATGTCAAGACTCCCATCCGTGGAGCCGTCATTGACGCAAAGGCATTCAAAGTCGCTGAAATCCTGCGCCAGGACGCTGTCCAGCGCGACCGCGAGCCACTGCGCGGAATTGTAGACGGGCAGGATGACGCTGACGGCGGCGTGCTTCATGACGTTTTCCCTTTGACAACAACGCGTTTTGTTCAACGGAGAGGCACGGCCGCCTCCTGTCCGCCGGGGCTACCGGCTGCCCACGCTCACGCCGGTCACCACCTGCCCTTTGGGCTGCACCCGCACGCCGCACCCGGCCGCGCAGGCCACCACCAGGCACAGCGCCAGGCACAGCGCGGCACGCCATGCACCGCGCTCAGGCACGGGGCCGCCCCTGCGTCACATGCGCGCCCGCGGCCACATCCTGCGTGAGCCACACGTTGCCGCCGATAACGGCCCCCTCGCCGATGGTGATGCGCCCCAGGATGGTGGCTCCGGCGTACACGGTCACGTTGTCGCGCAGCACGGGATGGCGCGGGATGCCCTTGGTCAGCGTGCCGTCCGCGTTCTTGGGGAAGGAGAGCGCCCCCAGCGTCACCCCCTGGTACAGGCGGCAGCTGCGGCCGATGATGCAGGTTTCGCCGATGACCACGCCCGTGCCGTGATCAATGAAAAAATCCTCGCCGATGTCCGCGCCGGGGTGGATGTCAATGCCGGTGGTGCTGTGCGCCATTTCGGAAATGATACGCGGGATGACGGGCACCTTGAGCAGGTACAGTTCATGGGCGATACGGTGATGGAACATGACCCGCAGGGAAGGATAGCAGAAAATGGTTTCGCCGGGGCTGGTGGCTGCAGGGTCGCCCTCATAGGCGGCCTGCGCGTCGCCGGCCAGCATGCGGCGGATGTCCGGCAGGCGGTCCATAAAGGCCAGCGCGGCCTGCTCCCCCTGTTCGTCGCACGAGGGGCACGGCTGCGTCTGCCCGGCGCAGCCGAAGCAGAACCCGCGCACAATCTGCTCCCCCAGCAAACGGTAGATACTGTCCAGATTGGCGGCCAGATGATAGCGCAGGGATTCGCGCCGCACCCTAGTCACGCCGAAATAGCCGGGGAATATGGCGGCGCGCAGGCGCTCCAGAATTTCGGACAACACGGTCAGCGAGGGCATGTCCGCCGACCGCAGGGCATGATGCCGCACGGCATTCAGGGATTCGGGGCTGCACAGGCGCTCCACCACCTTGTCAAGATGGGACATGGCCCTGCTGGACGTGGGTATCTGTTGCAAATGTTCACTCATGGCATACCTGCGAAGGATTGCCGGCGGCCTCCCCGCCGCAACGAGGGACACCGCCGGGTAGGGGCGTTGCCTTTCTCTTGTACACGGCCTTGCCCTCTGCCGCAACGGGAAGCCCCAGCGTGTCGCCGTGCCCTAGAGTTTTGGCCGGCGCAGCCGAAAAGAAGTTCAGAATCCGCAGGAAGCGGCAAAGGAGGTATGTCATGGATGACCTGCAACAGGTGCAAGCGGCGGCGAGCATGAACGTGGCCAGGAGCGTCATGGATCTCCAGGCCAATATGGCGGCCTCGCTCATTAGCGGCAGCCTCGGCAAGGGCGCGGAACTGCAGGATCAGATGGCCCGCGTCGCAGGCCTTGCCGCCCAGGGTATCGGCGGCAATCTCAACATCACGGCCTGAGCGCCGTCATCGGGGAGGGCAGCGCCGCCGGGCCGGTGTCCGGCGGCGCTTCTGTTTCCGCCATTGACAAATATCCGCAGTGGAGTCAGCCTTGCCGCAGCTGCGCCTGACCACGCCCGGGCGCGCGCCCCGCGCATCCCGCCCGGCGGCGTCATGTCTTCACCCCCCGCAAGGAGCCCACTGTGAAAATTCTTGTCACGCCCCGCTCATTCGGCAAAACCAATCCGGAACTGTTCGACCGTCTGACCCAGGCCGGTCTTGAAGTGACGCGCAATGACACGGGCGGCATTCTTTCCGCCGAGCAGATGCGCGCCAGGCTGGCCGACTGTCAGGGCGTGATTCTGGGCGTGGACCCGCTGGACGCCTCCGTGCTCGCCGCCGCCCCGCAGCTGAAGGCCGTGGCCAAGTACGGCGTGGGGCTGGACAACATCGACCTTGATGCCTGCAGACAGCGCGGCATTGCCGTATCGCGCACCGTGGGGGCCAACAGCAACGCCGTGGCCGACTTCGCGCTGACGCTCATGCTCATGGTCGCGCGCAGGGCCGCCCTTATCGACCGCCGCTGCCGCCGGAAAGACTGGAGCAAAATCACCAGCATCGATCTTTACGGCAAGACCTTGGGCATCATCGGTCTGGGAGCCATAGGCAGGCTGGTGGCCAAACGCGCGCGCGGCTTCGACATGAAAATCCTCGGGCACGACATCGCCTGGGACGACGTATGGGCGCAGCAGACCGGCGTGGAACGCGCCGATGTGGACCGGATCTGCCGCGAGTCGGATTTCATCACCCTGCACACGGTGCTGACGGACGAGACACGCAACATCATCAACGCGGATCGCCTGGCGGCCATGAAGCGCACCGCCGTGCTCGTCAACACGGCGCGCGGCGGTCTGATTGACGAGGACGCACTGCTTGCCGCCCTGAAGGAGGAACGCATCTACGGCGCGGGCTTGGATGTCTTCGCGCAGGAGCCCCCGGCCGATCCCGCCTGGTACGAACTGGACAACGTGGTCATGGGTTCGCACTGCTCCTCATCCACTGCCGGGGCCACGGCCACCATGGGGCATATGGCCGTGGACAACCTCCTGCGGGATCTGGGGCTGTAGCGTTCACCCCTGCATCGGGGGACTCCCCGCGCCTCGCAGCGCCTCAACAGCCGGGCTCAACCTGCCGCTGCCCCCCCCTGCGGCGGCAGAACCGCAGGGAGCAGCCTCGTCGGCGCTCTGTTTCGGCAGACGGAGGTCGTATTTTCTGCCAGATACCACTTCATCGGAAATATCATGCCGCCGCTGAGGATTATCCATGTGAGCACCTCCATATGTGGTGCTCATATTATACCCTAAAACTTGTGTAGACACAATCTAGGATAGCGTAACAAAAGTTCGTCTGAAAAATGAATTGTGGAAACACCATCTCCCCTGTTGGCCTGTGTATATAATTCACCAGATTGGTTTCTATGTAGCTTCGGCATAGGAAACTCCATGCTTTAGAATAAGTTATTCTACAGATAACAAATAATTACATTATAGACAATAATAGTATGTGTGAGCGAAAACAAATATGAATTAAAGGGGTCAGATTAATAACCTTTTTCATTTAATTCTCTGTATTTATCGCAACCTTTTTGCAATCCATTATCACATGACTTTCCAAATAATTCTTTAGCTTTTTTATAATCTTGTCTTACTCCTTTACCAAATTCATAACTAATTCCTAAAATAAGTTGAGCTTCAGCATTTTCTTGATTAGCAGCCTTTGTCGTCCATTCAACAGCTTTATGATAATCTTGTTTTATACCTATACCTTGTGCATACATATACCCTAACCTACATTGACCAAACGCATAACCTTGAGCAGCAGACTTTTTATAAAATTCTACAGCCTTATGATGATTTTGTTTTACTCATCTACCTTGCTCATACATTACGCCAAGATTATATTGTGCTATAGCATTCCCCTGTTCAGCAGACTTTATAAACCATTTTACAGCGATATTATGATCTTGTTTTACTCCTTTTCCTTTCTCATATATTACACCAAGGTCGCATTGAGCACTAGCGTTACCTTGATTAGCAGACTTTATATATAATTCAACTGCCTTTTTATAATCTTGTTTTACTCCTTTCCCTATTCGATACAAATATCCTAACTCATATTGAGCTTCTGCATCTCCAGAATTTGCTTTTTCTATCATATCTTGTAAGCTTGCATCATCTTCATCAGCTAAAACTTGACATGATAAAAAAGATAAAAAGAAAAAAATAAATAATATTAATCCATATATTGAAAATTTCTTATCCATTTTATACTCCATTTCTTAAAAAATTGTTTTCAAATAATTTTATTATAAACGATATCTCCTTAATTAATCAAATGATTACTTGTAAAATAAAAATCAATATTCCCCAAATTATATTTAGAATAGTAAACCATATTATTACGTTATATATATTACATTTGGCTGCCTATATGGTCAAGTTGTGGCCTTTCCCCCGTCTCAAATTCCCCGGCCCCCGTCTCTTTTCATAAGAAGCAAAAAACAGAGCAGTTAGGTTTCCCTAACCGGCCTTGGATAATTATTTTACTACACTATCAAAATTTCATTTTATTTAATTATTTCAGTATATTATTAATCTTCCACATCTCCGCCACTCCTTTTCCCCGATTCCGCGCCTGCAACAGTGTGTCCAAGCGGCCTCTAACCCCGTCAACTAGCTAGAATCATAGATCATTTCTAAAAAATTTGTCGAATCCCGATATTTTCGCTTGACACCTTGCCCCCTTTGGGGCATCTTCCCTTTCGCCGTGGGGCTGTAGCTCAGTTGGGAGAGCGCTTGAATGGCATTCAAGAGGTCAGGAGTTCAATTCTCCTCAGCTCCACCAAGAATTTCAGGGGGTTACGATTAACGTCGTAACCCCCGTTTTTAATTTTTCTCATCCAGCCCCGCTATAGCCCCGCGTTTTTAGCTCTAGCCCTGCCTCACACCTCTTCCTTCTCCCCATTTCCCTATGCCTGTTTCCTGTGTGTCGCTAAATGAAAGACACCCCTGAAATGGGCTTCGTTTGCCTTCTGCGCGGCGAAGGCAGCCATATACACGCACACAAAGCCTCACCTGAAAACATGGCTCACAGTGTTTGGATTTTGCTTTATATTTCAGTGTGTTACTGAATATTGGCTTGTGAGGCAAGACGCATAGAAAAAATTCATAATATATTCAGATAGATAGAGCACAGCTTTCACCATCACTGCCCCCCTACGAACACCCAGACATGAGGACTTTTACGGCTGGTCAACAGCCGTCAGCAGAAAAATTCCACTTTTTTCTTTTTCTCGCGTGAAAAAATATACTAAATTATCAGTATGTTACCTGTAAGATACCCCCAAATTAGTCTAAAAGGGGACTATCGACCATTGAGGCTTGCGGTCTCATATATAAAGCGACTCGGGCATAGCCCGCGAACACGAACCTAGGAGGAAAACTTGAACAGAAGCTCACCACAAGGCCCAAAGGCAAAATCGGAAGGATCAAGTTCAGAAAAAATCAAAAAATAGGAGATACTATAATGAGTAGTACAAGCGCCACCAACAACCAGCACAGTTCCGTTCCCACGGCGACCCCCAAGAAGGCTCGCCTTTCCCTTGCAAACAAGCTGAACATCATGCGCGAGATGCTTCTCGCTGAGGATTATCTGGAAGCAATCTGCACGAAACTGAATCTGTCTGAAAGCACATTCTACCGCCTCTGGGGTAATCTTTGC
>SUVB01000048.1 GCA_015062205.1 Desulfovibrio desulfuricans
AAGCTGTATCACTCTCTGGAAGAGTTGCAATCCGATCTGGACGCCTGGCTGAACGAATACAACACGGAGCGGACGCACCAGGGCAAGATGTGCTGCGGCCGGACGCCCATGCAAACCTTGCTTGACGGCAAGGCCCTCTGGATGGAGAAAGTCGGGCAGTTCAACTAATCGGACAACGGCACCTCAAAACGGAGCCGACTGTCAGATCAAGTCTGAACCAGTACACGTCAGCCAATTCCTTTTTCGCCTGGCGTAGTGCCATGACGACGTCACGGCCTATGGTCTCGGGGCTCGTGTCGTCGGCGCGGATTTGCGCCACGCTTGGCTTTCTGCCCTGGGTGATCGCCAGCAAGGCCGTGAAGTCAAGGTCCTGCGTCAGGATGACGCAATCGTTCGCGCGGGCGTACGCCATGATTTCCGAATCCGGCGCGTCGGCGGACCCCACGCTTGACCAGTGAACCGCCTGAATTCCGGCCTCGGCGAGAAATCGCGCCCATCGCGGGGCGATGTTCATGTCCAGGAGAAGCTTCATGCCTCGGCCAGTGTCGTTTCCCGCTCTTCGGAACGCCATGCGGCGTAGCGCAGCGCATGCGCGACGTCCTCCCGTTCCAGATAGGGATAGTCGGCGAGAAGTTCGTCGATGCTCCGCCCCGCAGCGATCTGCCCGACTATCATGCCGACAGTGACCCTCATGCCCCTGATGCACGGCTTGCCGCCCATGACGTTCGGGGTCTGCGTGATGCGCTCCAATCCTTCCATGTCGCCTCCATGTTTCTTCACTTCAGGCAAGGATAGGCCGAAACGGCCGTCGGGGCAAGACGGCACTTGCCGCTTGATGGCGTCTACTTTTGACAGCACACCTCAGGACTGACTCTGTAGGGTTAGCCGGCGACGGCGACGTGATGGAAATAAAAGACCCCCGGTTTCCCAGGGGCCTTGAAAGGTGGTGGCTGATGGCGTCAGCCGCGCTTCTTGGCATAGAAGAAGGTAAAGATGCCAATCAAAGCTACCGCAACAATCGTTGCAATCATCGGCGCTTCCATAGTCAATCTCCCTTTTCAAAAGGCAGCAGGGCAAAAGCGGCTATCAAAGCCACCAAGCCGAGAATGAAGCTCCCCCAATCCGGGGTAAGCCCCATAGTGCCCCAGGCGGCGATAGCCAAACCCTGAAATGTGAACCGCCAGAACTTGACGACTTGCTTCCTGTCCATGCCAAACCCTACCAGCTTGCTTGCGAGTTGTCGAACTCTTTTGCCGGTTCTCACCCGGTGGGTTGCCCCCCCAGCGGCCCGGAGCCTTCAACTCCTTTGTCCCGTCCGCCGTCCCTACGCGGCCTTGTCACCCCATAGAAAAAGGCGGGCTGCACACCCGCCTTTTTCAGTTATCCCGCAGCCGTCAGGCTTTCTTGTATTCAGGCTTACGGCGTTTTTCCCAGAGTTGCATTTCCGCCATCTTCTTGCGGCGCTCACGCTGAAGCGCCTTGCAGACAAGGGCCGTGCCCTTCTTCAGGCCGTACTTGTCGCGGTATTCATCGGAAGTCAGGCCATGCTGCGCAAGATGCCGCTTGGTGAGAATCTTGAAGCTCTTGCCGCACTCAAGGCAGGTAACGGACTTTTCCTTGATGGATTTTTTGGCGTCCTCCATTGATACGCCGGATTCACACGACGCGCATTCGCCGCCTTCGGCAATGGCGCGCAGACTCGTGGCGACCTTGGCGACAAATGCCGCAATCTCGTCTTCCGACATGACGCGTACGCCGGCCTGTGCGCGGGCAAGCTCTACAGCTTCCTTCAGGTAATCATCCATTGGTATTGCCTCCTCAACATGTTTCGTGTGCTGTACACGAAACATGTTGCGTACGCAAGGGCAATACGCCTCTGTTAGACAGAGTTCCTCGGCTATCTAACAGATACTCCTCGCTTTTTCTCCGCTCACGTTGTTTTTTTCATGGATTTGTATATGTGGCATGTAATCAGGAGAAAATATGAAGAAATTACACCCTCTTTCCCTTTCCGGTTCTGTCGCCTGTGTTCCTGCCTTTTTGGATCTGGCCGACGCCCGCAACGTCTCCCATGTGTCCGACAGTGAAATGAAGGACAAGTACGACGGTGAAGACTTGGGAACATTCCAGACGAATTTCATCGCCGCGAAATCAAACGGGGGCCCCGTGGGGACGGTGATTTCCTGGCCGATTGCCTCCATGCCGGAAGACGCCGAAAACTGGCTGGAATGCGACGGACGGGCCGTTTTTGCTATAATCCTTCTGGCATACTTGCACGCACAGCGGACAAGGGCAGCATCAGCGTGAATTCATTGAAAGGCGAGTGCATAAAGCCGCAGCCTGTGTAGAAGCGTCTGGCTCGGTCATTCAGGGCATGAACCAGAATGCACCGTATTCCAGCAAGGTGAGCAGCCTGTTCAGTGCGTAGAATGGCGTCTCGCAGTAAGGCGCGACCAATCCCCTGTTTCTGAAGAGAGATATCTACGACAAGGCGGGCCAGCAGCATGACGGGAATGGGATCAGGCATATTGCGGCGAATCCTGCCCGGCGCGAGCGCATGACTGACGCTCCCCACAGCCAGAGAATAATAACCGACCACATCATTGCCATGTGCAATCACATATGTGCGACTGGCTCCACTGCCCTCGTTCTTGCGGGCACGGGTCTTGAGCCAAGCATCAAGAATTGCCTCGCCGCAACGGAAGTGCTCACAATTATGATCTTCTTCCAGATGACAAGGGACAGAAATGGGCATGTTACTTGTCCCAAGGCGCCGGCGTGTTCAGCAAACGAACCAAAGCGGGATTGGAGCGTACAGGCGCATCCAGCACCGCCGTAAAGGCATCCCATTGTTCCGTGGAAAGCTGAAAATGCGTATTTTCAGCCAGCACATCCTCGGCATGTCGGACGGCCAAATCCAGAATGAAGGCCGTGCGTGACTTGCCCTCCAACTGGGCTGCACTGTCGATAATCGCTTTCTGTGCGGCCGGTATGCGCACATTGATAACCTCTGTGGCTGCGTTCATAGTGATACCCTCCTTGAGTTCAAGAGACAGCAAAACCTTCTTCTTGTCAATACAAAGTATACACAAAATCCGTTGCTGAAAACAAAGACGATCTTCGGCTAGTGTTAGCCTTCCTTGACTTAAAATCATGTAATTTCAGCATGTTAGGATAGCAATACATACATGCCATACATACGGCGTATGGTATGTATGATTCATTGCGGCCCAAGCCAACGCGGCACGCGGGGGTTCAGATATATTGGCGTAAGCCCTACCTGGGCTTTTTGCCTTTCTTCTGGGCCACGCGGCCCCGTTTCGCGCGATGCGCGGGGAATTCGACATGGCGTCTCCGCGCTCTGTTTTCCATGCCGCCGAGTGTCACTTTCGGCACGATTTACAGGCGGCAGGCGTATCCAAAACTATGTTTCGTTTTGGACCAAAAGTATTTTTCGCCTTACAGCGAGTGGAGCGAAATTGGAGCGAGAACACGAAAAAGGGGTTAACCCTTTGGGCTAACCCCTTGATTTCTTTGGCTCCCCGAGACGGACTTGAACCGCCAACCTAGTGATTAACAGTCACCCGCTCTGCCGATTGAGCTATCGGGGAATGCAACAGCAAGGATGTATTTACGGAAAGTCTGTGGCAACGTCAAGTGAAAAGTGAGGAAATATTTTCGTCATTCAGCTTACGGCAGGCCGCCCGCAATGCAGCGGGCAAGTTTTTTGCGGTAGCGCTCGGCTTCGCTGTAGATGCAGCCGCAATACGGCTGCCGGTACAGTTCCATGGCCTTGGAACGGTCGATGCCTTCCTGCCAGTCTTCACGGAAGTCGCGGTACACGAAACCCGGCGCATCGTTGTGTGCGGCCAGCCGTTCTCCGGCGGCCCGGATGACGTCATGCGGCTGATATCTGGAGTAGAGCAGGCTGCTGCTGACCCAGGCAAAGCCCTCCCGTGCGGCAAAGGCAAAGGCCGCTTCCATGCGGGAAATGCAGCAGTAGGCGCAACGTTCAGGGGGGGTGTCGCGTCCGGCCACGGCGCGCAGCCAGGCCGTGACGTCCCATGTCTCGTCGGCGTAGAGAATGGGCACGCCCAGTTTCTCCGCACACTGCCCGGCGGCTTCGCGGCGGCGCAGGTATTCGGCAAGCGGATGGATGTTGGGGTTCATGTACCAGGCGGTGACGGCATAGCCCTCGGCCAGCAGACGCGTAATGGGCATGACGGCGCAGGGGCCGCAGCAGACGTGCAGCAGCAGGCTGTCGGCGGCGTTTTCGCCGGTGACGGCCTGCTGCGGCGCCGTGCCGTCTTCTGCCGCGCCGGGCGTCATGGCCGCACGGCGATTTCCAGACATTTGCCGTAATCCCGCTCGATTTCGCGCAGGCTGTCGCGCTTGTGGTTCAGCAGGTACAGGGCCAGTTCCGCACTGGCCTGGTAGACGCATGTATCCTTGGTTTCCGCGCTCATCAGGCGGCGCAGTTCGCGCAGGGCCTGCAGGGCCTGCCATTCAATGTTGCGACGCATGCCCGTGCCGCCGCAGGCGGGGCAGGGCTCCAGCGAGATGGACAGCGCCGAGGAGCCCGTGCGCTGGCGCACCAACTCCAGCAGGCCGAAAGAACTCATGCGGGCCACGTCATGACGGGCGCGGTCATTTTTCATGGCGACGCGCAGGGTTTTCTCCACTTCGGCCACATGTTTCTTGTCGCGCATTTCGATGAAGTCGATGACGACCTGCCCGCCGATGTCGCGCAGTTTGAGGTGCCGGGCAATGGTTTCCGCCGCCTCCATGTTGGTCTTATGGGCCATGGCCTCGAAATTGCCCTTGCCGGAAATCTTGCCGGAGTTGATATCAATGGCCATGAGGGCTTCGGTCTGGTCAAAGACCAGCCGCCCGCCTGAGGGCAGCAGCACCTCGCGGGAGTATATCTGCTCCAGCTGACGGCGCAGGTTGAAGCGTTCCCACATGGACGTGCGCGTGTCGGTGTGCATGTGCACAAGGTCTTTCTTGCGCGGGAAGAGCATGCTCACCGTTTCACGGATGCTCTGGGCCACGTCTTCATTGTCCACCCAGATCTCGGTCACATCGTCCGTGAGGTAATCGCGCACGGCGCGTTCCGAGAGGCCCGGCTCCTGATAGATGAGGGCCGGGGCAGCGACTTCGGTGCCCTTCTTGCGGATGTCGCGCCAGACGCGCTTGAGGTATTGCAGGTCGTTTTTCAGCGTGGTCTTGGTGGTGCCCGCGCTCACTGTGCGCACGATGACGCCCAGCCCCTGCCCGGGGTCGATGCCGTTCATCATCTCGCGCAGGCGGGCGCGTTCTTCCTCATCTTCCACCTTGCGGGAAACGCCGATCTGTTCCTGCCCCGGCGTGAGCACCAGAAAGCGTCCGGCCAGGGAGAGCCAGGTGGTGAGGAAGGCGCCCTTGTTGCCCGTTGGCTCCTTGACCACCTGCACCAGCACTTCCTGCCCGGCCTTGAGCACCTTCTGGATGGGCGGGAATTTCTTGCCCTTGGAAGGTTCGTAGTGGGTCAGCCAGTATTCGGGGTGCACTTCGTCGATCTGCAGAAAGCCGTTCTTGCCGGAGCCGTAGCTGACAAAGGCGGCCTGCAGGTTGGTGTCGATATTGTGGATGACGCCCTTGTAAATGTTGCCCTTGAGTTTGCGCTGGTGGAGCATGTCCAGATAGTATTCCAGCATCTGGCCGTCCTCCGCCAGGGCCACCTCCACCTCTTCGCCCGGCAGCACGCTGATGAACATGCGACGCTTGGCCTTGCCTGCGGCTTTGCTGAGGGATTTCCCGGCCTCCGTGGCCTTGCCCTGCCCGCTTTGGCCGTTCTGCGGGCGCGTTTCGGCCTCGTCGGGCAGGTTCTCCCGGGCCTCCTCATTCTCCGTTTCTGTGGCGGCGGCCTGCCCGCTTTGTTCCTTTTTGCGGTTGCGTCCGCGCCCGCCGCGGCGTCCGCGACGGTTTTTGCGTCGGGGCGCTTCGGAGGTATCGGCGGACGTGTCCGCTTCGGTTCCGGCTTCATCCGCCGCCGCATCTGCGGTTGGCGCAGGCGCGGCAGCCGGGGCGTCGTCAGCGGCCTCCCGGTCGGCCTGTTCCGTGGCTGCGGCCGGTACGGGAAGCGTCGCGTCAGCAGGGCGCGGAGCGTCCTCGGCGGCAGGCGGCAAGTGGACGGCAGGCGCAACGTCCATGTCTGTGTCCGGAGAGGACGCCGCATGGGCGGGCGCTGCGGCGCGCTTGCGGCTGCGTGATGCACGGCCCGTTGCCGTGCGGGGCGCCTTCCTGCGGGATTCGGCCTCGTCGGCAGGTTCCGTGGGAGCTTCTGCGGGCACGGCGGGCGACGCGGGGGGCGTTGCTGCGCTTTCCGTCGCTCCGGCGTCGGTGTCGGCGGCCCTGGCCCGTGCGCGGCTTCTGCCGCGCCCCGCAGTTCCGGCGGGGGAGGCGACAGGCTGGCTGTCGGCGGCCGTTTCTGCCGCCGGCGCGGCTTCCCCGGCAGCCGGGGCAGCAGCCTTCCTGCCGCGGGCGGCCGTGCTGCCGCCGCTGGTTTTTGCGGTCTTCTTCACTGTCGCCCTGACGGCGCGGGTTTTGCCGGTCGTTTCCGCAGCGGGGGCGGGCGCAGGGGGTTCCCCGCTGTCGGCGGCCGTCGTCGCGGTTTTTCTGGGCCGGGAGGCGCGTTTGGGCCTGGCGGGCGCGTCGGCAGCGGCATCCGGCGTCGCTGCAGAAGCGGGTGTGGCGTTTTTGCGCGAGGTTTTGCCGGAGGAACTTCCGGCGGAGGTTTTTCCCCGGGAACGGGAGGCGGGCGCGCGCTTCGCTTCGGGCGCTTCCTGAGACGCTTGGTCTGCGGCGGCCTGTGCGGCGGCCGCAGGGGAATCGTTCTCTGCGGTCATGGAAATCCTTTTGTGCGGGGCGGAGGCCGCCGCGAAAATTCAGCGGGCATGCGCGCATTCCGGGGGGAGATGCGCCGCGCAGCGCCGTAGGGGCGCGCAAAGGCGAGATGCATGTCTATCCGCTGCCGGGAGAGTACGTTTTTTCTGAAAATATGCAAGAGGGCCGGGGCTGAGGACAAGCTGCGGCGAAAGCCCGGCTGCGTTCGACGGATTCCGTGCTCAGTCCTGCAATATTTTGAGTTCCGCCGAAAGCTGCCCGTTGTTGGAGCGCAACAGCACATAGCCGCCCTGGGAGAGCATGCCGGGGTTGACCACGATGGTGCGGCCCACGCGGTCTACGGCGCGGGCCTCGTGGATGTGCCCGCAGAGGCAGATCTCCGGCTGGGCCTCTTCCAGGAATTCGCGCACGGCCGTGGAACCCACGTGCACATCGCCGGGGATGACGTCGCAGGCCGTGTCCCTGGGGGGATTGTGCGAAACAAGGACGCTGTGCGGATAGGCGCGCGCCTTGCGCCAGCAGGCTTCGAGCCACGCGGCCACGGCCGACTCGGGAAATTCGCTCGGCGTGCCGAAGGGCGTGAAGGTGGACCCGCCCACGCCGAAGACGGCGATATCCGGCGTCAGTTCGCGCGTGACGGTGTGCAGGTTCCAGCCTTTTTCACGCAGCCACGCGTCCACCTCGGGCCTGTCCATATTGCCGATCTGCGCCAGCACGGGCAGGTCGTGGGCGCGCAGGGCGTCCATGACCAGTTCGGCCTGTTTGACGCCGCCGGTGACGGTGAGATCGCCGGTGACGATGATGCCGTCCGCCTGGGAGAGTTCCGGAATGGCGGCGAAGCGTTCCGGCTCATCGTGGATGTCGCCCACGGCGATCCAGAGGTAATCCTGAGTGTCGGCGCTTGGCATGGCAGAACTTCCTTTGTTATGGTATGCAGCGAGTATTGCATACATCGTCCCGCAAGGAAAGACCGTTTGCGCCCTGAAAATGTTCCCCATGCCGCTCCCGGCGGCCCGCTCCCGGCGGCAGCCGGGCGCATTCGCGCGGATCTGCGCGCCTCCATGCTGCGCCGGCGGGCGGCTTTGCCCCCGGCGGAGGCCGCCGCGCGGGGAGCGGCGGCGCAGCGGCGGCTGCTGTCGCTGGACGTCTGGGCGCGGGCGCGTTCCGTGGCGTTGTATGTGGGCGTCAGGGATGAGCTGCTCACCGATCTGCTGTTGCGCGATGCATGGGCTTCCGGGCGCGAGGTCTGGCTGCCGCGCCTGCGGCCCGGACAGCCGGGCGTGATGGATTTCGCGCGCTGCACCGGGCCGCAGGCGCTGCGGCCCGGCCCCTTCGGCCTGCTGGAACCGGAACCGGCCCTGCCCGGCTGCGGGCCCGGGGACGCGGCCTTCGCGCCGGAGCTTGCCGTGCTGCCCGGCCTGGCCTTTGACAGGCGCGGCGGGCGGCTGGGCTACGGCGGCGGCTATTATGACCGTTTTCTGTCGCGCGGGCTTTCCTGCCCGCTGACGGGGCTGTGCTTTGACTTTCAGCTTGTGGAACGCCTGCCCCTGGCCCCGTGGGACAGGCCCGTACACTGCATCTGCACCGAGGAGCGGGAACTGTGGCCGTAACCTTTCTCCCCTTTTCCTTTCCCGGCGTGCCGCATGTGCGCTGCGCCTTCCAGACCCGCACGGGCGGCGTGAGCCGCGCGGGCTATGCGGGCGGCAACATCTCCTTCAGCGTGGGGGACGAGGCCGCAGCCGTGGCGGCCAACCGCCGCAGCCTGCTGGAAGCCCTGCGCCCGCAGGGGCTCACGGCCTGGGCGGAACTTATGCAGGTGCACGGCGACGCGCTGATTTTCGAGCCGGAGCCCGTGCCCTGCGACGTGAACGTCGCAACGCAGGGCGACGGCATGGCCACCGCGCGGCCCGGCCTGGGCCTGCTCATCAAGACGGCGGACTGCCAGCCCGTCCTGCTGGCGCACCGGGAGGGCGGGCACATTGCCGCCATCCATGCGGGCTGGCGGGGCAACCGCTGCGACTTCCCCGTCACGGCGGTGGAGCGCTTCTGCGCGCACTACGGGCTTGAGCCGCGCGACCTCATGGCCGTGCGCGGGCCGAGCCTCGGGCCGGGGCGGGCGGAATTCGTCAACTTCGAGCGGGAATGGGGGCCGGACTGGCGACCGTGGTTTGACGAAAACACACGTACCATGGACCTCTGGGGGCTGACGCGCGCCCAGCTGGAGCGCGCGGGCCTTTTGCCGCGCAACATCTGCGGGCTGGACTGGTGCACGGCGGAGAACAGCGCCCTCTTTTTCTCCTACAGGCAGGAAAAACGGTCCGGCCGGCAGGCCAGCCTGATCTGGATTGACACGGCCCCTGCCCGCGCCTAGAGTAGCGACGGCAACGGTAGCCGGGCGTCCCCCGGCTTGAAAAGGGAATCCCGTGCAAAGCGGGAGCGGACCCGCCGCCGTAAGGTTCACAACCCTGCTCCATGACGCGCCACTGGCAACGGGAAGGCCGGGGCGGGGGAACCGAGCCGGAAGACCTGCCGTGCCCTGTCCCGGCGCGTCCGTGCGGCGCGCGGGCGGTTGCGGCGTAACGGCCGCCCACGGCAACGGGTTTTTGCCGGATGGATGGAGGAAATACGGGCCTCTTCCACGCGAGTGGAGGAGGTTTTTTTGTGTCCGCGCCACGTCGCGGCCCGCGCTGCGTGGCCTGTTCAGACGCGTTCCGGACGGCTGCGGCTCAGGGCCGCCCGCGCCGCGTCACCGCGGCGGATGCCGCCCCAGGGCCAACCATGCCAAACAGTGTTCCTCCTTCTTCCCCCCTCCGTTTTCCGCTGTTGCCGCGGGGTCTGGCCTTCGCTGCGCTGGTCGCCCTCTGGCTGGCTTCTTTGCCGCTGGCCTGCCTGCCCGGCCCGGCAGCGGCAAGCCCCGGGCAGGTGCTGCGGGCGCTGGCCGCCGCTGTGGGGCTGATTGCCGCGCCGGACGACGCCACGCTCATGCTGGTGGTGGGGCAGATTCGGCTGGCCCGTGTGTGCTTGGCGGCCCTGTGCGGGGGCGCGCTGGCCATGGCGGGCGTGGCCCTGCAGGGCGTGCTGCGCAATGCGCTGGCTGACCCCTTCACACTGGGCATCTCCGCCGGGGCGGCCTGCGGGGCGGCCCTGGCCATCGCGCTGGGCGGCTCGTCGGCCGTGATGGGGGGCATCGGGGCTCTGCTGGGGCTGTCTGCGGGGGCGCTGGTGGCCCCGGCGGCCTTGGCAGGGGCGCTGGCAGCCCTGGCCGGGGCCTTGTGGCTGGGGCGCGGCGGCGGGGCTTTCCGCCGCGAGAGCGTCATTCTGGCGGGCATTGCCGTGGCCGCGTTTCTCGGGGCGCTGGTGGCGCTCATCAAGGCCCTCAACGAGGAGTCCGTGACCAGCATCGTATTCTGGATCATGGGTTCGTTCCAGGGCCGCGGCTGGGACAGCCTGCCCCTGCTGCTGGCCACCCTTGCGCCGGGGCTGGCCGTCACGGCGCGGGGCTGGCGCGCGCTGGACGTGCTGTCCCTTGGCGACGAGCAGGCCGCGCAGACGGGCCTAGATGCGGGGCGCGCGCGCCTGTGGCTGCTGGCCGGGGCTAGCTGCATGACGGCGGGTTGCGTGGCCGTGGCGGGCGTCATCGGTTTTGTGGGCCTGGTGGTGCCGCATGTGCTGCGCCTGCTGCTGGGCTGGGGGCATGGTCCCCTGCTGGCGGGAGCGTTTTTCGGCGGCGGCGTGCTGCTGGTCTGGGCCGATGTGCTGGCCCGCTGCGTTCTCTCCGGCGGGCAGGAGTTGCCCGTGGGCGTGGTCACGGCCCTGCTGGGCGGGCCTTTTTTTGCCCTGCTGGTGCGGCGGAGGCGGGACGCATGACGCGCTGCGGCAGTGCGCCCCCCGCGTTCCCTGCGCCGTCTCACGTGCACGGCGCGCCCCTCCTGCGCGTGGGGGGGCTGCGCGCCGGCTACGGCGGCCGCGCGGTGCTGCATGGACTGGATTTTGCGCTGCGCGCCGGGGAATGCCTGGCCCTGCTTGGGCCCAACGGCAGCGGCAAGACCACGCTGTTGCGGGCGCTTTCGGGCGTGCTTGCGCCGCAGGCCGGGTGCGTGGAACTGGCCGGGCGTTCCCTGGCAGGCCTGCGCGCGCGGGAGCGGGCGCGCCTTGTGGCCGTGGTCCCCCAGCGGGGGGCGTACCCGCCGGGGCTGACGGCGCGGCAGTTCGTGCTGCTGGGACGGTATGCGCATCTTTCCTGGCTCGGCACGTACGGCCGGGCGGACTATGCGGCGGCGGACAGGGCGCTGGAGGAAGCCGGGGCCGTTCTGCTGGCAGGCCGTCCCCTGACGGAGCTTTCCGGCGGGGAGGCGCAGCGCGTGCTGCTGGCGCGGGCGCTGGCGCAGGAGAGTCCGCTGCTCCTGCTGGATGAGCCGGCCGCCGGGCTGGATCCGGCCCGCATGGTGGAGCTGTTCGACCTGCTGGAGCGCCGCCGGGCCGCCGGGGCCGGCGTGCTCATGGTCATGCACGACTGCAATCTGGCCGCGCTGTATGCCACGCGGCTCATGGGCCTGCGCGACGGCGTCACGGTGTTTGACGGCCCGGTGCGCACGGTGTTCACGGAGGAGAATCTTGCTGCATTGTACGCTGTTCCGGTGGCTGTGCTGCCGCATCCTCGCTATGGCCTGCCCCAGGCGCTGGTGGGGCGCGCGTCCGGCCCGTGGTGTGCCGCGTCCGCATCTGCCGCTGCTGCGCCTGCTGTGCGCGCTGCTGTGCCTGCTGCCCGTTCCGGCGGCGGCGACGGGCGGGACTGACCCTGCCTTCTCGCCCGTGACGGCGACGGACGACGCCGGGCACACGGCGCGTTTCGAGCATCCGGCGCGGCGCGTCATCGCCCTGTACGGGGCCTTCAGCGAACTGTTGCTGGCCCTGGGCGCGCGGGACGCGCTCGTGGCCCGCACCGCCGCCGACGGCAGCCTGCCGGAGTTGGCCTCCCTGCCCGCCGTCGGCACGCACATGCGGCCCAATGCGGAGCTCATCGCGGCACAGCGGCCGGACCTCGTGCTCCAGCTCTCGGGGCGCGACGAGGCGCGCGTGCAGACGGAACATTTGCGCGAGCTGGGTTTCACCGTATTGAGTTTTGAGCTCAATTCCTTTGAGCAGATGTTTGCGGTTACGGAACTGCTGGGGCGCGTCACGGGCCGCGAGGCGCGGGCGCGGGAACTGCTGCGCGACTGGCGGGAACGCCTGCGGGGCCTGCGTGGCCGGTATGCCGGGCAGCAGCCCGTGCGCGTCTTTTACGAGGTGCGCTATCCCAATCTGCTGGCTGCGGGCGCGGGCGGCATCACCGGCGAGATTCTCGCCCTGGCCGGGGGGGCAAACGTGGTGCGGGACGACAAGAAACTGGTGCGCTTCAATGAGGAGGCCCTGGTGGTCGCCGATCCGGAGGCCTACGTCATCCAGAAGGGCCCCATGAATCCCGCCCCCGTGCCGCCGGCCGACCGCGTCCATTACCGCAACCTGCGCGCCGTGCGTGAAGGGCGCGTGCTGGTGGTGGACGAGGCGCGTTTTGCCCGGCCCGGTCCGCGGGCGCTGGATGCGGCGGAGGAACTGGGAGACTGGCTGCATCCGCAGGCCCGCCCCGCAAGCGTGAGGGAAAAGCCATGACGGGAACATTGTACGGCGTGGGCGTGGGCCCCGGCGCGCCGGATCTGCTGACCCTGCGGGCCGTGGCGGTGCTGCGGCGCGTGGACGTCATCTTGGCGGCCGCCTCGCCCCGCAACGATTTTTCCGCCGCGCTGGATACGGCGCGCCCGCATCTGCGCCCCGACGTGCGCGTACTGCGGCTGGATTTCCCCATGACGCGCGACCGCGCCGTGCTGCGCGCGGCCTGGGACAAGGCCGCCGAAACTGCACGCGAGGTCCTGGAAGCCGGCAGCTCCGCCGCCTTTCTGACCATCGGCGACCCGCTGATCTACAGCACCTTCGGTTACCTCCTGCGCACTCTGCGGGCCTGCGCCCCTCATGTGCCGGTGGAAATCGTGCCCGGCGTCACGTCCTTCCAGGCCGCCGCCGCCCGCATGCGCACCGTGCTCTGTGAAAACGGCGAGACGCTGCTGCTCGTGCCCGGCATCAACAGCCGTGAGAACATGGAAGACGCCCTGTCCCTGGCCGATACCGCCGTCATTCTCAAGGCCTACCGCAACCTCCCCGCCATCGCGGAGGCCCTGCGTCGGCAGGGGCGTCTGGATTCCTGCGTGCTGGCAAGTCTGGTGGAGCGGCCCGGCGAGAGCCTGCGCACGGGCATTGACCCGGCCGACGGCACGCCGCCCTACATGTCCCTGATTCTGAGCCGCAGGCCGGAGAAGGCGGAGTAGGCGGGGCGTATCCCCGAAAACGCCGTACAGGGGCTCCCCTTTGGGCGCTGTTGCATACGGAAAACGCCCCGGCAGCGCCGGGGCGTCAGGGTGCCTGTATCCGGAGCCGGTTCAGCAGATGCGCGGCAGCTGCGCGCCCTCCAGCATGCCCAGCAGGCGGCGGCCGCCGATGCGCGTGCGCAGAACCACCTGCGCGCGGCCTTCTGTCACCGTGCCCACGCGCGCGGCCTCCCTGCCGTAAGGGGAGCGGCGCATGGCCGCCAGCGCGGCCTCGGCCCTGTCCTCCGGCAGGATGCAGATGCACTTGCCTTCATTGGCCAGGTAGAGCGGGTCCAGCCCCAGGAAGGAGCAGCCGTTGCGCACGGCCTCATGCACGGGCACGCGCTCTTCGTCCAGTTCGATGCCCGCGCCGGACTGCTCGGCGATTTCGTTGAGCGTGGTGGCGAGGCCCCCGCGCGTGGGGTCGCGCAGCACATGCACCTCGCCCGCCGCAGTGATGACGTCTTCAATCATGTGATTGAGCGGGGCCGAATCCGAGGCCACATCCGTGAGGAAGGAGAGGTTTTCCCGGCTGCCCATGACGGTGAGCCCGTGGTCGCCCACGGCCCCGCTGACCAGCACGGCGTCGCCGGGCCGGGCGTTGTGCCCGGAGGGCGCGGGGGCGGCGAAGATTTCGCCGATGCCTGTGGTATTGACGAATATCTTGTCGCACGCGCCGCGCGGCACCACCTTGGTGTCGCCCGTGACGATGCGCACGTCCGCCGTGCGCGCCGCTGCGGCCATGTCCGCCGCCACGCGGTCCAGCGTTTCCAGCGGCAGGCCCTCCTCAAGGATGAAGCCGCAGGAGAGGTAGCGGGGCCGCGCGCCCAGCATGGCAACGTCGTTGACCGTGCCGTGCACGGCCAGGCTGCCGATGCTGCCGCCGGCAAAGAACAGCGGCGTGACGGTATAGGAATCCGTGCTCATGGCCAGCGGCCCCTTGAGGTCGGCAAGCAGCGCCGCGTCATCCAGGCGCTCCAGCAGGGGATTGGCGAAGTGGCGCAGAAAGCATTGGCCTATGAGCCGCTGGGAGGCCCGGCCGCCGCTGCCCGCATCAAGAAGAAGGCAGTCTTCCATTATCGCTCCGAGTATTTGTAGTAGGCGGCGCAGCTGCCCTCGGTGGAGACCATGCAGGGGCCCACGGGAACGGCCGGCGTGCATTTTTTGCCGAAGAGCGGGCACTGGGGCGGGGTGATGCGGCCCTTGAGCACTTCGCCGCAACGGCAGCCCGGCAGGGGCGGCACGTCAGGCAGGGAGAGACCCAGACGGCGCATGGCGTCCATGCGTTCGTATTCCGGCCGCAGGGCGAGCCCGCTCTGCGGGATGCGCCCGATGCCGCGCCACAGGGCGTCGGCGGGTTCAAAGAACTGCGCCAGCAGGGCGCGGGCGCGGGGGTTGCCCGCATCGGCCACGGCACGCGGATAGGCGTTGGCCACGGCGGGCCTGCCGTCGCGCAGTTGCTCGGCCATGAGGCAGAGGGCCAGCAGGATGTCCACCGGCTCGAAGCCGCCCACCACGCCGGGGACGTGATAGTCCCGCGCCAGAAAGGCGTAGGGTTCCAGCCCCAGGATGGTGGAGACATGCCCCGGCAGCAGAAAGGCGTCAATGTTGCTGCCCGCGTCGTCCAGCAGGGCGCGCAGGGCCGGGGGCACCAGCTTGTGCAGGGAGAGCGTGCAGAAGTTGTCCAGCCCCCGCTGCCGCGCCGTGAGCAGGGTGGCCGCCACCGTGGGGGCCGTGGTTTCAAAGCCTATGCCCAGAAAGACGACGAGGTCGCCGGGATTGTCCGCCGCCAGCTTGAGGGAATCCAGCGGGGAGTAGACAATCTCCACGCGCGCGCCCTGTGCCTTGGCGTGCTTGAGGCTGCGTCCGCCCGGCCCCGGCACGCGCAGCAGGTCGCCGAAGGTGGCGAGGATGATGTTGTCGCGCCCGGCCAGGTCGAGGAAGGCGGCCACCTCCGCATCGTGCGTGACGCAGACGGGACAGCCCGGCCCGGAGAGGTGCGTGACCGTCTTCGGCAGCAGGGAGCGCAGGCCGCTCTGGAAGATGGCCACCGTATGCGTGCCGCACACTTCCATGAAGCGCATGGCGCGACCGTCCAGCGCGCGGTTGAGGCGGTCGAGCAGGCTGCGGCAGAGCTGCGGGTCCTGAAAGACGGTTTCCGTTTGCATGAACGCCCTCCCGTCCGTCAGGCCAGCGGGGCCAGCATGTCCAGGCCCGTCTCCACGGGCAGGCCGCACATGAGGTTGGCGTTGGCCAGCGCCTGCCCGGACGCGCCCCGGCAGAGGTTGTCAATGGCCGAAAGAATGATCAGGCGTCCCGTGCGCGGGTCCACCACCAGGCCCATGTCGCAGAACATGCTGCCCCGCACGAAGCGGGTTTCCGGCAGCGCGCCCTTGGGCAGCACGCGGATCCAGCGGCGGCCCTCCCAGGTGCGGGCATAGGCGTCGCGCACCTTGTCCTCTGTGGTTTCCGGGTTTTTGAGCTTGGTGTAGATGGTGGAGAGGATGCCCCGGTTGGTGGGCAGCAGATGCGTGTTGAACGAGATGCGCATGTCCCGCCCGGCCAGCAGGGAGAGCTCCTGCTCGATTTCCGGCGTGTGGCGGTGCGTGGGCAGGCCGTAGGCGCGGAAGTTGTCCGACACTTCGCAGAACAGCGTGGGCACATTGGCCTTGCGCCCCGCGCCCGTGGCCCCGGACTTGGAATCCGCCACGATGTCGTCAGTCTCAATGAGGTCGTTTTTGAGCGCGGCGTACAGGCCGAGAATCACCGATGTGGGGTAGCAGCCGGGGTTGGCGATGAGCTTCGCCCCGGCAATGGCGTCGGCATAGAGTTCCGGCAGGCCGTAGACGGCCTCGTGCAGCAGTTCGGGGCAGATGTGCTCGCGTTTGTACCACCGGGCGTAGGTGTCCGGGTCGCGCAGGCGGAAGTCCGCCGAGAGGTCCACCACCTTCACCCCGGCCCGGAGCAGGTGGTCGGCCATGTCCATGGCCGTGCCCGCCGGGACGGCCAGGAAGACGACGTCGCACTGCCGGGCGGCCTCCCGGGCGTCAAACGCGCTGATGATGACGTCCGCACCGGGCATGCGGTTCAGGAAGGGGTAGTAGTCGCCCAGGCGTTTGCCGGCCTCGGCCCGTGAACAGGCCATGACCAGCCGCATCTGCGGATGCCCCGCCAGAAGCCGCGTCAGCTCCATGCCCGCATAGCCGGTGATGCCCACAAGACCCGCATTGATTGCCTTCATGCCCCCTCCGCTTGTAATGATGTTGCTGCCGTGCGTCCGCGCATGCCGCGCGGTCAGGACTGTCCGGGTTCCGTCTTCTGCGCGTTTGCTGCGGCGGCGCAGTCCGGGCCGCAATGCAGGACAAACTTCATGCGCAACTCGTAGAGAATGCTCTCCAGCATGGCGCGTTCCTGCGCGTCGAGGCCTTTTTCCGTCTTGGCGCGCAGCATTTCCAGCACGTCGATGGTGTGTTTGGCCAGCGGCAGGCTGAGGCGCGTTTCGCCGGTCTCCGGGTCGGGCACTTCGCCCAGATGCAGCAGCACCGACGAGGCCAGGGAAAGGATGAAGGTGGAAAACGTCACTTCCGGCATGGCGTTTCCGTTCTGCGCGTCATGTCTGTCGGTCATGGCGAACCTCGCGGGTCAGCTGTGGGTGAGGGGCAGGGGGTGTCCCGGCTTGCCCTGCAGGGCCGCGCGGTAGGCCGACATGGCCGCCTCCATGTAATCGCGTGAGCCGCAGCTGCCGCCCGCCCCGATAATGCCGCGGTTCAGGGCGTGCAGGCCGGCCAGGGCGTCGGCCCAGTCCACCCAGCCCATATGGCCGATGCGCACGAGCCTGCCCTTGAGATGGTCCTGGCCGCCCGCCAGACAGACGCCGTACCTGTCCATGGCGATGCGCAGCACTTCCGTGCCGTCCACGCCGGCGGGCAGCAGCACGCTGGTGATGCCCCAGGCGAAATGCTCGGGCGCGAGGAATTCCAGCCCCATGGCGGCCACGCCCGCGCGGTTGAGCATGGTCAGGGCCCACTGCTTGGCGTAGACGGCCTCCAGGCCGTTCTCCAGCAGCATGTCCAGGCTCTCGTTGAGGCCCACGATGAGGTTGACCGCGCTGGTGAAGAGTGTCTGCCCCTTGGCGATCTTGGCCTTTTCCGCAGGCAGGTTGAAATAGAAACAGCCGGAATCCTGCTGTTCCGCGACGGCCCAGGCGCGCGGGGAGAGCGCCAGCAGGGCCAGGCCCGGCGGCAGCATGAGGCCTTTCTGCGAGCCGGTGAGCAGGCAGTCAATGCCCCAGGCGTCCATGGGGCAGGGGGCCAGGCCCACGGCGGAAATGCCGTCCACCACCAGCAGGGCGTCGCTCTCCCGCGTGATGCGGGCCACGTCCTTCACGGGGTGAAGCACGCCGGTGGACGTCTCGGAATACTGGATGAGCACGCCCGCGATGGAAGGATCGGCCCTGAGCGCGTCGGCCACGGCCTGCGGCTCCACGGCCCTGCCCCAGGGCACATCCAGCGAAACGACGTCCAGGCCGCGCTGCCGGGCGATTTCGCGCCAGCGCTGGCCGAACTTGCCGCCCTCCACCACGAGCACGCGCCGACCCGGCGCGAACAGGCCGTGCACGGCGGCGGTCATGGCGCCGGTGCCGGAGCAGGAGAGGGGCAGCACCGTATCCGCAGTGCCGAAGAGGGTGCGCAGGCGCGCCTGCACCTGCGCCATGATGTCCATGAAGGCGCGCTTGCGGTGGTGGATCATGTCCCTGGCCAGCGCAAGGCGCACGCGTTCCGGCAGGGGGGTGGGGCCGGGGGTGAGCAGGCGGACTTTGTTGAGCATGGCTGTTCCTTGGCGTTAGTCGCCCAGTTGGGCGATAAGGCACTTGAGGTAGGCGGTTTCGGGCATGGCCGCATGGACCGGGTGATCCTGTCCCTGCCCTCCGGCATACAGCAGCCGGGGGTGTAGTTTGCGCCCGGCTGCGGCCTGCGTCAAGCAGGCCCTGAGCGCCTGCGCCTCAAGATGGTGCGAGCAGGACGAACTGGCGATGACGCCGCCCGGCGCAAGCAGCGCCACGGCCAGGGCGTTGGCCTTGCGGTACGCGGCCAGCCCCCTGGCCGCGTCCTTGCGGCGTTTGATGAAGGCCGGCGGGTCCAGACTGATGACCTGGAAGCGCCGTCCCTCGTCATGCAGCTGCCGCATGAGGTCAAAGGCGTCGCCGCAGAGGGCCTGCGCCGGACAGTGCGGCGCGTTGGCGGCCGCGTTGCGGGCGGCGTAGTCCAGCGCCTGCGCCGAGGCGTCCACAAAGGTGACGGAACGCGCCCCGGCGGCGGCCGCCGTCACGCCGAAGCCGCCGGTATAGCTGAACACGTCCAGCACGTCCGCATCGGCGGCGTAGCGGGCCAGCTCGGCTCGGTTGCGGCGCTGGTCGTAGAACCAGCCCGTTTTCTGCCCCGTCAGGCAGGGCACGGCGAAACGGCAGCCGTTTTCCGGCACATCCAGCGTTTCCGGCACGGGGCCGGAAGTCTCCTGTCCGCGCGGCAGACCTTCCAACTCCCGTGCGGGCAGGTCATTGTCCCAGAGGACGGACGCCGGGCCGAGCAGCCCGCGCAGGGCCGCCTCCAGCGCCGGGCGGCGGCATTCCATGCCCGCCGTGGTGATCTGCACGGTGCAATGGCTGCCGTAACGGTCCACAACAAGGCCGGGCAGAAAATCCCCCTCGCCGTGGCAGAGGCGGTACCAGGGGGCGTCGTACAGGCGTTCGCGCAGCCGCAGGGCCGCCGCTAGGCGTTGCGCAAGAAGCGCCTCGTCTAACTCCGTATCCGGCCTGCGGCTGTGCAGGCGGGCGCAGATGAGCGAGGCCGGGTTGACGCATACGCTGCCCAGCGGCGCGCCCCTGGCGTCGCACAGGGTGGCGGCCTCGCCGGGGGCAAAGCCCGTCAGCGGGGTGGCCTTCACGTCCACTTCATTGGCGAAGATCCACAGATGCCCGAGGCGCGGGCGGCGGTCCTCATGCTTTTTGAGCTGGAGCCTGCGCATGCCGTCGGATTCCTATTGCTGCAGCGGCGTTGCCGGTGCGGTTGCGGGCAGTGCGCGCATCTGCTCTTCCAGCGTGTGCGGGCCGGGGGCCGCGCGCAGCGTGAGCAGGGCCGCAGGATTTTCGAGGGCCTGCAGCAACTGCGCAAGGCCGATGCGCTTGTCCCGCGCGGTGCGGATTTCCAGCTTGCCGGGGTGGTTGATGAAGCTGAGCAGGGTGGCGCGCAGTTCGTCATTCCGGGGGGAGGCCTCGAATTCCAGCCCCGCGACGGCGTTGCGCATGTCTGCGGCGGCCCTGGCCGGATCGGCGTTGATGTTGCGGCCCAGCCAGGCCAGCGCGCCGAGATCCTGAATGTTCAGGCGCAGGTCGCTGAAGCTCTGCAGCAGCAGTGCCTGTTCGCCGCTCGCGGAGCCTGCGTCGTAGCGGGTGAAGGCGCAGTCGATGTCGGCCAGGCCGGGAGCCTTGAGGATGAGGCTCTGCCTGCTGGAGGCGTTGCTCTGGTCCCGGCCTTCATAGCGCAGCAGTTCCAGCGTGATGTCCGGCAGCCGCAGTTCCGTGAGATCCGCAAGCATGGCGCGCGGCACGGCGAGGCCCCGGAGGAAGAATGCGATGTGCCTGGGCGCGCTGGAAAGCTGGTCATAGCCGATTTCAGCCAGGGAGATGCTGTTGCCGCCGTCCGAAAGGACAAGGCCGTCGGCGCGCGCCTGTCCCAGCAGGGGCGTCCCGGCGGCCGTCATTTCATCCATAATGGGCGAAAGGCTGTTGACCAGCGATTCCGTATCGCCTTCATGCGCGTTCACGGCGTCCATGAGCCGGTTCATGAGCCCGGGGGCGGGCAGGGCAATGTCTTTGCACATGACGCCCGCCATGCGCGCAGTTTCCTTCCCTTCCCGGGCAACGCGCAGGCCGTCGAGGCGGACGGCGGCGATGGCCGCTCCCTGCCAGCCGGTGACGGAGGTCTCCCTGATGGTCGTTTTGACGGCCGTTGCGGGGGTGTCTGCGGTTATGGAGAATGAGCGGGCACTGTCCGCGCCCATGTGGTAGACGGCTTCCAGCATGGAGACGGGCTGCCCGTCCAGCACCCGGGCAATCAGCCCGCTCTCGGCGCGCAGAACGTCGATTTCCTCCCGCTGCACGTCGCCGCGCCCGGCGGGCATGCGCCAGGCGATGTTGCGCAGGGTGATGTTTTCAGCCACGGGCGTCATGCCCGTCTTGGGCAGCGCCATGTCGCGCAGGGGGGTGAAGGCCGGCAGCATGCGCAGGGGCACGTTCAGCGTGACTTCCGCGACGGAGTACGTAAAGGGCCCGTCGGGCATGTTGCCGCGCAGGTTGAGGCCCGTGATGGTGAGCTTGCGGGAAAAGGGGGAGAACTCCACCTGCTGTGCGGAGGATTGGGAAGGCCGGCCGTCAGGCGAGAGCGTTATCCCCTGAACGGCAAGCCGCACCTGCTCTTCCACTGCGGGGCGCAGCCAGAAATTCAGGCCGAGCCAGCCCGCCGCAAGCAGGACAAGGGGAACGACAATGAGGAGATAGGTTTTTTTCATGTGCAATCCTTGCAGAAAGATGCCGGAGAATGCGGGCCTCAGGTCGTGCCGCCGGCCCGGACGGGAATGGCTGCTGTCCGCGCCGGTCCGGCCGTGGCGGCGCGTTTCAGTCTATCCGGTGATGGCAGCCGATGTCGGTGCGGTTGCGCAGGGCGGCCTGCGTGATGCTGTAGGCTGTCTGCGCGCCGTGGAAGAGATCCACCAGCTGCCGCGAGACGCGGGTGCGCTTGTAGAAATCGTGGATGCGGCGGACCAGGTCGCGCATGTCTTCAAAGGCGCGGCGCAGGCGCGCCTCAGTGCGGGTGATGCCCACATAGTTCCACATGGTGTTGCGGATGGCGGCCCAGTCCTGGGCGACCAGGGCCGGATCGTCCAGGCGTTCGTCGCCCTCGTGCCGCCAGTCGGGGATGGCGTCGAGCAGCGCGCGGGAAAGCCCTTCTTCCGTATGAGCGCTGCGGGCCAGATCGGCGCCGCAGCTCATGCCCCAGACCAGGGCTTCCAGCAGGGAGGTGCTGGCCAGACGGTTGGCCCCGTGCAGCCCCGTGCAGGAGCATTCGCCGATGGCGTACAGGCCGCGCAGCGATGTGCGCCCGCACTGGTCAACCAGTATGCCGCCGCAGAAATAGTGGGCTGCGGGCACGACGGGGATGGGCTCGCGCAGGATGTCTATGCCCGCCTCGCGGCAGTTGCGGAACACCGTGGGGAAACGGGTGGCCAGGTCCTGCTTGACGCCGCTGACGTCAAGGAACAGGCAGGGCGCGCCGGTGTGCAGCATTTCGTTCATCATGGCCTGCGCCACCACGTCGCGCGGGGCCAGGTCGCCCCTGGGGTCATAGTCGCGCATGAAGGCGCGGCCCTTGTGGTCGAGCAGGCGCGCGCCCTCGCCGCGCATGGCCTCGGTGATGAGCGAGCGGCGGTTGCGGCGTTCCTCGTACAGCGCCGTGGGGTGGAATTGCATGAATTCCATGTTGGCCAGGGCCACGCCCGCGCGGAAGGCCATGGCAACACCCGTGCCCACGCAGCCGGGCGCGTTGGTGGAGTGCAGGAAGATGCGTCCCACGCCGCCGGTGGCCAGCACGGTTCTGTCAGCCAGGATGGTTTCCGGCTCGCCGGTGTCGTCGTTGAGCACGTAGGCCCCGAGGCAGCGGTTTTCCACTTCGTAGCGGTACTGTGAACTGCGGGCGTGATGGCGGCTTGTGAGCAGGTCGATGGCCGTGCGCCGGTGCAGCCGCGTGATGCGCGGATGCGCCGTGACCTGGGCGGCCAGCCCCTGCATGATGGCGTGGCCGGAGTAGTCGGCGCAGTGCAGAATGCGCGGGGCGGAGTGCCCTCCCTCGCGCGTGAGGTTGAAGCTGCCGTCGCTGTTGCGGTCAAAGGGCACGCCGGCGCGCTCGATGAGCATTTCATCCACGCAGCCGGGGCCCTGTTCGCACAGAAAGCGCACGGCCTTGCGGTAATTGTAGTCATGCCCGGCCACCAGAATGTCTTTTTCCAGCGCGGGGGCGTCGGAGGGGGTCTCGGGCGTCGGGGGGGCCTGGTAGATAATGCCGCCCTGGGCCAGGTCGGAATTGCCGTCGGCCAGATCGTCCCCGGCATTGAGCAGCAGAACGTCGCAACCGGCATCGGCCAGGGTGAGCGCGGCGGTGCATCCGGCGACGCCCGAGCCGATGATCAGTGTGGGGACGTGACGGCGGGAGGGATTCACGATGCAAAACCTCAACGGCCGCATGCGTCAAGCATGCGGGTTAGCGCCAGGCGGGCGGGGGCGCGGAGCGCCGCGTCCACGGTCATGGGGGCGGCCGTGCCGGCGGCGATGCGGTCCAATATATGCCAAAGCTTCTTTTCCGTCACCTTGGCCATGTTGCCGCAGACGGCGTGCCCCAGCGTGACGATGCGGCACTGCCCGGCGTGGCGGGCGGCCAGACGGTTCACCAGATTGTTTTCCGTGCCGATGACGAGCGTGGATCCGGGCGCTTCGGCGGCTGTGCGCGCGGCCTCCCTGATGAGAAAGGAGGTGGACCCGGCCGCGTCGCAGGCCTGGATGAGCTCTTGCCTGCATTCCGGGTGGGCGATGACGCGGCAGCCGGGGTGTTCGGCGCGCGCCGCCGCCACGTCGTCCGGATCAAAGCGCGCGTGGATGGCGCAGCAGCCGGGCCAGAGCAGCAGCCTGCGGTCAAGGGGCTGCGTTTCCGGCTGCACAAGGCCGCGCGCGCCCACGCGCAGCACGTGGCGTTCCCCCGGCTCAATGCCGAGGAGTGCGGCCGTATTGTTGCCCAGATGCCTGTCCGGCAGAAAGAGCACGCGCTCGCCCTGATCCAGCGCCCAGCGCAGCATGGTTTGCGCGTTGGCCGAGGTGCATACGGCCCCGCCGTATTCGCCCACCACGGCCTTGAGGGCCACATCGGTGTTCACGTAGGCCAGGGGCACGGCCGGGCGTCCGGCGGCGGCAAGCTGTTCCAGCACACGGCGGGCCAGCGGGGCCGGGCTCATGCGCGACATGAGACAGTCCGCATCGGGGTTGGGCAGATAGACGCGCTGCCCCGGCGCGGCGAGCAGCGCGGCAGATTCCCCCATGAACCACACGCCGCAGAAGACGATGTGCTCGGCCTGCACGTCGGCGACGCGGCGGGCCAGTTCCAGGGAGTCGCCCGTGACGTCGCAGTGGCGGATGACGGCGTCGTTCTGGTAGTGGTGCCCCATGATGCAGAGCCGTGCGCCGAACTGTTCCTTCAGGGCCGTGATGGCAGCATTGATGTCGTGCATGATTCGGTTCCTTGTCGCCTGCCCGGCGCGGAAGACGGGCAGGGGCGCTCAGGCGGACTGCAGCGTCATGCTGTAGTCCGCCGCGGCGGCGGAATGGGTGAGCCGCCCCACGGAAATGAAGTCGGGCCGCCGCGGCGCGGTGAGGGCCAGGGCGCGGATGTTCTCCAGCCGCACGCCGCCGCTCACTTCCGTCTCAATGTCGGCGGGCGTAAGGGCCAGCGCCTGCGCCAGCAGCTCCCCGTCCATATTGTCCATCATGATGCGGTCGGCGCGGGCGGCCACGGCCTCGCGCACGTGCGCGAGCGTGCGGCATTCCACCTCGATGGGCGGGCAGGGGCGGTATCGCGCCCTGAGCGCCGCCACGGCCGCCGTGATGGAACCGGCGGCGTCGATGTGGTTGTCTTTGAGCATGAGCATTTCCGTCAGGTTCCTGCGGTGATTGTGCCCGCCGCCTGCCTGCACGGCGTACTTTTCCGGCCAGCGCAGGCAGGGGGTGGTTTTGCGGGTGTCCAGCAGGCGCACGCCGGTGCCTTCCAGCTCGCGCACGTAGCGGGCCGTCAGGTTGGCGATGCCCGACAGGCGGGAAACGAAATTCAGGATGACCCGTTCGGCCTTGAGCATGGCCACGGCCGGGGCCGTGATGCGGGCCACGTCCGTCATGGCGGGCACGGCAACGGCCTCCTGCGCCAGTGCCTCCCAGGAACAGGGGGCGTCAAGCGCGGCGAAAACCTCGTCAATGACGGGCAGGCCTACAACCAGCGTGTCTTCCTTGGCGCGGATGACGGCATGCATGACGGCATCGGGGGCGAAAAGACCCTGCGCGGTCAGTTCGGGGCCGTCCTCCTCCAGAGCGAGCACAATGGATTTTTGCAGCAGACGCCGCCCTTCGGGAGAAAAAAAAGCGGCCCAGGGAGTGAACATTAGGCTTGTCCCCACTTCTTGCGCGTGCTAATGGAAAACTCGTTCATTCCGGCTCTTCCGGCGTGCGTCCGCCGGCGGCCCGACCTGCGCCTGCACGCGCCCCCGGAGCCTTCGGCAACGGGCGTTCCCGGGCGGAACTGCCTAACAGATAGGATGACATGTGCCCCGCGTCAAGCTGCGGGGCTGTTTAAGAGCTTTTTCACAAGCGCGTTCCCTGTGCCCGCCCTTGTGGCGCGTTGTTTCCCTCCAGCACTGACTGAGCAGACGAGTGTTTCATGATTGACCCTGACGACAAGGAATTCCGCGAAGGCGGGCGGGAAGACCCCGCCGCCCCCGGCACGGGCGCTCCCGCCGCGCCGTCTGACGGCGCAGCCCCGGGCGACCCGCAACCGCCCGTCCATGATGGTGCGGACGGCCCGGATGCGGAGTTTGTCCATCCGGCCGACATGGCCGACCATCTGGAAAATCTGACGCTCGAAAAGCAGGTCAGCGCCCTGAGCCGCATGTCCAAGGAGGACGCGGCCGAGGCCCTGGCCGAGCTGGATGAGAACACGGCCGTGGACGTGCTGGAGAATCTGGACGACGACGTGGCCGCCCAGATCATCGCCGAAATGTCGCCGGACGACGCCGCCGACGTGCTGGACGAACTGGACGAGGAACACCGCGACGCCCTGCTGGACAAGCTGGATCGCGAAGATTCCGAGGAATTGCGCAACCTGCTCAATTTCGACCCGGACACGGCCGGCGGCGTCATGAACACGGAGCTTATCCTGCTGGAGGAGAGCTTCACGGCCGACGAGGCCATCGCCCACATCCGGGCGGAAATGGCCGACAAGGAGAGCCCGTACTACGCCTACGTGGTGGACGAACGGCAGGTGCTGGTGGGCGTGCTTTCACTGCGCGACCTCATGCTGGCGCGGCCCGGCACCGTGGTGGGCGACGCCGTGGAAGGGCAGAACGTCATCAGCGTCACCCACGACATGGACCAGCGCGAGGTGGCGGGCCTGCTCTCGCACTACAACTTTATGGCCCTGCCCGTGGTGGACAACGAGGGGCACATTCTGGGCGTCGTCACCTATGACGACATCATGGACATCATGCACGAGGAGGCCAGCGCCGATATGCTGGGCATGGTGGGCGCGGACCCGGAGGAAAGCGTGGACACCCCCTGGCAGGAGAGCGTGCGCCGCCGCCTGCCCTGGCTGTTCGTGAACATGGTCAATTCCGCGCTGTCGGCCTCGGTGGTCTACATGTTCGAGGGCTCCATCGCGCAGATGGCCGTGCTGGCCGTGCTCATGCCCATGGTGGCCAATCAGGCGGGCAATACGGGGCAGCAGGCGCTGGCCGTGATGATCCGCCAGCTGGCCACGGACCGTTTTGACCAGAAAAAAGCCTGGCTGGCCGTGCTGCGCGAGGGCAAGATAGGCCTTGCCACCGGCCTTGCCATGGCCGTGACGGCCTTCTGCGCCTCATGGTGGTTTACCGGGCTGGCCGCCGTGGGCGCGGTTATGGGCGGGGCGCTCCTGTGCGACATGCTGCTGGGGGCCGTGGCGGGCGGCTCCATCCCTCTGATCTTCCGCGCCCTGGGCCGGGACCCGGCGCAGGCCTCCAGCATCTTCCTGACCACCATCACCGACGGCGCGGGCTTCTTCATCTTTCTGGGGCTGGCGACGCTGTTCCTGTTATGAGTTATTTGCACTGGAAGAGTATCGTCGCATTGGAGAAGGATTGAGAAGAGTTGTGCAGTAACTTCTTGACTTCCAATTTTTTGTTATGTGAATTGCAATATTTTGTAGCGTCTTCAACGGCTTTTTTGTGCGCGTCACTTGTGCCGTAAAATTCTGCATCCATATCTACAGATAATGAATATGTGTCCTCTCCCACAGGAAGGACGCCGGAGGATCTCGCACACGAACACAGAAGAAAAACGGCAAGGCAACAAAAGCCGGCAGGAAATTGGATTTTCCCAGGCGACTCCTTCGGACAGTCGCGTCAGCGCTTGCGCGGCGCGGCGGCGGGGCTGTCCACGTAGAGCCAGAGCAGGGCGCTCTGCTGCAGGGGTTTGGGCTGGCCGTCCGGCCCCTTGAGGGGATCGCCGGGCATGTCGGCCATGCAGCACCACCAGCCCGGCCGGTTGAGCACAAAGGCGAATTCTCCCTGGGCGTTGGTTCTGGCGGCCTGCTCCTCATGCCAGGGCGTGGGCGCGGAAAGCTTTTCCACATTGATGCGCGCCATGCGTACCGGGGCTGACGCCATGGGCTTGCCGTCCACAAGCGCCGTGCCCGCGAACAGGGCCGGAGCCGTAAGCCCGAAAGGCCGCGAACGCGGCACGATTTCAAGATGCTGCCCCACGGGCAGATCCCAGCCGCGCTCCACGCCGTGCACGGGCAGGATGGTCTTGACGTAATGCCGCAAAAAGCGCCCGCGCGCCGCATCCCACCAGGGCCGCCCTTCAATGATGAACTGGTAAAGGCCGGGGCTGGTCAGGGCCACGTTGGCTCCCCATGCCTTGCGGTTCAGGTAGCGTATTTCCTCCACATCGCCCAGCAGGTCGCGGCGTTCCGGCTGTGCCGCGCCGTCCTTGGCCGGCGTGGCGTCATCGTAGCGCAGCACCGCGAAGAGTTGCGGCATGTCCAGAGCCAGTCCTTCATTGCGGAAGGGGGCCATCATGCTGATGAGCACGTCAACCTCTTCGTCGATGCGCGGCGTGGCGTCGGCGTTTTCCGTAGAGGGCACGGCATCGCCTGCGGCTGCTGCGGCCCCGCCCTGCGCTGCGGCCGGTTTCCTCTCCCCGTTGCCGTTCGGCGCGGGCAGTTCCGGGGCGGCGGGGGTCTGCTCCGCGCGTTTGTCGTCGCGCGGGGGCGTCGGCTTGGCGGCCGGAGCCTCAATGCTCGGCTGACTGGGAACCAGCAGCGTCACCTGGGCATTCGTCCATGACGGGAGAAGCCAGAACGCCGCTGCCGCCACGGCGGCGCACAGGCTGCGCGCGAACGCGGAGGACAGCGGGTGCGGGGAAAAATGACGCGGCATGTGAACTCCTGAAACCGGGGCGGGTGCGCCCGGGGAATGTGCGCGGACGGAACCGCCCGCAACGCTGCCCGCCGGGCGGCATATGCCCGGCGGAGACGCGTCGGCAAGTATAGTCCAACAGGTTCTGCTTGTCATGTCCCCGAATGGGGGAAAAGGCGGGGAGTTGCCCGGCGGGCGCGCGGCTAGGGCTTTTCCAGCGCCGCCAGCACGGTCAGGGCGTCGGCCTGGGCGGGGTCTTCCTGCAGGGCGCGGCGCGCGGCGTCGCCCGCCTCCTGCAGTTTCCCCCAGGCCAGGTACAGGGCGGCCATTTTTCCGAAGGTGGCGGGGTGCCCGCCGAAGGTGCGCAGAATGGCCTTGTATGTCTTTTCGGCCCTGGCGTACTCGCGCAGCTCCGTCCAGGCGGCCACGGCCCCCGTGTAGGCGGCGGCGTCCCGCGGTTGCGCGGTCATGGCCTCCTCGTACATGTGCGCCGCTTCGGCATGCATGCCGGCGGCGGCGAGGATCTGCCCCATCTGCAGGCGGATGCCTTCCTCGTCGCCGAATTCGTCCACGATGCGCCGCAGAAATGCCAGCCCCCTGGCGGGCTGCCCCTCCCGCAGCGCGGCCAGGCCTTCGCCGAGGAGCCGCCGTTTGCGCTCCAGCCGTTCCTCCACCTCCCGTCGCAGCGGTTGTTCCTCTTCCCGCCGCAGGATGCGGGCCAGGCCGTCCAGCACCGTAGCCAGCGCGGCCTCCTTGCCGGGATGCAGCCTGAGCGTATGGGGGGCTGCCGCCTTGCCGGGGGCGAGCAGGGGGCGCAGGGCGTCATGCAGCGCCGGGGCGTCCAGAAAATCCCGTATGCGTGCATGCAGCTCCTCCCGCACGGGGCGCGGCAGGCGCACGTCCGTCATGGCGCGCAGGGCCGCGCTCATGGTCAGGAGGGCGCGTTCGATTTCGCCGCGCTGCACATAGCCGATGGCGCGGGCCACATTGTCCCGAATTTCTCTGGGGGCGGAAAACATCAACAACCCTGCCTGTTGCGCCAGTGTTCGCGGATATCCCCGGCATGTTCCCGCAACATGCGCAGGGCCGCTTCCGGCAGAAGAAAGTCCACCGAATGCCCGGTCAGCCACAAGTGCCGCACCTGTGACGAACTGACGGAAAGACGGGGCACAGCGAGAAAATGCGCCAGCCCGCCGCCGGGCAGGGCCATGCACGGGCAGCCGGGCAGCAGGGCGGCGCGCTCCCGCGCGTCGGGCCAGATATGCCGCGCCGTGGACGCGAAATCCTGCGCGTTGTGGCCGTCGCGGGGCACGACCACAAAATGGCAGAGCCGGGGCAGTTCCGTCCCGCGCCGCCAGAGGGACAGCTGCGCGAAATCCGGGCTGCCGAGTATGAAATACAACTCCGTGCCGGGGGCGGCCTGTCTGTAGGCCGAAAGGGTGTCCCAAGTGTACGAGGGGCCCTGCCGCCGGCCTTCCAGACGGTTGCAGGCAAGCCAAGGCAGCCCCGCGATGCAGGCTTCAACCAGGGCGGCGCGCAGCCCGAAGGGCAGCAGGCCCGAGGCGTCCTTGTGCGGCGGCACGGCGCAGGGCACGAGATCCACCCCGGTCACAAGGTCGCCCAGAGCCTCGCGCACCTCCACGGCCAGCCGCAGATGGCCCACATGCGGCGGATTGAAGCTGCCCCCAAGGATGGCCCTCCCGGCGGGGGCGTTCCGGGGGCGGAGGCGTTGCGGCGCGGTCATGCTATTGCCGTACCTGCCCCTGCCCGAGTACCACGAATTTGGTGGTGGTCAGCTCGTCTACGCCCATGGGGCCGTAAGCGTGCAGTTTGGAGGTGGAAATGCCGATTTCCGCGCCCAGCCCCAGCTGGCCGCCGTCGTTGAAGCGGGTTGAGGCGTTGACGGCCACCATGGAGGCGTCCGCCTCGCGCAGGAAGCGCGCGGCATGCGCATGGTTGTTGGTGCAGATGACTTCCGTATGGTTGGAGCCGTAGAGGGCGATATGGTCCAGCGCCGCGTCCAGATGCTCCACCACGCGCACGGCCAGCACGAGCGCATGAAATTCCTGCCCCCAGTCCTCCGGGGCGGCGGGTGCGGCGTGCGCGCCCAGCAGCGGCAGCGAGGCGGGGCAGGCGCGGAATTTCACCCCGGCCGCGCCGAGTCTGCCGGCCACCCGGGGCAGGAAGGCGGCGGCCACGTCGCGGTGCACCAGCAGGCATTCCAGCGCGTTGCACACGCCGGGGCGCTGCACCTTGCCGTTGAACACGATGTCCAGCGCCTGGTCGAGATCCGCGTCCGCGTCCACAAAAACATGGCACACGCCCTTGAAATGCTTGAGCACGGGCATGGCGGCAGCCTCGGTGACGGCGCGCACCAGGCCTTCGCCGCCGCGCGGGATCATGACGTCGATGCAGCTGTCCAGCTTGCACAGGGCCGTGACGGCCTCGTGCCCCGGCATGTCCACAAACTGCGCCGCGTTTTCGGGCAGACCGGCCAGGGCGAGCGCCTCGCGCAGCAGGCCGGCCAGCACCGTATTGGAGTGCAGCGCCTCGCTGCCGCCGCGCAGGATGACGGCATTGCCCGCCTTGATGCACAGTATGGCCGCGTCAATGGTGACATTGGGACGCGCCTCGTAGACCATGGCGATGACGCCCAGGGGCACACGCATGCGCCCGACCAGCAGGCCGTTGGGGCGCTGCCACTGCTGCACCGTGGCCCCCACGGGATCGGGCAGGTCGGCCACATGCAGGCAGGCGGCGCGCATGTCTTCCAGAATGGCGGGCGTGACGGCAAGCCGGTCCAGACGGGCCGCGTCCATGCCCGCCTCGCGGGCGGCCGCAAGATCGCGGGCGTTGGCGGCCATGATATCCCCTTCACGTTCCCGCAGCAGGCGCGCCAGCTCCTGCAGCGCGCGGCTCTTGGCCTGGGGGTGTGCCCTGGTCATGGCCCTGGCGGCCACCTTGGCCTGCGCGCCGAGACGCGCCATTGCTTCAGCCGGCGTCATGCTTGCTCCTTGTGCCGTCGCATCCGGCCGCGCTGCGTGGCCGGGGCTACGGGATTTTGTTTTGACAGAAGGGATGGTTGTGGCCTAAGTAAGGGGCTTACGTCCGGATTCGCCCCTGCGGACGCGCGCCTTGCGCGGCGGGACGGTTCCGCCTCCCTAAGGAGTTTGATACATGAATCCGCAAAAGAATCAAGGCGCGGAGGATTCCGCACTGCTGCGCGATCTTCAGGCTGAAGTCAGTTCCGAAAGCGCCCCCCTGTTGCAGTTCATCCTGCGGCACGGCGGCGCCATTGCCGGTTTTGTCGTACTGTTCGTGCTTGTTCTGGCGGGCACGGGCCTCTGGCGCTGGTATGACGCGTCCCGCAATGACGAGACCCGGCAGGAACTGGCGCGCATTTCCATGCAGCCCGCCGGGGCGGAGCAGGTGCAGGCGCTGACGGCGCTGGCCGAAAAGGCTCCCGACGCCGTGCGTTTCGCAGCCTGGCTGGCCGTGGGGCAGGGCGCGCTGCGCGGCAGTGACGCCGCGGCTGCGGCTGCGGCCTTCGCCAAGGCGGCCGGAGAGCGTGACGGCGCGTTCGGGCTGGCCGCCTCCCTGGACGAAGCCGGAGCCCTGCTCAAGGCCGGCAGGAATGCCGAGGCGCTGGCCCTGCTGCAGAAGCTGCTGGCCTCTCTGCCCGGCGAGATACCCGCGCCGCAGCTGCGGCAGATGACCGCCGAGGCCGCCGCGGCCGCCGGAAAGCCGGATGAGGCCGCCCGCATGTATCTGGCCCTTGCCCGTGAGGCGCAGGGCCTTGACAGTGACTACTTCCGCTCGCGGGCCCGCGCGCTTTCGCCCAAAACGGCGGATGAGGACGCCGCCGCCGGGAGAGGCTCCGCCGCGCCGCAGGCCGGGGCGGAAAAAGAGCAGTCCGGGGCGCAGTAAGCATCTTTGGCCCGTGCGGTCGGCACGGGCTTTTTGCACGGTCTCGGGCCTGCCGCGTTTGCGCGGGCACGGTGCGCGCGGAGGCCGGACCGGGAGGAACTATGAGCGAGAATCCTTTGTTGCGGGGAGCCCGCGGAGAGCGTCACCTGCTGCTGGGCAACGAGGCCATTGTGCGCGGCGCGCTGGAGGCGGGCGTGCACATGATCAGCTGTTATCCGGGCACGCCTTCCTCGGAGGTGCCGGATACGTTCTTTCATCTCGGCGGCGAAGGCCGCTACAGGCTGGAATATTCCGTCAACGAGAAGGTGGCGATGGAGGTGGCCGCAGGCGCGGCCCTGGGCGGGGCCATGAGCCTTGTAACCATGAAGCACGTGGGCCTGAATGTGGCCGCCGACCCCCTGTTCACCTCTGTCTATACGGGCCTGCCCGGCGGCATGGTGGTGCTGACGGCCGACGACCCCGGCTGCCACTCCAGCCAGAATGAGCAGGACAACCGCACCTACGCGCGCTTTGCCATGCTGCCCTGTTTCGAGCCGGCCTCGGCGCAGGAGGCCAAGGACATGACGCGCGAAGCCTTCCGCCTGGCGCGCGAACTGCAGCAGCCCGTCATGCTGCGCACCACCACACGCGTCAGCCATATGCGCGGCCCTGTGGAATTTGACGATCTGCCGGCGCCCCAGCCCAAGGTTCCCTTTACGCGCAATCCGGGGCGTTTCGTGCCCGTGCCCGCCGTAGCCCTCAAACGCCACGAAGCCCTGCGCGACATCATGGACAGGGCCCGCCGCATCGCCGAGGGCAGCCGTTTCAACACGCTGCGCGAACCGCAGACGCCCGCGCGTCTGGGCATCATCGTTTCCGGCGTGGCCCGCGACTACCTGGCCGACGCCCTTGTGGCCGGCGGCTGGGAGGACAAGGCGCGCGTGCTGGAACTGGGCATGACCTGGCCCCTGCCCACGGAGCGCATCAGCGCATTCCTGCGCGGCTGCGATCGCGTGCTGGTGCTGGAAGAAGGCGAGCCCCTGCTGGAACGGGATGTGCGCGCCCTGGCGCAGCGCCTCGACATCCGGACGCCGCTGGAGGGCAAGAATGAGGAACTGACCGAACTGGCGGAATACTCCACCACCCTGGTCATGCGCCGTCTGTCTTCCTGGCTGGGCATGCCCTGCCCGGTCAAGCCCGCGCGCAGCGTTGACAACGAACTGCCCGGGCGTCCGCCGAACCTTTGCCCCGGCTGTTCCCACCGTGCCGTGTACTACGCCGCCCGTCAGGTCTTTGGCGACGACGCCTGCTATTCCAGTGACATCGGCTGCTATACGCTGGGCCTGCTGCCGCCCCTGCGCACGGCCGACTTCCTCGTCTGCATGGGCTCGTCCGTATCGGCGGGAAGCGGTTTTGCCCGCGCCTCCGGCAAGCTGACGGTGGGTTTCATAGGCGATTCCACCTTTTTCCATTCGGGCATGACCGGGCTGGCCAACGCCGTGTTCAATCGGCATGACATCATTCTTGTCATCCTGGACAACGGCACCACGGCCATGACCGGGCATCAGCCCAACCCCGGCATGCTGCAGGAGAAGCTCGGCGCGGACCACACGCACATGGATATTGAATCCATCGTGCGCGGCATGGGCGTGACGGAGTGCGTCAAGGTGCGCGCCTACAATGTCCGGGCCGTCATCAAGGCCATGGAAGCCGCCAAGGACAAGACGGGCGTGCGCGTGATCATCGCCGAGGAACCCTGCGTGCTCTACGCCCGGCGGCAGCTCAAGAAGGTTTCGCCGCAGGTGGCCGAGGTGGCGCAGCAGGGGCCGGAGGCCATGCGCTGCCTTGAGCAGCTGGCCTGCCCCGCCTTTTGCCGTGAAGGCGACAATCTCGCTGTGGACCCCTCGCTGTGCTCGGGCTGCATGGTCTGCCTGCAGGTCGCGCCCAAGGCGTTCAAGGCGCGGAAACGGTAGGTAGGGAGGCAGATATGAAAAAAACGCAACATAAGCGTATGCGCATCTTCTTCACCGGCGTCGGCGGTCAGGGCACCCTGACCGCCACCACGCTGCTGGCGCGCACCGCTCTGGATGCGGGCCTGGACGTGGTGGCGGGCGAAGTGCACGGCATGGCCCAGCGCGGCGGCGTTGTGGAATCCGTCATGCTGCTGGGCGGCTGGCGTTCGCCCAAGCTGGATCTGGGCGAAGCTGATGTGCTGCTGGGCTTTGAACCTCTGGAAACCCTGCGCGCGCTGCCCTATCTGCAGCCGGGCGGCGCGGTCTTTTCCAGCAGCGATGCCTTGCCGCCGCTCAGCGTGTCTCTGGGCAAGGCGGTCTATCCCGATATGGTGAAGATTGAGGAAATGACGCGGCAGGTGGCCGGGCAATGCCATTTCATGCCCTGCCGTGAACTGGGCGCGCGGGCAGGTTCCGTGCAGAGCGGCAATACGGTGCTGCTTGGCGCGGTTTGCGCTTCCGGCGTGCTGCCGTTCGGCCCGGAAGCCCTGAAGGCCGCCATCAGAAAATATTTGCCCGCCAAGATTCAGGATGTGAACCTGGCAGCTCTGGAACTGGGCAGAGAGCTGACGGCAAGGTAACTTCCGCAGTCAGCCGGCTGTTTCCGGCGCCGCAGGCGTCCTGACGATGCCTGTGGCGCCTTTTTATCCCTGCCGGACGCGGCCCGGGGAGCCGGTGCGCACCTGCTGATTCCTGCCGCCTGTCGGCGCGCGGCAGGGGGGCTTGTGCCGTCCGGCCTCTGCCCGCGAAGTGACGCGGTAAGAAGCCGGGACGCGCCTAGGGAAATCGCGGCGAACCGGCCTGCCGTAACTATGTTCTTGGCGCCGGGAGCGCCGTGGACGAAGAAGCTTCACCATCCGGAACCCCGGGGACGGGCGCGTCATCTCTGTTGTCACATGGAGAATTGATCTATGAATCTTGAACAATTTTTGGATGTTATGAACAGCGGCCAGACAGTGAAAGCCAACTCCGAAGCCCATCTGTTCATGCACGCCGCCTCGCAGGAGGCCCTGCGGCTGACGGCCGAGCTCAATGGCCGGTACCACACGCCGGAGGAGATTCTGGTCATCATGGAACAGCTGACCGGACGGCCCGTAGACCCGTCATTCCGCGTCTTCCCGCCATTCTATACCGACTGCGGCAAAAACATCCGCATCGGCAAAAACGTGTTTGTCAATGCCTGCTGCTGCTTTCAGGATCAGGGAGGCATCACGCTGGGCGACGGCGCGCTCATAGGACATCGCGTCACCCTAGCCACGCTCAACCACGGCGAGACAGCGGCGGACCGCGGGGACCTGACCCCCGCGCCCATTGCCGTCGGCAGGAACGCCTGGCTTGGCGCCAACGTAACAGTGGTGCCCGGCGTCAGTATCGGCGACGGGGCCATCGTGGCCGCCGGGGCGGTTGTCACGCGGGATGTGCCCCCCATGACAGTGGTGGGCGGCGTTCCGGCCCGGAAATTGCGGGATGTGCGCGGAGAAAAGCGCCGTTAATGAAAAAGGGGTTGCTGTGCTGCAGCAACCCCTTGAAATCTGGCGGAGAGGGTGAGATTCGAACTCACGGTACGCTGTTAACGTACACACGATTTCCAATCGTGCTCCTTCGACCAGCTCGGACACCTCTCCATAGGCCTCTCAATCAGGCCGCCTAGCTATATAGCAAACATGCGGAGACTGCAAGCAAAATCTTTGCTGCGGTCAGTCCCGCGGCAACGCTGCCCCATGCTGTCGGCAGCTGCCCGCAGGGGTCAGTCGTTCTTGTGTTCCTCATCCTTTGGGGGGCGCTGTTTCCTGGTCATCTGCGCGGAACGGTAAAAGACCCACAGGCCAAAAATGGCCATGACGACAATACCCACGCCGTTGAGCAGAACCAGATTGTCCACAGGGCATCCTTAATCAGGCGACCACGCTTGACCGTTTTGCCGCATGCCAAGCCTACGTCGCCGTTGTTTCAGCGTTGCTGTCTGTCGCCGTACGGCTCGCCGGGCTCGCCAACGGCGATTCCGGCTTCGCCGGAACCCTTCGGGCAGCATCGTTGCTGTCTGTCGCCGTACGGCTCGCCGGGCTCGCCAACGGCGATTCCGGCTTCGCCGGAA
>SUVB01000049.1 GCA_015062205.1 Desulfovibrio desulfuricans
GCCGGGGGACGCAGCAGCCAACCTGCTGCTGGCCAACGCGCACAAGGCGTTGCTGGACGATGCCGCGCCCACGCCGCCGGGCAGCTCGCTCTGGACGGCTTACCGCCGCCAGGAATACCGCGAAGACAGCGCGCTTGTCGGATATGCCCTGGAAGGGCTGCTTGCCGGCGCATCGTCTCCGGCGCGCATTCTGGAAATCGGGGCGGTTCCCGCCTGTCTCGGGAGGCTCATGGCCCCCGGTCTGCGCGGCCATTGCCGTGTGCTGGCCGCCGTCGGCGAGGCCGATCTGGAACAGTTGCGGCTTGCGTGCGCGGGGCTGGAAACCGCGCCGGAAGACGCGCCCCTGGACATGCTGCGCTGGGATGCGGAACGCGAAGCCGCGCCAGTGAAGGCGCATGTGGCCGTGGCCTTCCATTGCCTGCACCGGGCGGACGACATTCCTGCCGTGCTGCGACATTGCCGGGACGCCCTGCATGAGGAAGGACTGCTCATCCTGGCGGAAAGCGCGCCCAATCTGGCAGAGGATGTGCTGTTCGGGCAGGATTCCGCCTGGTGGAGCGCATCGGATACCGGCGCAGAACCGCTCTCCCGCCTGCTGGTTCCGGAGGAGTGGCGCAGTGCGCTGCACCAGGCAGGGTTTGACGACATTCAGGAAATCCGCCCGGATCCGGCCGTGCCGCGATTCCTCCTGTTGGCGCGGGCCGGGAAAAGCGCCGTTTCCGGGGCAAGGGAACATGCAGCAGGGGTCATGGCCTCTTCCACAACTACCTGGCTGCTCTGCGCGGACAGCAATGTTCCTGCTCTTGTCTGCGGGCTGCTGGACTGTTTGGCGGCCGAGGCCCAACAGCGCGGAGACACGGTCATCCGCCTGCATGGCGGGAAGGCCTTGCGTCGCCGCGGCACCTTTTGGCAGCTCAGGCCGGATAACGCAACCCACTGGGAGGCGGTGTGGGATTCTCTTGCCGCCCTTGGACATCCCGTGATTTGCGTGGACGCCATGGGACTCGGCAACGACGGCCTCGCCTGGGAAACGGCGCTGGGACAGTGCGCGGCCCTGACGCAACTGGCGCGCGGCTGGGACAGGGCGGGACGTCCCGCGGCTTCCCTGCGGCTGCTGACCCTGGGCGCCATGCCGTGCCCCGGCACGGCGGCAACCAGCCTGCACCCGGCGCAGGCGGCCTCGCTGGGCGCGGCGCGGGTGCTTATGAACGAGATGCCCGCCCTGGAAACCTCCTGCATCGACCTGCGCGTTTCCGGCGATGCCGCCCATGATGCGGCCCTGCGCGCGCAGGCCCTGCGGGAGCTGCTCCATCCCACGGACGAGCGCGAAATCCTGCTGGACGGCCGGCGGCGGTATGCGGCGCGCTCGCAGGAAACTGCCTGCGAGTCCGTGCGCGGGGCAGGCGGCACGCTGCAACTGGAGTGCGTAAGTCCCGGTCGCCTGGAAACCCTGCGCTGGGCGTCAGCCCCCCTGCCCCAACCGGGCGCCGGCGAGGTGCGGGTGGCCGTGCGCGCCGTGGGCCTGAATTTCCGCGACGTCATGTGGGCCATGAACCTGCTGCCCGAGGAAGCTCTGGAAAACGGCTTCTCCGGCCCGGGCCTGGGCATTGAGTGCGCGGGCGTGGTGGACGCCGTGGGCGCGGGCGTGGACAACGTGGCTCCCGGACAGCGCGTGCTCTGCTTCGGGCCTCGCTGCTTTGCGAGCCATGTGCTGACCACGGCCCGGGCCGTGGCCCCCATCCCTGCGGAATGGAGTTTCGCCGACGCGGCCTCCGTGCCCGTGGCCTTCTTCACCGCCTGGTACGCCCTCCATCACCTGGCGCGCCTGCAATCCGGGGAACGCCTGCTCGTCCACGGCGCGGCCGGCGGCGTGGGCCTTGCCGCCGTGCAGATAGCGGCCACGCTGGGGCTGGAGGTCTACGCCACGGCCGGCAGCGAGGACAAACGGCACATGTTGCGTCTGCTCGGCGTGAAACATGTCTATGATTCCCGTTCACTGGCCTTCCATGACCAAATTCTGGCAGATACCGACGGCCGGGGCGTGGACGCCGTGCTCAATTCCCTGGCCGGAGAGGGCATGGATCAGAGCCTGCGCCTGCTGCGGCCCTTCGGCCGTTTCCTGGAACTGGGCAAGCGCGACTTCTACGCGGACAATCCACTGCGCCTGCGCCCCTTCCGGGACAATGTGAGCTATTTCGGCATCGATGTGGACCAGCTCATGAAGGAACGACCGGGACTGGGCCTGCACATCTTCCGTGAACTCATGGAGCACTTCACGGACGGGGAGTGGCGGCCCCTCCCGCACAGCCTGTATGCCGCGGACGAGGTGGAGCAGGCCTATCGCGCCATGCAGCAGTCCCGGCATGTGGGCAAGATCGTGGTGGAAGCGCCTGCCGTCCCGGCCGTAAACGCCGCGTCTGCGCCGACCGCCGCCCTGCCCGTCCGGACGGACGGCAGCTACGTTGTCAGCGGCGGGCTGGGCGGTTTCGGCCTGGCCACGGCCCGCCGCCTGGCGCAACGCGGCGCGGGAGCGCTGATCCTGCTGGGCCGCCGCGGGGCCACACAGGAAAATGCGGCGGCCCTGGCGGAATTGCGCGGCATCGGCCTGCCCGAAGGGACAGAGCGTCCCGTCATCGCCCTGGCTCAGGACGTGACGGACATGGACGGCCTTGCCCGCCAGCTGGACAGCGCCCTGTCCGGCCTGCCGCCCCTGCGCGGCATCCTCCACGCCGCCGCCGTGCTGGACGACGGCATGCTGGCCGACCTGACGCCGGATCGCCTTGCCCGCGTACTGGCCCCCAAGCTGGGCGGGGCCTGCAACCTGCACCGCTATTCCCAGGACAAGGAGCTGGACTTCTTCGTCATGTATTCCTCGGCCACGACCCTGCTGGGCAATCCCGGCCAGGCCAACTATGTGGCGGCCAACATGGGGCTCGAATGCCTGGCGGCCCTGCGCCGCGCCATGGGATTGCCGGGCCTTGCCGTAGGCTGGGGCGCCATCGGCGATACGGGCATGCTCACCCGCGACTCCGACGCATTGGACTCCCTGCGCCGTGTCACGGGCATCAGCCCCCTAGCGTCTCATGAGGCGCTGGACTCCCTGGAACGTCTGCCCGCCACCTGCCCGCCAGCGTCGGCGCTGTTCGCTGCGGACTGGAAACGGCTTTCCCGCCTGCCCCTGGGCAGGACGCCGCGCTTCGCCCCCCTGCGGACCGAGGGCGACAGCGGAGACGGACAGGAAACATCCCTGCGCGACATGGTGCGCGGCCTGCCGAAGGAAGAAGCCCTGGCCCGCGTCACCGAAGCCGTGAGCGCCGCAGCGGCCCGTATCCTGCGTGTGCCCCCATCGTCCATCAAGAGCGGCATGCCGCTGGCCGACATGGGCATGGATTCCCTCATGGCCATGGAACTCGTGCTGTCCCTGGAAGAAATGCTGGACGGGCAGTCCCTGGCCGGCGGCCTCAGCGCCGGGGCCAGCATCCGCGACATTGCTGTCCGCGTCCATGCCCTGCTGCGGGAAGAAAGCGGCGCAGGCGACGATATGCGCGCCGCCCTTGAGGCCAGCCACGGCATCACTGTCAGCGACGCCGTAGCCGGAAAGGCGCTCAAGGACGCGGAGGAAGACCATGAGTGACGGAAAGACGCGCTTCGGCATGTCCCGGGCGGACAAGGAACGCCTGCTGGCCGCCATGCGGGGGCAGCCCGTTCCCGGCCCGGATCACGGCCGCACGGCGCGCCGCCATATCGCGCCGGAGCTGCTGCGTTTCGATACCCTGCCGGGCTACACCGAAATCCGGGTGCAGCAGGC
>SUVB01000050.1 GCA_015062205.1 Desulfovibrio desulfuricans
AACGCGGCCGCTCCGGGTCGTTTCGCTACGGATGATTCTTGAACTTGTCGGCAAGCGCCTGCCGCCCGTCATGACAGGGCGTGCAATTAAGAATGCCCTTGCCCCAGTTGGTTTCCTGCCCCTTGGTCTGGTGGCATTCGCCGCAGTACTTCACGGATTCCTGCTTGGCAAGCATGGCCTTGTAGTCCTTGCCCGCGTCGATCTTGGCATTGAGGATTTCCACCGCCTTGGCGCACACGTCGGCGGTGAGGCGCCCACATCGCTCGCTGCGCTTCTTGCTGGTGGCCTCCTCCTTATTGGCGTAACACCACTTGGAAACGGAGATATGGCAGAGCACGGCCCCGGACACGTTGCCGGGTATCTCGCCCTTGACGCCCTGGGCCTTGTCGCCGGGGTTGTAGACGGGCAGCTTCGTCTGCTCGTACCAGCGGTACAGGTCGCTGACCATGACGTTGCGTTCCTTGCGGCCGTAGAACAGGGCATAGGCCGCCGCCGCGCCGCCGAGCGCGCCGCAGATGGTGCCCCAGTCGGAGATGCCGCCCTTGAGAAATTCAAACATGGTGAAGGGGAACTGGTTGTACGGCGCGCCGAACTTTTCGCCCATCACGCCCACAATGCCGTAAAACACGCCGTAACCGCAGGCATAGCCCTTGTACCAGTACGCCTCATAGGCCACCTTGGCGCACTCGGCGGGGTCCAGCTTGTGCGGCTTCCAGCCGAAATCGCCGCCGACCTGCTCAAAACGCTTGCCGGGGGCGGCCGTTCCCGCGGCCAGGCTCTCCCCTCCCGTCAATGCGGCCAGACCGCCGCCGACAGCCAGACCGCCAAGCCCGCACAGCAGAGTTCTTCTGTCAAGGTCCATACCATCCTCCTGAAGTCATAGTGAAGCCACAACGTGGCCATGATTCCGTCATTTTTTCCTAGCATCCTCTACAATAAAACACAAGTATATCCGCATAATATTCATATTGCCCATAACAGTTATCAAGAGCGCCTGCAGCATATGCGGCAGGCCGTCCCGCAACTCGCCGGCGGCAATGGCCATGTCATGCAGCACGGCAGGCGCACTCTCCGGAACCGCGCCGCTGACGCCTGCCCGGCGAGACAACGCGCCGCCGCAATTTTTTGAATTTTTTTTTACGGTGATACTGGACGAGTACGGAGAAGGACTTACTTATTGTTCGCGTCGCAAACGGGCGCTGATTTTTCACGCGCTCGCCGCCGCCCGCACTGCCGCGGGCATGACGGCGGTTGATGCGCGATTTCGCGAAGATTCCCTGGAGGAGGATGGCAATATGTCCAAAATCATCGGCATTGACCTGGGTACCACAAACTCCTGCGTGTACGTGATGGAGGGCAAGGACCCCAAGTGCATTACCAATCCCGAGGGCGGCCGCACCACACCTTCTGTGGTCGCCTTTACCGATAAGGAACGTCTGGTGGGCGACATCGCCAAGCGTCAGGCCGTCACCAATCCCAAGCGCACGATCTTTGCCATCAAGCGGCTCATGGGCCGCAAGTTCGCCACGCCCGAGGTGGACCGCTGGAAGGAGCATTCACCCTACGCCATCGTCAAGGCCGCCAATGACGACGCCGGCGTGGAAGTGGACGGCCGCACCTACAGCGCGCCCGAAATTTCGGCCATGATTCTGGCCAAGCTCAAGGCCGACGCCGAAGCCTACCTGGGCGAGACGGTCTCCGAGGCGGTCATCACCGTGCCCGCCTACTTCAACGACGCCCAGCGCCAGGCCACCAAGGACGCGGGCCGCATCGCGGGCCTCGACGTCAAGCGCATCATCAACGAGCCCACGGCGGCCTCGCTGGCTTACGGGGCCGACAAGAAGGCCAATGAAAAAATCGCCGTGTTCGACCTCGGCGGCGGCACCTTTGATATCTCCATTCTGGAAGTGGGCGACAATGTCGTGGAAGTGCGCGCCACCAACGGCGACACCTTCCTCGGCGGCGAGGACTTCGACCAGCGCGTCATCAACTTCCTGGTGGAGGAATTCAAGAAGGAAAACGGCATTGATCTCTCCAAGGACAGCATGGCCCTGCAACGCCTGAAGGAAGCTGCCGAGAAGGCCAAGAAGGATCTTTCGGCCTCCATGGAAGCGGAGGTCAACCTGCCCTTCATCACGGCCGACCAGAACGGCCCCAAGCACATGCTCATCAAGATCGGCCGGGCCAAGCTGGAATCCCTGGTGGACGACCTGGTGCAGCGCACCATTGAGCCCTGCAAGAAGGCGCTGGCCGACGCCGGCATGGAAGCCTCGCAGATTGACGAGGTCATCCTTGTGGGCGGCATGACCCGTATGCCTCTGGTGCAGAAGGTGGTGGGCGACTTCTTCGGCAAGGAGCCCAACCGCTCCGTGAACCCCGACGAGGTGGTGGCCATGGGCGCCGCCATTCAGGGCGGCATCCTCACCGGCGACGTCAAGGACGTGCTGCTGCTCGACGTGACCCCGCTCTCCCTGGGCATTGAAACCATGGGCGGCGTGTTCACCCGGCTCATTGACCGCAACACCACCATCCCCACGCGCAAGAGTCAGGTGTTCACCACCGCGGCCGACAACCAGCCCTCGGTGTCCATCCATGTGCTGCAGGGCGAACGCCCCATGGCCGCCGACAACATGACACTGGCCCGCTTCGATCTGGCGGGTATTCCGCCGGCGCCGCGCGGCGTGCCGCAGATCGAGGTCTCCTTCGACATCGACGCCAACGGCATCGTGAACGTCTCCGCCAAGGACATGGGCACAGGCAAGGAACAGTCCATCAAGATCACCGCATCCTCCGGCCTGTCCGAAGAGGACATCCAGCGCCTGGTTCGCGAAGCCGAGGCCCACGCCAGCGACGACAAAAAGAAGCAGGAAGTGATTGAGGCCCGCAACCAGGCCGACAGCCTGATCTACGGCACGGAGAAATCCCTGGCCGATCTGGGCGACAAGGTGGACGCCGCCCTGAAGAGCGACATCGAAACCAAGATTGCCGCTCTGCGCAAGCAGCTGGAGGGCGAAGACGCCGCCGCCATCAAGGCTGCCGCCGACGAGTTGGCCAAGGCCTCGCACAAGCTGGCCGAGCAGCTCTACCAGCAGCAGGCCCAGCAGAGCGGGGCGCAGCCCGGCGCGGGAACCGCGGGCGCGGCCGGACAGCCGCAGGGCAACGGCGGAGACGACGTGGTGGATGCCGACTACACCGAAGTGAAGAAGTAAGTGCGGCCGGCGCGGCTGCCGAACTTGCAACCGCGCGTCGCCTGTACTAAAAAAGGTCTGGTTCCCAGAACCGGACCTTTTTTATTGCCGCGGCCTGTTTTGTGGCCGCCGGCACGACAACAGGAATACCCCATGAGCATACTACGCCGCTCCTTCGCCGCGCAGGCGCGGAATGCGCTGCTGCTGGCACTGCTGGCATGCCTTGCCGCGTGCAGGATGCCCTTCGGCCTCGGGCAGCAGGCCCCCCGGCAGGATCAGCCCAAATCCGCCGCCGCGTCCGGCCCCTGCGTTGTGCTGGCGCTGCCCTCCTCCGGGCACTATGCCGCCATCGCGGGCAAGATCGGCAAGGGGGCGCGCACGGCACAGTCCGAAATGGCGCTCAACGGCGTCAAGCTGCGCCTAGAGACCATCAATTCCGAAGCCCCCGACTGGCTGCAGAAGCTGGACGCCCTGCCGCAGGAATGCGCGGTGGTGGGCGGCCCCCTGCAGGGACGCCGCTACGCCCAGGCCCGCACTGCGGGCAGCCTTGAAAAACGGGCTTTTTTCGCCTTTGTGCCCTCGCTGGAGCAGGGGGATGAAGGCGCGCGCGCGTGGCGCTTCTTCCCCAGCCCGCAGGATCAGGTGGACGCCCTGATCGGTTTCGCCACTGACGGCCTGAACATCCGCACCTATGGGGCCTTCTACCCTGCCGACGCCTACGGCGCGCGCATGGCGGCACTCATGGAGCAGCGCCTCGCCGCCCGCAATATGGTTCTGCAGAAGGCCTCCTACAATCCGGGAGACCAGACCTCGTGGAGCGCGGCTGTGGCCCCGCTCATCAATGCGCGGACGCCGGAGGGGGGCACGGCCCCTGTGCCGCAGACCTCGTTTGAGGCACTGTTCCTGCCGGATTCGTGGAAAAACATGCAGATGCTGACCACCAGCCTGCTCTACAACGGCGAGGACCGGCTCGTGCTGCTGGGCACCACGCTGTGGGAACAGAGCCTTTCCGGCAAGTCCGTCGCCCATGCGGAGAAGTACGCGCTGGCCGTTTTCCCCGGCGCGTGGAATCCGGCCCAGGCTCCCAAGCCTCTGCGCGTTCCCGGCACGGACTTCTGGACCGCTCTCGGCTACGACTTCGCCCGCTTCGGCGCCTCCATGGCGCTGACCGCCCGCCCGGACAACCGGCAGGTCCTTGCCGCCGCCCAGCGCGCCTCGCGCATGCTCTGGGGCATGGCCCCCATCTCCTGGGACAGCGCGGGCGTGGCGCACCAAAAGCTCTTTGTGTTCGGGGTGACGCCTTCGGGCATGAGCCCGGTCAACGCCGCGGAATTCCAGCGGGTTCGTGCGCAGGTGCTGCAGCAGGCCGCCCTGCGCATGCAGGGGCTGCCGCCCCAGGATGCGGAGGGCAATGCCCTCGCTGCCCCGGCGGAAGGCGCCGAGACGGGCGCGCCGCAGGCGCAGCCCCTGCAGCAGGCGCATCCGCAGCAGGGGCAAACGCCGAACGCCACGCCCGTGATGAGCACCACGCCGCGGCCGTCGTACAAATTGAGCCTGCCCTCCTCGCGCTGACGCCCGCCGGACCGCTGCGCGGTTTCGGAACGAAACAGGCCAGGCAGGAACGAGATCTTGCGGCCCTGACCGGACGGGCATGCGCCGCGCGCCGATTCCGTTTTCGGACAGGCCGGTCAACAGTTTTTCCAAGGATTGCAAGACGATGACAGACACAACCACCATCAGCCGGGAAGAAGTGGCGCATATGGCAACCCTCTCCCGCCTGAGCGTGACGGAAGAGGAACAGGAGCTTTTCGCCCGCCAGATGGGGGACATCCTGGCCTATATGGATGTGCTTTCCCGCGTGGACACAAGCGCTGTGGAACCGCTGTACAGCCCTGTCCTGCATTCCGGCCGCCTGCGTGAGGACGGGGCCGCGCAACGCCGCGGGCGGGAAGAGGTGCTGGCCAACGCGCCGGAAGCCGACGGCGAATACTTTATTGTTCCCCGCATCGTATAGGGCATCATCATGACCGACATCTGCTCCCTTTCATTGACCCGTGCGGCAGAAGCCCTGCAACACAAGGAACTGAGCGCCGTGGAGGCCGTCACGGCCTGTCTCGCGCGCATCGACGCCACGGAACCGCGCATCGACGCCCTGCTCACCGTGGACAGGGAGGGCGCACTGGCCGCCGCAGCCGCGCTGGACAGGGAAGGCCCCGACCCGTCACGCCCCCTGTGGGGCGTGCCCGTCACAGTCAAGGACGCCCTTTCCACCAGGGGCCTGCGCACCACCGCCGCCTCCCGCATTCTGGAAAACTACGTGCCGTATTACGACGCCTTTGCCGTGCAGCGGCTGCGTGAGGCCGGAGCCGTCATTCTGGGCAAGGCCAACATGGATGAATTCGCCATGGGCTCCACCACGGAGAACTCCGCTTACAAAACCACCCGCAATCCCCGCGATGTCCGCAAGGCCCCCGGCGGCTCCAGCGGCGGCTCGGCGGCCTCCGTCACGGCCGGGCAGTGCTTCGCCTCGCTGGGTACGGATACCGGCGGCTCCATCCGTCAGCCGGCGGCCCTGTGCGGCTGCGTGGGTCTCAAACCCACCTACGGGCGCGTGTCGCGCTACGGCGTCATCGCCTACGGCTCGTCCCTGGACCAGGTGGGCCCGCTGGCGCGCTCGGTGGAGGACTGCGCCCGCATGCTCTCCGTCATCGCCGGGCACGACCCGCGCGACGCCACCAGCGATCCGCGCCCGGCGGAAAACTATGCCGCTGCACTGGGGCACAGGCCCCTCAAGGGCGCGCGCCTCGGCATTCCCAAAGAATTTTTCGGCGAGGGGCTGGCCCCCGAAGTGCGGGACGCCTGCCGCGCGGCCATGGACGCGGCCGCCGCACAGGGCGCGGAACTGGTGGATGTGAACCTGCCGCACACGGACGCGGCCATCGCCACCTACTACATCATCGCCATGGCCGAGGCCAGTTCCAACCTGGCCCGCTATGACGGCGTGCGCTACGGCCGCCGCGCCGAGGGCATCGGCAATCTTGAGGAACTCTACGTGCGCTCGCGCTCCGAGGGCTTCGGGCAGGAGGTGAAGCGCCGCATCATGCTGGGGGCCTACGTGCTCTCTTCCGGCTATTACGACGCCTACTACCGCAAGGCCGCGCAGGTACGCCGCCTCATCCGCGATGAATATCTCGCCGCGCTCGCGCGCTGCGACGCCCTGTGGGCTCCGGTTTCGCCCGTCACGGCCTGGAATCTGGGCAGCCACGCGGATGATCCGCTGCAGATGTACCTCATGGACGCCTACACCCTGTCGCTCAACCTGGCGGGCCTGCCCGGCCTGTCCATGCCCGTGGGCACGGGCGCGGAAAGCGGACTCCCCGTCGGCATGCAGCTCATCGGCAAGGCCTTTGCGGAAGCGGATATGCTCGCCCTCGGGCATGCGCTGGAGCGGATTCTGCCGCCCCTCGCCGCGCCCGCGCTGTAGCGCGCGCCCGGACATTCCGTCTGTAAAAACCGTACCCGGCGGCACGCAAAAAGGCGGCTGTTGTTGCAACAGCCGCCCTTGCTTGTGGCCGCGCTACCCCGCGTCAGGCGGATTCGCCCTCAATGCGGCCCAGCGCGAACAGCGCGCCGTTGGGCACACCGGGAAATTCGCGGCTGCCGTACACCAGCGCCTGCCGTTCCACGCGCATGCACGGCCACGGGCCGAATTCCGCTTCCAGCGCGCGCAGCAGTGCCATAGCCGTGGGCGTGACGGTTTCCCCCTCCACAGGGAAGGGGCGCACGGGCACGCCCTCCAGCAGTTCCAGCACGGCGGGCGCGGGCAGGGGAATGACGCCGTGCGCGCAGGCGATGCCGCCGTCCGCCAGCGGCACGGGGCTGACCACAAGCTGCGCCGGGGCCAGCTGCGCAAACAACTCGCAGGTCAGGCAGATATCCAGAATGCTGTCCAGCGCGCCGACCTCGTGAAAATGCACATCCTCAGGCGCAATGCCGTGTACTGCGCCTTCGGCCCGCGCCAGCAGGGCAAAGGTCTCCCCGGAGAGCCTCTTGCCTTCCGCGCTCATGCCGCTCTGCCCGATGATGGTCATGATGTCCGCCAGCGTGCGGTGCGCGTGCTGGTGCGGCAGCGTCACCTCGGCATGCCAGCCGGTCACGTGCGCCACTTTCTTGCGCACCAGCCGCACGCTGCCCGCCAGCTCGGGCATGACGGCGGCCAGCTGCTCCTCAGGGACCGGCCCCGCGAGGCCGGTCAGACGCAGCAGCCCGGCGAGAAACATGTCTCCCGCAAGGCCGGAATGCAGACGGATGGTCAGGACGCGCCGCGCCGCCCTGTCCGCCGCAGACCGGACGCACGCGCCGGCAGCCCGGGGAAGTGGGCTGTTCGGCCCGTGGCTGTGCCCGTGCGCGTCGTGTTCATGCGCGTCGTGTTCATGCGCGTTGTGGTCGTGTGTGCTGTGCGTGTGTCCGGCAGGATGTTCCTTGCTCATGTTCCCGCAGCGCCTTGCTTTTGATGTTTGCCGGGCAATGCTTGCCCCCCGCACGCAGGATGCGCCGGGACCGTTGCAGGCTAGCCTGCCCGCGCCCGGCAGGCCAGACAAATTTCTCCTAAATTCTTGCCCGATTCTCCTGATTTTCAGGACGGCACGCCATGCGTGAACAGCATCGAAGCAATCCAAAATACCGCGCCCGTCAGCGACAGACCGGCTGACGGGCGCAGCAGTGGCGGGAATCGCGTTCCGGCGGATGCCGCCGCTGCCGGAACGAACGATTTCTCAAAAAAACGCTCTACCCGCGGGCCTCCAGCGCCGCCACGGAGGGCAGCACCTTGCCTTCCAGCAGTTCCAGCGACGCGCCGCCGCCGGTGGAGATATAGCCCATCTTGTCGGCCAGACCGTATTTTTCCACAGCGGCCACAGAGTCGCCGCCGCCCACGACCACAAAGGCCGAAGACCTGGCGAGGTATTGCGCCAGTTCCAGCGTGCCCTTGCCGAAGGGCTCGGTCTCAAACGCCCCCACGGGGCCGTTCCAGACCACAGTGGCGGCCCCGTCCAGCAGTTTTTCATACCGGGCCAGGGTGTCCGGGCCGATGTCAAGGATCATCCGGTCGGCGGGCACATTGTCCACGCCGCAGACAGTAGCCGTCTGGCCGGGGGCCAGCTCGGGCGCGACCACCACGTCCGTGGGCAGGGGCATCTGCCTGCCCAGTTTGGCGGCCAGTTCCAGAATGCGTTTGGCGTCGGGAATCAGCTCCTCCTCGCAGAGGGATTTGCCCACCTTGTGCCCCGTGGCGGCCAAAAACGTGTTGGCAATGCCGCCGCCCACAATGAGCGTGTCCACCTTTTGCAGCAGATTTTCCAGCAGGCCCAGCTTGGTGGACACCTTGGAGCCGCCGATGATGGCCGCCAGCGGGCGGGCCGGGTTGTCCAGCACCTTGCCGAAGGCGGTGAGCTCCGCCTGCAGCAGCGGCCCGGCGCAGGCCGTTTTGGCGGCGCGCACGGCCCCTTCCGTGGAGGAATGGGCGCGGTGCGCCGCGCCGAAGGCGTCCATCACATAGACGTCGCCCAGGGCCGCCAGCTGCGCGGCCAACTCGGGATTATTCTTCTTCTCGCCCTTGAGGAAGCGCACGTTCTCCAGCAGCGTTACCGTGCCGGGCATGGCCTTGGCGTCCTCCAGCGTGCGGGCCAAGGTCACGGGCTTGCCCAGCAGTTCGGCCAGATGCTCGGCCACGGGTTTGAGCGAGAACTGTTCCTCGAACTGGCCCTCCGTGGGACGGCCCAGATGCGAGATGAGCACCACGCCCGCGCCCTTTTCCAGCGCCGTCCTGATTGTGGGCAGGGCCGCGCGGGCGCGTTTGTCGTTGGTGATGCGGCCTTCCTTCATGGGCACGTTGAGATCCTCGCGGATAACCACGGTCTTGCCCTGCAAATCCAGATCCTGCATTTTCCTGATAGCCATGACAGCTCCTCTCTGTTTGCGTCAGCCCCGGCACAGGCTACCTGTTCGTCCCGCCGATAACCTGTTCCGCCAGTTCCAGCACATGCGGCACGGTGAAGCCGAATTTTTCAAAGACCACCTTGCCCGGCGCGGACGCGCCGAAGCTCTCCATACCCAGCACCGCACCGTCCAGCCCCACATACTTGCGCCACCAGTCCGCGGCGGAAGCTTCAATGGCGACGCGCGCGCGCACGGCACGGGGCAGCACGCGCTCCCGCCATGCCGCATCCTGCGCGTCAAAAACCTCCGCGCAGGGCATGGAGACCACGCGCGCCCGGCGGCCCCGCTGTGCGAGCGCCTCCGCCGCGTCCAGCGCCAGCCCCACTTCAGAACCGGTAGCGATGAGAATGATGTCCGGCGTGCCCTCGCACTCGCGCAGCACATAGCCGCCGCGCGCAATGTCCGTCACCTGCTGCGGACTGCGGGGGCAGAAGACGGTTTTCTGGCGCGAGAGGGAAAGGGCGGTGGGCGTTGCGGCGCTCTCCAGCGCGCAGCGCCAGGCAACGGCGGTTTCCACCGCGTCGCAGGGCCGCCAGACGTGCAGGCCCGGCGTGAGGCGCAGCATGCCGAGCTGCTCCACGGGCTGATGCGTGGGGCCGTCCTCGCCCACGCCGATGGAGTCGTGCGTCAGCACCCACACGGCCCGCACCCGCATGAGGGCCGCCAGCCGCAGCGCGTTCTTGGCCTGGTCCGCAAAGGAAAGGAAGGTGCCCGCATACGGGATGAAACCACCGTGCAGGGCCAGCCCGTTCATGACGGCGCTCATGCCGAACTCGCGCACACCGTAGGAAACATAGTTGCCCGCGCCGGTCTTGAGGTCCAGCGGCTGCGAAGCGGCGACGAGCGTGCCCACGGAGCCGGTCAGGTCAGCCGAGCCGCCCACGAGTTCGGGCAGATGCGGCACAAGGCATTCCAGCGCCTTTCTGGAGGCCACGCGCGTGGCCAGGCTCTCGCCCGCGTTTACGGCCGCTTCCACCATGTTTCCGGCGACGGCGGCCCAGTTGTCCGGCAAGTCGCCGCGCATGCGCCGCGCGAACTCTGCGGCCATGTCGGGATGGGCGACGGCGTAGGCGTCAAAGGTCTTCTGCCAGGCGGCTTCGGCGGCCTGCCCCTGTTCGCGCGCATCCCAGGCGGCGCGGATGTCCGCCGGGACGCTGAAGGGCGGCTCCTTCCAGTCCAGCGCAGCGCGCGTGGCGCTGATGCCGTCGTCGCCCAGCGGCGCGCCGTGGCAGGAAGAGCTGTCCGCCTTGGGTGAGCCAAAGCCGATGTGCGTGCGGCAGATGATCAGGCCGGGACGGCCGGTATCGGCCACGGCCTCGGCCAGGGCCGCATCCAGCGCGGCCGCGTCGTGCCCGTCCACGGGGCCGATGACCTGCCAGCCGTAGGCGCGGAAACGGGCGGCCACATCCTCGGTGAACCAGCCGTCTATCCTGCCGTCAATGGATATGCCGTTGGCGTCATACAGGGCGTTGAGCTTGCCCAGTCCCCATGTGCCCGCCAGCGAGCAGGCCTCGTGCGAGACGCCCTCCATAAGGCAGCCGTCACCCAGAAAAACCCAAGTGCGGTGATCCACAATGCGGTGTTCCGGCGTGTTGTAGCGCGCGGCCAGCATGCGTTCGGCCAGGGCCATGCCCACGGCCGAGGCTATGCCCTGCCCCAGCGGCCCGGTGGTCATCTCGATGCCGAGGTCGGGATCGCGCTCGGGATGCCCCGCGGTTCTGGCCCCCCACTGGCGGAAATTGCGCAGTTCCTCCACAGGCAGATTGTAGCCCGTGAGGTGCAGCAGCGCATAGAGCAGCATGGAGGCATGGCCGTTGGAGAGCACAAAGCGGTCGCGGTCCGCCCAGCGGGGATTGGCGGGATTGTGCTTCAGCACATGCCGCCAGAGGGCTTCGGCCATGTCGGCCATGCCCAGGGGCGCGCCGGGATGGCCGGATTTGGCTTTTTCGACGGCGTCCATGGCAAGGGCGCGGATGGCATTGGCGCACTGTCGGCGGGTGGGCATGATGGTTCCCTCTGTGTGAGCGGTTGCGGGTGATTACTGCGCGTCAACGGGCACAGGCAACGCCGTGCCGGGGCTGCGCGACAAAAAACTTCAGCAGACCAGCGTGCCGCCCTCAAAGGCGGTTCTGCGGCGGCGCAGGGCCTCTTCCGCCGGGCGGACCGCGCGCCCGGCCACAGCCTGCATGAAGGCGGCAAGGCGCTGATCATAGGGCTTATGGCCGAAAAAGGCCGAACCGGAAACCAGCACTTCGGCCCCGGCGTCCGCCAGCTGCGCCGCATTCTCCGGGCAGACGCCGCCGTCCACCTGAATGAGCGCGTCCGCCCCGCCGCTTTCGTCCAGCATGCGACGGGCAGCACGAATTTTGTCATAGACGGCCGGGATGAAGGCCTGCCCTGAAAAGCCGGGGTTCACGCTCATGAGCAGGAGCATGTCCAGATCCGCCGCCAGCCAGCGGGCCGCATTCACGTCCGTGCCGGGGTTCAGCGCCAGCCCGGCCTTGCAGCCCAGCGCACGGATGGCCGTGAGCGTGCGCTGCGGATGCCTGTCCGCCTCGGCGTGGATGACCAGCATGTCCGCCCCGGCGGCACGGAAATCGCCGATATAGCGCGCGGGGTCCTCCACCATGAGATGCACGTCAAAAAAAAGCCCGCTGTGGGGCCGGAGAGACCGCAGCAGCGGGGGACCAAAGGTGATATTGGGCACAAAGGCCCCGTCCATGACGTCCAGATGCAGCCAGGTGACCCCGGCCGCCTCCAGTGCCGCCAACTCCTCGGACAGGCGGGCAAAATCGGCGGAAAGCAACGATGGCGACAGTATCATGAGTCTTCCCCTACTCGCCCGCCAGCAGACGCCGCACGGCCAGCAACTCGCGCTTGAGCATGCGCATGAAGCCGGGGTCCGGCACGGGAACCACGCGTTCCGGCAGGCTTTCATCCACCACGGCGCTGCCCTGCAGGACCCGGCGCGCGCCCTCGATGGTCATGCCCTGCTCGTGCAGCAGCTGCCGGATGCGCCGCAGGAGGGCCACATGCTCCCCGGTGTACAGCCGTTGCCCCTTGCCCGTGCGCAGGGGGGCCAGCTGGGGAAATTCCGTTTCCCAGAAGCGCAGCACATGGGTCTTGAGGTTGAGCATCTCCGCAACCTCGCCGATCCTGTATGTGTCGGTCGTCTTGTCCGGCATGCGCTCCTCCGGCCGTTTTTCCGGAATATGCGGCAGTGTCCCGCAGGCGCCGGGCGGGAACGACCGCGCCGGCTACACCCTGACGTTCAAGGTCTTCACCAGCGAATCTGCCACCTTTTCCCGCAGTTTGTCCACCTCGGCGTCCTTGAGGGTGCGCTCCGCATGGCGGAAGGTCAGGCGGAAGGTCAGGTTGCGCACATGTTCCCCGCCGGGGGCGCTCTCCGGTTCAAAGCAGTCCACCAAAGTCGCGTCTTCCAGCAGAGGCAGCTGCATGCCGCGCACATGGGCTTCAATGTCGGCCGTTTTCAAACCGTCCCCGACCATGACGGTGATGTCGCGCCGCACGGGCGGGTACACGGGCAGCGGCGTGAAGGCCACGGCCGCGGCGTCGTGCAGGGCGCGCAGCGTCCCCAGATTCAACTCCGCCAGCCACACGTCCTTGCGGGCGAGGTATTCGTCGGCCACGGCGGGTTTGACCCGGCCCATGACGCCCGCATCCCGCCCGTCCACAGAGACGCGCACACAGGGCTGCAGAAAGGGATGCCCCTCCTCGGCGGCGTACCGGCCCGCCCTGAGATGCAGGAAGCGCAGCAGATGTTCCACCACGCCCTTGAGGTCGGCATAGTCCATGTCGCCCTCGGGTTGGGGCCAGCCCGTGTCATAGCGGCTGCCGTAGAGCAGCAGCCCCAGCATGCCCGTCTCGCGCGCGGTGGTTTCGGAGGCGGCGTCAGCCTCGAAGACGTTGGCCAGCTCGAAGAGGCGCAGCCCCTGCGCGCCCTGGGCCAGATTGTTGCGCAGGTCGTGCAGCAGGCCGGGGGCCAGCGCCGTACGCAGGGCGTCCTGTTCCGCCGAAAGCGGATTCATTATGGAAATGCGGCCCTCGCGCGGCAGGCCCAGGCGGTCCAGATCCTTATGGCCCACGAAGCTGTAATTGACGGCCTCGTTGAGGCCGAGCCCCGCCCCCCAGCGTTTGATGCGCGACCAGAAGGCGAAGAGGGATTCCGGCTCGCCTGCGCGCTCCAGCGCCTGCGCCACGGGAGGCAGCACGGGCGGGATGGTGTCGAGCCCGTGCATGCGGCCCACCTCTTCAATGAGGTCGGCCTCGCGGGTGAGGTCGGGCCGCCATGAGGGCTGGAGCACCTGCCAAGCATCGCCCTGCTTTTCAACGGCACAGCCCAGACCGGCGAGCGTCTTCTCGTCAAATTCCGGCGTGAGGCGCACGCCCAGCAGGGCGTCGGCGCGGGAGGGACGGAACACGATGCGCGCGGGCGCAAAGGGCCGCGGCTCGCTTTCGGAAATACCGCGCCGCACGCGCCCGCCGCTCATGGCGGCCATCATGGCGCAGGCGCGGTCCAGCGCCCAGCGGCTGCGCTGCTGGTCTATGCCGCGCTCAAAACGGTAGGATGCTTCGGAGGACAGGCCCAGGCGGCGCGAGGTGCGGCGGATGCCGGCGGGCCTGAAGACCGCGCTCTCCAGAAAGACATTGGTGCTGGCGTCGCTGATTTCCGTGTTCAGGCCGCCCATGACGCCCGCCAGCGCCACGGCGCGCCCGGCGTCGCAGATGCACAGATCGTCGGCGGTCAGCGTGCGCTCCTGCCCGTCCAGTGTGGTGAATTTTTCGCCGGACTGCGCGCGGCGCACCACGATGCGCCCGCCCTCCAGCCTGTCCAGATCAAAGGAGTGCAGGGGCTGGCCGCATTCAAAAAGAATGTAGTTGGTCACGTCCACAACGTTGGAGATGGGGCGCACGCCCACGGCGTGCAGGCGGTGCCGCACGCGCATGGGCGAGGGGCCGATCTTCACGCCGGAGATGACGCGCCCGGCGTAGAGCCAGCAGTCTTCCGGGGCCTGAATGTCAATGGGAACCAGCGCCTCCGGGGCAGAGGCGTCCTCCTCCAGCGCAAGCTCGGGAATGGTCAGGGGCAGGTGGAACGCCTGCGCCGTCTCGCGCGCCAGCCCCAGCACCGAGAGGCAGTCGGCCCGGTTGGGCGTGATGGAAATGTCCAGCACGTCGCGGTCCAGTTCCAGCTGCTCCACCAAGGGCTGACCCACCACGAAGTCGTCAGGCAGCACCATGATGCCGCTGTGGTCTTCGGTGAGGCCCAGCTCCCGCTCGGAACAGATCATGCCGAAGGAGGGCTGCCCGCGCAGCTTGGCCTTCTTGATGACCATGCCGTCCGGCATGGTTGTGCCCACCAGGGCCACCGGGACCTTCTGCCCCTGCGCCACGTTGGGCGCGCCGCAGACGATGTCCAGCGGCTCGCCCTGCCCCACGTCCACCTTGCAGACGTGCAGATGGTCGGACTGCGGATGGGCCTCGCACACAAGCACATGCCCCACCACAATGGAACGGATGGACTCGTAGGGATGCAGAATGTCCTCCAGTTCCAGACCCAGCATGGTCAGGCGGTCGCCGAGCTGTTCGGCCGTTCCTTCATAGGGGGTGAACTCACGCAACCAGGAGAGGGAAAGCAGCATAGCCGTATCCTAATTTCCGCGCCGGGGCGGGACGGGGTTATCTAAAGTTCCAGGCAGGGGCCTGGTTCTGCGGGTCGGGCAAGGGGCGTTCGGGACGCGCGGGCGCTTCCGCACCGTATGCGCCGGGCCGGAGACGTGGCCGGGCGGGCTTTTCCTCCGGCGGGCGGTTCCTGATGGTGTTGCCGTAGGCGTCGGTATAGCCCATGCCGCCTTCGGGCGTGCGCCCGATGCTTCGACCGCCGGGCAGCACTTCAGACTTCTTCAGGCCGCCGGGCGGCTCTAGGCCGGTCCTCGGGGGCCTGTAGGCCGACGCGGCCTGTGCCGGCAGGCCGCCGCCGGGCGCGCCGAGCAGCGCGAGCACCAGCCCGCAGCCGACAGCAACGCGGCGGGCGCGCGCCAGCACGCCCACACGCCGGGAATTCTGCCGCACAGCCACGCGCGCCCCCTACCCGGCAAACTGCCCGAGGAAGCGCACGTCGTTTTCAAAAAACATGCGCAGATCGCCGATGCCGTACTTGAGCATGGCCACGCGCTCCACGCCCATGCCGAAGGCAAAGCCGCTCACGTCTATCGGGTAGCCCACGGCCTCAAAGACCGCCGGGTCCACCATGCCGCAGCCCAGAATCTCCACCCAGCCCGTGGTCTTGCACACGCGGCAGGGCGCGCCGTCCACATGGCCCTTGCCGCCGCACATGCAGCACGAGATGTCCACCTCGGCCGAAGGCTCCGTGAAGGGGAAGAAACTGGGGCGGAAGCGCACCTTCGTGCCCGCGCCGAACACGGCCCGCACAAAGGCCGTGAGCGTGCCGCGCAGATGGGCCATGGTGATGCCGTCACCCACCATGAGGCCCTCAATCTGGTGGAACATGGGCGTGTGGGTGAGGTCGCTGTCGCGCCGGTAGACCTTGCCGGGGACCACCACGGCCACGGGGGGCCTGCGGGCCAGCATGGTGCGCACCTGCACGGGCGAGGTGTGCGTGCGCATGAGCACGGTGTCGGTGATGTAGAGCGTGTCCTGCATGTCGCGGGCGGGATGCTCCGGCGGCATGTTCAGGGCCTCGAAATTGTAGTGGTCGATCTCCACTTCCGGGCCGGAGGCCACGTCAAAGCCCAGGCCCTGGAACACGCGGCAGATGTCTTCCATCACCAGCGTGTCGGGGTGCAGGCTGCCGCGCCACGGGGCGCGGCCGGGCACGGTGGGGTCGAAGCGGCGCAGGGCGGCCGCCTCGCGCTCGGCCTCCAGGGCCGCCTTGCGGGCGTCAAACAGGGCGTTGCAGCGCTCCTTGACGCTGTTGGCCTTCTGCCCCACGGCAGGGCGTTGCGCCGGGGCCAGCGAGGGCAGCTCGGACATGATGCGGGCAATGCGGCCCTTGCGGCCCAGCATGTCCACGCGCAGCGCTTCCAGCGCTTCCAATGAGGAAGCCTGGTCCAACCCCTTTTCCAGTTCGGGAACCAGGCTTTCCAGTGCGGCTATCAGATCCATGATGCATTTCCCAGGGCCGCGCACGGCGGCAGTTGCCGGGGAGCGCGGCGCAGGGCCGGCAGGCCCGCGCCGGCAGCGCAGCCGCCGGCAGGCATTCCCGGCGCTTCCCGGAGGACGGAATCAGCCGCCGCAGGCCCGACGCCGGACGGCGCGGACGCACGGGGGCGCAAAACAAACCGCGGACGGCGCCTGCGCGCCATCCGCGGTCATATACCATGCTCGCCCTGCTCCCGCAAGCCGGGATGCGCACAACCGCGCGCAACCGGCGCAGCCTGGAGGTCGCCCTCCGGCGCGGGGAGCAGCCCCTACTTCAGGGCGGCCTTGGCCAGATCGACGATTTTGGCGAAATCGTCCTTCTGGTACACGGCGAGGTCGGCCAGAACCTTGCGGTTCAGTTCAATGCCGGCCTGCTTGAGCCCGTGCATGAAGCGGCTGTAGGAAAGGCCGCTCAGCCGCGCGCCCGCGTTGATGCGCAATATCCAGAGGGTGCGGAAGTCGCGCTTCCTCTGCTTGCGGCCGTAGAAGGCGTTCTGCATCGAACGTTCCACGGCCTCGCGGGCGGTGCGGTACAGACGGCTGCGGCCGCCGCGGAAGCCCTTGGCGGCTGTCAAATATTTCTTGTGGCGACGATGACTGGCAAGACCTCTCTTCACGCGCATATGCGTAGCCTCCTTCTCCCGGCAAGGCGGAGGAAAGCCCGTCGGGGAGCTGTAAAAGGTATGCCCTCAACCGAGGGATGCGGATTGAACTTCAGTCACGGCTCCGCATGCGCCGCCGACGCCGCAGCGTCGTCAGACGTCCGCGCTTCGGCCTGTCCGCGCGTTGCCCGCGCCCAAGCGGCCTGAAACCGGACTAGCCGTTGGGCAGCATGCGCCGCACGGCCTTCTCGTTGGTTTTGTCCACCAGGGTGACCTGCCCGAGGCGCATCTTGCGGCCGGGGGCCTTCTTGGTCAGGATGTGGCGCAGGTTCTGGCGACGCCGCCGGAACTTGCCGCTGCCGGTTTGCTCGAAACGCTTGGCGGCGGAACGCCGGGTTTTGATCTTGGGCATGGTAGTCTCCTTGCGAATTTTCCCCGGCCGTCCGGAGGACGCGACGGGGGAGGGGCATAATGCCCCAAAGCGCCGGACGGCGCAAGGGGGAATTTCAGTTCCCCGAGCGACGCGACTGCCTGCGCAGCCCGCCGGAGCGGACACTGCGCGACCGCGCCCGCCTACTTCTTGGGCACCAGCAGCATTTGCAGGGTACGGCCTTCGGCGCGCGGCTCCTGATCCACCTTGGCCACGTCGGTCAGGTCCTGCACGACCCGTTCCAGGATGGCCAGCCCCCTGTCCTTGTGCACAATCTCGCGCCCGCGGAAAAAGACCGTAATCTTGCAGCGGTCCCCGTCTTCCAGAAAACGACGGATGTGGCGGATCTTGGTTTCGTAATCGTGGTCGTCCGTCTTGGGACGCACCTTGATTTCCTTTATCTGCACCACCGTCTGGCGCTTCTTGGCTTCCTGCTTTTTCTTCTGCTGCTCGTACTTGAACTTGCCGTAATCCATGATGCGGCAGACAGGCGGCTCGGAGGCGGACGCCACCTCCACCAGATCCATGCCCGCCTCCTTGGCCATGGCAATGGCTTCATTCCTCTGCAGAATGCCGAGCTGCTCGCCGTCGGCGGCGATCACGCGGACCTCGCGGGCGCGGATCATCTCGTTGCGGCGCACGCCGTCCTGCGGCATGTCACGCCGCGGTCTCATGTTAGGAGAAGCTATAGCGCATCCCTCCTTGCTTGAAGGGCTCTTCGGCCTCCGCCCGGATAAGCGCGGCAATCTCCGCAGCGGATTTGAGCCCCAGGTTGTCGCCGTTGCGCAGGCGCACACTGGCGCCGCCCGCCTGCACTTCCTTTTCCCCAACCACAAGAATGAAGGGCGTTTTGGCGAGTTGCGCCTCGCGCACCTTGAACCCGAGCTTTTCGTTGCGGGCATCGACCTCGGCGCGGATGCCCATGCCCCTGAGTTCGTCGCGCAGCGTGAGCGCCGCCGCGTCGCCCGCCTCGGTGACGGTGAGCACGCGGGCCTGCTCTGGCGCAAGCCACACGGGCAGCGCCCCGGCAAAATTCTCAATGAGAATGCCGATAAACCGCTCCAGCGAACCCATGATGGCCCGATGCACCATGACCGGGCGGTGACGTTCGCCATCCTGGCCCACATAGGTCAGGTCAAAGCGCTCGGGCAGCGTGAAGTCCACCTGGATGGTGGAGCACTGCCACTCGCGGCCGATGCAGTCCAGCAGGCGCACGTCGATTTTCGGCCCGTAGAACGCGCCGTCGCCCGCATTGATTTCATACGGAATGCCGGCGTCCTCCACCGCCTTGATGAGGGCGTTGGTGGCAAGTTCCCATGCCTCATCCGTGCCGATGCTGCTCTCGGGCCGGGTGGATATCTCCACCTTGTACTCAAAGCCGAAGAGCTTCATGAGATCGCGGATGATGCCGATGACGCCGAGGATCTCGCCTTCCAGCTGCTCCGGCGCGCAGAGAATGTGGGCGTCGTCCTGCGTGAACTGGCGCACGCGCAGCAAGCCGTGCAGCACGCCGCTTTTTTCGTGGCGGTGCACAACCCCGAGCTCGAAGTAGCGCTGCGGCAGATCGCGGTAACTGCGCAGCTCGTTTCCGTAGATGAGCATGTGCGCAATGCAGTTCATGGGCTTGATGCCGTAGGCGTCTTCCTCAATCTGCGTGAAGTACATGTTCTCGCGGTAGTGGTCATAGTGGCCGGATTTCTGCCACGTCTCCACGCGCAGCAGCTGCGGGCCCTGCACCAGTTCGTAGCCGCGCTTCAGATGCTCGCGCCGCCAGAAATCCTCAAGGATGGTGCGCACCATCATGCCGCGCGGCAGCCAGAAGACCATGCCCGGGGCCACATCCTCCTTGAACGTGAAGAGGGAGAGCTCGCGCCCCAGCTTGCGGTGATCGCGGCGCCTGGCCTCCTCAAGCTGCTTGAGGTAGGCGTCCAGCGCCTTCCTGTCGGCGAAGGCCGTGCCGTAAAGACGCGAGAGCATGCGGTTCTTCTCGTCCCCGCGCCAGTAGGCCCCGGCCACGCTCATGAGCTTGGCGTTGGCGGTGAAACCCGTGTGCGGCACATGCGGGCCGCGGCAGAGATCCGTGAAGTCGCCGCAGGTGTAGAGGGAGACAGTATCGCCCTCCACGGCGTCAATGAGCTCCAGCTTGTACGGCTCGCCCATGCCCGCAAACAGTTTTTTGGCCTCGGCCTTGGACACGTCCCGCCGGGTAAAGGGCAGACGCGCGGCGGCCATTTTGGCCATCTCGGCCTCGATGGCGGCGAAATCCTCGCTGGAGAAGGGAGTCTCCACGTCAAAATCGTAGTAGAAACCGTTGTCAATGGAAGGCCCGATGGTGACCTTCGCCTTGGGGAAGAGCTTTTTCACCGCCGCCGCCATGACGTGCGCGGCGGAATGACGCAACACGGCCAGCCCCTCAGGCGCATCGGCGTACACGGGCGTGAGTTCGGCGCAGCCCGCAGGCACGGCAGATGAAAGGTCAAGCAGGCCGCCGCCGTCGGCGCGAGCAGCCACCACAGCCTTGAATTTCTTGCCGCTCAGGGCGTTTTGCAGGGCAGAAGCTATTGTCTCCCCGGCTTCCACCATCTGCCCTTCCACACGGACTTCCATAAGTTCTCCTTCAACTCCGGCCCGGCTCACAAAATAAAAGGGGGGAGGTGACCCTCCCCACTGCGCCGAAACCGGTTTTCCGACCGCCGTGCGGCGGCCCGTGCTATGGGCGGGGCCAAGGCCTTCCGCCGTCAAGGGGAAACGCAATCTCCCCGAAAAATCCTGTGGTAGGAACGAGCAGACTTGAACTGCTGACCTCTTCCGTGTCAAGGAAGCGCTCTAGCCACCTGAGCTACGCTCCTACAGGCAAGGGGTCTTATAGCTGGCGGCCCCGCCGCCGTCAACAGTTTTTTGTCAATGTACGCCATTTTTCACCGCATCCGGGGCCGTTTTCCGCCCCCCGGCTCCGACGCCGGCGGGCGGCGCGACGCCGGAGGCAAGCGGTGTTTCAATGCATCTATGTTAAAAAACGGTATGTTATAGCAAATACCGCAGTTGTCGGCTTCCCCTTACCCCAAAGCGGCCCGCCACGCGGCAAAGGCCGCCCCTGCCCGTTCGGCATAGAGCGCCTTGCGGTCCTTCTTGCGCGCCCGCTCGCCCAGTTCCGGCATGAGGCCGAAGTGCACGTTGGAAGGCTGGAAGCGTTTGACCGGCGTGCGCAGATGCGCCAAAAGCGCACCCAAAGCCGTTTCCTGCGGGGGCGGGCACAGCTCCCGCCCGGCGGCGCGGCCCGCCAGCAGCATGCCCAGCCACAGCCCGCAGGCGGCGGACTCCACATAGCCCTCCACGCCGGTGATCTGCCCGGCCAGGAAGACGTTGGGCCGCGTCCGCAGGGAGAGATCCGGAGCCAGCACTTCCGGCGCGTTGACGTACGTATTGCGGTGCATACTGCCGAAACGCGCGAACTCCGCCCGCTCCAGCCCCGGCACAAGGCGGAACACGCGGGCCTGCTCGCTCTGAATGAGCTTGGTCTGGCACCCCACCAGATTGCAGGTCTCCACATTGGCGTTCTCAGCCCGCAGCTGCAGCACGGCCCACGGGCGGCGGCCCGTGCGCGGATCCACGAAGCCCACAGGCTTGAGCGGCCCGAAGGTCAGCGTGCGCGGCCCGCGTTCGGCCAGCGCCTCCACGGGCATGCAGCCCTCAAAGTGCCGCTCCTTCTCGAAATCGTGCGCCGCCACCTTCCGCGCATCCAGCAGCGCCTGATAAAATGTCTCGTATTCCTCGCGATTCATGGGGCAGTTGAGGTAATCGCCCTGCCCGGCAGGTTCTCCCTGCTCCTGGCCGTAGCGCGAGGCGCGGAAGACCACGTCCATGTTCAGGGAGTGCGTCCAGACAATGGGCGCGATGGCGTCGTAAAAATAGCAGTGCGTCGCGCCCAAGGCCGCTGCCAGTGAGGTCGAGAGTGACGCGGAGGCCAACGGTCCCGCGGCGATGACGATGACGCCGCCCTCTCCCGTGAAGGGCGTCAGCGCCGCGTCGTCCAGGCCCTGAATCTGTCGCTCCACCCGCTGAATATTGGCCTGCGCAGCCACACGCGCCGTCATGGCGCGGGCAAAGGCCTCACGGTCCACGGCCAGGGCCTTGCCCGCAGGCACGCGGCACATGTCGGCCGCCGCCATGAAGTCGCTGCCCAGGGCGCGCATTTCCGCCTTGAGCAGACCCACGCCCGAGGTGGGCTCGTCCGAACGCAGGGAATTGGAACAGACCAGCTCGGCCAGATTGTCGCTGACATGGGCCGGAGAACGGAACCCGGGCTTCTGCTCGAACAAAACGACGTTGTGCCCGGCGCGGGCCAGGCGCAGGGCGCATTCGCACCCGGCAAGGCCCCCGCCCACCACGGCGACGGAGAGTGTTTGCATGTGTGCTCCTGAACAGATGCAGCGTGCTTTTTCCAAACACGTTGCGGCAGATTGAAAAAATTTGCGGACAATGGCAAGGGGGCCCTGCCGCGCGGGACAGGGGCTTTCCGATGACCATCATTGGCCGGAACATTCAGGTCTGTCGCACAGCGCCCTTGCCTCCGGCGCGAAGCTGGGCTACTAAGGGAGAATGCGCGACGACATCACCACCACGCCCGACCCCGCAGCGGCCCTGCCCGGCTTTGTCTCCGCCCCTGTGGACATCGCCTTTGTGCGCCCCGGCGCGCGTGAGCTCTACGCCCGCGACGGGGAGGGGCTTCCGGCTCCGGCCACCGGCGGCTCCGCCGGTTTCGACCTCCGCGCCTGCCTGGAGGCGGAGGAAACCGTCATCCCCGCCGGAAAGCGCCTCAAAACGCCCACGGGCATCAGTGTGCAGCCGCGTGCGGCAGGCCTGGCGGGCTTCATCTATTCCCGCAGCGGCCTCGGCGCGCGTGACGGCCTCACCGTGGCGCAGGGCGTGGGCGTCATCGACCCCGACTACACCGGGGAAATCCTCGTCTTCCTCCTGAACACTTCCGGGCAGGAGCGCCGCATCCGCCGCGGCGAGCGCATAGCCCAGCTCATCTTTCAGCCCTTCGCCCGACCCCGCTGGCGCGAGGTCGCGGAACTGGCCGCCACGGAACGCGGTTCCGGCGGTTTCGGGCACACCGGGCGCTGACGGGTCCGCCTTTCGTCGACCGCAGTTTCTCCCAATTCCAGCACATCCGTCCAGAACAAGGAGTCTGTCATGTCGCAAACCTTTGACGCCGTGAAAGCCGAGGAAGAGCACCTGCTCTGCCGTTCCTACAGCCGCTACCCGCTGGCCGTCGCGCGCGGCAAGGGCGCGCGGCTCTGGGACGTGGACGGCAAGGAATATGTGGACCTGCTGGCGGGCATCGCCGTGACGGCCCTCGGCCACTGCAACGACGAGGTCTGCGCAGCGCTGGAAGCGCAGGCCCGCCGCCTCTGGCATGTGAGCAACCTCTTCTATCAGGAGCCGCAGCTGGAACTGGCGCGGCTTCTGCTCTCCACCAGCCACCACGGCAAGGTTTTTTTCTGCAATTCCGGGGCGGAAGCCAACGAGGCCTGCATCAAGCTGGCGCGGCGCTACATGCGCGCCGTCAAAAAGCGCGACGCCTGCGAAATCATCACCTTTGAAGGCTGTTTCCACGGGCGCACCTTCGGCGCGCTGGCCGCCACGGGCCGCGAAAGCCTGAGCGAGGGCTTCACGCCCCTGCCCGAAGGCTTCAGGCAGGTCCCTGTCCGCGACATGGCCGCGCTGGACGCGGCAGTCACCCCCGCCACCGCCGCCGTTCTGGTGGAGGTGGTGCAGGGCGAGGGCGGCATTGTCCCCCTGCCCGGCGACTGGCTGCGCGCGGTGGAGGCGCTCTGCCGCAAGCGCGACGTACTCTTCATGTGCGATGAAGTGCAGGCGGGCCTGTGCCGCACCGGAAAATTCTGGGCTTTCCAGAACCACGGACTCACTCCGGACGTGGTCAGCACGGCCAAATCCCTGGCCAACGGCCTGCCCATGGGGGCCATGCTGGCCACGGACGAAGCCGCCCGGGGCTTTGTGGCCGGGAGCCACGCCACCACGTTCGGCGGCGGGGCGCTGGTTTCGGGCGTGGCCGCCAAGGTGGTGGAGATCATGCTGCGCGACCGGCTGGCCGACCGCGCCGCCGAACTGGGCGGCCGCCTCAAGAAACGGCTGGAAGACATCCAAGGCCGCCTGCCGGGCAAAATCCGCGAGGTGCGCGGCCTGGGCCTGATGCTGGGCGTTGAGTTGGCCGTTCCGGGCCGCCCTGTCTGGGAAGAACTGCTGCGGCGCGGCTACATCTGCAACCTGAGCCATGAGGTGACCCTGCGCCTGCTGCCGCCCCTGAACATTGACGAGGCCGACCTCACAAGCTTCGCCGCCACGCTGGAAAACATCCTGGAAACAGCCTGACCACCCCGCGCCGCTGCCGTTCCGCGCCGAGAATGCGCCGCAGGGGCTTTACACAGGCCCGGATCTGCGCTACTGCTGCGCCAGCAAATGATACGGCAACCCCGCCCCGGCGGGGTTGCCGCTTGTATTGAAGGAGTACAAGACATGGACGTATTTGATCAGGCCACCGAGCTGGAACGCCTCGACCGCGAATCGGCCCTCGTACGGGCCCGCGCTTCCATGGACCGGGGCGGCCCGGAATGGATCAACGGCGTGGCCTGCTGTCGCGAGTGCGGCGAGCCCATTCCCCAGAAACGCCTTGACGCCCTGCCCGGCGTGGGCCTGTGCCGCGCCTGCCAGGAAGAACGCGAAAACAGCCGCCACTGATCCCCCCGGCGGGGGCGTCGCGTCCTGTGGCGGCCCTCTACTCCCAGATGGCGTGCAGCACCCACCAGGAGGCGAAACCCACGCTCGCGGCGGCGGGCAGGGTGAGCACCCAGGCCGTCACCAGGCTTTGGGCCACGCTCCAGCGCACGGCCGAAAGCCGCCTGACGGAACCCACGCCGAAAATACAGGCCGAGATGGTGTGCGTGGTGCTGACGGGGCAGCCCAGCGCGGAGGCCCCGGCTATGACCAGGGTTGCGGAACTTTCGGCCGTGAATCCATGCACCGGCTCCAGCTTGAAAATGCGGCTGCCCATGGTCCGCACGATCTTCCAGCCGCCCACGGCCGTGCCCAGAGCCATCGCCCCCGCACAGGAAAGCTTGACCCAGAGGGGCACGTCCACGCTCTCCACCCGGCCGAAGATGAACAGAGCCAGGGTGACGACGCCCATGGTCTTCTGCGCGTCATTAAGACCGTGGCTCGTGGCCATGAAGGCCGCCGAGCACAGCTGCAGACGGCGGAAGAGAGCAGAGACCCTGCGCCGGTGCACCCTGCCGAATATCCAGTAGATGGCCCACATGCACAGAAATCCCCCGCCGAAACCGGCCAGAGGCGCGGCCACCAGGGGAACGAGCACCTTGCCGACGATGCCTTGGACATTGAGCGCGCCGAAGCCCGCATCGGCTGCGGCTGCGCCGATGAGCCCGCCGATGAGCGCATGGGATGAGGACGAGGGGATGCCGAAATACCAGGTGATGCAATTCCAGGCGATGGCCGCCAGCAGGGCGGCCGGCACCAGGATGTGACTGCCCTCCACCACATGCAGCAGCACAATGCCGCCGCCCAGCGTCCGCGCGACCTCCGTGCCCAGCAGCGCGCCCGCCAGATTGAGCAGGGCCGCCGCGCCCACGGCGAAACGCGGCGTCACCACCTTGGTGGAAACCGCCGAGGCAATGGCGTTGGCGCAGTCGTGCGCGCCGTTGGTGAAGTCAAACACCAGCGCCAGCAGCACGATGAGCGCCAGCAGCACCGGAACGTCAAACATTTTTGAGCACCGCTTCCTCGATGGTTTCAGCCAGCGTATTCACCTGTTCCAGCAGGATGCTCATGCGCTCGTAGGCCTGACTCCACTTGAGCACCTGCATGACGAGGGGAAGCGAGAGCTCCTGATGCTCGTCCATGAGTTCCGCCAGGCCTGCGGCCAGCACCATGTCGCACTCGTCGCGCAGGCTGCGGAAGGCGCGCGTCTTGTGGCAGTCGCGCCTGTCGGCGAGCCCCTCCAGCATGACGCGCGTGAGGTCCAGCATGGCGATGATGGTGCGCGCCATGTGCAGCATGGGGAAGCGGACACGCGGGAATTCAAAGATGTGCAGGCGCGTGCCCAGGCTCTGCAGGCAGTCCGTGCATTCTTCCTGCGCCTGATTGATGCGCAGGATGTCCTCCCGGTCAATGGGCGTGATGAACGATCGCGAGAGCTCGCGGATGATCTTGCCGTGCAGCCGGTCGCCCTGCTCTTCCAGCATGGCGATTTCCTTGTGCGCTCTGTCCATGCCGGAAACATCTTCCAGCATGGCGACCAGCAGCGCGCCGGTTTGCCGCAGGATGCCGTTCTGCTCCTGCAGCATGGCAAAAAAAGGCGCGGACCTGGGCAATAGGGCAGGAAACATTCCCTCTCCTTGGCAAAAATGCTGTCTGCCCCGCAGGGGCAATGCAAGGTGTGCCCAGCATATACCGGGCGCGACACTGTGCCAAGGGGGCAGAGGGGCATGAGTCGAAATTTTCAAAAACTGCGCAAAAAAACAGTGCGGCGCCGCCCAGTTGCGCGCAGGCCTGTCTTCCTGCGGCCCGGGCCGCCCTGCGTTCAGCCGCGCGCGTCCGCCAGCCATGCCGCGCTCAGGGCCGTGTCCGCTGCGGACAGGAACGTCCAGGGCGGCGGTACGGCACACTGCGCCCCCGGCACGCGCAATCCGCCGTGGTGCAGGCAAAAACCCGCGCGATCGGAAAACGCGCCCGACGCGCCATAGAGGCTGTCCCCCGCAAGCGGATGCCCCATGTGCGCCGCATGGGCGCGTATTTGATGCCGCGCGCCGCGCCGGATGCGGCAGGCGGCCAGCGTCGCCCCGCCAAGGGACGCAAGACCGGACAATGCCTTTGGCAGCGCGGCCGCGTCCCAGAAACGCAAGGGCAGAAATTCCGTCCAGCGGACGGCTTCCGCCGTGCCGGGCAGGACGAGGCTCCGGGCGCGCCGGGCCGTATCCAGGGCGTTCCTGACCGTGACGGGCGCAGCCAGACGCCCTTCCAGCACGGCCAGATAGCGCTTTTCGCACTCTCCGGCGGCCTCGGCAGCGCGGAAAGCTGCGGCAGCCGCCGCGTCGCAGGCCGCGCAGAGGAGGCCTGAGGTCCCGTAATCCAGCCTTTGCAGCAGCACGGGCAGGGCTGCATGCCGTTCCCCGTCCGCAGCCCTGCCCAGGAGGCGCGGCAGCAGGGCTTCCAGACTGGGTCCGCCGCCGCCGGCCAGGGCCGCACTGTGCAGCCCGGCGGGTTTGTAAAAAAAGCAGTAGCGACCCTGCCGCTCCAGCAGGCGCGCGGCATCATCCGCTCCGGCGCTGCCGGGGCTGCATGCGGGCCACTCGGACGCCGCCATGCCGTCCGCAGGCAAGAGCTCCAGCCTGTCCCCCGCCCGCAGGCGCTGCGCCGCCGTGCCCGGATGCCCGTTGACCAGCACAGCGCCGCCCCCAACGCGCCGCCGCCGCCCGCGCAGGCCCATGCCCGGCAGCAGCGCGGCCAGGGCGCGATCCAGCCGCTGCCCCGCCAGTTCCGGGCCGCAGCGCACGGCCAGGCGCGCAACGGCTCCGGCCTTCCCCTCCGAAGGCGCGCTCACAGCCTCGTCCCGCCCGCGACCAGCGCCAGCAGGGCGGCGGCGGTCGGTTCGGGGGCATGCTGCTGCGGATCGTCCTCGCAGACCATGTCCCTGTCCGCCAGCCGCAGACCCATGCGCGCCAGTTCAGCCCGGTCCGCCTGACCGAGCCCGCCCTCGTAGCGGCCGTGACGGCTGTCCACAAGCACGGTGTGCAGCAGATCCTCCGTGCGCGCCTCCGGCGCGTCTTCGCGCAAATGCCGCAGGAGCATGGAGGCCTGCCCGGCCACGGTCAGGCCGTGCAGTTCGGCATCCCTGCCGCTGTTGGGGATGAATATCTTGGGACAGCGCGCGGCCGCCACGGCGCGCCCCACGCCCTGCGGCAGCAGATTGGCCAGAACGCTGGTGTAAAAGCTGCCCATAGGGTAGCAGATGGCCCCTGCCGAACGCAGGTAGGGTTCCACAGTCTCGCCCAGCGGCGGACGGCAGGGCGTCAGGGAGAACTGCCGCGCGCCGGCTCCGTCGCGCTCCCGATCCGGCTCATGCACGGTGAGAAAAAGCTCCCGCACCGGGCCGGGCAACTTCCTGAAATGATGCTGCCCCACCACCACGGAACCGTCTTCCAGCCGCGCCGCCAGATGCAGGCTTTCGCTCACCACGGGCAGGACCACGCCGCGCGTCTGCAACAGGCGGCTGAAAAAGGCCAGCACCGGCCCGAACGTGCGCTTGTGGTGCAGGTAGCCGCCCGCCAGAACCAGGTTGCCCAGGCAGGCGCGAAAAGGATCAAAACCGGCGGGCATGCGCTGCAGAAAAAACAACAGGTGCAGGCGCAGGGCATCCGCAAACAGGGGCGGCATGGCGGCCCATGCGGCATGCCCCGGAGAGGCCATGTCGCGCAGCCGCCGCCGCAGGGGTTCCGGATCGTCCTGCCCGGCATTGTCCGGCAGACGGGCGGCGCAGAACTCCAACACAGGCGCGGGCGTCATGTCGCTGTCGGCCAGCGCCAGCAGGCGATTGCGGATATCGCCCACAGCGGGCATGGCGAAGGCCCGCCGCAGGGCGGCGGAACTGCCGCCGGAGTCAAAGGGCGTCACCAGGTGGACGGAATTGTGCGTATGCCGGGTGAGCTCGCGGCTGAGGCCGCGCAGGGCCGTGCCGCCGGTAAAGAAGACCAGTCGCGGCCCCAGGGCAGGAGCAACGGGGGCCGGAGACGGAGAACTCACCGGCCGCTCCCGGCCGCCGCCCCCGCCTCGCCCCTACCGGCCGGGATGAGGCCCAACTCGCGCATGCGCAGGAAGATGCGGCGTCCTATCCAGGCGTCGGTGGCCGCATAGGCTATCTGCTTGGGGCTCAACTCCATGAGGCTCCAGTTGGAGCACTGCGAGCCCTTGGAAATGCGCAGCCCGAACAACTTGGCGGCCAGCGTGCGCAGCCCCTGGCTGGAGAGCCGGCCGGCACGCGCCGCCGCGCCCAGATCCACCAGCCCGGCGGGCTCAAAGGCGTACAGACGGGCGAGCTCGCGCATGTCGTCGCGGATGCCCACCCCGGCCTTTATCCGGCGCGGATCAGCCAGTATTTCGGCAAGGTGCGGCCCGAAGGGCAGGCAGGTCAGCTGCACTAGGTACACGGCGTTTTCCGTGGCCAGCTGCACTAGGGCGGGAGCGTTGCGCTTGCCCTTGTGAAAGGTGGGGCGGGTTTCCGTATCAAAGCCCAGCAGATCCGCCGCGCGCAGGTCAGGCAGGGCCGCAGCCCATTCCTCCGGCGTGCGGATCAGGTGCACAGGCCCTTCGTAACGGCACAGCGGCAGGGCGTTGATTTCTTCGCTGCTCAGGCGGCGGCGCAGGACATCCATATCCATACAGTTACACTACTTGCCGATGCAGAATTGCGCAAAAATGCTGTTCAGCATCTCCGCCGGACTGGAAAGCCCGATCACCTCGCCGAGATGGGCTGCGGCCATATCCAGCCGCACGGCGCAGCAGTCATACGGCTGCCCGGCGAGCACGTCCGCCCGCAACGCTTCCAGCTCACGCAGCGCGGCTTCCAGCGCCAGGGCCTGACGCACATTGGGCGCAAGGCCGTCCTCCGGCGCTGCCTGTCCCGCGTCCGCCAGCAGCAGAGCGCGCAACCGGGCCGCAAGCTCCTCCACATGTGTACCGGAAAGCGCGCTCACAGCGCAACAGGGCCGTTCGCCCAGCCAGCGGGGCGGAAATACGGCGGGCATGCACACGTCGCACTTGTTCCAGACCGCCAGCAGCGGCGTCGCGCCCGACGCTTCCAGCACCTCGGCCGCAGCCGGATCCGGGCAACGTGAAGCCGCCGCGCCGTCTTCACCCAGGCGTTCGCCGTCCAGCACCAGCAGCACGGCGTCCGCCTCGGCCAGCTTTTCGCGACTGCGCTCCACGCCGAGGCGCTCCACTGCCCCGGCGTCGTGACGCAGCCCGGCCGTATCCGTCAGCCGCACGGGCAGCCCTTCCAGTTCGCAGGCTTCTTCCAAAAAATCGCGCGTTGTGCCGGGGATGTCGGTGACAAGAGCGCGGTTGCGCCCCAGCAGGGCGTTGAGCAGGCTGGACTTGCCCGCGTTGACCGCCCCCGCCAGCACCACAAGCGCCCCCTGCTGCATGACGCGCGCGCGGCGGCTGCCCGCCAGCAGGCGACGCAGCGCGACAGTCGTTTCATCCAGCGCGGCGCACAGTTCCTCAGGCTCCAGCCCCTCGGTTTCCTCTTCGGGAAAATCCACAGCCAGGCACAGCCGCGCGCGCAGGGATTCCAGCGTCTCGCGCAGCGTTCTGGCGCGCTGCCCCAGCAACCCGTCAAGTCGCTGCAGCCCATAGCGCAGGGCCTCGCGCGAGGGCGCGGCTATGAGTTCGGCCACGGCCTCGGCCTGACTCAGATCCATGCGGCCGTTGACAAAGGCCCGACGCGAAAATTCGCCGCGCAACGCCTGCCGCGCGCCGTGGCGCAACGCGCTCTCCAGCACGGCCTGCACCACGACGGGGCCGCCGTGGCAGTGAATTTCCGCCGTGTCCTCGCCGGTAAAGGTGCGCGGGGCGGGCATGAACACCGCCAGCACATCGTCAAGGGCCTCGCCGTTCCAATCCAGCACGCGCCCACGGTGCAGACGCCAGGGACGAAAATTTTCAAAAGCGGGAGACAGGGGCAGAAACATGTGCGCAAGCACATCCTTTGCCCGGGGACCGGACAGGCGCACGATGCCGATGGCTCCCACGCCGGGCGGCGTGGCCACGGCGGCAATGGTGTCGGCATCAGGCTGCGCTGCTGTGTTCATTTTTCTGTTCCTGCGGCCGGGCTGCACCCGCGGACGCCCGGCCCGACGCGGGCAAAAACGGACCGCCTCAGGCCCGCTCGCCCTTCTTGCGCATGATGACCACGCGCTTCATGGGGCCGTCGCCCGTGCTGCGCGTCTGCACGTCCGGCGCGTCCTGCAGACAGACGTGCACAATGCGGCGATGGTAGGACGAAAGCGGCCGCGTGGAATAGGAGCGCCCCGTCTGACGCACTTTTTCCGCCAGGGCCAGGGCCATCTCGCGCAACTTTTCGTCCTGCCGGTGACGGTACTCGCCCGCGTCCAGCTGCACGCGCACGGCGGCGTTCATGCCCCGCGAAACAATGCGCGAAATCATGTACTGGAGCGAGGCCAGCGTCTGCCCTTCCCGCCCGATGAGCAGGCCGGAATCCTCGTCGCAGTCGATGCTCACATGCACCCGGCCGTTGCCGAGGCGCACCTCTACGGCCGCTTCCCCATCCACAATGGGGCGTACCAGCCGGCGCACGGTATCCTTGACCAGGGCTTCCAGGCGTTCGGCGTCAAGCTGCTCCAGCGGCGTGACGGGCAGGCCTTCGCCGGCAGCCTCAAAATCTTCGTCCAGCGCGTCCAGCGCGTCCGGACGGGAATGACGCCCCGCATCGGCTGCCGCGTGTCCCTCTTCCGTGCGCGCGCCGTTGCTGCGGGGCCGGCCGTCATGCTGTTCCTTCCCGGCCGTTCTGCCCTCCTTGTCGCTGTCGGCGCGACCGGCGGCTTTCTCGCCGGTTCCGGCGGAACGGCGGCGGCGCTCGCTCCGCTTCTCCAGGGGCTTCTCGACGATGTTTTCGACGCACGTCTCACCGTCTTCGGACGTGCAAACGCCCCGGGACGGCTCCTCCTGCGCCTTGCGGCCACGCCTGTCGCCCTGCGCATTCCGCTGCTCGAGGGGCTCGGGCCGACGGCTTTCCGCTTCAGCGGCTGCGGGGGCGTTGTCTTTCCCGCGCGGCGAGGGCCTGTCGGCTGCCGCGTCGGCAGCGTCAGGTTTGTCCAGCACCAACTCAAGGGAGGATGCGCCGCCCCCGCGCTTGCCAAGGATGCTCTCCACCGCTTCGCGCAACTGCACGCGCCGCGCGCGCACCTTGGCCTTGCGCGCGCCCACGATGCCGAAAATGCCGGACTTGGCGTCCTGCACGATTTCTATTTCAAGCTTTTCCCGCGCCGCATTGAAGTAGCCGCATGCTTCCTCTATGGCGCTGTCAAGGTCTTTTCCCTTGAATTCCTTGAAGTTTTCCATGCTACCCCCTTGTATCGCCCTCGCGGCGCGGCTACTTCGCTGCGGGCGACGAAATTTTCTTCATCATCATGCGCTGTTGCGCGATGGAAAGAATGTTGTTGACCAGCCAGTACACCACCAGACCGGACGGGAACCCCAGAAAGAGGACGGTAAAGATGATGGGCAGGAACATCATGATCTTCTGCTGGGTGGGATCGGTGGCAGGGGGACTCATTTTCTGCTGCAAAAACATGGTCAGGCCCATGATGACGGGCGTGATATAATAGGGATCCCTAGCGGAAAGATCTGCCAGCCACAGCATATCCGTACCCGGCAAATACGCGATGAAAGGCGCGTGGCGCAGTTCGATGGCAGTGAGCAGCGCCTGATACAGTCCGAAGAACACGGGCATCTGGATAAGGATGGGCACGCAACCGCTGGCGGGATTCACGCCGTAGGTCTTGTAGAGCGCCATGACTTCCTTGTTCAGCTGTTCCTTGTTGTCCTTGTACTTCTCGCGCAGCTTCACCATGTGCGGCTGCAGCTTCTTCATCTTTTCCATGGAGGCGTAACTCTTGGCGGTCAGCGGCCAGAACAGCGCCTTGATGAGGATGGTCAGCAGGATGATGGCCACGCCCCAGTTATGCACGTAGCTGTAAAAGAACTGCAGCAGCCACAGCAGCCCCTTGGCAATGAGGTGAAACATGCCGAGGTCGATGCTCCTGACCAGCTGGTCGGAAACGGCCGCCAGCTGCTGCCTGTCCTTAGGGCCGAGCCAGTAGGATACCGCGAGCTCGCGCTCCTGCCCCGGCGCGAGCGTCGTCTCCGGCTCTTCCAGGGCGGCGCGGTAGACGTTCTGCTGCACGCGGCCCTTGAGGGTGACGTTGTCGGCAGCGCCGGGCAGCACCGCCGCCAGGAAATACGTGCTCATGGCCCCGCCCCAGAAAATCCTGCCGTTGGCCTGCACGCCGGATTTTTCCAGCGTGTCGGCGGAGGATTCGTCCTCCAGGCTGCCGTCCTTGTCCCAGGCGATGCGCATGGCGTCGTAGCGGCTGTCCCCGGCGTTGCCGGCATCGGAGGCGACCGTGTAGCTCACGCGCGCGCTGCGGGTCTGGTCGGAGGCGTTCAGCACGCGGACTTTCTCACGGATGAGGTAGGTAGAGGCGCTGAAGGTCAGCTCGCGCCGCACGCGCAGGCCGTCCACCTCGCCCACAAGGCGCAACGTCGCTTCGCCGCCGGCGGGAACGTCCAGCGTGTCGCCCTCGTTCTCCACAGCCCACTTGCCGGTGCTCCAGGAGGGCTGGCTGTTGATGACGAGTCCCAGCGGGGCCACGGCGGCAGTTTTCGCATCCACAAGGTTGACGAGGGGCGATTCCGGCTCCAGCCCCACCCGGTACTGCGTCAGCCTGAAGGAGCGCAGTGCGCCGCCGCCGGTGTGAACCACCGCCTCATACAGGGGGGCCTTCACCGTCACGTCCCGGCCCGGGGCCGGAGTGAAGACGGGCATGGCCTCCTTTTCCTTTTCCTGAGCCTTCAGCGCCGCCTCTTCCCTGGCGGCCTGCTCCTGCGCGGCCTGCTGCTGGGCGACAACCGCGGGGTCCGGCTTTTGCACCCAGCCCATGTACTCGGCCAGGTAACTCCATCCCATAATTACAACGAGACACAACAGGATGGCGATGATCAGATTTTTACCGTCTTGCATGAGGGCGTTCACTCCTGGGACAGTGGCGGGACGTCGCGGCGACGCCGTGGTGGTGGAACAGGATCATAGCCCGAACCGCCCCAGGGGTGGCAGCGGGACAGACGCCTGAGCGTCAGCCAGCCGCCGCGAAGGATGCCGTGCGTCATGATGGCTTCCACGGCATAGGCGGAACAGGTGGGGACAAACCGGCAGGCAGGAGGGAGCGCCGGCGAGACGCACCACTGATACAGGCGTATGGGCAATACGCAGAGCATGCGCAGCAAACGGCTCATGCCCGCCCGCCCGATGCCGGACGGCCGGGAACCCGCCGGGCCGCACGCCGCAGCAGCGGCAGCAGTTCAGCGGCCACGGCGGCAAGATCCAGCCCGGCTTCGCCGGCGTGTCTCTTGGCAACGACAACGATGTCAGCTTCCACGGGCAATTCCTCGCGGTACAGACGGCAAAATTCCCGCAGCAACCTTTTTATGCGATTGCGCACAACGGCATTGCCGACCTTGCGGGAAACGGCCGTACCGATACGCGCACGCAGGCCGGGGCATGCCCCCGGCAGCACGAATACAAGAAAATGCTCGGTGTGATGACGGTTGCCCCGCTCATAGCATGCGACGAAATCCGCCCTCCGGCGGATGCGCAACTGCCTCGGCAGGCCGTTCCGGCGCATGGGAATTCCTGTCGGAAACGGGGCTCCCCGCTAGGCGCTGAGAACCTTGCGACCCTTGGCGCGGCGACGGCGAAGGATGGCCCGTCCGCTGGGCGTGGCCATGCGGGTGCGGAAACCATGAGTGCGGGCTCTTCTGATTTTACTGGGCTGATATGTTCTTTTCATGGCTGACTCCTTGGAGAGAATTCCGGCCGGCTGTGGCCGGCGGACACGCCGGGCTGCGCAGTCATTGGGCCGTCCGCCGGACCCTGAGGCACGGGAACAGCGATGCCCTAGCGTTAAAATCTATGGAACAAGCTACATACACGCCGACCGGGCCTCCGTCAAGCGTCGGGCGCATGCCGCGTACACACGCCGGAAGCTCCTCGCCGCGCAGGACATGGACGGCATCCGGAGACGCCGTCCCCCTCCGGGCACGGCGCCGATCAGTGCAGCTGGGGATAGGTCGTCACGGGCGGCGGCGCGGCACGCTCCGGAGCGGACCGGGCGACACGCGCAGGCGCGGCCTGCGGTTTCGATGCAGACGCAGCGGCTTCCGGTTTCGGTGCAGACGCCGCTGCTTCCGGCTTCGGTGCGGGCGCAGCGGTTTCCGGCTTCGGAGCAGGGGCGCTCAGGGCCGTCTTGCCCGCGTCTTTCGGCGCGGGGCTCACGGCGACCGGGGCCGAAGGCTTGCTTTGCCGGGTTCTCCGCCGGGAACGCCGGGTGGAAGCGTCTCCTTTTTTGGGCGGCGTCGCGGTGACCAGCTCGGGCACGGATGCGGGGTCAACAAAATGCGCGCCCTCCAGAAGAATCTGGCGCGGGGCAACCAGCGTATTCCAGTACAGTCGTCCGCCGCCCCTGTGCAGCCAAATGTGCGTCAGATTGTTTTCGCCCTCTTTTGTCAGGACAGGGAACTGCGACACGGACTCGCCTGCGGCGACAGACGGGCTGCCCAGACACAGCGCGACAACAGCAAGCAGCGCGCAATCAACATGTGTGCTCATGAGAATACACCTCTGTCGGTCTTAACGGCCTGCCCCACAAAAACTTTAGGCCCGTGTGCACAGCCGGCGATCCCTGCAATGCCTGCCGGGATGTTTCTGCATGCGCAGCATGCCGCAGCGACGCGCAAAGCGAATTGCGACGCGTGAGGATCCCCGCCGTTGACAGGGGCGACGCCCTTGGGCACAGTCAGCCCATCCGCACCGTGAAGCATGACAGCGCACTTTTGACAACCGGCAGGCCGACGCCGCAAGGAACCGCCATGACAACAGAGCCGTCCTTCATTGCTCCGCCCTTCCATCCCGACCCCGCCATCAGCCTCATCGGCATGGCCGGCGCCGGCAAGTCCACGGTAGGCAAAGCACTCGCGCGGGAACTGGACTGGGCGCTTGTGGACAGCGACCACCTGATAGAGGCCACCTACGGCGCGCGCCTGCAGGACATCACCGACACCCTGGGCAAAGCGGCCTTTCTGGATATGGAAGCAACCATCATCCGCGCCATGAAGGTCAGCAGGACGGTTATCGCCACGGGCGGCAGCGTGGTGTACCGAGAAGAGGCCATGCAGCATCTGGCGTCGCTCGGCCCCGTGGTCTTTCTGGATGTGCCCTTCCCCATCATCAAGGAGCGCGTGGCTCGCAACCCGGAACGCGGCATAGCCATGAATCCCGGCCAGAGCCTGGAAGATCTCTTCCGCGAACGGCAGGATCTCTATATCCGCTTTGCCGATATCCGCTGTCCTGCGGGGGGGAAAAACCCGCAGCAGTGCGCCCGCTGGATTCTGGACAATCTTCCGCCCCCCGCGCGCAATGCCGGAGCCTGACGGCCTTGCGCATAACAAGCGCCGCCCCGGCTTCCAGCACGAGAAACCGGGGCGGAAACGTCGATCGGCAACACGACTACCACAACGTGCAGCGAATTTGCCTTACTTTTTGGCAAAAGTCCCCCGCTCTGCCTTCGCTGCCCGCAGTCTTGCCCCTCGCCGCAACGGCTGAAGCGCGGGAAAGTGCAATTTCCCGTTCCGTTACGGTTCAGACGGCTGTTTTCATCACCGCCTGAGCGATTGGGAAGTTCTCTGCGCTAATACTGCCAAGCAGAACCGTCATAGTGAATGAGTTCGTGCAGGTTGCGCGTCTTGGCCTGCTTGCAGTTGGCGCCCGACAGGGCGGCCTGCTTGGTGGCCCCGCGGCATTCCATCACTTTTTCCTGATAGCGCACAGAACCCACGTACTGCCCGGCCTTGCTGCCGGGACGCAGCTCCGTGCGAACGTTGTTGACATCCACATCCACATAGGTCGCCACGTATTCGCTGCCGACCTTGCGCACTTCCTTGGAAGCCTTGGACGGCATCACCGTACGCGAAGCCTGGGCGGCCAGCTTGTGCCCCACCCGGTCCAGGTCGGCGGCGATTTCCGCTTCCGTCTTCTTGCCTTTCTTAGCAGATTTTTCGGACTTTTTGGATTTGGCGTCCTTCTTGTTTTTCTTCGTATCGGCCTTGGCCGCCGGGGCCGGGGCCGGGGCAGGCGCGGGGGCCGCTTCGGCCGCATTCGCCTGTTGTTCGGCGGGTTGCGCCGGCTGAGGCTTTTCAGACGATCCGCCGAACCAGGCGCAGCCGCTGGTGGCCAGTCCCATAGTCAAGACAAAAGCTAGAAAAACTCTCATATGCGAATCACCTCATAAAAAGCCGGGCGGCGAATTTGCCACCCGGCTTCCGGAATTATCTCACCGAGATGGTTCTTCGAAACTACTCGAAGGACACTTCGGTGCGACGGTTCATGGCACGACCTTCGTCGGTCTTGTTGTCATACTTGAAGGACTTGCCGTGCCCCACGGCCTTCATGCGGCTGGCGGGGATGCCCTGCTTCACCAGGTAGCTCTTCACGGAGTTGGCGCGGTTCTGGGAGAGCTTCCGGTTGTAGGCGTCGCTGCCCTTGGAGTCGGTCCAGCCGGAGAGCACCACGCGCTTGTTGGGGTTGGCCTTGATGATGCCGGCGGCTTCGTTCAGGATGCCCATGGCCTTGCCGTCCAGGGCATAGGAATCAAAGGCGAAGTGCACGCCGCGCAGCACGAGGACGTCCTCGTCCTTGCAGAACACGGACAGCACGAAGCGCTCAAGGGCGGCATCGCTGGTGGCGAGTTCTTCACCGCGCACCAGAACGGAGTCGGGATTCATGGCGGCGATGGCCTTGACGGTCTTCTCGCCGTGGGGGGTGTCAGCCAGGGAGATGATGTGGATCACCAGGTTGCGCTGGCTGGCATACACCTGACGGGCCACTTCCACCAGGTCGAGACCGCGGTTGTTGTCGCCGTCGGTGACGAGGATGACGGCGGCGTCGCGCTTCATGCTGGACAGGAAGGGCTCATAGACATGCATGCCGTCGCCCATGTTGGTCATGCGGCCAAAAATGGGGAAATTGCTGCGCAGCTTGGCAATGCCGGCGTCCATGGCGGCGCGGTTCCAGGGGCCCTGAGCAACGATGACGCCGTTGGGCGCAATGGTGTGCAGGCCGCCGTTGTAATCCAGCGCCGGGATGGCGGCGTTGATGCGCGACAGCACATTTTTGGCCACCACAATTTTATCCTGCTTGAGCTGGGCATTCTTCATCATCATGGAGCCGGAGTAGTCCACGACGAAGTCGAAGCTTTCAATTTTCTTGTTGCACGTAGCCGGCGCGGCCATGGCGGCCGCCGCGTAGCTCAGAACAAGCGCCAGCGCAAGAGCGAGAAGACGAAAAGATTTCATTACTGCCTCCCAAACTTTGTTGATATTGTCGATTGCCGCAACTGCGGCAATCGATATGCCCGCCGCATTGCCGGCCCGGGCGGGAATCTCCAAGCCCGGAGACGGCAACAGCTTTTCAATACCCGTGTTTGCGAAAAACCGCAAGATGTAAATAACAAAGGGACGCAAAGACCGCCGTGCCGCAGCAACATGCCGGCTATCGGGCATGCGGTTTCCCGGTCAGGCCTGCCCCTAAAGCCCTCCGGATTCAGTCCCCCGCCCGCCTGCGGTGAGACATGGCTGCCGTCGCAACCTGTTGAAACCACGGCATGGCGGGACGCCTGCGGTATCCATCAGGCCTCATGGCACAGGCGGCACATCTGCCCGCGGAAAAAAGCCAGCGTGCGGATTGGAGCCGGACGCCGCATTCAGTACACGACGCTGTACGACATGACCTCGGGCCGGTGGAAATAAAATTCCACGCGGCGGTTCATGGCGCGGCTCTGTTCGTCAATGCCGGGCTTGAGAGGACGGGTGTCGCCGTAGCTCACGGCGCGCATGCGCGTGGGCTTGATGCCGCGCTCCGCCAGGTAGTGCACCATGGCCGAGGCGCGCGCGCCCGAAAGCTCCCAGGCCGAGGGGTAGGGAGGCTTGGCCTCCATGCTGTCCGCATGTCCGCGCACCACGAGGTAGAGGTTGTACTCGTTCATCAGCTTCTGCACGTCGCTGAGAATCTTCTGCCCCTCGGGCAGCAGCTGGACGCCGCCGGCCGGGAACAGAACGTCCGAATTGATGCGCAGCTGGATGCCCACGTCGTCGGCGCTGATGCCCGACGCGCTCTGCGGCACGGCATCGGCCATGAGCATCTGCTTGATCTTCTGCGCGATGGCGTAGTGGGATTTCTCCACCTCGCTGATTTTCAGGTCACGGGCGTCAATCTTGTCCGTATTCTGGATGAAGGGATTGTTGGAGACGGGCGACGTGGCGCTGGAATCAAAATTGCGCTCGCCCCGGAAATACGCGGCCAGCCCGGCCTTCGTCTCGGGCGGGACCATGTTCAGTATCCACATGAGAAGGAAAAAGGCCATCATGGCCGTCACAAAGTCGGCATAGGCAACTTTCCATGCGCCGCCCATAGGGGCCTCCTGATGGTTGCGCATGCGGCAGAGCCGCATGCCGTTGGGCGCTATGCTGACCGCATGCGCGCCATGCCGTCACCATAGCGCATATTCCGCGCCGACGCAAAACAGGCTGCGGGGCGGCATTCCGCCCTGCCGCAGCGGGGAAGCGCCCTTCCCCCGGCCGCAGCAACGTTGCCCGCTGTCCCGTAAAAAACAAAAGGCGCAACGGAGCGGCCCGCGCGCCTCCTTGCCGGAACACGCCCGGCCAAACTGCGCGGCACGGCCTAGCCGCTCTTGAGCTTCTCCTCCATCTCGGAAAAGGCCGGACGGAAGGGATAGGGGATGGCGCGGCGGCCGTACTCCACGGCGATCAGCGGCGTGGAGCCGCGAATGGCGGCGGCCACGGCCTCCTTGATGGCGTGATAGTAAAAATGCTCCTCGGCGGCGAAGTTCTCCAGCTTGGAACCCATGGGGCCGAAAAAGCCGTAACAGGCCAGAATGCCTAGGAAGGTGCCCACCATGGCCGCGCCGATGTGGTGGCCCAGCACTTCCGGCGGCTCGTTGATCTTGCCCATGGTCACGACGACGCCGATAACGCAGGCCACAATGCCCATGCCGGGCAGGGATTCGGCCATGTGTGAAACGGAATGCGCGGGCAGCAGGCTTTCTTCCTGAATGGTTTCAATGTCCAGATCCATAAGGCTGTCGATGTCCGCCGGGTCGCCGGTGGTCAGGTAGACGCGCAGAGTATCCCCTATGAAGTTGATGACCGTGGTGTTTTTGGAAATATTGGGATATTTGGTGAAGATGGGGCTGGATTCCGGCTTTTCCACATCGCTTTCAATGCTGATCACGCCGTCGCGGTGCATCTTGGAGAACAGGGCATAGAGCAGGGCCAGCGTTTCCAGATACCGGGTCTTGCTGGAGCCGGGGTCGGCGAACAGACGTTTCAGGCTTTTAAGGATGAGCCCGAAGGTGTACTTGGTCTGCCCGGCAAAAAACGCGCCCAGACCACTGCCCAGAATGATGAGAAGTTCGGCGGGCTGCACCATCACGCCCCAGTCGCCGTGGGACATGGTATAACCCCCGGCCACGCAGCCGCAGACGATGATGATGCCTATAAGTAAATACATTGCCGTACCTGTGGATTCAAACGCCGAAATGCAACCTGATGTTCTCAACGTCCGGCGAGCCGAAATCTTTAGAGCGGATCCAGCGGACTCGTAGAGCGGATTCCCCTGAACAAGGGATGCGCCCCCATCCGCTCCCGTCCCGCCCCAAAAACACACGTCGGCGGCACGCCCCGGCAGCCGGGGCACGCAGACCGCAGGCCCGCGCGCCAAGCAGGCGCACCCCGAAGGCGGAAGCGGCAGGCGCACGGCTCGTCGGGATCGTCGCACATGATCATTTCTTTATACGCTATCATGTCGCCCGACATACCGCAATGCCGCGACTGTATTATGAGACTGATGTTTTTATTGATCTTTTTCCTACAAACATCGTACCTGCGCGAAAAAAATTTTCTGCTTTTCACCAGAAAGGCGCATGCCGCACCGGAAGATTCGCCATAGCAATGGAATGCTTCCGCCGTCCGTGTGCGCTGTCGAAAAATTTTCCGCAGCGCGACGGGGGGAGCAGGAACGGTCAGCGCCCCAGGATGCCCCGGATCAGATCGCCCGCGCCCCGCGCCCCCTGATCAAGCAGCGATCCCGCGCCCCCGGCGGCGCCCTGCCCCGCGCTCCGGCCCGCATCCGGCAGCACGCCGGGCAGAGCCTTGGCCATATCCAGCGCGAAGCGCGGGTCCACGCCGAAGGCTATGTTGTCCAGCGGGCCGTGCGCGGTCACGGGGATGGTCATCCCCAGGGTCGTAACATTCATAACGGCGTCCAGCCGGTTGCCGGGCAGGCTGACGCGGGCCTTGCCCGCCCCCTTGAGGCCGGATGAGGTCACGGTGACGGGCGCGGCGTCCACAATGCCCTTCCGCGCCGCAAAGGGCGCGCGCACGCTGTCAAACCTGTCGGGCAGGGACTTGCCCGCGAGCGCGGACGCGCCGGACAGGGCCGCCAGAGCCGGAACGTGCAGACGGCGGATTGTCACCGTGCCGCGCCCCGCCAGGCTGGCGCGCACGGCATCGGGATCCGAGCAGCGCATGGTCAGGTCAGCGTCCAGACCGATCACGCCGTCAGCCGCGCGTGTCTTGCCCAGCGCCTCCAGCAGCGGCCCCAGCAGGATGTCCGAGGCGACGCCCCTGACGGCGCAGGTCTGCGCGGGCACGTCCAGACTGCCCGCGGCCTTGACAGTGCCGCCGCTCAACCTGCAGGAAAATCCTTCCAGCGCGTAGTGTCCGTCCCGCCCCCTGACGCGCGCCGCCATATCCTTGACGGACAAGCCGCCCCGGCGCACTTCCGCCACGGCAAGGCGCATGTCCACTTCCGGCAGGCCTGTCGCCCCCCCATGCGCGGCGCGTCCTCCGGAGGCCCCGGCCGCACGCGCGCCGGCAGCCGGTGCGGCGGGGCCGGCATCCTTCCCCGGCGCGTCCGGCGTTCCGGGCAAGGGCAGATAGTCGTCCAGCCGGATCGAGCCGACGCGCATCTCCCCGGTGACGGCAAGAGGGCCGTTGTCGCGCGGGCGCACACCCAACTCCCCCTGCAGACTGATGCCGTCAAGGCGCATATCCAGCCTGTCCAGCCGCAGCCCCGTGTCCGGCGCATAGCGCAGCAGCGATTTCAGGCGCAACTCATCCCGGACATCCCGGGGCGCGGCCTTGAGCGGATGCCCGAACAGCGCGGCCAGTCGACGCGGCGAACCCTCCAGTTCCACGGAACCCGCAAATGCGGGCGGTTGCAGCGAGCCCTCGCCCGCCAGGCCCAGCCGGGCCTGCGGCGTCGCAAGCCATGCCTTGTCCAGACGCAGGCGCAGACCTTCAAGCCGCAGCTCGCCCTCGCAGCTCAGCTGCATCGGCCCGGCCTTGCCGGACAACCTGCCTGAAAGGGGCGTGAGCGTGAGCGAGGTCTGCCGGAAGGCCAGCGCGCCGCGCGCATAACGCAGCCGGGACGAGAGGGCCATGGTGCCCGTGGTTGCCCGCACGGCGCCGTTTGCCGCAGGTTCCTGCAGCGCAAAGGAAAAATCGCACTGCGCCGCAGCTTCCGCGCCGTCGCGCAGATTCTCCACGGAGAGGTTCACGTCGTCCGCCCGCAGCACGCGCCCTGCGGCATCCACATAGCGTACGGAACCCTGACGCAGCACCAGGCGTTTCAGTTCCAAGGGCAGGGCGTCCGGCAGGGGCTGCGGCGCGTCGTTCACGGCGCCCGCCGCCGGAGATGCGGCCGCGTTTTCAGCCTCGCCGCTGGGGCGCAGTTCCAGCGCAGGACCATCCAGACGCACCTCGCGCACCACGACGGAGCCGGAAAGCAGCGGCGCCAGTTCCAGTTGCGCCATGCCGCTCCTGACGGAAAGGGCCATGCCCCGCCCGGCGGCCGGATCGCCCCAGACGGCCTGCCCGAAACGCACGCCCGGCGGGAAAAAGGATATGCGCGGAGGCTCGCTGAAACGCAAGGGCCGGCCCGTGGCCGCCGCCGTGGCCTCGGCAATGCGGTTGACGACGAACTCTGCGTCCACACGGCTGAGCAGCACGGCGGCCGCCACGACGAGGCCCGCCACAATGCCCAGCATCCACAGCGCAATACGTTTCATGCCCTCTCCGAAGGTTCCGCCTCCCGGCAGGTTTGGTCTTCCGGGTAGCGCCCGCCGGAAAAACCGTACGGGCACAGGTGTTATACGAAAAGCCTTCCCGCAGCGCAAGCCGTGCGCCGCTTCCGGGCGGGGATGACGGGCGCGCGTCTTTGCGCTACACATCCGCAATGGATGCCATCCCCCCCTGCCCGGCCTGCGCGCCCGCCCCTGCACGGGGCCGGACGCGCGGCCTGCCCCCGGCCCTGATGTTTCAGGGCACGTGTTCCAACGCGGGCAAGAGTCTGCTCACGGCGGCCCTGTGCCGTCTGCTGGCGCGGCGCGGCCTGCGTGTGGCCCCCTTCAAGGCGCAGAACATGGCGCTCAATTCCTTTGTGACCGCCGACGGCAAAGAAATGGGGCGCGCCCAGGCGCTCCAGGCGGCCGCCTGCGGGCTCGCGGCAGACGTGCGCATGAATCCCGTGCTGCTCAAGCCCACATCGGACACGGGCTCGCAGGTCATCGTGCTCGGCAGGCCCGTGGGCCGCATGCGCGTGGACGCCTATCTGCGCTACAAGCCCCAGGCATGGGCAGCCGTGCGCCGCGCCTACCGCAGTCTGGCGGCCGAGGTCGACGTCATGGTGCTGGAAGGGGCGGGCAGCCCGGCAGAAATCAACCTCCGGCAACACGACATCGTCAATATGCGCATGGCGCGTTACGCCGGGGCGCAGGTGCTGCTGGTGGCCGACATTGACCGGGGCGGCGCCTTCGCCGCGCTGGCCGGAACCATGGCGCTGCTGACGCGGGCCGACAGGGCGCGGGTGGCGGGGTTTGTCCTCAACAAATTCCGGGGAGACGCGACCCTGCTCGACCCGGCGCTGGAGGCCGTCAGCCGCCGCACGGGCAAGCCCTTTCTGGGGGTGGTGCCCATGCTGGAGGATCTGCGCCTGCCGGAAGAGGATTCCGTGAACTTCAAGGCGGGGCTGACCCCGGGCCTGTGGACAGGCGGCGCGGAAGGCGACGACCCGCAGGTGGACATTGTCGTGCCCGATCTGCCCCATATCAGCAACGCCACGGATCTGGACGCGCTGCGCGCCGAACCGGGCGTGCGCCTGCGCATCGTGCGCCGCGCCGCGCAGTGGGGCGCGCCGCATCTGGCGCTCCTGCCGGGCAGCCGCAACACGGCGGAAGATGTGCGCTGGCTGCGCCGCACCGGTCTTGCGACATGCCTCCGCGACTTCGCAAGGCGCTGTCTTGACGAGGGGCGCGGCATGCTGGGGGGCATTTGCGGCGGCCTGCAGATGCTCGGCATGGCCATCGACGATCCGCTGACGCTGGAGGCCGGAGGCAGCGAGCCGGGTCTGCGCCTCCTGCCCCTGCGCACAAGCCTGCGGGCCGACAAGCGCCTGCGCCGGGTTGCGGGGCAAGTGGATGCGGCACTTGCCGGAGGCAGGCAAAATTTGCCCGTGCGCGGCTATGAGATCCACCACGGCATCACCGCGCGGGTGGACGCGCCCACCCGCGCGGCGACAGGAACAGACCTGCGCCCTGTCCTGCGCGACGCCGCCGGGAACGAACTGGGCTGGGGACTCTGCGACGCCGCGGGACGCGCCCGCATCTGGGGCACATATATGCACGGCCTGTTTGACGCGGACGGTTTCCGTCACAGCCTGCTCGACGCCCTCCGACGCGAGGCGGGCCTGCCCGCAGTTCCCGGCGCGCCCTACAGTCTGGGGCCGGAGCTGGACCGTCTGGCCGACGCGGTGGAGCAGGCGCTGGACATGTCCGCCGTCTGCGCGCTGCTGGGCATGGAGCAGCGCGTCGCCCCCGCGTAGGGAGCTATGCCGCCAGCGCCGCCAGTTCCCGCGCGCCGTGATGGTCGGGAGCGTCGCGCAGCACCGCGTCAATGTGCTGCCGGGCCTGCGCGTTGCGACCCAGAAAGATGAGGCAGCCCGCCAGGGTGAGGCGCACGGCTTCGGATTCCGTGCCCGAGGCCAGCGCCTTTTCCAAGCGGGGCAGAATCTCGTCCACCCGGCCGAGGCGATAGGCCTCGCGCACAAGCCCGTTGAGCGCCACCATGTTGTCGCAGCGTCTGCTCAGGGCCAGCATGAAGTAGTCGAACGCCATCAGGTGATTGCCCTGCTCCATGGCGACGAGGGCGATACCGCACAGGGCCTTGTCGGAACATTCCAGTTCGGCGGCCTTCCAGTACAGCACCAGGGCCTTGTCCAGTTCGCCGCGCTGCACGGCCACCGTGGCCAGGCCGAGGTAGGGTTCGGCGCTCTGCGCGTCGGCATTGGCGGCCCGAAGATAGTATTCCCCGGCCTTGTCCCATTCGCCCATGTGCAGGCAGCTCTCGCCCAGTTCCCTGTTGCAGTTGAAAATTGTCGCGGTATTCATGGCGTCCTCTTCATGTGCGCATGCGGTTGCAGGTGGTGATGGCGCAAAACGCGCCCGCCGCCATGAATTTATGCAGAAAATGTGCCATATAGAAAAACATTAGAAAATACGGAACAGCAGCACCCTGTCCGACGGAATATTGTCACGGCACGGCGCCGGGGACGGCAACAGGGAGACATCCGCCGGCGCTGCATGCCGGACAGGGGCGCGGCGTCAGTTCCGCACCCGCGCCGGACGGGCGGCCCCGCGCCACTGGCTCAGCAGCACACCCGCCAGGATCAGCGCGGCCCCGCCGTACTGGGCGGGGAGCAGGCGCTCGTCCAGAAAGACCGCGCCGCAGAGCAGGGCGAACACGGGGATGAGGTTCACGTAGGCGGCGGCCCCCCCGGCCGAGAGCCGCTTGACTCCGAAATTGTACAGTCCGTATCCGGCAAAGGTCACGACGCCGCCAAGGTAGACGACGCAGGCCCAGGGCAGCCAGACAGGGAATTCCCTGCCCAGTGAAAGCTCTGCCCCGGGTTGCGGCGCCAACAGGGCCGACAGGCAAAAAAAGACCATGCCCACGGCCGACTGCACGGCGGTGATGGTCATGGCGCCGTACACGCCGGAGAGATGACGGGCCAGCACGGTGTATCCGGCGGCACAGCACATGGCCAGGCCCTCCAGCGCATTGCCCAGCAGGGGATCTACGGCCTTTTCGCCGGATTCGGCGGCCAGCGTCAGCCAGATCACGCCGGTCACGGCCAGCGCAAAGCCGGCCCACATGCGCGCCCCGGCCTGCTCGCGCAGGAAAACAAAGGCCGCCGCCGCCACCAGCAGGGGCAGCAGGGAAGTGATCATGCCCGCCTGCGAGGCTGTGGTCAGCCGCAGGGCATGCGTTTCAAAGAGGAAATACAGGCAGGGCTCGCACAGACCCATGAGAAGCAGCGCGCCCCAGCGGCCGCCGCTGCACAGTTCGCGCCATATGCGCGGCCACAGGGGCAGAAAAACCGCGCAGGCCACGGACATGCGGCCCGCCATGGTCTCCAGGGGGCTCAGGGCGGTCAGGGCCACGCGCAGGGCGGCAAAGGTGGAGCCCCAGAAGGCCATTGCCGTCAGCAGGGCCAGATGGGGCAGGAAACGTTGGAGAGCGGGGTGCATGGCGGCAGGGCGGTTCCTCCTGACAGGTGTGAGGATGCTTTTTGCGGCAGCCTATGGTACAATGCGCAGGAGTTCAAGCCGTTGCGGCGGGAACGCCGCAGCCGGCAGGCGGCCCGGGAGGGAGACGGAGCGGCATGAAGACGGTATTCTGCCTTGACGACAAGATTCGCTACCTGACCCTGCTCAAGGTGGCGGTGCGCTCCCTGCGCGCCGTGCAGGGGGAGGACGCGCCCTGCCTCTGCCTCTATGCCGGACAGGACAGGAGCATGCTCGACGCCCTCGCGGCGGAACGCATTCCCGTGGCGCGCTACACGCCGCGCCTTGACCCTTCGGGCTTCACGCCGCTGGGGCAGGCCTGCGCGGGCTGCTTCCTCAAGCTCGAACTGGCCCTTGTGCCCGAACTGGCTGACGACGACATGGCGCTCTACTGCGACACGGACGTTCTGTTCTACCGCCCGCTGGACGAACTGTTCGCCCTGACTCCCCCCTACATGGGCATGGCCCGCGAATACACCGCGCCTTTCTATCACGAACACAAATCGCTTTCCTACATGCACCGGGGCGAGCGGTATACCGTGCCCATGCCCTTCCCCATTTGGACCTTTTCCAGCGGCGTCTCCCTGTTCAATCTGGCGCGCTTGCGCAAGCGCGGCCTTATCGACCATTTTCTCGCCTTCTGCGCCGAAAACGAGTCGCGCATCGGCAATCTGGACCAGTCCCTGCTCAACTATTTCTTCGGCAAGCGCATCACGAGGCTCGACGACTGCTGGAACTGCCCCCCCTACCGCGAAGAGTGCCGCGACACGGCCCGCATCGTCCATTTCCACGGGCCGAAGCCGTGGGAAACGGGCAACACCGGCCTGACGGACCTGCGCATCAACCATTTTGACTACATGCGCGACGTGTGGATGGGCTACCTGACGCAGGAGGAGCGCGCGCTTGCCCGGAGTTTTTGCGGCGCGCGGGCCTGAAGTATTTGACGCAGCAACCGATAAGGGAGTAGCTAACACGCTACGGCGTCGCACGAAGCCCTGCGGGCGCGGCTCTCCGGGCGGATTACCCCGCGGGAGACGACGAACCGCAGCAAAACACGCCGGATTACCAAGGGAGGCTTCCATGACGGAAACGACGGATGCGGCGCGCGCGCCACAACAGGAATCCCAGCAGATTTCCGACGAGCAGGAGCACGAGGACGACCTCATCCAGCTGGTCACCTTCCGCATCAGCGAAGAAGAATTCGGCGTGGACATCCTTTCCGTGCAGGAAATCATACGGCCCATCCAGATCACCATGGTGCCGCACGCCGCCACCTTCATCGAGGGCGTCATCAATCTGCGGGGCAAGGTCATCCCGGTCATCAACATGCGCACGCGCTTCAGCCTGCCCTCTGTGGAACACGACAGCAACACGCGCATTGTGGTGATGGAGTTCGACCAGAAAATCGTGGGCATTCTGGTGGACGGCGTTTCGGAAGTGCTGCGCATTCCCTCCTCCACCATCGAACCCGCGCCGCCCGTGGTCTGCGGCGTCGGCTCCGAGTACATCCGCGGCGTGGGCAGGCTGGCCGACCGCCTGCTGATTCTGCTTGACCTTGACACGTTATTGAGCGACATGAGCGCTGAAGCGGCGTAGCCCGGCGCGCCGCGTCCGCGTTTTCCGCCCCTCCCCCGGGGACTGTCGGACGACGGCGGGCGCGCTGCCGCGCCGGACGGAAAGCCGTCCCCCCGGCGGGGAGACGGCGCATCCCGCGTTACCGCTCAGGAGGCTCCCTTGTCCATGCGTCTTTCCCGATCCATTGTGGGCGAAGAGGAAGCCCGCGCCGTCAGCCGCGTCCTCCTGGAGGACGGCTACCTCGGCATGGGCAGTGAAGTGCGCCGTTTTGAGGAAGAACTGGCGCAATACCTCGGCGTGAAGCCGGAACAGGTTGTCACCGTCAACACGGGCACGGCCGCCCTGCACCTGGCCGTGGACGCCGTGGCCGCGCAGTGCCGCGTCAGCGGCGGCAGGCCCGAGGTGCTCGTGCCTTCGCTGACCTTTGTGGCTTCCTTCCAGGCCGTCACCGCCGCGGGCTGCACGCCCGTGGCCTGCGACGTGCTGCCCGGCACGGGCACCCTTGACCTTGCGGACGCCGAGCGCCGCCTGACCCCGCGCACCATCGCCGTCATGCCCGTGGATTACGCCAGCAACCCCTGGCACATGGACGAGGTGCTGGACTTTGCGCGCCGCAAGGGCCTGCGCGTGGTGGAAGACGCGGCCCACGCCTTCGGCTGCAAAAGCCGGGGCCGCAAGGTGGGCAGCTTCGGCGACGTGGTCTGCTTCAGCTTTGACGGCATCAAGAACATCACCTGCGGCGAAGGCGGCTGCCTGGTCTCCTTTGACGCCGAGGCCGCGCGCCTGGCCTCGGACGCCCGCCTGCTCTCCGTGGAAAACGACGCGCAAAAGCGCTTTGCCGGCGCCCGCTCGTGGGATCCGGACGTCAAGCGACAGGGCTGGCGCTACCATATGAGCAACATCATGGCCGCTGTCGGCCGCGTGCAGCTGGGGCGGCTGGACAAGGAATTCATTCCCCGCCGCCGCAGGCTGGCCGCCATCTACGAGCAGCGCCTCGCCGGAGTGGAGGGACTGGCCCTGCTGGAGACGGATGCCGAAGATTTCATCGTGCGCCACATCATGCCCCTGCGCGTGCTTGACGGCCGCAAGGATGCCGTCAAGGCGGCGCTGGCCGCCAGGGACATCCCCACCGGCGTGCACTACAAGCCCAACCATCTGCTGAGTTTCTTCAGGGAAAGCGCCCGCGCGCCCCTGCCCGTGACGGAACAGCTTTACGGCGAACTGGTGACGCTGCCCCTGCATCCCGGCCTGATTCCACAGGATGTGGAGGAAGTGTGCGCCGCCGTCAAGGCCGCCCTGAACTGAACGCCGGAACGTGCACAAGGAACAGGAACGCCGCCATGCCTGGAGGTCTGCCCGTGCCGGGCTGGAACGAGTTGCGCGCCCTTGTGCGCAGCCTGCTGGCGCGCCGCTGGGTGCGCTTCGGCCTTGTGGGCGGAACCGCCACTCTGAGTTATGCCCTGCTGGGCCTGTTCTTTGTCAACCTCTGCGCCCTGCCCGCGCTGGCGGGCAACGCTTTGGCCTACGCCGTCAGCTTTGTGGTTTCCTACTGCGGTCAGTGCCTCTGGACCTTCCGCGCCGGAGGCACGGCCGGCCACCGCGCCATGCTGCCGCGCTTCGCGGCCGCGCAGGGCCTGGGACTGGGCTGCAATTCCCTGATTGTCTGGGCGCTCATGGCCCTGGGCCTGCGCTACGAAATGGCCATGCCCATCGCCGTGCTGCTCGTGCCTGTCATGGTCTATGCGCTGTGCAAGTACTGGGTGTTCCGGGCCGCGACTTCGGACGAGCGCGCCGTGCGGCACGGCAACGCCCCTGACTCCCCGACCTCCAGGTAACCCCCCGCCCGCCGCGCGCCGGAGTCTTCCCCGGCCCCGCTGCTCCCGGCAACCGATCATCAAGGATTGATTCCCCATGCATATGCCCGCCGTTTCCGTCATCATGAACTGCCTGAACAGCTCGCGCGACCTGCGCGAAGCCCTGGACAGCCTCATGGCCCAGACCTTCACGGACTTCGAGGTCGTCTTCTGGGACAACTGTTCCACGGACGCGAGCCCGGACATCGCCCGCAGCTACGGCGAGAAGGTGCGCTATTTCCGGGGCGGGGAGGTTGTGCCGCTGGGGCAGGGGCGCAACCTGGCCCTGGCGCGGGCGCGCGGGCGCTATCTGGCCTTTCTGGATTGCGACGACGTCTGGCTGCCGCGCAAGCTGGAACGGCAGGTTGCCCTGTTCGAGGCCAATGCCCGCGTGGGGCTGACGTGCACGGATACGGAAATTTTTGACGGCAGCCGCGTGTTCCGGCGGCTCTTCGCCGAAAGCGCGCCCGCCAGGGGCATGGCCTTTGCCGCGCTGATGCAGCGGCAGTGGATTTCCATGTCTTCGGCCATGCTGCGGCGCGAGGCGCTGACCGCCCTTTCGCCCGAACGCATTGCGCCGGGCGAGGGACGCAACGGCGGCTGGTTTGACGAAAGCCTCAACGTCTGCGAGGAAGCCGACGTCTTCTACCGCGTGGCCCACGACTGGGAACTGGATTTTGTGGACGAGCCCCTGACGCGCTGGCGCGTGCACGGGGGCAACACCACCTTCCGCAAGTTCGGGCAGTTCGCGGACGAGACCCTGCGCATCCTGGCGAAGCACCGCGCCCTCTACCCCGGCTATGACGCGGAACACGCCGACCTCGTGGCCCTGCTGACCCGCCGCGCCGCCTTCCAGAAGGCCGTGGCGCTCTGGCGCGAGGGCAACAACGCCGCCGCACGCGAGGCCGTGCGCCCCTGGCGCGGGGATGGACTCAAGTTCCGGCTGTTCTGGTGGGCCAGCCATCTGCCCGGCGCCTGCTTCGACCTCGCGGCGCGCCTCTACTTTGCCCTGCCTGCGGGCCTGCGGAAATAGGCCCGCCTGCGACGCCGCCCCCGCTTTGCCGGGGGCGCGTCGGAGCCGCGCCGCACGCAAAAAAAAAACTGCCGCCGCCCGGGGCTGCCCCCGGACGGCGGTTTCCACTGCGGAACGCGCGCGGGCGCGCGCCGTTTTCGACAGCCTTACAGCTTCCTAACCTCCGTGTACCAGGCGGCGGCCTCTTCCAGCAGCTTGCGGGAACGGGCGGCCAGTTCCTGCGGATCCTTGAGATAGCCGTCCAGCAGCAGGCTGGCGTCAAAGAGGTTCTGCGTCATGTCGGCGAGAACGCGGTCCTCGGCGTCGGCCCGGAACATGCGCAGCATGTTGCGCAGGAGGGGATGATCGCGGTTGACCTCCAGCACCTTGACGGGCAGGGTGTCGTCCTTGCGCATGACCTTGAGCAGCTTCTCCATGGAGGAGGACATGCCGCCGTCGGGCGAAACCAGCACGGCCGGGCTGTCCGCCAGGCGATGCGAAACGCGCACCTCCTTGACCCTGTCGCCGAGGATATCCTTCATTTTGGCGAGCAGCCGGTCAAAGCTGCCCTGCTCCTCGTCGGAAAGCGGGGCCACGGCCTCATGCGCGGGCTGCTCCTTGTCGGCAAAACTCTCCAGGGCGTCGTCCGCCGCCGTCTCCACCGACTTGAATTCCCAGTCCTTGTACTTGCCGAGGCCGTCCATGACGAACTCGTCCACGGGCTCGTACAGCCAGAGCACCTCCAACCCCTTGCGGCGGAAACGCTCCATGTGCGGATTGAGCCGGGCGGCCTCGCGGTTGGGAGCCGCCACGTACCAGAAGGTTTTCTGCCCCTCGGGGGCGCGCTCCATGTAGGCGTCCAGGCTGGTCAGGGCGTCGGCGTCCGTCAGGGCCGAAGAGTTGAAGCGCATGAGCGCGGCGATGCGCTCGCGGTTGGCGAAGTCATTGTAGCCCAGCTTGAACACCTTGCCGTGCAGCTTCCAGAAGCGTTCGTACTTCTCCGCATCGTCCCCGGCCAGCTTTTCGAGGTGGGAGAGCGTCTGCTTGACCAGCACCTGGTTGATCTTGCGCAGCACCCTGTTCTCCTGCAGGGTTTCGCGCGAGATGTTCAGGGGCAGGTCTTCCGTGTCCACCACGCCCTTGAGGAAGGCGAGGTATTCGGGCAGAAGCTCCTGATTGCGGTGCTGGATAAGCACGCGGCGGGCATAGAGATCCAGCCCCCAGGCGTCGCGGTCCGCGCCGAAGAAGTCCTGCGCCGTGTCGGGCGTGAAGAGCAGGGCGTTGAACTGCACGGGCGCGTCGGACGAAAAGTGCAGCACGTCCAGCGGGTCCTTGGCGTCATAGGTGATGGCCTTGTAGAAGGCGTCGTACTGTTCCTTCTTGATGTTGAACTTGGGTTCGCGCCACAGGGCGGGCTGGGTGTTGGCCTGCGCGCCCTCCACAAAGACGGGGAAGGGCACGAAGGCCGAATGCTTGCGGATGACCGATTCCACCCGGAACTTCTCAAGAAACTCTTCGGCGTCGTCCTTGAGCCAGGCCCTGATGACCGTGCCGCGCTTGGGCTCCTCGCCTTCGGCATGCGCCACGGTGAACGTGCCCAGGCCGTCGCTGGTCCAGACATTGGCGGCATCGTCGTCGCCGAAGGCGGGTCGTGAGGTCACCTCGACCTTGGAGGCCACCATGAACACGGAGTAGAAGCCCACGCCGAAGCGGCCGATGATGTTGGCAGCGTCCGGGGCGGCCCCGCCTTCCTTGCCCTCCGGCTTGTCGCCCCCGGCCTCGTGCTCGGCGGCCAGGTCGGCCAGAAATTGCTCGGAGCCGGATTTGGCGATGGTTCCCAGGTTTTCCGCCAGTTCTTCCGCCGTCATGCCCAGGCCGGTATCGGCGATGGTCAGGGTTTTGGCCTCCTTGTCGAGGCTGATGCGTATCTCCAGCGGCAACTCGGCGCAGCGCGGCGTTTCGCCCCGGTTCATGCGATAGCGCAGCTTGTCCAGCGCGTCCGACGCATTGGAGATGAGTTCCCGTAAAAAAATTTCACGGTTGGTGTAGAGCGAGTTGGTGAGAATATGCAGAACCTTGCGCACCTCGGCGCGAAACTGGCGGGGTTTTTTGCCTGCCTCTGCCATGATGAACCTCCTGAACTGCGATATTCCCAATAGATAATGCCCGGCGGGCAATTTTCAAGGGGCCGCGGCCGGGGAAAACAAATTTTTTTCGGCAGCGGCGTGCCGACGATGCGCCGGTCGGCTACTGCCGCCTTGCGGCCTCGTGCTGCCCGCCGCAGTGATGCTCTACAGCATCGGAAATGCAATACAGCGCGCAATATAAGGGCTGCGAAACAAAATAGTATTCATTATCACTTGCTTTTATACTGAAAACCGGCTAGGTGCTTGAGGGTAAGGAGGGCCTGCATGGACGCTGTACTGCTTTCGCGTTTGCAATTTGCCGTGGCCGTATTTTTCCACTTCATATTCGTCCCGCTGACGCTCGGGCTTTCCGTTATCCTCGCCTGGATGGAAACCCGCTACGTGCGCACGGGCGACGAGTTCTGGAAAAAACAGGTAAAATTCTGGGGCAAGCTGTTCATTATCAACTTTACTCTGGGCGTAGTGACCGGCATTACCCTGGAATTCCAGTTCGGCACCAACTGGTCCCGCTATTCCGAGTATGTGGGCGATATTTTCGGTTCCCTGCTGGCCATTGAGGCCACGGTGGCCTTTTTTCTGGAATCCACCTTCCTGGCTGTCTGGCACTTCGGCTGGAACCGCGTGGGCAAGAAACTGCACCTCGCCTCCATCTGGCTGGTGGCCATTGCCGGCAACATTTCCGCGCTGTGGATCATCCTGGCCAACGGTTTCATGCAGCATCCCGTGGGCTATGCCGTCAACGGGACGGCGGGCCGCGCCGAACTGACCAGCTTCCTTGACGTGCTCACCAACGGCTATGCCTGGGGCATGTACGCGCACACCGTGCTGGGCGCATGGGCGCTGGGCGGTTTCTTCGTGCTGGGCGTCTCCGCCTGGCATCTGCTGCGCAAGAGCCATGTGGAATTCTTCCGCCGCTCCTTCCGCATGGTCGCGCCCTTCACGCTCATCCTGACGCTGCTGGTGGCTCTGGCGGGCGATCTGCAGGGCAAGAACGTGGCGCACTACCAGCCCGCCAAGCTGGCCGCGCTGGAATCCCACTGGGAAACGGGCGCAAATGTGCCCTTTTATCTGCTGGCCCTGCCTGACGAGGAAAACGAAGGCAACATGGTGGAAGCCTTCGGCATTCCCGGCCTGCTGAGCTGGATTTCCTACGGAGACGCCGCCGCCGAAGTCAAGGGGCTCAAGGACTTCCCCAAGGCGGACAGACCCCCGGTGCTGCCCGTGTTCCTGACCTTCCGGGCCATGGTGGCCCTAGGCGGGCTGTTCCTGCTGCTGGCGCTCTGGGCCTTTCTCCAGCGCCGGAAGGACGAGCCCTGTCCCCTGCTGCTCAAGGCGCTCGTCTGGAACATCCCCCTGCCCTACCTGGCCCTGGGCCTGGGCTGGGCCGTGGCCGAGATAGGCCGCCAGCCGTGGATCGTGTACGGGCTCATGCGCACGTCCGACGCCGTGTCGCCCGTGCCCGCCGAGAATATCGCCGTCTCTCTGGGCGCGTTCATCGCGGTGTACTCCCTGCTGGGCATCCTCGACATCTATCTCCTGCGCAAGTACGCGGTTAAGGGCCCGGAAGCCCGGGAGGCATAGCCATGCTGGAAACCATCTGGTTCATACTCTGGGCCCTGCTCTGGGCCATGTTCTTCATTCTGGACGGCTTCGACCTGGGCGTGGGCGCTCTGCTGCCCTTCCTGAGCAGAGATGAGAGCGAACGGCGCATCATGTACAATGCGGCCGGGCCCTTCTGGGACGGCAACGAGGTGTGGCTCATCGCTGCGGGCGGCGTGACCTTCGCGGCCTTTCCCAAGGCGTACGCGGTCATGTTCAGCGCCCTGTACGCGCCCCTGCTGCTCCTGCTCTTCGCGCTCATCTTCCGGGCCGTGTCCTTTGAATTCCGCAACAAGGTGGAGCATGACAGCTGGCGCGCCCTGTGGGACGGCGTGCACTTCCTCGCCAACCTTGTGCCCTGCGTGCTGCTGGGCGTGGCCTTCGCCAATCTGTTCATGGGCATCCCCGTGGATGCCAAGGGCGTATACCACGGCAATCTGCTCTCCCTGCTGAATCTCTACGGCCTGGCGGGCGGGGTGTTCTTCCTCTGCATGTTTGTGCTGCACGGCGCGCTGTGGCTGGCCATCAAGAGCCGGGGCGACCTGCAGACCCGCGCCGTGGCCGCCGCCTATTTTGTCTGGCCCATCGTGCTGGTGCTGCTGGTGGTCTTCCTGGCGCTCACGGCCACGCACACCCGCCTGTTCGAGAACTACCTCGCCATGCCCGCGCTGTTCTTCCTGCCGGTTCTGGCGCTGGCAGGGCTCATTCTCGCCCGCGTCATGCTGCGGGACGGAAAGCTGTGGGCGGCATGGGGCGGCAGCGCGCTGTTTATCCTAGGCGTGACCTTCTTCGGCGTGGCGGGCATGTTCCCCGGCATGATCATTTCCTCGCTGGACCCCGCCGCCACCGTGACGGCCTTCAACGGCGCCTCCAGCCCGCTGACCCTCAAAATCATGCTGGGCGTGGCGCTGGTGATGGTGCCCGTCGTGCTGGCCTACCAGTTCTGGACGTACCGCCTGTTCTCCGCGCCGGTGACGCGCGAGGATCTTAAGGACGACCACGCCTACTAGGCGCCGTTTGCCCGTTTACAAAAAACAGGCCGCACGCCGCCGTACCGCAGAGCGCCCCGCAGCTTCCCCGCTTCAGGGAAGCCGCGGGGCGCTCGTACTGCCCCGGGTCCACGTTCACAAAAAGCAGCGCTAAAATCCCTCTTCCAGCGGCGGCCAGACCAGCCAGTCGCCTTCCCGGGCCGCGGGCCGCGCCGCGCCGGGGGCGAGATGCACCTGCCGCCCCCGCACGCTGACGCGCCCCTGCGCCAGCCACTGCACGGCCTGCGGATAGATGCGGTGTTCCATGGCGTGAATGCGGTTCATGAGCGCGTCCTCGCTCTCGCCCGCATTGACGGGCACGGCTGCTTGGATGATCACCGGGCCGCTGTCCACCTGTTCTTCCACAAAGTGCACGGTGCAGCCGGAAATCTTGACCCCGTAGGCCAGGGCGTCGCCGCCGCCGTGCACGCCGGGGAAGCTGGGCAGCAGGGCGGGATGCAGGTTGACGACCCTGCCCCGGTAGGTCTTGAGAAACGCGCCGGAGAGCAGCCGCATGTACCCCGCCAGCACGGCCAGTTCCGCCCCGGCCCTGTGCAGCTCCTCCACCAGCCTGAGGTCGTAGCTCTCCCTGTCCGGAAAGCTTGTGTGGTCCAGCACAAGGCAGGGCACATGCGCCTTTTCCGCCCGGGCGATGACGCCCGCCCCCGGCCGGTTGCAGATGATCAGCGCGATGTTCACGTCCAGCAGGCCCTCTGCGGCCTTGTCGATCATGGCCTGGGCATTGGTTCCGCTGCCCGAGGCAAGTATGGCGATCCTGCAGGGCATGGGCTACCTCGCAAAAAAGGTTTGCAGCGCATCCACCAGCGCCGGGATGGTGTATTCCTCCGGCATGATGTCGCAGGGCAGGCCGTGCGCGCGCAACGTTTCGGCGGTCACGGGGCCGATGGCGGCCAGCCTGGTTTCCGGATGCGCCTTGAGCGTTGCGGCCGGGATGAGAGAAAGAAAGTTCTCCACCGTGGAAGAGGAACCGAAGGTCACGCAGGAGAGCGTGCCCGCCGCAAGACGCTCCAGCACGTCGTCCTTGCGGTCCTGCGCGGGCACGGTTTCGTAGACGGGGATGACGTCCACCACGGCCCCGGCGCGGCGCAGTTCCTCAGGCAGCACTTCACGGGCCCTGGCCGCGCGCGGCAGAAGGAAGCGCCTGCCCTTCACGTCGCCGTCCTCGCGGGCCAGCAGCCCTTCCAGCACGCCCTCGGCCACGTAGCGACCGGGGATGAAATCCGGCTCAATGCCGCGCTCGCGCAGGGCGTCGGCCGTGGCCGGGCCGATGGCGGCCACCCTGAGCCCGCCCAGAGCGCGGCTGTCTTTCCCGGCGTGGCGCAGACGCCGCCAGAAGTGGCGTACGCCGTTGACCGAAGTGAAGATGCACCAGTCGTAGCTGTGCAGCGCGGCCACGGCCTTGTCCAGTTCCGCGCAGTCGGGCAAAGGGCGAATCTCAATGGTGGGGCACTGGATGACCTCGGCCCCCAGATCCGTCAGGCGCTGCGCCAGGCCGCTGGCCTGCTCGCGCGCGCGGGTGACCACGACGCTGCGGCCGAACAGGGGCCTTTGCTCGAACCAGTTCAGCGTATCGCGCAGCCCCGCCACCTTGCCCACGAGAATGACCGAGGGATTGGTGAAGCGCGCCTCCCCGGCGGCCTGCGGCAGCTCGGCCAGTGCGGCCGTGAGGCTGCGTTGCGCCGGGGTGGTGCCCCGATAGACGAGCGCGGCCGGGGTGGTCGGGTCCATGCCCGCCGCCAGCAGGTTGCGCACAATGTCGGGCAGGTTCTTCATGCCCATGACAAAGACCAGTGTGGCGGCGCTTGCCGCCAAGGCCTGCCAGTTATGCACGGAGCCGGGTTTCTCCGGGTTTTCGTGCCCGGTGATGATGGTCACGGAGGAGGCATAATCCCTGTGCGTCAGAGGTATGCCCGCGTAGGCCGGGGCCGCAATAGTGCTGCTGATGCCGGGCACTTCCTCGAAGGGCACGCCCGCCGCCGCCAGCTCCTCGGCCTCCTCGCCGCCGCGCCCGAAGATGTAGGGGTCGCCGCCCTTGAGGCGGGCCACCACCTTGCCTTCCCTGGCCTTGCGCACAAGCAGGCTGTTGATTTCGTGCTGGGGCAGGGCGTGATTGCCCGCCACCTTGCCCACATAGATTTTTTCCGCGTCGGGGCGGGCGTGGCGCAGCAGATCGTCATTGGCCAGCGCGTCGTACACCACCACGTCGGCGGCGGCCAGCGCGTCGCGCCCCTTGAGCGTCAGCAGGCCGGGATCGCCGGGACCCGCGCCGATAAGAAAGACCTTCATTGCACGCCTCCCCGGGCGAGGTTGAGCAGCGTGCGCGCACCAAAGGCCGTGGGGCCCACGGGCGTCAGCGGGGTGGCCTTGGCGGCCCAGTCCACCCCGGCGATGTCCAGATGCGCCCAGCGCACACCCTCCTGCACAAAGTGCTGCAGAAAGAGCGCGGCATTGATGGCCCCGCCCTCGCGCGGGCCCATGTGACAGATATCGGCAACTTCGCTCTTGAGCGCCTCGGCATAGGGTTTCCACAGGGGCAGGGGCCAGTATTCCTCGCCGCAGGCCCCGCCCGCCGCACGGATGCGCTCGGCCAGATCCGTGTCGTCGCAGAACAGGCCCGCCAGCTGCGTACCCAGTGCAACGGCGCACGCGCCGGTGAGGGTGGCGATGTCCACCACGGCGGCCGGGGTCCAGTGTTTCTGGGCGTACACAAGGGCGTCGCACAGGGCCAGCCGGCCCTCGGCGTCGGTGTTCTGAATCTCCACGCTGTCCCCGTTGGCGGCGCGCACCACGTCGCCGGGGCGCATGGCCGCGCCGCCCGGCATGTTGTCCGCGCAGGTCAGCAGGCCCACCACCCGGCGCGGCGCGCCCTCCCCGGCCAGAGCCGCCAGCGTGGCCAGCACCGTGGCCGCACCCGTCATGTCGGCCTTCATCTGGTGCATGTTGGCGGCGGGCTTGAGGCAGATGCCGCCGGAATCGAAAGTGATGCCCTTGCCCACGAGGATAAGGGGCTTGTCCTGCTCATGCCCTGCGGGCGCGTGCTCCAGCACGATGAGGCGAGGCGGCCGGGCCGATCCCTGCCCCACGGCCAGAAGGCAGCCCATGCCCTCGCTGTGCAGGGCCTCCTCGTCCAGCACGGTGCAGGTGAAGCCCTTTTCTTTTGCCAGTTCCTGCGCGCGCTCCGCCAGCAGAACGGGCGAAAGCAGGTTGGGCGGCGCGGCGGCCAGATCGCGAGCAAGCCCCACGGCCCATGCGGCGTTCTCGCCCCGGCGGGCGGCGGCCTGCGCGGCGTCGGGCACGGCCTGCCCGTCGAAGGCCACGGCCAGCCACTGCGGGGCGGCGGGTTCGTCGGGATCGGGTTTCTTCAGCGCGTCGCAACGGTGCAGGGCCAGAAGCGCGGCGCAGACACATTCTTCCACCAGCCGTTCCCGCCCGCCGGGCAGCACGGCCAGCAGCGGTTCGGGCAGCACAACGGACGCCCAGCCCCGCTTGCGGCAGAACTGCACGGCGGCGGCCACGGCCTTGCGGATGCGGGCGCAGTCCACCTTCGCGCGCGGGCCCAGCCCCACGGCCAGTACGCGGGGCACGGGCAGATCAGGATGGCCGTGCAGCAGAGCGAGTTCGCCCTCCCTGCCCCTGAAGTCGCGCAGGGCCGGGGCCACGGCCAGCCAGGGCGCGGCCTTGTCCAGCTGCGGGGATTGGGTCAGGCTTTCGCCCTGACAGACGGGGGCCAGCAGCACGTCGCCCTTCCACTGCTCCGGCCCGAGATTCTGGAAACGTATATCCATCATGGATGCTCCTCTGTGTCGGGATGGGACGCGACAGGCGCCACCGGCATGCCGGGCTTGCGCCGCGCGATAAAGAGGGAATATACTTCGGCGCGGACTGTTTGCCAAGGGCGCGCCGACATGCCGCAACGCCCGCGGGCACGCGCCTTGCATTATTCAGGCAGTGCCGTCACAATGCCGACGGCATACAGTGCAGGACCACCCATGCTTGTGTATATTCATGTTCCCTTTTGCCGCACGCGCTGCCGCTACTGCGCGTTTTTCTCCAGCCCGCTGGGGCGCGGCGTCGATGCTGCGGCCTCGCCCTCCGTCCGCGATTATGTGGACACGCTTTTCATGGAGCTGGCCCACTGGGGCGACCGCTACGGCGGCGCGGACGTGCAGAGCGTTTTTTTCGGCGGGGGCACGCCCAGCCTTCTGCCGCCGCGCGTCATCGGCCTGATTCTTGAGCGCGTGGCCAGATATTTTACCCTGGCTCCCAAGGCCGAGGTGACGCTGGAGGCCAATCCGGAATCCCTGCGCGGCGGCCGCCGCGCGGAGCAGTTCCTTGCGGCCGGGGTCAACCGCCTTTCCATCGGCCTGCAGACGCTGGACGAAACCCTGCTGCACACGCTGGGCCGGGCGCACAAGGCGTCGGACAGCCTGCACGCGGCCTTTCTGGCGCGGGAGGCGGGCTGCGCCAACATCAGCGTGGACCTCATGTGGGGACTGCCGGGGCAGAGCGTGCGCCAGTGGCTGCAAACGCTCAAGGACGTCGTCCGCATGTCGCCCGACCACATCTCGGCCTACGGGCTGACCCTGGAACCGGGCACCCCGCTGGAGCTGGACGTGGAGGAAGGCCGCCTGCTGCTCCCGCCGGAACGCGACCAGAACATCATGTTCATGGAAGGCGCGGCGCTGCTGGAGCAGCACGGCTATTTGCAGTATGAAATTTCCAATTTCGCGCGCATGGGCTTCCAGTGCCGCCACAACATGGGCTACTGGGAGGGCGCGGACTATCTGGGCCTTGGCCCGTCGGCCACCTCCACCATCGGGAACCGCCGCTGGACCAACCCCGCCGGGCAGACGGCATGGAACGCGCGCGTCCGCGAAGGCTCGCTGGGCAGTGAGGTGGAGGAACTGGGGCCGGAAACGCGCGTGCTGGAGATGCTCATGCTGCGGTTGCGCACTTCGCGCGGCCTGCGGGTGAAAGCCTACCGCGAGATGACCGGGCGCGACTTCATGCGCGACCATCAGCGCCTCGTGCAGGCCCTGCACGAGAACGGCCTCATCCGCATCCGCAACGGCTATCTGCGCCTGACCCGCAGGGGCATGCTGGTCTCCAACGCCATCCTGACCAACCTCTTTGCCCGCACCGGCGAGGTGCTCCGGCAGGCGGCGCTCTCCGGCGGCATCAGGCCGCAGCCCGTGGAAAAGTCCACGGCAGCGTCCAGCCTCGGGGCCGCCCTGCTGGAAGACGGGCCGGAAATCCGTGCCGTGCGCTGGCCCAGCGCCTGACGCCCCTGTGCCCCGGAACGGCAGGGGAAAGCGGCGGCGCGCATGCCGGGGCCTTTACGCCGCGCCGGCCGTGCCGCGCTTACGCCAGGCAGGCGGCCAGCGTCGTCGCATCCACGCCCTGCACGTATTCCGCCAGCGGCAGCGTCGCCAGCCGGTCGGCCAGCGCGGCGCGCTCGTGGCGGCAGCCGCGCAGGGCCATTTCCAGACCGGCCACATCCCGCACGCCGAAGTAGTCCCCGTACAGGCGCGCTTCCGTTATCAGGCCGTTGCGCACATTCAGGCGCGCGTCAATGAGCCCGCCGGGCGTTCTGGTAACACGCGCCATGTCGTAACGCGGCGAATGCCCGTAATTCCATTCCCATGTGCGGTATTTCGCCGCCGCCAGAGTTGCGATGCCCTCCGTCTCTTCCGGGCGGAAGCCCTGCTCCGCCGGGGCCGCCCCGCCGGTCACCTGCCGCAGCAGGGCGGCGGCAAATTCCTCAATGGGCATGGGCCGGGGCAGGAAATCCGCGATATTGCCCACGCGCGAGCGCACGCTCCTGACAGCCTTGCCGGTGAACTTGGCTGCGTCCGGCCGCAGCGCGGCAGAGATATCCGCAATGTTCGCCGCGAAAAGCAGCGTGCCGTGGTGCAGCACCCGATCGCCGGCAATGTGCTGCGCATTGCCGGAAATCTTCTTGCCGCCGGCCACAATGTCATTGCGGCCGTTGAAGGCGCAGGGCACGCCCATGGCGTTGAGCGCCGCGATGACGGGAGCGGCGAACATGCGGAAATCCAGCCCGTTCCCGGTTCTGCGCAGGCAGATGAAGGTAAAGTTCAGGTTGCCCGGATCATGGAAGACCGCGCCGCCGCCGGTAAGTCGGCGCACCACGGGGATGCCGTGCGCGCGCACATGGTCCTCGTTGATTTCGGACAGGGTGTTCTGGTTGCGCCCGACGATGACGGCCTTCGCGTTGCGCCAGAGCATGAAGATGTCCGTATCCGTATGCCGCAGCAGCCATTCCTCGGCGGCCAGGTTGAAGGCCGGGTCCGTGCAGGGATTGTGGATGACGCGCATGGTCGCTCCTGTTCAGCGCTTCGCGCCGAGCATAGATGTTTTTTGCCGCGCCGCCAAGCGCCGGAGGTTCGCGGCATCTTGCGGCCGCGCGCCGCAGCGTTTATGAAGAACTGACCAAGGAGCCGCCCATGATGCAGATTACCCGCGCGCACAGCATTTCCGCCGCGCACCGTCTCTATGACTATGACGGCCGGTGTGAGCGCCTGCACGGCCACAATTACCGCATAGAGGCCACGCTTTCCGCCCCGCGCCTGAACCGGCTGGGCATGGTCGTCGATTTCGCCGAAGTAAAGAAGACGCTCTTTGGGGCGCTGGACGCGACTTGGGACCACCGCACCCTGCTGTTCACGCAGGATCCCCTGTGCGCCAGACTGGCCGCCGCCCTGGATGACGACTCCCTGTGCCCCGTGCCCTTCAACCCCACGGCGGAGAATATGGCCGCCTATCTGGGGGAGGAATTCTTTCCCGCGGTCCTGCGGCAGGCCGGGATGCCGGAGGAACTGCGCGTCGATGCCGTGGTGGTGCACGAGACGGAAGGCAGCGCCGCGCGCTGGAGCCGCGGCTGATGGCGCGGCTTCTGGTCAACGAGGTCTTTCTGTCGCTCCAGGGCGAAGGACGGTGGGCGGGCACGCCCGCGCTTTTCATCCGTCTGCAGGGCTGCGATGTGGGCTGTCCGTGGTGCGACACGGGCTATGCGCTGCCCCTGCGCCCCGAAGACCGCCTGCCGGACAATGACGCAGGCGTCCTGAACAAGACGGCCGCAAGCCCGGCCCACACCCGCGCCGATGTGGACTGGCTCGTGCGGGAGGCGCTGGCCCGCCGGGGCGCTGCGCGGCATGTGGTTGTCACCGGCGGCGAGCCCTGCCGCCAGCCCGTCGGCAGCCTGACCAAAGCCCTGCTGCAGGCCGGGTGCGCCGTGCAGCTTGAAACCAGCGGCACGGCGCCCATTGACTGTGCGCCCGGCACATGGGTGACGCTTTCGCCCAAGGCCAGGCCCGTGGCGGACGCCAACTGGGCGCGGGCCGACGAAATCAAGCTGCCCGTGCGCGACATGGCGGACGTGGAGCGCCACGCGGCCCGGCTGGCCGCCCTGCCCCCGGAAAAAATCCGCCTGCAGCCCGTGAGCCGGGATGCGGCCGCCACGGCCCTGTGCGTGCGCCTCTGTCTGGAGCACAACTGGCGCCTCTCGCTGCAGACGCACAAATTCATTGCCCTGCGTTGAGCCGGGCGGGCCGGGCCATGCGTCCTCGCGCCTCTGGCCTGCGCGCCCGCCTTGTGCTATCCTGCGCCCATGATTGACTACGCGCAAGCCCTGAACGAGGCCCAGTACGCGGCGGCCACCAGCGGCGACGGTCCGGTGCTGGTGGTGGCGGGCGCGGGCAGCGGCAAGACCCGCACCATCGTCTACCGGCTGGCCTGGCTGGCCGAGCACAATGTCTCGCCCGACGCCATGCTGCTGCTCACCTTCACGCGCAAGGCCGCGCGGGAGATGCTGCACCGCGCGGGCCTGCTGCTGAACCAGGGGCTTGCGGGCGTGCAGGGCGGCACCTTCCACGCCTTCGCCTTCGGTGCCCTGCGCCGCTGGAAACCCGCCTGGCTGGGCGACCGTCCCTTTACCGTCATGGACGCGGCGGACATCACGGCCGCAATCAAGCAGTGCAGGGACGAACTCAGGCTGGGCAGGGGCGACCGCTCCTTCCCCAAGACACAGAGCATCGCGGGCCTCCTGAGCAAGGCCCGCAACAAGGAACTGCCGCTGGACGAGGTGCTGCAGCGCGAGGCCTTCCATCTGCTGCCGCACGCCGGGGCGCTGGCGCAGCTGGGCGAGGCCTACACCGCCTTCCGCCGCGAAAAGGGCCTGCTGGACTACGACGACCTGCTTTTCGAACTGGAGGATCTGCTGCGGCACAATGCCGCGGCCGCCGCGTTCCTGCGGCAGCGCTACAAACACATCCTTGTGGACGAATATCAGGACACGAACCTCGTGCAGGCGCGCATCGTGCGCCTGCTGGCCGGGCCGGAGGACGAACCGCCCGGCAACGTCATGGCCGTGGGCGACGAGGCGCAGTCCATCTACGCCTTCCGCGGCGCCAACGTGCGCAACATTCTGGATTTTCCCAAGCTCTTCCCCGGAGCGGCCGTCATCCGACTGGAAGAGAACTACCGCTCCACCAAACCCGTGCTGGACGTGGCCAACAGCCTGCTGGCCCACGCGGCGGAATCCTTCCGCAAGACGCTGTTCACGCGCCGGGAGGGCGGCGCGCCCGTGCGCCTGGTGACGCCCCTGAGCGACATGAGCCAGGCCCAGCTGGTGACGCGACGCATCGCGGAGCTGCTGGACGACTACCTGCCGCACGAGATCGCCGTGCTCTTCCGCGCGGGCTTTCATTCCTACCATCTGGAAATGGCCCTGAACCAGGCGGGCATTCCCTTCCGCAAGTACGGGGGCCTGCGCTACACCGAGGCGGCCCACGTCAAGGACGTCATCGCCTATGCCCGGCTGCTGCTCAACCCGCTGGACATGCCGGCCTTTGCCCGCGTGGCGGCGCAGCACAGCGGCATCGGCCCGAAGACCGTGGAAAAACTGTACGCCGCCGCCAAGAGCGGCGACCCCACACTCACGGCAAAGGCCTTCGGCAAGTATCCCGGCTTCCTGGAAGACATGCGCTTCGTGGACGGGCTGCGCGCCAACGGGGGCGACCCGGCATCCACGCTGAACGCCGTACTGGAGCACTACCGCCCGCGTCTGGAGGCGCTCTATCCCGAAGACTGGCCCCGCCGTCAGCAGGGACTGGAGGAAATCATCCAGATGGCCTCGGGCTATGCGGAGCTGGATCTTTTTGTGGCCGACCTGGCGCTGGAAACGCCCGAGGACGACGAGGGGCAGGGCGACGAGGGGCGCATCACCCTGTCCACCGTGCATTCGGCCAAGGGGCTGGAATGGAACGCCGTGCTCATTATTGACCTTGTCGAGGACCGCTTCCCCTCGCGGCATGCCCTGGCCCGGCCGGAGGATTTCGAGGAGGAGCGCCGCCTCATGTACGTGGCCTGCACCCGCGCCCGCAGGAATCTGGAACTGTATGCCCCGGCCTCCCTGTACAGCCGGGCGGAGCGCGGCAGCCAGCATGTGAGCCGCAGCCCCTTTGTGCGCGAGCTGGCCCCCGGCCTTGTGGAGGAATGGCTGGAAGGGTATGGCGGCCGGCTTTCCCGCCGCCCTGCGGGAGACGCGGGCTTCGTCCGCGCGGCCTCGCGCATGGGGGCGGAGGCCCACATTCCTGCCGCCTTTGCACGGCCGGCAGGGCCGCTGGTTCCGCCGCCCGGCGCCTATGACGACTGCCAGCTTTCCCCTGCGGAGGACGACATGCCGCCCGTGCGCGACACGGGGCAGCCACGCGGCGGCGGGGATGCGCCGCGCTCTGCCGCAGACGGCGGCGACGGAGAACTGTGCTACTGCCGCCACCGCATTTTCGGGCGCGGGAAGATTGTCCGACAGCTTCCGCCCGACAAGGTTCAGGTGCATTTCCCCGGCTTCGGCCTCAAGGTCATCTTGCGCGAATACCTGCTTCTGGAGAACTGACCATGACTGCGCAACATGCTTGCCCCCATGACGCCGGCACGCTTTCCGAAGACGGCATCCTGGCATTGCTGGCCCGGCATTTTCCCGCAGCACACCCTTCGCTGCTGCTGGGCCGCGGCGATGACTGCGCCGTACTCAGGGGCGAAACGCCGCTGGCCGTCAGCAGCGACCTTTTTCTGGAGGATGTGCATTTCCGCCGGGCCTATTTCACGCCCGAGGAAACAGGCTACAAGGCGCTGGCCGTCAACGTCAGCGACCTCGCGGCCTGCGGCGCGCGGCCGCTGGGCTTCACGCTCTGCCTCGGCCTGCCCCGCACTGTCGATACGGCATGGCTGGAAGCCTTTTTTTCCGGCATGGCCGGGCTGGCCCAAAAATACCATATGGCCCTGGCCGGGGGCGACCTTTCCCGCAGCCCGGGCCTGCATGTCTCCATAACCGTCTGGGGCGAACCCGTCGCCCGGGGCGGTTTTCTCGCGCGCGGCGGCAGCATGCCCGGCGATGTGCTCTTTGTGGTGGGCCGCCTGGGCCTGGCCCGCATCGGTCTGCGCGTGCTGGAGGAAAAGGGGCGCGACGCCCTTGCGGACTGGCCCGCCGCCTGCGCCGCGCATCTGCATCCCGAACCGCAGGTGGATGCGGGCCTCATGCTGGCCCGCGCGGGCTACAATGCCCGCCCCCCGGCGCTCATGGACGTGTCGGACGGCATCATGCGCGACCTGCCCCGCCTGCTGGGCCTTACCGGAGAACTGCGCGCGGCCGGGCAGGATCAGGGCGGCGGCCTCGGCGCGGAAATCGTGCTGGCGCGCGGCCAGCTGCACCCGGAGGTCGTGCGCCATGCCGTGCAGCACGGCACGGACCCCGTGCACGAGACCCTGCTCGGCGGCGAGGATTACGCCCTCCTCGGCTCCTGCGCGCCGGACATGCTCCCGGCTCTCAATGCCGCCATTCCGGGGTTGACCAGCCTCGGCACCGTCACCGCCGGGGGCGGCATCGTCTGCAACAACGAGCCGCTGGACGGGCTCGCCGGACTGCGCGGCTTTGACCATTTTGAAAACGGCGGGCAGGCTTGACATGCGCGCACATATCGGCGTGGTCACATGGAACCGGCTGGAGCTGACGCGGCTCTGTCTGGAAAGCCTGCTGGTCAGAACCCCGCCGGGCTACGGGCTTACCGTGGTGGACAACGGCAGCGACGACGGCATGCGGGAGTATCTGCTGCAGCTGGCCGACGCGCACCCGCACATGCGCGTGCGCCTGCTGCGCCGCAACATGGGCGTGGCCGTGGCCTCCAATCTGGCCTGGGACGATGCCGCCGGGGCAGACTGCTTTGTCAAGCTGGACAATGACGTGGAAATACTCGATCCGCTCTGGCTGCCGCGCCTGACCACGCTGCTGGAAACCTATCCGCAGGTGGGCATGGCCGCCTACAGGCTCTGCGAATGGCATGAGCCGTCGCGCAGGCCGCTGCCCCTGCCGGACGGCGACTATGCAGAGGAAACGACGGTCTGCGGCGGCGGTTGCGCAGCCATCCCGCGGGCGACGCGCGAAACGCTGGGCTACTGGAACGAAGGCTACGGCCGCTACGGGCATGAGGATCAGGACTACAGCTGGCGGGCCGCCAGGGCGGGATACACGCTGGCCGCGCTGGACCCGACGGGCATGGTGGCCCACAGGGGCTATGCGCCGGGGCAGGTCAATGCGGACATGGAAGCCGCCAAGCACCAGAGCAACGAGGCCCGCCTTTCCGGCGAAACGGCGTATCAACTCTACATGCTGCTGTTCGACGAGGGCCTGCTGCCGCTCAAGATGGGCCGCAAGTACCTGCCCCGCCAAGAGAACGGCATATGGCGCTTTACGCTGAATCCGGCCTTCCGGCCGGTGCAGCGGCTGCTCAACGAACTGGTAAAAACCGTGCCCGTGGACGCCTCCGGGCGTCTGACAAAGGTTGATCTGCGCGCCTGGCGCGACAAAAACACCTGCCGTGAGGAGACCTGCCGTGACTGACGCCGCCTGTGATTCCCGCCCCCTGGACACGGCCGCCCTGCCTGCCGCCGAAATGGCCGCCGTCTGCCGCGACGCCTGGCGGCAGGGCCTGCTCTCCGGCTGCAACGGCAATGCCAGCCTGCGCCTTGCGGAAGCGCCGGGGCGCATCTGCATCACCCGTTCGGGCGCGGCCAAGGGCCGCCTCACGGCGGCGGACTGCTGCGTGGTCGCCCTGGACGACGGCCGTGCGCTGCACGGCGGCCCCGCCTCCACGGAGACGGGCATGCATCTGGCCGTGTACCGGACTGTTCCCGATTGCCGGGCCATATTGCACACGCACCCGCGGCATTTGCTGGCCCTGAGCCTGCGCCTGGCCGACGACATGGAAAATTTCCTGCGCCTGCCCCTGTTCGAGGCCGAGGTCTGGCGCGCCAGGCTGGCGTTTGCCCCGGCCCTGCCCCCCGGCTCCAGGGAACTGGCCGAGGCCGTGGCGGAGGCAGCTGCGGGCAGGCCCGCCGTATGGATGGCCGGGCATGGCCTGTGCGCCGTGGGCAAAAGCCTCGCCGAGGCCCTGTGCCTCACGGAAGAGCTGGAACATCTGGCGCATGTGCAGTTGCTGCGCCTGTCGCCCTGACCTTTTTCCCGCCCGAAGGAGGCCGCATGAAGATTGTCATCGCCCCCGATTCGTACAAGGAATCCCTCACCGCACAGGAAGCCGCCGAAGCCCTGGAGGCCGGCTTCCGTGAAATCTTCCCCGCGGCAGCCTACGTGCTTGTGCCCGTGGCGGACGGCGGCGAGGGCACGGTAGACGCCGTGACGGCCGCCACAGGGGGACGTCGTGTGACGGTGACGGCCCAGGGGCCGCTGGGCGAACCGGTGGAGGCCTTCTACGGACTTACCGGCGACGGTGCAACGGCCGTTATCGAAATGGCCGCCGCCGACGGCCTGGCCCTTGTGCCGCCAACATGCCGCAACCCCCTGCGCACCAGCAGCGTCGGCACCGGGCAACTCATCCGCGCCGCACTGGACGCCGGCGCGCGCAAGCTCCTGCTCGGCATCGGCGGCAGCGCCACCAATGACGGCGGGGCAGGCATGCTGCAGGCGCTGGGCGCGCGCCTGCTTGACGCGCAGGGGACGGACATCGCCCCCACCGGCGAGGGCCTGGGGCGGCTTGCCTCCATCGACCTCTCCGGGCTTGACGCGCGCCTGCGCGAGACGGTGATCGATGTGGCCTGCGATGTGGACAATCCCCTGTGCGGGCCGCGCGGGGCTTCAGCCGTGTTCGGGCCGCAGAAGGGGGCGACCCCGGAAATGGTGGAGCTTCTGGACGCGAACCTGCGCCGCTTCGCGGCCATTGCGCGGCGTGACGCGAATGCGGACATGGAAAACGTGCCCGGGGCGGGGGCGGCCGGCGGCATGGGCGGCGCGCTGCACGCCTTTTTGCACGGCAGGCTGCGCCCGGGCGTGGACATCGTCACCGAAGCCGTGGGGCTGGAGGAACTGCTGCGCGACGCCGACCTGGTCATCACCGGCGAGGGCCGCATCGACGGGCAGACCGCCCACGGCAAGACGCCCGTGGGCGTGGCCCGTGTGGCCAAACGGCACGGCAGGCCCGTCGTCGCCATAGGCGGCTGCCTGCGGCAGGATGTGGATGCCGTGTTCGCCCACGGCATCGACGCCGTCACCGACGCCGTATACCGTCCCTGCTCCGTGGATGAGGCCCTGCGCGAAGGACGCGACAACCTGCGCATGGCCGCGCGCAACGCGGCGGCGCTGCTGGCGCTGGGCCTGCGCCTCGGCAGGGGCGGGCGGAACGCCGGGCAGTGAGTCCCGTTCCGCTATGCCTTCCCGGCGCGCAGCCCCGCAAAGGCCAGGATAACGCCCAGAGCCACCCCCAGCAGGGCGGCAAAGAGCACCCGGAAGTGCACGGGCAGCATGAAAGTGATGGTGTGCGCGGGAATCCAGAACAGGGGAATGGTCTTCCTGAGCACAAAGCCCCACATGACGTTCCAGTCCACGGCGCGCAGCAGGGCCGCCACGTCCGGCCTGCGGCACAGGCCGGAAAGCGTGCCGCCGCCGGCGGCGATGTGCAGGTCCGTCAGCTTGTGGGCGAGCATGAGCACCGGCGCGAACAGCGAATTGAGCAGCACGCTGACGGCAAAGGCCGTGAGCAGGCGCGCGCCGAAGCCTGCGGCATCCGGGGAAAGCAGGCCCAGCCCGGCCAGCAGGCGCGGTGTGCCGCCGCCGTATACGGTGAAGGCCACATTGATGAGCATGCCCAGAAAACCCCAGACCACGGCCTTGGGCACAAGGCCGAAGCCGGGCCGGTTGTACACGCCGGTGGTGATGCGCAGCGCGATGCATTCGCCAAACGTGGCCAGCACGGCGAACTTGATGAAACTCATGGCGTAGGGGTGGGCCGCCGTCAGCCGGATAAAGCCGTCCAGCGCGCCGGGGGCCGCCAGCAGTCCGCCGAAGGCCGCCGCGCACACGCCGGCCGCAACAATGTCGTTTTTTTGCACGATGGGCACTCCTTGGAACGTCTTCCCCGCTGCGGAGGGCGGCAAGGCCGCAGAGGCGCTCCGCAGCAGCATGCAGTATGCCCGCAAAGAGACGGCCCGGCAACAGGAATGACGCCCGGGAGGCGCAGGCGGGCAGTCCCGGCATATGCCCGGGCAGCGTCGGGCCCGCGGCTTTTTCCTGTTCCGGGACGCGCCCTAGGTGTAATCTATTCTTTCAATTTTAAAAATGACAGGCCTTGTCCCGTCAGAGCAGCAGGCGATCATGGTTTTTTCATCCTTCATCCAGCCTTTCATGATGGAACCGCCCTGCAGCCCCGTATAAATATATCGGGAAATGGCGTCCCACGCTTCCGAGCAGTGGGGCATCCGGGGGCCGCCGGCAATGCTGTCCGGATTCTTGTCGGTCTTGACCAGGGTGTTCAGGCCCATGTGCCAGAAATCATCCCTTGCGCCGTCACGCTCAAAAAGAAACTCGTCCCCGACATTATAGCAGGGGCACTCGCCTGAATCCGGATCACTGCAAAACTGCCGCTGCAATTCCGGATAGAGTTTTTTGTCTATCACAGTAACTTTCACCCTGTGCTTCATGGCAGAACTCCTTTTCCGATTTTTTCCGCAGGGAATGTCCTTCGACAGACGCCGACGCCGGCAAGCATCTTCACCGAAAAGAAGGACACTTTGCACACCGGGCAGGGAGACGGATTCCCGTTTCCCCGCCTAGTTGCCGAACGTCAACATGGCATTCATGCGGCCCCGGCCTGTCCGCTGCTGGTGAACGGCCTGTCCAGCATGTGAGCGACAGCGTCCAGCTGGCCGCGAATCTCCGTGAAATCCCGGTCCAAATCCAGCGTCCGGGCGCTGATGACATTGCCGTCCATGACATATTCGCTGCCGGGGCGGACAGCCTCGTCGGTCCCGGCATAGAGCAGGAGCCCGGCGACATCGCCGCTTCTGCCCCTGTCGCTGTTCTTCACATAGGCGTAAATCTGATACAGGTTGGCCGAGTGCAGCTTGTGCCCGCCGTACAGGTTGGCCGCCATGCTCTTGCCGTAGTATTTGGCGTCGATGATGAGCCTCCGGCCCGCCTTGCGCAGGGTGACGTCCGTCGCCATGACCGGCAGGGCGGCGTCGGGCGCGCTGCCCAGGTTCCAGTCCACGCGCTCGGAGGCGGCGGCAAGCACGGGGTGTTCTTCCCGAAAATAGGCCAGCAGAAACTTTTCGTACAGGCGGCACATCTGCTGGTCGTCCAGAAATTCAGCCATGCGGCGCGTCCCGGATTCCGTGGAGAGCAGCCGCCCTGCAAAAAGCAGGCGGCAGACGGCCAGCAGCGCCGAATATGCGGCATTGCCCTTGTGGAGGCGCAAGCTCTGCCAGGGGATGGCCCCCACGGGAAGGACATCCACACCGGAGAGGCAATCCAGAATCCGCCGCAGAGCTTCTTTGTTGTCCCTGCCGACCTGGCCGTGCCGCACCAGCATCACGGCGGCGGTCTTGCAGACGCGGTTCGCCAGGGCGTTGGCCGACATCTCGTCGAATTCGCAGCCCAAACGTGCGCGGCAGGCGCAGCGTTCCGCCAGCGTGGCGGGCATGTCCAGCTTGCCGCGCAGGATGGGCAGTGCCGCACGCCGCTCATGGTACTCCCGGTACAGGCCGCGGCGGATCTGCCCTGCCAGCCCGCGCGCCAGAATGGCAGCGAACAGGTCGTGGATATGCTCGAAATCCTCATCCGCCAGCCGCTTGCAGTCGCCCTGCCGCAGGGCGGCATAGGCGTAGCTCAGCATGTGGTAGACATTCTTGATGCGGACGCCGTGCCGCGCGCTCACGAAAGCGTCCCCTTCAATTCTTTTTCCCACTGGCGGCGCTTGTCGGCGTCGTCGAACCAGTATTCCTCCAGAAGGGGCAGCAGATCGCATTCCACGATGTCCGCCAGTCTCTCATCCGTAACATCTTCCGGCTGCATGCCGCAAAAATAGCTGTGCCCGACGCAGTAGCCCCTGCCCAGCGAGGCGTCCTCGCTGATGGCTTCATTGAGTTTTTTGACGACCTCCACCAGCGCGCGCAGCTTGGGCTTGTCGCCCAGACTTTCCAGATAGGCCGAAAATCCCGCGCTGCCGAAGCCGGGCGGTATGGCGCAAAAGCCGAAACGCCGCCGCAGCGCGTAGTCCATGAGGGCGAGGCTGCGATCCGCCGTGTTCATCATGCCGATGACATGCAGGTTCGGGGGCACGGAAAAACGCTCGCCGTTGTACGGCAGGGGCAGGGATTCGCCCCGGTGCCCGTTTTCCAGCAGCATGAGCAGCTCCCCGAAAATGCGGCTCAAATTGCCCCGGTTGATTTCGTCGATGATGAAGAAGTGCCCGCGGCCCGCATCGTTGGCAGCCCGCTTGCAGGCCTGGTAGAACACGCCCTCGCGCAGGACGAAGCCCGCGCCGTCGGGCCGGTAGCCCATGACGAAATCCTCATAGGCATAGTTCTGGTGGAACTGCACCATGGTGACGCGGCTGTCGTCCTTGCAGCCCATGACGGACCAGGCCAGCCGACGCGCCGCATACGTCTTGCCCACGCCGGGAGGCCCCTGGAGGATGATGTTCTTTTGCCGCAGCAACAACTTGCACAGGCGGGCATGGCGTTCCGGCGCCATGTAGACCTCGCGGCAGAAGTCCTCCGCCGTGTAGGGGGGCGCGGCGTCCGCCGGAGGGCGTGGATTGCGCTCGCGGATGCAGTCCATGAGCGCGGAGGCTTCCTTTTCCGAGAGGCTGAACAGGCTGCCGTTGGAATTCTGGAAGAACTGCATGGACGCCAGTTCCGGCATGTCCTTCAATTCGGCGTAGCTGATGGGGTCGGCAAGCTGCTCGTCCTTGCGGAAGATGATGTTGTCGCCGTCCTTGGCCGTGATGGTGCAGAGGGCCACCAGTTTTTTCTGCGGCTGCGACACGTAGCCGACAAGTTTGTCGCCCACGGCGGCGTCCGCGAAGTTCTGGTACACGCGGCGCTTGTTGCCGTTTTCATTGAGGGCGGTGTAGGTCTGCGTCTCGCCCGTGGGCAGGTCGGCAAAATTCCAGATGCGCGGATTGGCTACAAGCCACCAGTAATGGGGAGAGGCTAAAGAAGATATTTGCTGCATATTGGTTATTGTAGTTGCCATGTTATGCTCTTTATCCTTGTCGTCAAAAATATACGATTTGTGGATATCTACTATGTTATTAAAAGCTGAATTATTGCCACTAGTTTCATTTAATGGCTTATTTAATCCAGACCAGCCGTTGAGTGTCGGCAGCAAATATCTCGCCCAATTACCGCGTTTGTCATTTGTCAATATAGTATATAAATGAGTATATTTATATTTATTTTCTTCATTGCATAGCATTGCAGCATATTTTATTTGTCGTAAAAATTGTAGGAAACATGCTTTCTGGTCATCGTCATTATAGTTGTGGTTTCCATTTGTGTCGCATATGTTATATATATTTGCAAATTTTTGCTGTTGTTTATAATCCCAATGAACTATCCTTTCTTGTATTGAATTGAGCTTTACGCTATCGGAAAAATCAATTTGAATAATTTGTGCTTCAAAGTTATTGATGCTTGTATATAAATTTATTTTCTTTATCTCATCAATTCTTTCTAAAAATTTTAAATAATATTTAATTCCACTTTTCAAATCATCCATTTGGACATTATCATTAAATTCAAAAATATCATTCATTTTTGAATAAGAGCCATCTCTTTTTTTGAAAGAAATCTGTTTTATCGCTTATCACTGATTTTAACTCACTATAATTATTTATTGAAAAAACATTTTTCCCACTATTTTTTAAGCGCACTTGATTAATTGCTGTTGATATTGTAGATGCTGAGTTTTTTGATCCAATATTTAAGGCATACCATTTTTGAAATGCAGTTCTTTGCATTTTTTCATTATCTATATCAATAGTATTGTTCACCTTAACTATCTCCATTTGTTATATCATGGTCAAAAGTTATGGCATCCGGCATGTCTGGCTCCTGTGGCGGCACGGGATTATTGTTCCTACTATGGCCCCCATTCTTATAGGACATGCGGCTGCCGGGCACAACTCCCGGCAGCCCACGGGTCAGCATCGATACAGCACAGCAGAGACGGCATAGGGGAATCCCTTGAACCCGTCCTCCCTCTGTTGCATACTCGCGCCATGCCGGACGTTGACGCCTTCATAGCCCGCTGGAGCGCCTCCGGCGGTCCCGGGCAGGCCAATCAGCAGCTGTTCCTTGCGGAGTTCCGCGGCGTGCCGGGCGTGGCGCGCCCCGACCCGGCCCTGTCGGAGAACGGGCACAACGTCCTGCTTTGAGCACAAGGTCTATGTGCCCTCCGGCGGCGGTGCGCCCACGCCCACACGGCTTGATATCCGCCGCAACGGCAGCGTTGCCCTCGAATCCAAGCAGGGGCAGGAGGCGGCCCCCCCAGCCGGGCGGCCTCATGCTGCCCCACAAGCGGGGAGATACCTATGGCAAGCGAAGAATCTGTCAGTCCGAACGACGGCGCTCCCGCCGGGCGCGGCCGTCGGCGTCTGCTGCTGCGCATTCTGTTGTTTCTGGTTCTTGTCGGCCTTGTCGCCGCCCTTGGGTTCTTCGCCTGGAAATACAAAGACAGATTTTTTTCCGCCCGCAAGGCCGGCGCGCCCGACGCATCCGCCGTCGCGCTGATTCCGTTCTGCGACAATCTGAGCCGGACCGTCTATGTGCTGAAACTGGACAACGGCCTCGGCGAGATACTGCCGGTCCTGCGCGAAGGCGGCGGCCTCGCCCAGTGCGGCGAAGGCGCGGAAACGGGCTACGGGAAGGTCATCCTGCGGCAAGGAAAAGCATACCATGCCCTGCCGCAAAAAACGGCAAAATAGGAGCCTCACATGCATCTTGTGCTTATAGGTGCCATCATTGCCCTGATCGCCGTGCTTGTCAGCCAGGCAATCTTCCGCGCCGGATACAAAAAAGGGTACGAGGACGGCTTCCGCGCGCACGAAAACAGGAGCCTCGGCAGCAGGGACGACTGAGTTCCCGCCGTCGAACCCCCGCGCCTGGCGCGGGGGGTTCTCCATACAGTGAAATCGCCGCCTGCTAGTGTCTAGTTGCAAAAATTTTTTATAGAATTAGCCAGCTATGCGCCTCGCACTTGCCGCTTCTTCCAGATAAAGGGATGGGCAGACTGGTTGTATGCTTTTTGGAAGGCGTATATTTGGCTGCATAATGCCGAAGCAT